>CAVDQB010000022.1:36102-40002 GCA_963611255.1 Faecalibacterium prausnitzii
TCACCAACGGACTGTTTCAGTCTGTCAACAACCGTTCGCTCGGCGGCACTCCCAATTCCATGATTCTCGTTGACGGCGAAGGCTACATCGCCTGCACCGACGAGAACCGTGTGGAGGTCGTTGACGAGAACCTGAAATCAGTAGCCTCGGTTTCCGTCACCCAGCCTCGTGAGATGGCAACCGACGGCAGCAATGTCTTCGTGACCAGTTACGACGGCACGGTATCGCAGATCAGTTGCCAGAGCCACAGCGTTGTTGCCAAGAGCGACGTGATTGGTGCGTGCCTCGAAGGTATCGCTTACCGTAACGGAAGCCTCTATGTCTGCAATGCATACAACGCTGATTACACCTACAACACCAATGTGGTGAAACTCGATGCCACTAACCTGAAGAAGATAAAGGACGTCACCGTGGCTGCCAATCCTACAGCCATCAAGGCTGCAGACGGTGTGCTCTATGTGCTCTCTACCGGCAACTATCAGGATATACAGAGCCAGATACAGGAGATTGACGCTTCCGACAATGTGACCTACCTCCTCGACGGCACTCTCTTTGACGTTTATAAAGGTACTCTCTATGTCATAAACTCTGTGACAGACTGGACAACATACGTCACCACAACTACCTACACACGCTATGATGCTGACGGCAACAAAACGGCGTTTACTCCTACACAGGAGATTGCATCGCCTTGTGGCATCGCCGTTGACCCTAACACGGGTTATGTGTTCATCTCTTCTTATGTGATGGGAGCGTACGGTTTTGCTGACTATAGCGCAGATGGCTATGTGTGCGCATTCGACTTCGACAACAACAAGTCATGGAAGTTTAATGCAGGCGTAGGCCCTTGTACCGTGGTGTTCAAACAGTCTACAGTAACAAAATAAGATAAGACATGAAGCGGTTGCTTCGTAACAAGACTCTCATACTGTCCGTTTCGGGAATTGTCCTTGCCGCGGCACTCTGCGTGCTTGCCGTGAGGGGCATTCCCGAAACGCCTTTTTCTGTCAGCCATCAGGATGAAGCGACAGAAGGCCAATGTCCGCTTGTGGCTGTTGACGCTACGCCTTACCGCGGACTGATGCAGATGCTCGGCGTGGGTGACAGATGCATAGACTTCTCGAGTCAGATGAAGCCCGATGTGGAAAAGATTGTGGCTTCGGGTGCACAGATGTTCATGGTGTCAGCCTATGACGGTGTGGACCTGAGCAAATATCGCCGCATGAACCTGCAACTCGTGGAATGCCGCGACTTTATGGAGACCACTCCGCTGGGCAGGGCTGCCTGGATGAAGAAGTTTGGCAGACTGTGGGGAGTGGGCAAACGTGCCGACAGCCTCTATCAAGTGGTGGAGACAAGATACAAGGAACTGAGCCGGCGCGTTAAGAAAACTGCCGCCCGTCCTGCCGTATTCTTCGACACGATGTATGGCAACATGTGGTATCAGCCGTCAAGGATAAGTACTGCCGGCGGTATGGTGGAGGATGCCGGCGGACGGCTGCCTTTCGACATCTCGATTAATGGCGGTTCGCTGGCAATGTCGAAGGAGCAGGTGCTCAGTGCCGCCAAGGATGCCGAAGTGTGGATAATACGCTATCAGGGTGACCAACCCATGACACTGAAGCAGTTGGCATCGCTTTCTCCAGTCTATTCGCAGTTCCGTGCTTTCCGTGAAGGCAATGTCTGGGGCGTGAACACATCCAAGGTGGCATACTTTGATGAAGCCCCCTTCCGTCCCGACTATCTGTTGGAAGACATGGTAAACATCCTGCATCCCGAGATGAAACTGCCGTCAAGGATGCATTATTACACTAAATTGCAATGAAAAGACACGTCGTCATGGCAGTGGCAGTAGTGCTGCTGTTCCTCATAAACATATTCTTCGGTTCGGTGCACATTGACTTTTCCGAAGTGCTCTCGTCATTGTCGGGGCGCAATGCCGATGCCATGGTCAACTTCATTGTCATTGACAGCCGCCTGCCGCAAGCCGTCACGGCTCTGCTTGTGGGCGCATCGCTCGCCGTGGCGGGACTGCTCTTGCAGACAGCCATGCACAATCCCCTTGCCGGTCCGTCAGTACTCGGCATCAGCGGAGGAGCGTCGCTTGGAGTGGCACTTGTCACATTGGGTGCGTCATGGCTTGGGTTGCCGTTTCTCTCTTCGGGAGTGTCAGTCACGACAGTAGCCCTGATGGGCGCGTTGGCAGTGACATTCCTGTTGCTCATGCTCAACTCCCTGCTGCGCAACAACCTTGTACTCCTTGTGGCAGGATTACTCTTGGGCTATCTCATATCGGGCATCATCACCATACTCAATGTAGTGGCCACGGCAGAAAACCTACAGAGTTATGTCATGTGGGGCATGGGCGATTTTTCTTCCGTCAGTCTAAGTCAGTTGCCGTTTCTCTCCTTTGCGCTTGTTTTCCTTATGGCGCTGTCGGTGATGATGATAAAACCCCTCAACGCCTTGATGCTCGGCGACAGTTATGCGGAGAACCTCGGGGTGAACATAAGGCGCACACGCAATGCCCTGCTGCTAATTGTCGGGTGCATAACGGCATTGACCACCGCCTATTGCGGACCTATAGCCTTCATCGGACTTGCCGTGCCGCACATAGCGAGAATGATTGTCCGCACCGACAATTTTCTCACCCTCATCCCCATGACGCTGCTTTCGGGCGCTGCCGTAGCCCTGCTCTGCAATGCCATCAGCACGCTTCCGTCAGTCACCGTGCTGCCTGTCAATGCCGTCACACCCATCATCGGCGTGCCAGTTATCCTTTATGTGATAATCAGAAGAAAGTAGATTATGCCCTTATGAAGCTGGAATCAGAACTTCTGATACCTTTTGGCTTTATTTAACAGGATATATGTGTTGACTATCAATGAGTATTTGTAATTTTACCCATCAAGTTATTAATGCCAATGTTCAGCGTCAAGGAAATATCGGAATATATAGTGGCACTTATTGCCTCCTTTGCCAGTCATTACAATATGACTGACATGGAAGCATATAAGTACCTCAATAGGTACGGCGCAATCAAAGTGGCACACGACTTCTACGATGTGATGCACACGCAGCCAATGGATGATATGGTAAAGAGTATGTCGAGCTATTGTAGCAGGAAAGGAGGTTCATTGTGATACATCTCTATCATGGTTCTACAGTCTTGATAGACCGCATAGATTTGCAGAAATCACGTCCCAATAAAGATTTTGGTCGTGGTTTTTATCTTTCTGCAAACCGTGAGCAAGCTTGGCGCATGGGAGAGTTCAAAGCTCTGACAGAAGGTGGAGAACCAGTGATGAATGAATATCTTTTTGATGAATCATTGTTATCGACTGACGAGTTGCGTGTGCTAACGTTTGATGGATATTCGCATCAATGGGCAGACTTCATCTTCCTCAACCGAAACAACAAGACAGACAAAGCGGCACATGACTACGATATAGTCTATGGTCCAATAGCCAATGATCGCGTGGGTGTTCAAATAGGCAAATATGAGGCTGGCGATATCACACTTGACCAGTTCCTCAACAACTTGAAATATATGAAAGGCATTACTTTCCAATACTTCTTTGGAACGGAACGTGCCATCTCAAAACTACGGAAGGTATGACGGAAATTAATGTATCACCACAAGAGTTCAAGTATATGAAAGAACATATTACTGCCCGCATGATACAGATACTCACCGAAGAACGGGGCTACTCTTTAGAGGAAGCCTTTGAACGTGTCTATACCTCACCAATATACGACAAACTTAGTGATGCACGGACGGGGTTGTTCTTTCAGTCTCCGCGCTACGTGTTGTCCTACATTTGAAAGTTGTGGTAAACATTAAAGGTGGGTTTTATTAATTCTCACCTTTAATGTTTACATTATGTATGTGATTATTAT
>CAVDQB010000023.1:0-21396 GCA_963611255.1 Faecalibacterium prausnitzii
GCATCAACGACACCCAGGCCTTGGCACTCGCCGATGTGAGTATGGCGATAGGCAGAGGTACCGACGTGGCGATGGACGTGGCACAGGTCACGCTGATGGGCGATGACCTGATGGCTATCCCCGAGGCTGTGGTGCTCAGCCGACGGACGGTAAGCATGATCTGGCAAAACCTCTTCTGGGCATTCGTATATAACATCGTCTGCATCCCCTTGGCGGCAGGAGCCTTGCATCTCTTCGGCATCGACTTCCAGATCACTCCGATGTGGGCAAGTGCCCTGATGGCTTGTTCCAGTGTGAGCGTGGTGCTCAACTCGCTACGCTTAAAGATAAAAGACTAAATGATTTTCAAGTAATAATAAAAAGAACCAACAGGTATGCAGCCTCATTGTCTGCTTGTTGCTCCTTTCCTCGCTCGCCATCGTGAAACAGGGCGAGTGGATGGGACATGAACTGAAGCAAAAGACAAAGACGGCGAATGTCAAGGCTCTCGGCCTGCACACCCTCTACACAGAGCATAGCACTCCCTACTTCGAAGAGGCAATGAGGAAAAAGGATGCACATACGTGCGTTTTTTCTATCCTTCGAGAAGGCTCTCGAGTTTTGCTATAGCCTCTTTGATGTGCTCATGAAAAAGCGGATGGTTGCAAAGGAAATCTTTGCAACCATCCGCAAGCACTACAAAGAGTTGCGGATTCATATCCTGCACATATTGCGATATGGTATACTCTATGTCATCTTTCTGCCACTCCATGGCGGAATGGGCATAGATGCGCTCCTTCTGGTGAAAGAAGGCATAGGCAGTCTCTATGGCACTGCGCGGAATCATTGGTCGTAGCCCATAGGGCGTATCTGACGCTGGTCATGACTATAGACATAGCCATAGTCATTGATAGTCTTCAATACATCGTCCATATCACGGTCGAAGACATTGCATATCTCTTCGAGCGAATCATATTCGCTGTCGCGCAACAGCATGTTGACACTTGATACGAGTATCGCGGGGTCTGATGGCAAATAGTCCATATCTTGTTATCCTTTTCTAATCTTAGTGCGAAAGTAACAATTATTTCATATACCACAACCCATCGCTTTTCACCATCGGCACAAGCACCTGCTCATTGGTCTTGTCTCCGTAGGTAAGGACGAGGAAAACCTCGGCCCGGGTGCGCATCGTGTCTATGTCAACACGCTTCACCTCCACCGCTTTTATGCCATTGTGCTCGTCCTGTTGCTGCGCGACGAACATGCGGGCGTTGTCTATCAGTTGGTCACGGTATTCCTTCCTGATGCTGTCTTTGCGGCAAGTGCCGTCGACAAAAGCCCCACAGTCGCCAGCCATAAGATAGGAATAGTACTGTCGGGCGGCGTTTCCGGCAATCTCAGCCTGATTGTCCTCCTTTTTGCTTTCACAGGACAACAGCAACATGACCGCCGCGGCGGCAGCGACGAAACCTCTCATCATTTCTGTCGGATGAACACGTTTATCGGGCAACCGGTCATCGACCAGTGCTCACGGATCTTATTTTCGAGAAAACGGCGGTATGGTTCCTTGATGTACTGTGGCAGGTTCGCATAGAACACAAACGACGGTATCTGGGTGTCGGGCAACTGCGCACAGTACTTGATCTTTATGTATTTGCCCTTTATTGACGGCGGCGGGAACGCCTCGATCAGCGGCAGCATGACCTCATTGAGTTTCGTTGTGCCTACCCTCGCCTTGCGGTTTTTGTACACCATGTTGGCGATGTCGAGCACCTTGAATATGCGTTGCTTTGTCAATGCGGAGGCAAACACGATGGGGAAATCCACGAATGGGGCCATCCTTTCGCGTATCGCGTTCTCAAAAGTGTCTATGACTTTCTGGCTCTTCTCCTCCACAAGATCCCACTTGTTGACCACAACGACAAGGCTCTTGTTGTTTTTCTGGATAAGTTGGAAGATGTTCATATCCTGCGCTTCGATACCGCGCGTGGCGTCAATCATGAGTATGCACACGTCGGAGTTTTCTATCGCGCGTATGGCACGCATAACCGAATAGAACTCCAAGTCCTCTGTCACCTTGTTCTTTCGGCGTATGCCGGCGGTGTCAACAAGGTAGAAGTCAAATCCGAACTTGGTATATCTGGTGTAAATGCTGTCTCGTGTGGTGCCGGCGATGTCGGTCACAATGTTGCGGTCTTCCCCTATGAGGGCGTTGACAATGGAACTCTTGCCGGCATTTGGGCGTCCCACGACGGCAAAACGGGGAATATTGTCGTACTCCTCGACCTTTGTCTCGCTGAGTTTCGACACCACCAGGTCAAGCAAATCTCCCGTTCCGCTGCCCGTGGCGGAACTTATGCAGAACGGTTCGCCAAGCCCGAGACGGTAAAACTCCATGGAATCGTAGATCTGGTCGTTGTTGTCCACCTTGTTGCACACAAGGATTACCGGCAGTTTAGTACGGCGCAGAATCTGCGCTACATCCTCATCGAGGTCTGTCAGGCCCGTCGCCACGTCCACGAGAAAGAGTACGAGATCGGCCTCCTCCGTGGCAATGGTCACCTGACGGCGGATAGCCTCCTCGAAAACATCGTCCGAATTGACCACCCAACCGCCTGTATCCACCACGGAAAACTCGCGTCCGCACCACTCCACCTTACCGTACTGACGGTCGCGTGTGGTGCCGGCGGTATCACTGACTATGGCATGACGTGTCTTGGTCAGCCTGTTGAAAAGCGTCGACTTCCCCACATTGGGACGTCCGACAATAGCCACTAAATTTCCCATTTTTCATTTCCCGCTCCCTGCGGGTTTCCATTTTATGCCCGGAGAACATCCGTTCCGCCGGGTTTATATTACTCTGGGTTGTATCCGAAGCAGTCCAACTCACGTTGGCTGCTTCGCCAGTCCTTGTCAACTTTGACAAAAGTCTCGAGGAAAATCTTCTTTCCGAAAAACTTTTCCAACGCCTTGCGCGATTCGGTACTCACCTTTTTGAGAGCCACGCCCTGGTGTCCTATGATTATCCCTTTCTGGGAATCGCGCTCCACATATATCACTGCGGAAATCCTTATGAGCGTTTCATCCTCCTTGAAACTCTCCACACGCACCTCTACTGAATAGGGTATCTCCTTGTCATAGAAGAGCAGTATCTTCTCGCGGATGATTTCCGACACGAAGAAGCGCGCCGGCTTGTCCGTCAACTGGTCCTTTCCGAAGTACGGGGGCGATGCCGGCAGCAGTTCCTTTATCCTGTTGAGCAGCATGTCAGCGCCGAACTTGTTGAGTGCCGACAGCGGAAGTATCTCCGCGTTGGGCAGCAGCGAGTGCCACTTCTCCACGATTCCCACGAGCGACTTCTGGTCCGTGAGGTCTATCTTGTTGATGAGCAGCAGCACGGGAATGGTCATCTTCTGCACCTTTTCGAGAAACTCCATGTTCTTCTCGGGTGTCTCCACCACGTCCGTGACGTAGAGGAGGATGTCCGCATCGGCAAGTGCGCTCTCGGAAAAGGCGAGCATCGACTCCTGCAGTTTGTAGTTCGGCTTGAGCACGCCGGGCGTGTCGGAGAACACTATCTGCATATCGTCCGTGTTGACGATGCCCATTATGCGGTGGCGGGTAGTCTGCGCCTTGAACGTGGCGATGCTTATCCGCTCACCGACAAGCAGGTTCATCAACGTGGATTTGCCCACATTGGGGTTGCCTACTATGTTGACGAATCCGGCCTTATGCATTCTTCTTCCTCATCTCACGCCACTCCTCGCGCGTCATGACACCCTCCTTGTAGAACTCGGCAGGGCTCTTGGCCGCTTCCTTTGCGCCGTCGTAGCCCCATATCATGTAACTTGCTCCCCAAGAGAAGCCAGCCCCGAAGGCGGTGAATATGAGCTTGTCGCCTTTTTTGAGCAGCGGTTCGTACTCCCACAGGCACAGCGGCAGCGTACCGCCCGAGGTGTTCGCCATGTGGTCGATGTTTATCATCACCTGCTTTTCCTCCAGTCCGAGGCGGCGAGCCACGGCGCTCTCTATGCGCACGTTGGCCTGATGCGGCACGAGCCACGTTATGTTTTCCTTGTTGAGACCGTTGCGGTCGGCTATCGTCTCCACCGCGTCGCTCATCTTGGTCACGGCATGCTTGAACACCGTACGGCCCTCCTGATACACGCAGTGCAGGTGTTCGTCCACCGTCTTGTAGGTAGGCATCTGAGCCGAACCGCCCGCCGCCATGTGCAGGTTGTCGTAACCCTCGCCGTCGACACGCAGGTAACTGTCCATCAGTCCCACGTTCTCTGTGGTCGCTTCCATGAGGACTGCCGCCGCGCCATCGCCGAAGATGGGGCATGTGTTGCGGTCTTCATAGTTGGTCATGCTCGACATCTGGTCGCCGCCGACGATTATTATGCGCTTGTGGCGGCCGCTGCATATCAGGCTCGCGCCCACCTCCATGGCGTAGAGGAAGCCGGCGCAGGCCGCCTCCATGTCAAATCCGAAAGCGTTCTTCAGCCCCAGTCGCCCTATGATGAGCGAGGCTGTGGACGGGAAATGGTAGTCTGGCGTGGTGGTGGCGCAGTAGATTGCCTCTATCGTATCGGGGTCCACCTGTGTCTTTTCGAGCAGTTGGCGCACGGCACGTTCCATGAGATACGATGTGCCCGCACCCTGTTCGGGTTTCAGTATGTGGCGCGTCTTCACGCCGATGCGCTCCATTATCCACTCATCACTGGTGTCTACCATGTGCGACAGTTCATCGTTGTCGAGGATATAGTCAGGTACATAGCCTCCCACACCGGTGATCACTGCGTTTATCTTTTCCATTTTCGTTCTGCTGTATGGTTATATACAAAAAAATACTTGAACGGAATCATCCTGAAAGCGAGACGAAGAGACAACGGCGCACACGGAGTTGCGCACACTGCCATCCGCTCTTTTCCAGCAATTCTATTCAAGTACCGCAAGTCATGAGCGCTGAATTATTCAGCGAGCTCCTTTACGATAGCGACCTTACCGCGGTAGTATCCGCAAGTAGGACAAACCGTGTGGTATACATAGTAGGCTCCACAGTTTGGGCATACTGCCAGTGTCGGGGCAACGGCCTTATCGTGCGTTCTTCTTTTAAGTGTACGAGTCTTCGACTGTCTTCTTTTAGGATGTGCCATTTTTTGTTATGTTTAATTGTTTCTAATTTCCGTTCAGCAGTTCCGTGAGTTTGCTCCATCGGGGGTCTGCCGCCCCGTCTCCGCCTGCGGAAGAGCCGTCCGCACCGTCATCACAGCCCGTGATGTAGCCGGTCATCTCCGCATTGCACTGTCCGTCTTCATGCGTGTGGCGCATCGGCAGGCTCAGTGTGACAAACTCATACATGAGCCACGACACGTCAATCACTGGGTCGTCCTCGTCGACAACCAGCAGGTCGTCATCCTCGGAAGTCTCATCCCCGAACTTCACCACCAGCCTGTTGTCCGTCGAGACCGGCAGTTCCATGTCGTCAAGACACCTGTCGCACGGCACGGTCACCGTACCCTCGATGTGGAAATCGAGTTCATGGAAAGCGTCCGCGGCACGGACTGCAAGCCTGCAACCCAGGTTTCCTCTCCTTATGTCCGACGACGGGAATGACGCGAAGAAAGTGTCGTCGAGAGCGTAATTGTAATAGGTGTATTCCCCATCCAACTCTCTCAGGTCTATTTTGAAGCCCACGTCACTACACATTGCGAGGTGCAAAGTTACTAATTATTTCCGACTTCCAAGCAAGGGACGCCACTTTTTTCACTTTTTCAGTTCGATACGGAACGTCGTGCCCTTGCCTATTTCCGACTTCTTGACCCATATACGCCCCTTGTGATATTCCTCCACGATGCGCTTGGCGAGCGAAAGCCCGAGACCCCAGCCGCGCTTTTTGGTAGTGAAACCGGGGCGGAACACCGACTGCAGGTCTTTCCTGGCTATGCCTTTCCCCGTGTCCGCCACCTCTATCGCCACCATGTCGGGCTTGTCGTCCACGGTAATGACGATGCTGCCCGAGCCTTCCATGGCGTCGACAGCGTTCTTGCAGAGGTTCTCTATCACCCACTCGAAGAGCGAGACATTGAGTTTCACTATCACAGGGCAGCCGGGCATGCGGCACTCTATCTTAACCTTGCTCGACGTGCGGCGGTCCATGTACTCCGCCACATGGGTCATCATCGCCGTCAGGTCCGACGGAACCGGTTCGGGCAGACTGCCTATCTTGGAAAAGCGGTCGGCTATCAGTTGCAGCCGGTCGACGTCTTTGCCCATCTCGGGTATGAGTTCGTCGTCGGGATAAGTCTCCTTCAGCACCTCCATCCACGCCATGAGGCTCGAGATGGGAGTGCCCAACTGGTGAGCCGTTTCCTTCGACAGGCCCACCCACACCTTGTTTTGCTCCGCCTTCTTCGACGTGAGCAGGGCGAAGACCGCCACCACCACGAATATCAGCACCACCCCGAGCTGCACATAGGGATAGGCCACCAGCCGCTTCAGCATGAGCGAGTCGTCGAAGCAGACGTCTATGTACTCGTCGCCGGGGTGCTCCTCGTCGATGACGATACGGATGCTGTTGCCCTTGCTTTTCATGTAACGCCCCATGTCGGCCAGGTACGCCAGGCTGTCGGCATGGCACGAGGCGGAGATGCGTATGTTCCTGCACGTCTCCACGTTGCCGTGGCTGTCCATCACCACAATGGGTATCAGGTCGTTCGTGTCGATGACTTTCAGCACGAGATTGAGGTCCGTGTTCTCGTCGGCACGGTTGAGCGAGCGCATCGCCTCGGCCCACACCGCCATCTTGTTGCGCTCCTGTTCCTTGAGGTCACGGGTCAGCGCACTCGACACGAGCAGCGAAGCCACGGCTATAACCACGGCTGCCGCCACGAGCACTATCTTCACTTGGCGTATGCGGTCAGTCAATTGCATCATCCTTAACATAACGCCGTTTCCGCCGTTTTATTGCATCGGCGGCTCCGCAACCGCCGACCGGCAGGGCGGGAACACCGTTCTTGCGGTGCCGAAACACCGTTTTCGCAGCGGCACACCGACCGTGGTTCGCTCGTATACCGACCGTGGTTCGACCGTACTTCGACCGTGGTCCGACCGAACCACGGTCGTGATACAGCCGCCAAAGCACCTCTCATGCACCGCCAAAGCACCCCTTCCGGAACGCAAGAAGTATGTTCACGGACGAAAAGAGATGCCCAACGGCACGGTTAACCGCATATTTTCCGTAACTTTGTCGGCATACCGCACGAAAGGCGAACCTACATAACCCACCAAGACCCAATCATGAACATGGACATAAAGGACATCCTGTCAAGAGGCGAACGCGTGACACTGGAATGCAAAAAAGCCGCACGAGGCGTGCCGAACTCACTTTGGGACACCTATTCGGCTTTCGCGAACACCTATGGAGGCACCGTCCTTCTGGGTGTAGAGGAACATCCCGGAGAACAGGACAGAAGCAGACGGTTTGAGATTGTCGGCGTCGAGGATGCCGACAAGATGCGCCGAGACCTGTGGAACCTGGCCAATGACAAGAAGAAGGTAAGTGTCAATATCCTCCACGACGAGGATGTGCAGACGATAAACGCAGACGGAAAGGAAGTAATTGCAGTCAACGTGCCGCGCGCGGACAACGCTGTCCGCCCGGTATACACCAACGACAATCTGTCAAGGGGAACGTTCAAGCGCAACCACGAGGGCGACTACCACTGTTCGGAACAGGAATTGAAGATGCTGATTCGCGACTCCTGCGAGACAGGAAACGACAGACTGATACTGGAGCACTGCACCATGGACGACATAGACGAGCCCACGCTGGAACGCTATCGCATCATGTTCAAGACAGACAACCCGGACCATGTATGGAACGAACTTGGCAACAGGGATTTCCTGCGGCAGCTTGGAGGATACGCCACCAGCCGCAAGGACGGCACAGAGGGTCTCACCATGGCCGGATTGCTCATGTTCGGGAAAGGCTTATCCATACGCGAGACGTTCGACAACCTGCGTATGGACTACATAGACAAGTCACACCTAATCGGCACACAGCGGTACAGCGACCGCCTCACCTATGACGGCACATGGGAGAACAACCTGTTCAACTTCGTCAGACTGGTGTTGCCGAAACTCACAAGAGACCTGCCGCATCCGTTCAATATGGATGGTGTGATACGAAAGGATGACACCTTGCAGCACAAAGCCATACGCGAGGCTGTGACAAACCTGTGCATCCATTCCGACTTTCAAGTCAACGGAATCCTCAAGATTGAAAAACACGACGACTGCATAACCTTCACGAATCCGGGGTTACTGAAACTGCCGGTGGAACAGATATACCAAGGAGGAGAATCCAAAGCCAGAAACCAAAGGATACAAAATATGTTCCGGATGATCGGCTACGGAGAAAACATGGGGTCGGGATTTCCGCTCATCCTCAGCGCCTGGAACGAAAAGCATTGGATAAAGCCCGAGATTACGGAGCAACCGGAATTGATGCAGGTGAAACTCACCCTGTCTTTCAGGACAGACACCGCTCTCACGCCCAAAGGTGACCCAGTAAATGACCCAGCAAACGACCCAGTAAAACTGACGGAAAGACAGGAACTGATACTGCGGCTGTTCTCGGAAGACGGTACACTGAGCAGAGAGAGGCTTTGCAAAAAAACCGGACTGTCTGACGCAACCGCAAAAAGGGAAATCGCATTTCTCAAGAAAACGGAACTGCTGAAACGCATCGGCAGCGACAAGAGCGGCCGTTGGGTAGTGAAGAGACAGGCGTTGCCATACGCCGCAACCGACTGAAAGAGACACGGCAGACATGATAAAGTCACTCTCGATACTTATTCCCACATACAACAACGTGTGCACCGGACTGGCGGAAGCGCTGCTGGCGCAGGCGGAACTGCTGCCCGGCGTGGCGTGCGAGATACTCGTCGCCGACGACGGATCGACCGACCGGGCGACAGTGGAAGCCAACCGCGCCATCAACGGCATGGCAAACTGCCGCTACATGGAGCGGACACAAAACGCCGGGAGGGCTGTCATACGCAACTTCCTGGCACAGGAGGCGAAGCACGAATGGCTCCTGTTCATCGACAGCAACATGGAGGTGACAAGCCACGACTACCTCTCCAACTACATCAACAGCGCGGAGTGCGACGTGGTTTACGGAGGTTACCGCATCAAGACTGGGCAAAGGGCGTTGCGGCACAACCTCCGCTACATCTTCGAGACAGCCGGGGCGCAGAACGGAAACGCCCTGCTGCGGCAGGCAAACCCCTACGGCGACTTCCACACGTCAAACTTCCTCATCCGCCGCAGTGTCATGCTGGCGCACCCGTTCGACGGACGCTTCACGTCATACGGCTATGAAGACGTGCTGTTCGGCAAGGTGCTGAAGGAGAACAACATCCCCATCCTGCACATAGACAACCCCCTGGGCTACGGCAATTTCACCGACAACGCCTCGTTCATCGGCAAGACTGAGGAGGCGTGCCGCACGCTTCACGAGTTCAGAAACGAACTGCGAGGATACGTGAGACTGCTCGACCTCGCCGAGAGACTGGAGGTCTGGCATCTGCGGGCGGTCTGCAGGCGGCTCTATTCCCTCTTTGGCGCACCGCTGAGACGCCGCCTCACGGAGGGAAAACCCGGCATCCTGCTGTTCAACGCCTACAAGTTGCTGTATTATATCCACTTGTCATGAAATCCGCAAACGGCATCCGCTGAAAGGAAATATTGCCCTTTTAGGACAAAAAACGTCCGTCTTGTTTTGCCAAAACGGATATTTGTCGTAACTTTGCATTCGCTTTGTGTGGCAACGTGCGCCGTTGCCGTCGGGCTGAGACGAGAAAACAGTAATAAACAGTAATATAAATCAGAAAATGAAAAAAGGTATTCATCCAGAAAACTATCGCCCCGTCGTATTCAAGGATATGTCCAACGGCGATATGTTCCTCTCAAAGTCTACATGCAAGAGTAATGAGACAGTAGAGTTTGAAGGCGAGACTTATCCAGTAGTGAAGCTTGAAATCTCAAGCACTTCGCATCCTTTCTACACAGGAAAGAGCAAGTTGGTAGACACCGCAGGTCGTGTTGACCGCTTCATGAGCCGCTACGGTAAGATCAAGAAGTAAGCCTTTCTACATATATTCATATATAAAGAAGACATCAAGATGCGCCCAAACGTAGTTGCATATGCGTTTGAGCGCATCTTCTTTTATATCAAAAAGGATACACAATGGAACACGTTAGATGTTTGATTATCGGCAGCGGGCCTGCAGGCTACACCGCCGCCATATACGCGGGACGCGCCAACCTGCAGCCGGTAGAGTACTGCGGACTGCAGACAGGCGGCCAGTTGACACAGACAACAGTGGTGGAAAACTTTCCCGGATACCCCCAGGGAGTCGACGGAAACCAGATGATGATGGACCTCAGGCAGCAGGCAGAGCGGTTCGGAGCGGACATCCGCGACGGCATAATCGCCAAGGTGGACTTTTCCGGGCGCCCCTTCCGCCTGTGGACAGACCGCAACGAGGAGATCGAAGCCGAGAGCGTGATAATAGCGACAGGCGCTTCGGCGAAGTATCTCGGGCTTGACGACGAGAAGAAATACAACGGCATGGGAGTGTCGGCGTGCGCTACCTGCGACGGATTTTTCTACAGGAAGAAGACCGTGGCGGTGGTCGGCGGCGGCGATACCGCCTGTGAGGAAGCCCTCTATCTCGCCGGACTGTGCAAGAAAGTGTACATGATAGTGCGCAAGAACTACCTGCGCGCGTCCGACGTGATGCGCCGCCGTGTGGAGGAAAATGAAAAAATAGAGGTTCTCTACGAGCACAACACCCTCGGCCTCTACGGCAACGACGGCGTGGAAGGCGCTCACCTTGTGAAGCGCAAGGGCGAACCCGACGAGGAAAAGGTTGACATCGCCATCGACGGATTCTTCCTCGCCATAGGCCACAAGCCAAATACCGACGTGTTCAAGGAATATATCGACACCGACGAAACGGGCTACATAAAGACCGTGGACGGCACTCCGCGCACCAATGTGGAGGGAGTTTTCGCCGCCGGAGACTGTGCCGACCCCAACTACCGCCAGGCCATCGTGGCGGCAGGGTCAGGCTGCAAGGCGGCACTTGAGGCCGAACGGTTCCTCAACAAATAAGACATCAGGTTGCAGCGGAAACGCTGCAACCTCTGCAAACCATTCTGCAACTACTACAAAACAACGGCACTCGGGAAATCACTGCCGTCCACGCTCCGGGCGCACAACGCTCAGCCCGAGGAAAGTCAGACCGCCGTTGACCATCAACAACTCATATCCGAAACGGTAATTCCACAACGCCGACGTGGCGGAATCAAGCGCATAGCAGAGCAGCGACGACGCTATGCAGAGGGCAACAATGACCGCAAGCGGTGTCTCACGGCCAACATTGCCGTCCCTTTTCCTGCCGTGACAGGCGGCATAGAGGAACAGTCCAAGCAGAGGTCCGTAGGTATAACTGCACAGAGTGTAGATTGCGTCTATCACTGACGTGGTGCCTATGGCGTCGACAGCGAGGATTATGCAGGCGAAAACCGCTGCCACGGCAATGTGGACGCGTTTCCTCAACCGTTCGTCACCTGGGCTCTTGCAGATGTCAATGCACCATGATGTCGTCATGGCGGTCATGGCGGAGTCGGCACTCGAGAACGATGCGGCGAGTATGCCCACCGTGAAAAACACCACGACGGACTGCCCCAACAGTCCCGAAGCGGCGAACATGGGCAGCAGTTCGTCACCCTTGGGTATCGCCATGCCACGCTGTTCACACAGCATCGACAGCAACACGCCGAGCGAGAGGAACAGAAGGTTGACCGGCACAAACGCCATTCCGTAGGTGCACATATCCTTCTGGGCGTCACGGAGCGACCTGCATGTGAGGTTCTTCTGCATCATGTCCTGGTCGAGGCCGGTCATCACGATGACGATAAAGATTCCGGAGAGGAACTGTTTCCAAAAATATTGTTTCGACACGACGTCGTCAAACTCAAACCACTCCGACCTGCTGTCGGCGGCAATGGCACGCACAGCCCCGGCGAGATCGAGGTTCAGGGCATCCATCACCTTGTATATAATAAGGCAGAGGGCTATCAGCATGCACGCCGTCTGAAACGAATCCGTCCACACGAGGGTCTTTATGCCGCCGCGGCGGGTGTAGAGCCATATCAGGAAAACGAGCATCAGCACCGTCACAAAAAACGGTATGCCGATGCCGCCGAACACATACCGCTGCAGGATAATGCAGACAACATAGAACCTGACCGCCGCTCCCATCATCTTCGAGACGAGGAAAAACAGTGCGCCCGTCTTGTAGGAACCTGTCCCGAGCCGCTCTCCGAGCCACGAATATATGGTCGTCAGCCGCAGTTTGTAATAGATCGGGAGCAGTACGAACGCCACTGCCATATAGCCGAAGATGAATCCCAAGCAAGTCTGCATGTAGTTCATGCCGATGCTGTTGACCATTCCCGGCACGCTGACGAAAGTCACTCCCGAGACACTTGCGCCGATCATGCCGAACGCTACCATGTACCACGGCGACCGGCGGTTGCCGTTGAAGAAGGCGGAGTTGTCCCCACGCCCTGTGACAAGGCGGCTGTAGAGGGTCAGGGCGGCAAGATAGACGAGGAGGGTGATTATTATCAGCATCGCGTCACGACTGTTTTCCGATTTTCATCTCACGCAGTATGCCCACCGCATCCTTCACCGTCGCCACGCCATTGACGCGTATAAGCCTCCTGCCTTTCACCTCGCGGATGTCGCAACGGCGTGCGTTTGACGCCACAAATCCCAGCACCTTGCCGAAAGTCTGGCTCTTGTAGTAGGCGGAATCGGGGTTGCTCACCAGTTGCATATTGAGCAGTCCCTGCTTCAGCATTATCTTTTCACAGCCAAGAGAACGCCCCAAACGGCGCAGCAGGACGACGTGCATGAGTTCCTCGCCCTCATGAGGCACCGGACCGAAGCGGTCTACAAGGCGGCGGCGGTAGGCTTCCAACTCTTCGTCAGACTGTATGTTGTCGAGTTCACGATAGAGCAACATTCGTTCCGAAGCCCCCGGAACATACTCGTCGGGGAAGTACATTTCCAGGTCGCACTCTATGGCGCAGTCGTCGACAAACTCCTCCGCCTTGATGTCGTTGCCCTCTTTCATCTCGTCGGCATACATCTCCTGGAACTCGTCGTTCTTCAGTTCGGCCACCGCCTGGCTGAGTATCTTCTGGTATGTCTCGTACCCCAAGTCCTCCATAAAGCCGCTCTGCTCAGCCCCGAGCAGGTTTCCCGCGCCGCGGATGTCGAGGTCCTGCATGGCGAGGGCGAAGCCCGAGCCCAGGTCGGAGAACGTCTCCAGAGCCTCCAAGCGGCGGCGTGCGTCGGGAGGAAGCACCGACAGCGGCGGCGACAGCAGGTAACAGAACGCCTTGCGGTTGGATCTGCCCACACGTCCGCGCATCTGGTGCAGGTCGGAAAGGCCGAAGCGGTGCGCGTCGTTGACGATTATCGTGTTGGCATTGGATATGTCCACACCATTCTCAACTATTGTCGTGGAGATCAGTACGTCGTAGTCGTAGTTGACAAAACCGAGTATTATCTTTTCCAGTTCCTCGGGGCTCATCTGTCCGTGCCCTATCGCTATGCGGCAGTCGGGGATGTGGCGTTTTATCATCTCCGCTATCTCGGGCAGGCTGGAGATGCGGTCGTTGACGAGAAAGACCTGTCCGTTGCGGCTCATCTCGAAGTTTATGGCGTCGCAGATGACCTCATGGCCGTATGAGGCGAGTGTTGTCTGTATGGGATAGCGGTTGGGCGGCGGCGTGCGCATGATGCTCATGTCGCGCGCACCCATGAGAGAGAACTGCAGAGTCCTCGGTATCGGCGTGGCGGAGAGGGTGAGCGTGTCCACATTGGTCTTGAGTTTCCGCAGTTTCTCCTTCACCGAAACGCCGAACTTCTGTTCCTCGTCGATAATCAGCAAACCGAGGTCTTTCCACTTCACGGTCTTGCCTATGAGTTTGTGGGTGCCTATTATTATGTCGACCTTGCCGCTCTCGAGGTCGGCGAGAATCTCCTTCGTTTTCTTCGCCGAGCGTGCCCTCGACAGGTATTCCACCCTCACCGGCAGGTTCTTGAGGCGTGACGAGAAAGTCTGGTAATGCTGGAAGGCGAGCACGGTGGTAGGTACGAGCACCGCCACCTGTTTGGAATCGCACGCCGCCTTGAACGCCGCACGCACGGCGATTTCGGTCTTTCCGAAACCCACGTCGCCGCAGATGAGCCTGTCCATGGGGCGCGACGACTCCATGTCAGCCTTCACCTCCTGCGTCGTTTTCAACTGGTCGGGGGTGTCCTCATAGAGGAACGACGCCTCCAACTCATGCTGCAGGTAGGTGTCGGCGGAGTAGGAAAAGCCCTTTTCGTGCCTTCTCGCGGCGTAGAGTTTTATCAGGTCACGGGCGATATCCTTTATCTTGGTCTTCGTCTTCTCTTTCAACCGCTCCCAGGCACCTGTCCCGAGTGTCGACAACCGGGGCGATTCGCCGCTGTCCTGCCGTCTGTATTTGGAGATTTTGTACAGGGAGTGTATCGACACGTCCACGATGTCGCCGCGCTGGTAGATAATCCTTATCTCTTCGATATAGCCTTTCGCCGTCGGTTTGCGCACCAGTCCGCCGAACTTACCGATGCCGAAGTCAACATGGACGAGGAAGTCTCCCGGTTCGAGTTCCTGCAGTTCCTTCATCGTCAGCGCCATTTTTCCCGTGCGAGCCTTGTCAGACTGGAGGCTGTACTTGTGGAAGCGGTCGAATATCTGGTGATCTGTGAAGAAGCAGAGTTTCAGTGTGTTGTCGACAAAACCCTCGTGCAGCACGCCCTTTACCGCCACCGGCAGCGACAAGGACTCGTCCACGAGGATGTCCCTGAGGCGTTGCTGCTGCTTGTCACTGTCGGAGAGGATATACGTCTTGTATCCTTTTGCGGAGTAGTCGTTGAGGGTCTGCCCGAGCAACTGGAAATTCTTGTGGAACAGGGGCTGCGGACTGATGTCGAATGTCACCACCGCTTGGGGCGTGCCTGACATCTGCTGACCGTACTCCATGCGCCGCAACGCACTGATGCCGCGCACAAACTGCGCCGCCGTACAGAGTGTCGTCTCCTTCTGCATCTGCCCCAATATCTGCTGGCGCTCCACTTCCGTAGCGCCCTCAAGGCGTTCGGAGAGAGCCTGCGAGGAGAACCCGTCGTCATAGATCTGCGCTATCTTGTCACGGACGAACAGCAGGTCCTTTGCCAAGACCACCGTGTCGTCGGGCAGGAAGTCGGTTATGGGTATCTTCTCCTCCGTCACCGATGCCAGCGCGGGCAGGATGTGTATGGTCTGCACCTTGTCCTTCGACAACTGGTCGTCCACTTCAAAGGTGCGGATGCTGTCTATCTCGTCACCGAAGAAGTCTATTCTGTAGGGCAGTTCCGACGAGTAACTGTAGACATCGAGCAGACTTCCGCGCACGGCAAACTGCCCCGGCTCATACACATAGTCGGTTCTGGTCAGCCCAAGGTCAAGGAGTTGTCTCTCAAGGTCGGTGATGTCGAGTGTCTGCCCCACCCCGACATCTATGCGGTTGGTGTCTATCTGCTGGCGCGACACCACAAGTTCGGCTACGGCAGAGGGACAGGTCACTATGGCGTAGCCCTCCTTCCGGGCATCTTTCCCATCCTTTTCCGAAGCGAGGAAAGCGAGTGTCTGCGTGCGCAGTATCTCGTTTGCCGCGTCGTGCTGACCGTATTTCACCGCCCTCTTGTAGGAAGAGGGGAAAAACAGCACCTTGTCCTCTCCCATCAGGTGGCAGAGGTCGTTGTAGGCATATCCGGCTTCGTCTCCGTCGGGCATGACAATGAAGAAACCCGAACCGCGGTGGCGGCAGAGCGAAGCCACAATCACAGGCATGGCGGAAGCCAGCACTCCCTTGAGGAAAAAAGTCCTCACAGACCGGTCATCGAGCGTCTTTGCCAGCCCGGCTATCTGTTTGCTGCGTCCGTAAAGTTCCTGCAGATCCCTTATGTCCATCATTCTGCAATGGCGGGATATTTCCTGAACATACCGTCAAGGCGCAGACGCATCACACCGAAGAACGCCTCTCCGAAGATGTCACCCGACATCTTGCTCGTCCCCTCGCGCCTGTTGACGAAGACGACGCTCACCTCCTTTATCCTGAAACCTATCTTGTGGGCGGTGTACTTCATCTCTATCTGGAAACCGTAACCCTTGAAACGGATCTTGTCAAGTTCTATGGTCTGGAGCACACGGCGGCGGTAGCACACGAAACCGGCGGTGGTGTCGTGCACCTTGAAGCCGGTAACGAGGCGCACATACTTTGACGCGAAGTATGACATCAGCACCCTTCCGATGGGCCAGTTCACCACGTTTACTCCAGTGACATAGCGTGAACCGACCGCCACGTCATACCCTTCCTCGGAGCAGGCGGCGTAGAGCCGCGGCAGGTCTGCAGGGTCATGGCTGAAGTCGGCGTCCATTTCGAATATGTATTCGTAGCCGTGCTGCAACGCCCAGCGGAAGCCCTCGATGTAGGCTGTGCCCAGTCCGAGTTTGCCGGAACGCTCCAACAGGAACAGTCGTCCCTGCATCTCGCCCTCCATGAGGCGTTTCACTGCGTCGGCAGTGCCGTCGGGCGAACCGTCGTCGATAATGAGCAGGTCAAACTTTTTCTCCAGTGCCGCCACGGCACGGATTATCTTTTCGATGTTCTCAATCTCGTTGTAGGTCGGTATGATTACTATACTGTCGGACATGATAAACTGTTTTTCACTTGTTGTTTTCATCCAGTGCGGTCATCGTAGCGGCCTTGCTCCGCTCCGCAAGATACTGTATGTTGTCAGCCCCCTGCCCTATCGGGAAGATGGGTTTGTGGATTGTCAGGCGCAGACTGTGCCAACGCACCCAGTGCCAGTCGTTCTGGCGGCGCATGACTTCATAGGAACCGTTGATTGTTATCGGCACTACCGGCAACTGCAACTCGTCGGCGAGCATGAACGCTCCGCGCTTGTAGACACCGATTTTGCCTGTTTCCGTGCGCCGTCCCTCTGGAAACACCATGACCGACATGCCGCCCTGAAGCGTGCGGCGGGCCTGTTCGTACATGTGTTTCATGTGCCCCACGTTCTTGTTGTCAACGAATATGAACCCCGCTTTCTCGCAAGCCAGACCCACAAGGGGCATCTTGCGCAGCGACTGTTTCATCATCCATTTGAAGTTGCGCCCCAGAAAACCGTAGATGAGGAATATGTCGAACGCCCCCTGATGGTTGGCACAGAACACATAACTCTGCCCCTTGGCGATGTTCTCCCTGCCCTCCACCTTCACCGGCAGCAGCAACAGGCGGATGACAAACACCGACCACAGTTTGCCGGGCCAGTAACTCCACACCCTGCTGTCACCCAGCGTGCAGCCAACAATGGTGACAACGGCGGTGATGACGGTAGTAATCAGCGCCAGTGGAGCGACGATTACCAGTTGGTAAAGACGGTATAAGAATGTCATGTCACTTTATGGTTAAACGTTCCTTATATACTTTTTCATCTCCGCGAGGGCAAATCCCCTGCGCCGCGCGTAGTCCTCCAGTTGGTCGTCACCTATCGTCCCGACGGAGAAATAGTGCGCCTTGGGGTTCTGGAAAATCAGTCCCGACACCGACGCATGGGGTATCATCATGCCCGATTCGGTCAATCTGACACCGACAGAGGAGAAGTCTATCAGCCTGTCGAGCAGAAAGTTGATACTCATGTCGGGCATTGAGGGATAACCTACTGCCGGTCTTATGCCGGGCATTATCTCGCTCACCTTCTCCGCCGTCGCCTCTGCCAGACGGTCGGCGAGTACCTGCGCAAGCATCTTCACATAGGGATCGGCATCGGAAAGTTCCGGCATCGTGGCATCGACGCTTACCGCGAACACGCCCACGCTGCCCTCTCCCATTCCGCGCGGTTTCACATAGTCGGCGAGGCACAGGCATCCGTCTGTCTGTTGGCGCAGCATCGGCAGCGTCAACTCCGGGGTCACGATGTCGTCGCCGACGGAGTTCGCCGGAAGCGTCCTTATGACAGCCCGGGAGAAACAGCGTCCCTCCCACTTGTCGAGCAGTGCCTCGGCATCGGCACGCAGCGGTTTCTGCTCCGCCTGTCCGGCGTTGGCAACGCCCCAAGCGTAGTAGAAATACTGCCACACGATGAGGTCTCGCAGTCCCTCTATGCCGAAACTATATGTCATCAGTCCTGAATCTTATCTCCTCGCCACGGTACTCTTCGTCGAGCGCACCGTGGTCGTAGACGGCGTGACCGTTGCAGACGGTGGTCACGACCTGCCAGTTGAGGGAGCGTCCGCACAGGGGTGTCCAGCCGCACTTGCTCCTCACGCAACCGTCGGTGACCTGCCACGGCGAGCGTTTCACTATCGTGAGGTCCGCCTTGTAGCCTTTTCTTATAAACCCTCTGCCCGCAACACCGAAGAGCGTTGCCTGGTTGTGGCACATGAGTTGCGCCACCTGAGGCAGCGAAAGCCACCCCTCGTCGGCGAGGGTGAGCATTGCCGGCAGCGAGAACTGCACCATCGGCATGCCCGAGACGGCCTTTGCCGCACCGCCGTTTTTCTCCTCCAAGAGGTGCGGAGCATGGTCTGTCGACACCGTGGTGATGCGCCCCGACATAAGTGCTCGGCGCAAAGCGTCGCGGTCGGCGGCGGTTTTCACCGAGGGATTGCACTTTATCCGGGTGCCGAGCGAGGCGTAGTCGTCATCGCAGAAGAGCAGGTGCGGCAGACAGATTTCCGCCGTCACGTTGTCGCCGACAAGCCTTAGTTCGGCGGCGGTAGACAGGTGGGCGATGTGGAAACGTGTGCCGTACTTGTGTGCTAACTCCGCTCCAAGCGACGAAGACGCCACACATGACCGTTCGTCGCGTATCACAGAGTGGTATCTGACATCGGGATCATCGGTACGGAGCGCCTCCTTGCAGTGCGCCATATTGGCGTTTATCACCTGCGTGTCCTCGCAGTGCGCCATGAGGGGCACGCCCTTGTGCGCCGCCAAGGCGAAGATTTTTTCCAGTTGCCGGCGGCTGTCCACAAGCATATTGCCCGTGGATGAACCCATGAAGAGTTTTATCCCGGGCACACGGCGGATGTCTACCGCCTCGAGAAAGTCGTTGTTGTCATTGGTGGCGCCGGGGAAGAACGAGTAGTTGACGAGGCTTTTCGCCGCGGCGATGCGGAACTTGTCCTCGAGGGCTGTGGCGGTCACGGTCTGCGGCACGGTGTTGGGCATCTCGAAAAAGGACGTCACTCCGCCGCAGGCTGCTGCCCGGCTCTCGCTCGCGATGTCCGCCTTATGGGTCATGCCGGGCTCGCGGAAGTGCACATGAGAGTCTATCACGCCGGGGAAAACATAACTCCCAGTGGCATCAATGACCTTGTCGAAGATGCTACCGGGAGCGTTTGTGTCCTCCGTTATGTCGGCGATGCGGTCACCGGATATGACTACAGAAGCCTTGGTTTCCTTTCCTTCATTTACAACGGTGCCGCCTTTTATCAGCGTTGTCATGTGTTCTTATTCCGATGGTTTTGCCATTTCGTTGGGTGTAGGGACAGTTCCGAGACCCTTCGGCGGCTGTCCGCCGACAGGAGGAACGGTCATCGGGATGTCACGCATACCGTTCATTATCTGCTGGTTCTCCTGCGCCTTGGCGTAATAGTCCTTGACGTAGGGGTCGTTCTTGAACTTCTCTGTCGCCTTGCTCATGATGTCCTCCACCCAAGGGGTGAGGAGCGGATAGTCGTAACCTATGGTCGTGAGGAAGAATACGCCCGGACCGAGCACGTTGTCGAAGTTCTCCGTCACGAAAGAAGTGACGAGCGAGTCAGCCATGACCGACAGTCTCACGTCCTCCATCTGGAGTTCCTTCAGCACGCTGTTCATATCGCTGCCGTCCATGATGGCCTGATCGTGGCGGTGAACGAGGTCAGACTGCGCCCCGGTCACCTTATTAAATTCTTTCAGAAAAGCGAAAAGTTTCTCGTTGAGGGGCGTTCCGCTGGCTTCCATCTGGGTGTCGTCCACCTTCACGGTTATCTCGCCGCCCTCGAGGACAATGGGGATGAGTTGCTCGTTCTCCATGAATATGTTGGCCATGCGCACGGTATCCATATTGCCGTGGAACTGGAAACGGCCGTGCAGAACATCGCAGGAGTCAATGTTTTTGAACTCGTTGTTCTTCAGAATCTTCAGATAGAGCATCCTGCCGTCAAGCGTCGAGATGTTGGAAGTGCCCTGTATGTTGTATGTCGTCGAACAAGAGGACATGAGGAACACCGCCATTGCCGACAGCAGCGATATGTAAAGTTTCTTCATATAAGTTTGTTTTCTTCCGTAAAAGTGCCGTTGCGGCTATTTCTTCTTGTTGACTATGCCGGTTATGCGGTGCGTGGAATAGAGTTCGAGCACCACCGCCACGAGCAGCAGGACGAGCCATTTGTTGTACACATAGTCGATGTAATGCATCTGGTTGCTGAACATCGGGCGCAGGAAATGGCACTCCGTGTCAATCATGAGCACTCCTGCCAGCACGAAGAACAGGTCCGCCATGGTCATGATGCCCTTCAGACGGCGCAGCGTCAGCGACGTTCCGTGATAGGTCTGCATACACTGCATGACGGCAAAGAGCACCGATCCGGCAAAGTAGACCGCACCTGCAATCATGCGGTAGAACATGAACACATAGCAGCCCATGCCCAATACCATTAATATTCCGCCCAAAAGGAACAGGGCGGACTGGGTGTTGTTCAGACACCTGAAATCATTTTTCGTTTCCATCAGTTTCTTCTTTCGGCCGGATGTCGGTGCTCAGGACGAACACGTCCTCGCCATCACGCTTCATGAAATAGCGTTCGCGCGCCACACGCTCCACCGCTCCGGGACTGACCTTGAGGTCATGCAACTCGCGCTCCGCCTCCCTTGCCTGCCGCGTGTAGCGGTCTATCTCCGCCTGCAGGTCGGACTTCTGCATATCGAGTTTGACGAGATTCACCGCACTGTAGTCGGTCAACACCGTCACGAACAGCAGCCCCAGAACCACGGTTATGAGATATTTGTAGTGACCCAGCAGGTTTACGAACGTTTCAAACTTGGCCATCCGCACTTTTTGTTTTGTGCAAAAGTAAGCATTAAAAACAAGAATATCATGCCGCCCGCCAATAATTAGCAAAATTTAATAGAGGTTCACGCCCAATGGAAACAGTGCTTCCGACATCCGAGAGGAGGCATAGCCCAACCGCATTAACT
>CAVDQB010000023.1:21406-35317 GCA_963611255.1 Faecalibacterium prausnitzii
CGAAAAAAAAAAAAAAAACGGAAATGTATGTGCAAGAAAATGAGTAACTTTGCATTTAATAGTCAAGACATTGGAGGACACAACGTAAAAAGATTGTTTTATATGTTTCGACTGCTACTGATTATAGCATCCTTTCTTGCTGTGGGTCAAAGCCTTACGGCGTCCCCGGCAGACAAATACCCCTATGTGGTGATACTCGGAGAGGGTACATCACCATGGGAGGAGGGCGGACTGTCGGATTCCGTTTTCTACAAGATATCGAGGAAAGTGGTCTTTCCCGTTAACAAATTTGACATCCCTCAGAACTCCGCTTTCCGTAAAGAACTCATAGAAGAGATTCTCCCCTATTTCGACAACGACGAATACATACTCGAATCGGTGCTCATCCGTGGTGCGGCATCACCCGAGGGCCCCTACGGATGGAACTGCACGCTGAGCCAACTCCGCCGCAGGGCGTTGCTGAAACTCATCCGCGAGCATGTGGAGCATCCCATCGACAGTTTCCTCACGGTGAAAGAAGTGCCGGAAGACTACATCTATCTGGTGCTGCTCATGAAAGAACGCCGCGACAAGGACTACGCACGCGTGGCGGCAGTCGTGGACAAATATGTCGACAGCGACCAGCAGCGTCTGAAGGAGGAACTCATGGCGATGGACGGAAACCAGTTGTGGAAGCGCCTGCTGAAGGAGTATTTCCCCGAGATGCGCGCAGCACGCGTGGTTCTTGTGTTCCGCAGACATCTCAACATACAGACGCAGAAGCCCGATGCGGCAGACTTCACCACCACGGTGGAGGCGCCACTGGAGCCGCTGACGATGCGCTTGCCCGTGAGCGTGGCACTGCGGTTGCCGCGCCGCGAACTGCTGTCGGTGAAGACAAACCTGCTCTTTGACTTCGCCTATATGCCCGGCGGATACGACCGTTTCTGCCCGATACCCAACATAGCGATAGAGTATTATCCGCTGCACGGACACTTCACCTACGGCGCTTCGTTCGACTGTCCATGGTGGCAGAACTACAAAGACCACAAGTATTTCCAGGTGCGCAACTACCAACTCGAGGCACGCTACTACCTGAAGGACGGCAGCGTGGAGCGCACCGGCTACGGCAACGGTGCGGCATTCACCGGCTGGTATGCACAGGCCTATGCCCACATGGGTCTCTTCGGCATCTGCTTCGACGCCAAGCGCGGTTGGGAAGGCGAAGGCGTGGGAGCCGGTCTGGGACTCGGCTATGTGCTTCCGCTGACCAAGACGGGTCACTGGCGGCTGGAGTTCGGCGCTCAGGCGGGAGTGTTCTGGACGAAATACGACCCCTACCAGTATGAGAGCGTCATCTATCCCGACAAGCACGACAACCTCTATTATTATAAATGGAACAAGTGGGGCAACCTGTTCCGCCGCCGTCAGCACCACCTGACGTGGCTCGGACCGACGCGCGTGGGTGTCACACTCACCTATGACCTGCTCTACAGACAGAGAATGAAGAAAGGCGCAAGCCTGAAAAGTTGGGAGGTGATGAAATGATTGGAATGCTGAAACGACATATCTCAGGACTGTTCACGCTGGCATTGGCAGCGGCGATGCTGACAGGCTGCGAGCGCAAGCCGGAACTGCACCTCGACTACAACGGCAACACGGATATCGACCTGCCTATAGTGGAACTGCAGTTGGACGTGTTCTGGAACTACGACATGGAGATTGAGGGCACATACAACTGGCGTGACGAGTGGTACTACGGTTGGGACGACAACGACAAACAACTGTTCGGCGAAATCGGCTACACAAAGCCGTCGGTGTTCCAGATACGCCGCTACCACACGGGAGACGAGGCTTACGCAGCCCATACCAGCGTAATCTCCGACATCATCAACGGCTACACCTACTCGTCGGCATTCGACTGGGGCTTTTGGGACTTGCTCGTGTGGAACGAGGTGCAGACCCTCGACGGAGTGCAGAGCCTGCGCTTCGACGAACAGACCACACTCGAATATGTGACGGCATACACGGGACAGACCATGAATGCGGCACGTTACCACGCCCCGAAGTACACACGCTCGTTCTATCAGCCCGAGGCCCTGTTCAGCGCATACAGCCAGGCGATGGAGATAAACAAGAATCTCGACGGTTTCGTCTATGACCCTGACCGCAACGTATGGGTAAAACAACTCGAGATGCTGCTGTCTCCCGTCACCTACATATACCTCACACAGGTGATCATACACCACAACAACGGCAGGATAACAGGTGTCGACGGCAACGCGAATCTGTCGGGAATGTCGCGCAGCGTGAATGTCAACACCGGCGTGACGGGCAACGACCCGATCACTGTGCACTACTATGTGCGCTTCAAGACGGGATGCGACATGAAAGGAGAGAACGTGGACATCGCTGGAGGACGCCTGATGACCTTCGGCATGTGCAATGTCAACGGCAGCAGAGCGACGGAAACGGTCGACGACGGCATACGCCACTACATGGACGTTGACATGCAGTTCAACAACGGAATGGACTCTACCTTCGTCTTCGACGTGACCGACCAGGTGCGCAAACGCTACAAGGGCGGCGTGCTCACCGTGGAACTGGATGCCGACACCATAAAGATTCCCACCCGAAAGGGCGGCTCGGGCTTCGACGCTGTGGTCAAAGACTTCGAGGACGGCGGCACCCACGAGTTTGAAATGTAGAAAACTCTCTCGCGTACATTATATATAGAGATTCAGTTAACGAAAATATATTTATTAGTTATTCATTATTATCTTTCAGTTATGAAAAAAACTTATTTATTCCTTATGGCCGCGGCTGCGATGACATTCGCAGGCTGCGCCAACGACGACTATGCTGTCGGCGGTGAGGAGGCAGCGAAGACCGACGCCATCGGCTTCAACTTCAGTCTGCCCAACACAACCCGTGCCGACCTCGTCGGAGAAAAGGCTGCAGAAAAGTTGCAGAGCGAGTTTGTTGTCTACGGTACGAAGCATGCCGCAGCCGAGGACGGAACTGCCACAAACGACGCAGCGGTGTTCACCAACTACAAGGTGGAGTACAAGGCAGGTACGGCAGGCACTACGGAGTCGAACTCTGCCAACTGGGAGTACGCCGGCATCAGCCCTTACACCAGCGGCATCAGCCCTCTGGTAACATCACAGACCGTGAAGTACTGGGACTACAGTGCCAACAACGGCTACACATTCTATGCTTTCGCCGGCAAGGACCAGCTCTCAGGCAAGATTACTGTGGACAAGACTACGACAGGAGCGTCCAAGTATGACAAGGGCTACACCGTGAAGGCCACATCCACAGCAGACCTGAGCAACGTGTACTACTCTGACCGTGTGGAGGTAGCGAAGACCAACTACGGCAAGCCTGTAGTCCTCACTTTCCGCAACCTCGGTTCGCGTGTGCGCGTGGGTTTCTATGAGACAGTGCCGGGATACAGCGTCAAGATTGACAAATTCTACTTTGCCAACGATGATGCCACCACTCCTGCTGCCATCCACGAGTTCAAGGCAATGGACCAGGAAAGCACCGACGCTTTCAAGGCTGCCCTCTACAACGTAGGCGCAAACACCACGGCCACCAATGACCTCACCGTCACCTACTACGGCGAAGGCTCATCATTCACCAACCAGCCGAAGGTGACCAACACTACCGTGAAGTACACAAGAACACTGTCTCTCGGCGGCGGTGTTCTCGACAAGAAACTCAACGAGTCTTCTTCTGCTCCTACTTGGGACAAGACGGACGGCGCATACACCACCGTTTACCCCAACGAGACTTTGACCACCCCGATGCTCGTGCGCTGCGACTACACGCTGACCGCTGACGACAACTCAGGCGAGACCATCAAGATAAAGAACGCACGCGTTGTCATCCCGGCAGAGTATCTGAAGTGGAAGCCGAACTTCGCCTACACCTACATCTTCAAGATTTCCAACAACACCAACGGTACTACAGGCAATGACCCGACTGACCCGGACAATCCGGCTTCTGGTGACGAAGAAGGACTGCACCCGATCACATTCGACGCCATTGCAGTTGACGTGACGGACGGAAACTTCGAGGACATCGCTACCGTTTCCACCAACAACGTGATAACCTATGCGAAGAACTCCACCACTGCCGGTGACTACAAAGGCGGCAACGACATCTATGTGATCGACGAAGACACCAAGAACCACTCTGTGATTGCTCCCACCGATATCGGTACTGACGCAACAGAAGCCAAGGTGTACAAACTCAGCAAGGCTGCCACAGAGGGTGAGGTTATCGCCCAACTCAAGGGTCTGCCAATGGGCATCACCATGACGGACGCAAACGCTTCGCTCGTGACAGACGGTAAAGTGCCTGCTTCTGACGGCACCACCTACAACTTCGGCGCAAACGGTGCTGTGAAGTTCACGCCCGCTGCAGTCTCTCCAGCAGGCAGCACCGAGTACTACGCTTATGTCTACACAGTGACTGCCAACGCTGCTGCCACATACGAGAGTGCCACAACATACGCCGCAGCCACACCGTACTACTTCAAGACAACGGACAATGTCTACTACCCGGCATCGGACATCAGCGCCGACAACTTTGAGGCAAACAAGAGCGATCTCTATGTTCAGACAGCGGCAGGCACTGCCGGAGTGTACGACGTAAAGGTCATAGCAGTCAAATAAAACCGCATCATGAAGAAAGCACATATACTGTTTGCATCCGCCGCACTGATGTTTGCCGGCTGTGCAAATGACGAGTTTACAGGCGACGAGGGGCTGTCGAAAGACAGCACCCCCATCGCTTTCAATATGCTGACCTCCGCACAGACGCGTGCCACCTCGACAGGTAGTGACGCAGCAACGAAACTCGGCAACGAGTTCATCGTGTGGGGTGAGAAGAACGAAAGCGACGGAAGCGCAGCCACGGAGGGCAACCTTGTGTTCAAGAACTACCGTGTGAACTACGATGCGGCCACCGCTTTCACCACGCTGAGCAACACCAAGGGCTGGGAGTATGTCGGCATCACGCCTTACGAGGCAGCCCACGTGTCGCCCTCAACATGGGAATCCGCTGACACCAAACAGACCATCAAGTACTGGGACTTCAGCGCGACAAGTTACACGTTCACTGCAGTGTCGGCAAAGCAAACGGACATCACTGGCAATCTGGTGAAGATTACCAAGACCGAGAGCGGCGCTTCCGCTGCGGCCAAGGGCTACACTATCGAGGTGAAAGCAGGCGCTTCGACCGGCGACATCTATGTTGCCGACCGCTTGTTCATCGACACCAAGCAGACTGGAACCATTGACCGCACGAAGGAAAACCAGTACGGCGGTCTTGCAAAATTCTCTTTCCGCAACTTCCAGACGAAGATCCGCTTCGGTATGTACGAGACCATTCCCGGATACAAGGTGAAGGTGAAGAGCGTGAAGTTCAACAATGTGGCAAGCACCACCAATTTCGGCGTTGACGGACAGTTCGTCACCACAGGCGATAACACCAAATACACGGTGACCTACGACGCCAACAACAAGGCCGTCGTGGCTCTTGGCGGCACAGGTGCAAGCATTTCCGCTTACCTGCAGGGCGGCACCAACATCCTCAAGGTAGACGCTCTCGGAACGTCATCAAGTCCAACTGAGCTCACCTACGACAACGCAGGCGGTGGTTACACCGCAATCCTGCCCAATCCGTCGAACGCCACTAACATGAAGTTCACCATCTCCTACACCCTGATCTCTGAGGACACGGGCGAGAAGATAGAGATAACGGACAAGACGGCGGAGGTGCCGGCGAAGTACTGCCAGTGGAAGAGCAACTACGCCTACACCTATATCTTCAAGATAAGCGACAGTTCAGCCGACCTCTATCCTATCACCTTCGACGCTGTGGTAGAGCAGGACGAGGTGGGCAACCAGGAGACTATCACCACCGTGGACGAGCCTTCGATCACCACATTCGCCGTAGACGCATCCAAAAATGTCGTCACCGGCAAAGATGAGTATGCGGAAGGCAACATCATCTACGCTTCTGTCGTAGAGGGCAACGCCGTTGTCACATTGTCTGACACGAACGTAAAACTCTACACAGTGACTACAGGCGACGCCACGAACTTCCCGATCAGCGAGGCATCCGTAGCCAACGCGATAGCACAGACGGCAGTTACCGGCAAGGTGAAGGCAACGGCTGTCACGACAGGTACAGAGATTGCCACGAGCGTTCCGGCAGAGGACGGCACGACGCGTGAACTCTCCGCACTCAAGTGGACGGCAGGTGCTGCCGGCACGGTTTACGCCGTTGAGTACACCAGTGCTACCAACTCGAAGAAGACCTACAAGATTGTCAAGATCCAGTAACGGCTGCTTCTTGCAAGCGATAACAAGCCAGGCGGGGTTCGACTCCCCGCTTGGCTACGAAAAAAAACAAAGACAACAACGCCCGGCGAGACGGTCTCGCGCGCGTATATATTATATAATGTATAGGAAAACAGTATCATACATACTCATGGCGCTGTGCCTGACGGCCTGCGTGGACGACGAATACAGCGGCGATGACACCACATTAGGCGAGGGAACAGTATCCTTCGGCAACACGGTTGCGCCCTTCACCCGTGCAGGAAAGACTGGAAAGGAGGCCGCCGACGCACTCGGAGGCAAGTTCTATGTCTACGGCATCAAGAACGAGACAACCGTCGGTCCGGGCATACTGACCAGCGACAACCTCGTGTTCCAGAACTACAAGGTGACCTACACCGACGGAAGCGCAAACTCGTCCACCAGCAACAGCACCGGGTGGGAGTATGTGGGCAACACCCTGACCACAGGAGAGGCTGCCAACATGGACAATTCCGGCGCAGCCACACAGACGATAAAATATTGGGACTACAATGCCTCGTCATACACGTTCTATGCTTTCGCCGTGGCGAACGACGACCTCGAGAAAGGCAACATAAAGGTCTCGAAAGTGACGAACTATGCTCTCGACGCCTACCGCAACGGCTACAATGTGGAGGTGACTGCCGATGCCGACCCCACGAAACTCTATCTCTCAAAGCGTGTGGAGATTACGGCTTCCACAAACAAGGACAAGACGCAGGTCAACGAGTACGGAGGCAGGGTGAACATGGAGTTCCGCAACGCCATGGCAAAGGTGCGCGTGGGTATGTATGAGACCATTCCTGGCTACACGCTCACCATTGACGCGTTCCGCATCGCCGACAACGCCTCGCCGGCATTCGGCGACATGACGACGGCAAAGACCGACGGCTTCGCGGCAAACCTGCCATACGTCAAGAAAGGGACTGCGGGCACGATGAGCGTGATATACAAAGACAAGAACACGACAGAGGTGAACGTACCGGCAGTAATCTTCAATGCCGCGCATGACAACGTGCTTGCGCTCGGCAGCAACCTCTGCCAGGGGACGCAACTGGGCGACAAGGCTACCGGCGTGGTCTATGACCAGTCCGGCGGAGACTACACCTGCGTCTACCCTATGGAGGGCAACGGCAACAACATGAAACTGAAAGTGGACTTCACACTGCACTCCACCGTGGGCGAAACGATAGAGGTGAAGAACGCCACAGCGGAGGTTCCGGCGGCATATCTGAAGTGGCGTCCGGGCTATGCATACACCTACATATTCAAGATCAGCGACCAGACGAACGCCACGATAGGCAGTCTCACGGGCCTGTACCCCATAACCTTCGACGCGGTGGCTATCAGTGACGGCACAGGACAGGAGGAAGAGATAAGCACCATGGGCGAAAATGTCAACATTGTGACCATGGGCTACGACCCCGCGACGAAGATGATCACCGTGGGACAGGATGACTACAACGCCGGAAACACCGTCTACGCCTCGTTCATCTACAGCAACAGCCTCGTGGATCCCTCCTCTTCCAACACGAAACTCTACATAGTCACCACCGACGACAGCGACACCTACCCCATCAACGAGACCAACGTGTCGGGCTATCTCACCGCCTATGCTTCTGACAACAACCTTGTCGACCAGCCTGTGACAGTGTATGAGCAGACGATTCCGGCGGAAGCGTTTGTCAGCGAGGTGCCTGTAGGCGACGGCACTGCGTCCATGCGCACACTGACGGCAGTGAGTTGGACGGCAGCAAAGCACGTCTACGCGGTGGAATACACCAACACGGCAGGACAGAAAATCTACAAGATAGTGCACGTCGACGGCTACAGCGGACGCACTGTCGGCACTCTGTCGCTCAGCAATGACGACATCACAAACATGGGAGCGGCCGTTACTCCTACGCTGACGGTCGACGGATTCACGCCGTCGAATGCCGACGTGACCTACAGCCTCGACTATTCGGGCACATACGGACAGGCAGTGCCAAGCACGGTAACGGTGGAAAACAACGGCACGACAGGCGTAAAGGTGAACATTCCGGAAGGCACTGACCCGACGACAGGAGGCAAAAAGTACACAGTCATCGCCACCTACAACCGCAGAACATACAAGGCCACGTTCAGCGTGAGCCAGTAACGAGATATGAAAGCAATCATCCGAAATACACATAACCGCGCACACGCCATGCGCAACATCGCCGCCGCCATAACCTTGGCACTGGTGTCAGCGGGCTGTTCCACGTCGGAAGACGTGCCCGACAACCACGACAATCACGGCGACAAGAAATACAGCATCTCCTTCAACACCTCAGACGGTGCGGAGGAGGTGACCCGCACAGGCACGTCAGTGGGGCTTGAGACACTCGGCATCGAGCAGATACTTGTCTACGGATACAAGACTCTCAACAGCGAGATACAGAACGTGATGCCCGGCTACACCCTCAAATACATAGCGAACTCCGCCAACACCACCACAAGCAACTCCTCCGACTGGGAGTATGTGGGGCAAGGCACCGACTATATGGGGCAGGCGCAGGAGATAAAATACTGGGACGGCAACAGCACCGACTACCGTTTCTTCGCCGTGCTGCCCAGTTACAAGGCAAACCTGCGCTATGGCGGAGCGACCGTTGACGCCTCTACGGTGATGTCAACGACAGGCAGTTTCAGCATGACATTCGACAATCTGGAGTACATGACCCACACAAGCGACGGCAAATACTATGACAGAAGCGGTGCGGAAGTGGCGGAGAAGAACATCCCCATGTACGGCACTCTGTGGCAAGGCGACCCTGCCAACTACTACAAGAAGCCCGTCTCACTGTCGTTTGTGAAGCCCTATGCCCTCGTGCGCCTCGTTTTCGAACGCCCTGAAGGCACTTCCACGACCACGCTCGGCAAGGAAGGTTCCCCCGCAAGTTACATCACCTTCGGACCGAAGGACGGCTCCACGCTCACCGGCGACGGCGAGGTGAACGTCAACTGGTCAATGAGCGGCAACCGTGAGACCGCCACCGCCACGGCAGGAACGGTCACACTGCCCACGATGACACTCAATCCGCTGAAACTGGAAAACCAGGAGACACGCTATCAGGCGTGGCCCGAGTACCTGATGATACCGACTTCCAACACCGGCGACTTCCTTTGCACGGCACATATCTACTCCGTCAACAGCAAGGGCACCGACGTCTTCGACAAGCGCACCGCCGTAATCCCGGCGGCATACATGCAGTGGAAGCCCGGATACCAGTACACCTATGTGTTCAAAATCACGCAGAACAACTCCCTGGAGTTCAGCCACGCCGTGGAGGTTTACACCAAGTGGCAGGCAGGATACACAGACCGAACGCAGTGGTAAGATGGAAAGATTGAAAAATGGAAAGATTGAAAAATTGGGAAAAGACATGAAACATACACTCACGATATTGTTTCCACTGCTGTCGCTGCTGATGTGCGCGGCGTGCTCATCTGACAACGGAGATGAGAACAGCGGTCGTGAAATCACCCTCGACATACCCATCGACATATATTCCGCCAACGTCTCCACGGCCACACGCGCCGCAGAGCAGGGCGACCCGGGCAACGACGTGAAGTTCAAAGCGCCGCTCTACCTCTATGTGTACGCCTTCGTGTCGGAGAATGACGGCAGCAACTACGAACTGCTGACAAACACTTTCACGTACAGCGAGGAGGAATCGGAGGTGCAGTGGCAAAAACGTGACGAGGACACAAAGGACGAACGGTGGCACAAGAGCGTGCGCGTGACATTCCGCATCAGCCGCAAGTTTGACAACACCCTCGGCAAGAGCCGCGTCTACGCCATAGCGTCACGCACCGACCTGAGCGGCATCCTGCCCAGCGTTTCGGGCTACACGGCGATGACAGACCTCGATGCGATGACGCTGGACTTCGCCACTCTCACCCAGGACAAACTGAAGGACATATACTCAACGCCCACAAACGACCACTCCACGCCGGTGGCGAACACCGACAACGGCATCATCGTGGGCAACAACAACACGCTGACGTGCAGCGCCGTGAAACTCTATCACGTTGCCGCCAAGGCGGATTTCACATGGGAAGTGCCGGCGTCGCTGCGCCCGACGGTGGAATTGCAGAACATCACCTGCACCGGTCTGCCGACCAAATGCAAGGTGTTCGAACCGACAAATAACCCCACCGGCACAGGCAAATCGGTGGTCTTGGGAGTGTCATCCCTCGATCCGGCGTTTGAAGTCAACGAGGGCAACAAGTGGCTGGGGCGTGCCTACACTTTCATACTCCAGCCTCCGTCGCCCGGCACGGTCAACTACAACGTCGTGTTCGGCGGTTCGAAGATGCGTCCCGACCATTCAGGCTCCATCACTCCTGCCGCCTCCGACTACAACACCACCTTCACCGGCTGGTATAGGGTCATCGCCGACGTGAAGTGATATTGGAAGATGGAAATGTTGAAAGATTGAAAGATTGAAATATTGGGGGCAACCGAGTTGGCGAAGCGTCCATAACAAAGAAACACAAACAGCAACAATACACGCGATATGCAACGCAAGATAAACGGCTTATTTACATTACTGGTGCTGCTCATCACCATGGGAGCATCGGCACAGGAGATACGCTATGTGTCGAAAACGGGTGCTTACTCCAACGACGGCAAGTCTTGGGCAACGGCAAAACTCAACATACAGGATGCCATCAACGACCTCGTGGACAACGGACTGACAGGTGAGGTGTGGGTAGCCAAGGGCACTTACACTCCGACGGAGAGTACCGAGTCGACAGGCGGCAGCACCCTGTACATGTCGTTCAAGATTCCTGCCGGCATCAGCGTGTACGGCGGTTTCGCCGGAACGGAGGCTACAAAGGACGACCGCGCCATGAACACCACGAAGTCCATAGGCTCCATCTATGTCAATTCCACCATTCTCTCGGGCGACCTGTCCGCTTCCGCCGAGTTCACATGGAACTCCACGAAAGACCAGTGGGACACTTCGTTCTACGGCAACTGTTACCATGTGGTGTTCTTCGCCACCAACGGCTTCGACTCCACAGGCCGTGCCAAGCCCAACGGGGGCGGCGACAGGTCGGCGCTGCTCGAAGGCTGCATCATCGAACACGGCAACGCATACAACTCGGAAATATCAGGCCGTCCGCACAACGCCTACGGCGGCGGCGTGTATATGGTGGAAGGGTCATACCTGAAGAACTGTCTCGTGCGCCAGTGTGTCGCCTACCGTGACGGCGGCGGTGTGTATATGGACGGCGGCGGCTATGTGGAGCACTGCGGCATCACCGACTGCCAGACGCTCGGCATAGGCACTACCCACGGCTACGGCGGCGGTGTCTGCATGGACGGTCCCGACACTTACGGCGCGACTTCCAACCCTATGATTCTCCGGCGCTCGGGTGTCTTCGGTTGCGTGGCGCGCATGGGCGGCGGCGTCTATATTGCCGCCAACGACACTCTGGGCAACAACAAGTACAAGATAGCCTGCACGTCAGTCGCCGTTGCCAACAATACCGCCACCAGCGAAGCCGGAGGCGTCTACATGAACCGCGGCGGAGCCATCACGCAGATGACCATTACCAACAACAAGTGCAACGGTGCAGGAGTGATAACCAACGGCATGACCAACGGACGTGCCGCCGGCGTCTACTGCCGCGACAACGCCGTCATCGCCAACTCCGTGCTCTGGGGCGGCAAGTGTTCCGCCAACAACGACATCCAGTTCGCCTCGACACGCTCGGGCAACAGCACCTCGCTCAGCCCGCAGGTCATGTACACGTCGCTCACACATTCCGACTACACCGACTGGAGCGGCGTGGTGAAGAAGGAGGTTGCGAAGTTGACCGAATACAACACCCATGACCTCGGCAACGCCAACGCCTCCGAAGGCTACCCGATGTTCGCCAATCCCACGCCCAATGCCGGCTATGTCAGTTCGGCGCAGGCACATCAGTTCCTCTACGGAGGCAAGAGCAGCATCGCCGACAAGGTCACCCTCTACGACGCGACTGGCGCAACAGTCTCCGCCGACGACATCAAACTCGGCGTCACCTATTATATTGACGCCAAGCAGAAGACCGTTGCCGTCGAGGGCAAGCACTACACCTATCTCGGCGACGCCTACGACTTCCAGCCGTTGTCACGCTCTTCTCTCAACCACAAGGGCATCATCACTGCCGACCTCGACCGCTACGGGCAGACCCCAGCCTTCGAGGTAGACCTCGACATAATGGGCAGACGCTTCACGCCACGTCCTACCAACGGAGCCTACACCTCTTCAACCACCACTATCGAGCCACAGAAGACTTCTGACACTGCCGGCAACACGGTGTACAATTTCTATGTAGACCCTCAGGACGACCAAGGTACGGAGTATACCACCATCGGCAGCAGTTGGGACCATCCTGTGCGCTTTCTGGCAGATGCCCTCAACTACATCACCTCCCAGAACTACCCTACGACTGCCACTGTCAATGTGTATGTGAAGCAGGGAACGGTGAACAATACCACCACATCGGTAGTGGGACGTATCCGTACCACCACCATCGACATACCGAGCAATGTGCATCTCTATGGAGGCTACTCAAGTGAGAACACGGGAACGAACCTCACGGTGCGCAACCCCAACGTGTATGTCACCACCATCAGTGCTGAGGCGCAGGGAATATACGAACTCAATGTGGCTCACCTCCTGAACTTCAATGGCACGGAGAACACCACACTCGACGGTTTCTCTATCCGTAGGGCCAACGCACGCAGTACGGAGATGATTGAGGGCACGCCTGTCACCGCAGGCGCAGCCATGACGTTCAACAACGCGAAGAACGTGAAGATACGCAACAGCGGCATCGCCAACAACACCGCGAACCAGGGTGCCGCCGCCGACATCGTGAACTCCGAGGTGTTCTTCGAGAACTGCGTCTTCCACAACAACGAGAGCCGCGTGATGAATGACGACGGCACGGCGAAATCAATCACCGGCAACATCGTGGTGCGCTCAGGTTCTTCCGCCACGTTCTGCCACTGCAATTTCCTGCGCAATGTGGGCAACGCCATCGACAGTTACGGCACCGTGAAGGTGGTCAACTCCATGTTCTACGGCAATATGCGCGAACCTCTGGAGGACACACGCAACAACGAGGCGAAGGCTCTCGTGGCGGTACGTCTCCTCGACGGCGGCACTTTCACCGGCGACCACAACCTCTACGACAGCAAGTCGGCGGATTTCATCACCGCAAACTCGCTGGACAGCACCAACGAACCGATACTCACCTACACCTTCAGCGACACTTCCACCACCTATCCGCGCTTCATCAACCCGACGAAGAACGCCGGCGTGTCAACAGCAGGTGACGTCACCTACTACGGTCGCACCATTTCCTTCCAGCCCCACAACAACAACCCCATGGTAAACCGTGCCTCCACGGTGGGCAGCGACGGCACTGAGACCAGCGACCACACCAAGTGGGGCACCGACATGACGGGCATCATCACCCGCGACTACGGCGGTCTGCCCGACATCGGAGCAGTGGAAAACCACGAGAG
>CAVDQB010000024.1:0-33789 GCA_963611255.1 Faecalibacterium prausnitzii
TCAGACTACACGAACAACTCTTTCAGGATGTCGAAAGACTTCAGTTCGGGGAACGAGGGCAGATGGCAACGGTAGTACTTCAATATCATCTCCGTACACCTGTTGCGCTGCTGGCGGTTTAGTTTCAGCAGGTGCATCGATGAGAACGACAGTCTGTCGAGGGTGGTGAGAAATTCCGACTCTGCGGTGCTGAGCGCCTCTCCGCCACTTTCCGGCTGTAGGGAAAATGCCCCGCTGCGCAGGCAGAACCGGCTTCCGGGACTGTAACTCGCCATGTTCGGATAGAAGCCGATGAACCTTGTGAGTTTCACCATGAAGACAATGTGGAAGTTGGAAAAGCCCTCTTTCGCCGCGTCAAGCCATTCTATGCTCTGGGTGATGTAGTCGTAGAGCGTGCCGTTCTTCTGCTCGTTCCTCAACGCAGCCCTCAGAAACTCCGCCAAAAAGATGGATATTGACAGTTTGTAGGGGTCGAAGGCTATGCCTGAAGCAGGGCAGTAGATGCGCACGTCCCTCAGAGGGAATATGTCGGAGTGCGGCTTCATCTCAAACTCCGCCTCGATCATGTTTAGCGGTTGGAAACAGTTCACCCTGCCGTTTCCCCTTTTCCCTTTCGCCGAAGAACAGGAAAAGGTCACCATGCCGTACTCCCTGCTGTATGTATTGACGAAAATCCGGGTGTCGCCATACTTTGTCGTGTTCAGGACAATAGCCTTTGAGCAGGTCATCATAACGGTTGCAAAATTACAAAAAACGCTATCTTGTGCCAAAAATACAATGTAAAATTTGGCAGGTTGCACCGAAATGACTACCTTTGCAACCGCAAATGTGCGCTACGGTCCCTTCGTCTATCGGTTAGGACGAGAGATTTTCATTCTCTAAAGAGGAGTTCGACTCTCCTAGGGACTACCAATCTGCCATCTCGCAGAGATGCGATGCATAGCGAGTTGGCCTCGGCTTAAAGCTTGATCAGGTGGCAGAGGGTTTTTATAATCCGCCCAGGGCAGTCGCAGAGACGCAAGACCCATAGGCTTAATTCAACTTATTAACACATCCAAACAAAATGGCAAACCACAAAAGTTCCCTGAAGAGAATCCGTCAGGAGAAGACGAGAACTCTTCACAACAAGTACTATGCTAAGACAATGCGTAACGCTGTGCGCAAGTTGCGTGCCGTAACCGACAAGGAAGAGGCGTTGAAGCAGTATCCGGCAGTACAGAAAATGATCGACAAGCTCGCAAAGACCAATGTCATCCATGACAACAAGGCGGCGAACATCAAGTCAGGTCTTGTAAAGCACATCAACAGTCTGTAAACCGCAGAAAGGTCTGACCCGGTCAGTAGTCTTGCGCCAATTTTGTAGAAACATATAGCAAATATGGAGAAGAAAGGATACATAAGCCCGGCAGTTGAGACTGTTAAGGTGGAAGAAGAATCTTTGGTGTGCGCCTCGATTAAGGCGGCTTCCGTTGACAATTGGGACAGTATGTCTGATGATGAGAAGCCGGTCGTAGACGAAGAAAAGAACATCTGGACAGACTGACGCATCTTGCGATAAAATTGATTCTCGGAAAAAAGACGACTATATGAGCCGCATCCCTCAAAGGATGCGGCTTTTTTGTTGCGTTTTTAGTCCTTGTAAATTTCTCTATATAAGGTATTTTTGGTATCTTTGCATATATCTTTGAACTATTAAAATGGAAGAAAATCTGAACAGCGAGAGCACCGAAAAGAGTTATACTGGCAGTAGTATCCAGGTGCTCGAGGGTCTTGAGGCGGTGCGCAAACGCCCGGCCATGTATATAGGAGATATCAGTGAGAAAGGTCTGCATCATCTTGTCAACGAGACAGTGGACAACTCCATTGACGAGGCAATGGCCGGTTACTGCACCGATATCGAGGTTACAATCAACGAAGACAACTCCATAACGGTGGAGGACAACGGCCGCGGAATCCCCGTGGACGAGCATCCCAAGATGCACAAGTCAGCCCTTGAGGTGGTGATGACGGTGCTTCACGCGGGCGGAAAGTTTGACAAAGGCTCGTACAAGGTGTCGGGCGGTCTCCACGGAGTGGGCGTCAGTTGTGTCAACGCCTTGTCAACGCACATGATGTCGCAGGTCTACCGCGACGGGAAAATCTACCAGCAGGAATACGAAAAGGGCAAACCGCTCTATCCGGTAAAGGTTGTCGGCGAGACCGACAAGCGCGGTACGCGCCAGCAGTTCTGGCCTGACGGTTCGATATTCAACACCACCGTCTACCAGTGGGACATCGTTGCGCGCCGTATGCGCGAACTCGCATTCCTCAATGCGGGCATAAAGATCACCCTTACAGACCTGCGTCCCGATGACGAGGGCAAGACACGCACCGAGGTGTTCCACGCCAAGGACGGCCTGAAAGAGTTTGTCCGCTACATCGACCGCCACCGTACTCACCTCTTCGATGACGTCATCTACCTCAAGACAGAGAAGAACAACGTGCCCATCGAGGCGGCTATAATGTACAACACGGATTATTCCGAAAACATCCATTCCTACGTCAACAACATCAACACGATAGAAGGCGGTACGCACCTTCAGGGTTTCCGCACCGCACTGACACGCACTCTGAAGGCTTATGCCGACAATGATCCGTCACTGTCAAAGCAGATTGAGAAGGCGAAGATAGAGATTTCGGGCGAGGACTTCCGTGAAGGCATCACGGCGGTCATCTCCGTCAAGGTGTCGGAACCGCAGTTTGAGGGTCAGACAAAGACCAAACTCGGCAACAGCGAAGTGGCGGGCGCCGTGCAGCAGGCAGTGGGCGAGGCTCTCAGCAACTATCTCGAAGAGCACCCGGACGAGGCGAAACTTATCTGCGACAAGGTCATCCTCGCTGCCACAGCGCGCATTGCGGCACGCAAGGCACGCGAAAGCGTACAGCGAAAGAACTTCATGACCGGCGGCGGACTGCCCGGAAAACTGGCGGACTGCTCCAACAAAGACCCGAAGACATCTGAGATATTCCTCGTCGAGGGAGATTCCGCAGGCGGTTCTGCAAAGCAGGGACGCGACCGTTACTGCCAGGCCATCCTGCCGCTCCGCGGTAAGATTCTCAATGTAGAGAAGGTTCAGTGGCACAAGGTATTCGAAGCAGAGTCCGTGATGAACATCATCCAAAGCATCGGAGTGCGCTTCGGTGTCGACGGAGAGGACTCAAAGGAAGCCAATGTCGACAAGTTGCGCTACGACAAGATTATCATCATGACCGATGCCGATGTCGATGGCTCTCACATCGACACCCTTATCATGACGCTCTTCTACCGTTTCATGCCGCGCGTGATACAGGAAGGACATCTCTATATCGCCACTCCGCCGCTCTACCTGTGTCACTACAAGGATGTCAAGGAGTACTGCTACACTGACCAGCAGCGTCAGCAGTTCATCGACAAGTATGCTTCCGGCGACGAGGGAGCGGTGCACACACAGCGCTACAAAGGTCTCGGCGAGATGAACCCGGAGCAACTTTGGGACACGACAATGAATCCCGAGACGCGCCTTCTGAAGCAAGTGACAATCGAGAACGCCGCAGAGGCAGATGAAATATTCTCCATGCTCATGGGCGATGACGTCGAACCGCGCCGGCAGTTCATCGAACAGAATGCCACTTATGCCAATATTGACGCATAGCAGACGGTTTCTGCTTATAACGGTAATACAATTTCTAAGCCTCCTGAACGCTGACGCTCAGGGGGCTTTGTGTTCCTGGCTGTCGGCGGAAACGGCGGAGCCGGGTCGCCAATACATCTTCAGCCGCACATACGCCTGCAACTCCGACATAGCGGAAGCGAACGTCACGGTTGCCGCCAACGGTCCTTTCCGCCTGTTCGTGAACGGCAGGGCGGTTTTCACTTCTTTCTTCCCATGTCCTGAAGACGGCGTTACGCTCGATGTAACACCCTATGTGCGCAGCGACTCCAATAGCGTTGCGGTGTGGTGTGCGCCCGATTTGGATTCTGCGCAGCACCGTTCCGATGACGGCAGCCCTATGGTCGCATTGTGCCTCTATGGACGTTATGTCTCGGAAAAACCGTTCGTTTTCGCCACTGACACCACTTGGTTGTGCACTCCGTCAAACGTTCTCTCTACACCGGAGGGCGAGAGCGAGAATGCTCTTGGATGTGCCTTTGACGGGAATGTGAACTGTTCTTCAGTACCGATGAAATGGGGCATTTCTGTAAACAAGGGTGTATTGTGGACTAAAATGTCTCCTTGTCTTTACAGCAGGAGGTTTTCCGACAGCGAAGTGCGGATTATCAAACCGTCTTCCTTTGATGTGTCTGCCGATGAAACCGCCGTTTTCTACAATTTCAACAAGGCTTTTTACGGTACGTTCCGTCTGACCGTGCGCAATGCGAAGGCAGGAGAGAGAATATGGGCAGGCGGTTCGGAATATGTCTGCCGAGGTGTTCTCGACGAGCAGTTCGTCGGTCGCTTTGTGCTCAAGGGCATCAGGAAAATCCTTGTTTCGGGCGACAGGAATTTCAAAAGGTCTCATGTCGTCAAGGTGGAGGGCATCGCCTTGTCGCCCACAGACCACACAGTCCTTAGTTGGTAAAATGGTGCGGTGTGGACGCTGCGCCTTTTCCGTAATGCGTGGACGGTGTTCCTACAGTCCGGAAACGGTGTTCTTGCGGTCGTACCACGGTCGTGGTTCGCTCGAACCACGGTCGGAGTACGTTCGAACCACGGTCGGAATACGCTCGTACCACGACCGATGTGCCACCGCAAAAGAGGTTGTCTTGCCTTGAAAAAGCGCCGCTTTTGCCTCTGTGGCAGATGCGTCCTCGTGTCAAAATTCACGGTAAAGGCGTTGCTGAAAAAACAGGTGCAGCGAGGACGCTGCACCTGTTATGGATATGATTGGGATTATTGCAGTCCCTGCAACAGGAACTGTTCGGCTACCAATTCGAGTTCCTCGTACCACTCTTTGCCGAATCTGCGGATGAGAGGAGCGCGCAGGAACTTGTAGACGGGCATGTTCATGGCGTTGCCCTTGGCGCGTGCGTCGCGGCAGATGTCCCATTGGTGGTAGGTGAGACCGATGTATCCGTTGGCCATTTTCTTCTCCCTGATGGGGTAGAGGCTGCAACTCTGCGGCTTGCAGAAACTGCTCTTGCCCTCGCGGAACGCCGTTTCGAGGGCGCAGAGGCAGCAGTCTTCCACGGTCTGACCGTCGATGTCGATGTCCCTGTAGCAGGTGAACACGCAGTCCTTGCCGTTGACGATGCTCGTCACGAGGTCGCCGTCACGGTCGTTGTAGACCACTCCCTGCCGCTCTATCACCGATTGCGCCGAGGCGGAGAGCCTGTTCCACACCGTGTCTGCGGAGTTTTCTATGTCTGCAATCTCGTCAAAGGCCACGGGAGCGCCTGCGTCTCCCTCTATGCAACAGACGCCTTTGCACTTGCTGAGGTCGCAACAGAACTTTTCGGTAATGATGTCTGTCGACACCAGGACGTTGCCTATTTCTACTATCATCGGTATTCGGTGTGGGTGAAAACTGCCCTTACCACTCTATTGCGGGCAGGTTGTGGGCGGTGAGATATTCGTTGCAGCGTGAGAAATGGCGGTTTCCGAACCAGCCGCCCCTGTTGGCAGACAGCGGAGAGGGATGTACCGACTCCAATACCAAGTGTCTGCTGACGTCAACGAGGCTCTTCTTGCTCCGTGCGTAACCGCCCCAGAGGATGAACACAATGTGCTCTTTGTTGTCGGAAACGGCTTTTATCACCGCATCGGTAAACGTCTCCCAACCGTGCCGCTGGTGCGAACCTGCCTGGTGCTCGCGCACCGTCAGTGTGGCGTTGAGCAGGAGCACGCCCTGCGCAGCCCAGCGCCGCAGCGAACCGTTGTACATCCTTTTCCCCATGGAAAGGGCCGTTTCCGACAGTTGCGGCACTGCTCCCGTGTCCGCTTTCACCTCCTTGAAGATGTTGACAAGCGACGGCGGCAGTTCCGTGCCGTCCTTTACGGAAAAGCACAAGCCCTCCGCCTGTCCGGGACCATGATAGGGATCCTGTCCGAGGATGACCACTTTCACGCGGTCGAAGGGGCATAGGTTGAAGGCGTTGAAAATTTCTTTCGCCGGCGGATAGCACCGTTGTGAGGCGTATTCACTGCGCACAAAATCAGTGAGTTTGACAAAGTAATCCTTGTCAAACTCACCTTTCAGTATCTCAGCCCACGCCGGTTGGATATCTACTTTCATGTTTTTGCTGGCATTGAACCGCGCTCCAGCCTACCGGTTGTCGCTGATGAGGTTCTCGCCGGTCATGTCTGCAGGCTGCTCAAGTCCCATGATGTGCAGGATAGAGGGCGCCACGTCGGCCAGACGACCGTCTTTCACTGTGGCGGAGTTGTTGTCTGTCACATAGATGAACGGCACCGGATTCAGCGAGTGTGCGGTGTTGGGAGTGCCGTCGGGGTTGATGGCGTTGTCGGCATTGCCGTGGTCGGCGATGATGATTGCCTCGTAACCGTTGGCTTTGGCAGCCTCTATCACGTCGTGGACGCAGTGGTCTACCGCCCACACAGCCTTTGCTATGGCGTTGTAGACACCGGTGTGTCCCACCATGTCGCCGTTGGCGAAGTTGACGACGATGAAGTCATACTCCTGCGTGTTGATTGCTCCCACGAGTTTGTCCTTTACCTCGTATGCGCTCATCTCGGGCTTCAGGTCGTATGTAGCCACTTTCGGTGAAGGCACAAGGATGCGGTCCTCACCCTCGAAAGCGGCCTCGCGGCCTCCGTTGAAGAAGAAAGTCACATGCGCGTACTTTTCCGTTTCGGCGGTGTGGAGCTGCTTCTTGCCCTGCTGCGAGAGGTACTCGCCGAGTGTGTTTCCCACGTTCTCTTTCGGGAAGAGGATGCCGACACCCTTGAAAGAAGCGTCATACGGGGTCATGCAATAGTACTTCAGGCCGGGGATGGTGTGCATTCCCTGCTCCGGCATGTCCTGTTGCGTGAACACCTGTGTGAGTTCCTTGGCGCGGTCATTGCGGAAGTTGATGAAGATAACGACATCTCCTTCCTCGATCTTTCCGTTGATCTGTGAATTGACAATAGGCTTGACGAACTCGTCGGTCACGCCGTCGGCGTAACTCTCTTCCATTGCCTTTGCCATGTCGTCGGCTGCTTTGCCCTTGCCTGACACCAGCAGGTCGTAAGCCTCTTTCACTCTCTCCCAGCGCTTGTCGCGGTCCATTGCGTAGAAGCGTCCTATGATGGATGCGATGTTGGCGTCGTTCTCCTTGCACTTGTCGGTGATTTGTCCGATGAAGCCTTTGCCCGATTTCGGGTCAGTATCACGGCCGTCCATGAAGCAGTGTACGCAAACCTGCTGCTTGAGACCGAACTCCTTGCCCAGTTCGATGAGTTTGAAGAGGTGGTCGAGCGACGAGTGTACGCCGCCGTTGGACGCCAGTCCCATCAGGTGAAGTTTCTTTCCGTTCTCCTTGGCGTAGTTAAACGCCTCTACAATCTGCGGGTTCTTCGATATCGAACCGTCCTTGCAGGCGCGGTTAATCTTTACAAGGTCCTGGTAAACTACACGTCCTGCGCCGATGTTAAGGTGGCCTACTTCCGAGTTGCCCATCTGTCCGTCGGGCAGACCGACGTCCTCGCCGCTTGCCTGAAGTTGCGAATGAGCCGACACAGAAGTAAGATAATCAAGATAAGGGGTAGGTGTGTTGTAGATGACATCGCCTTCTCCGTGCTTTCCGATTCCCCATCCGTCGAGGATCATCAATAGAGCTTTCTTTGCCATGATTTGTATTTGGTCTTGTTTTGTTGTGGGACAACTGTCCCGATATCAATTCTTTACTTGTGCAAAGTTACTGAAATCACGCCACATAATTAATGTGTGCGCCAGTTTTTTCAGTTTTATTTGCAATGTTTCCCGGTGGTTGTTTCAAAGCCCAAACTGCGTGCCAATTCCTTCACTGCGTCGATTTTCACGGTGGAAGCGTCCTCTTTGTCGTATATCAGAAGAAAAACGACTTCTCCGCAAAGTTCTTTTGTGAGGACATTCAATGTGATAATTCTTGCTCCGCCCGACTTTCCCTTGCTCTTGGACTTGATAGCCATCCGCACTTTTCTGATGTTCTCGGTTATCTCGTCACCCTGTAGGGGATTCTCTTTTATGCTTTCCAGGAAATTGGCATAGTCCTGCTTGAAACTCGGATACTTCTTTGCAAGGCGTTTTGCCTCCCTCGCAAAGTCTTTGGAAACAGAGACCTTGATGCTACAACTCATTGATCAGGTCATCTGCGGATTGTAGTGTTCGCTTGCCGGCAATGGCTTCTTTCACCTCCGTCAGCGCATTCCTGAGTTCGTTCATCAGGTCGCGCGGGGCTTCAATTGTGTCCTTGCTGTCCTCGGGAAATATGCGGAAACTTCCTGTACGCGACTTGAGGACAACGTGTTCGCCCGACTTTGCCAGATTCAGATACTTGGTCTGGTTGGTGCGAAAATCCCTTGTGCTGACTACTACCATAATGATTTGACGTTTGATTGTTGTGCTGCAAAGTTACGGAATAAATATTGTTTCGGCAACCTTTTTCCGTGTTTTGGTAACCAAATGTATGGTTATAATGACGATAGCAATTTAGTGCGGTGGCATTTGCAAGCGGTTGCCTTTGTGTGCGGTTTGCAGGCGGTGCTCAAGACCAAATGTGGTACAATTTTCCACTGCGGTATCCCATATTTCCGCAATGCATTTTTGACGGTGAGAAATATTGTTAAAACTGTCAAAGGTCTGTTATTTACGGTTGTCGAAATGGGATTTGTTGGCTAATTTTGCACCGTTGAAGTTTGATTGTGCAATGTCAGAGGTGTTCATAATTTCCTTTCCGCAGCGTTCCGCAGGGAGGATTCTGTGGAGAAAACAACCACCTTGCAGACAGGCAGATGGCATTGCCGAAAACTTCTTCGGATAACAGTGACATTATAATTATAGGTGAGAATAATATTATTAAGGTATGAACAAGAAAGGTAATTTGTTGATTCTGCTCCTCTCCGTACTCATGGTTTCGTGCGGCAGCAAGCAGAGTGGTAAGCCGAATTTCGGCGATGACGAGTATGCAGTCAGGACAATCAGTGGCCAGAACGCCGAGTTGCAGACTGTATATCCTGCTGTCGTGAAAGGTGTGCAGGACGTGGAGATCCGTCCGAAAGTGTCAGGCTTCATTACAAAGATGTGTGTTCAGGAAGGCCAGTCGGTAAAGAAAGGCCAGTTGCTTTTTGTCATTGACAACGAGACTTACCAGGCTTCGGTGCGTCAGACAAAGGCTGCCGTCAACTCCGCCAAGGCACAGTTGAACACATCAAAGTTGACTTACGAGAACAGCGAGAAACTTTTTAGCAACAATGTCATAGGTTCTTACGAACTGGCTTCTTCCAAAAACGCCTACGAGTCGGCCGTTGCCGCCGTGGCACAGGCCGAAGCCAACTATGTGGCAGCGAAGCAGAACCTCGACTTCTGCTATATTTCCAGCCCTGCCGACGGCGTTGTCGGCGACCTGCCCTACAAGGTCGGGGCGCTCGTGAGCGCATCAAGCGCATCGCCGCTCACCACCGTTTCCAGCATCGGGACAATGCAGGTGTACTTCTCGATGACGGAGAAAGACCTGCTGGAGATGACGAAGAACGTAGGCGGAATGAAGGCTGCGATAAAGGATTACCCCGCTGTGAAACTGCAGTTGGCAGACGGAACAATGTATGATCAGGAGGGCCATGTTGCCGCAGTCAGCGGTGTCATCAACTCAAGCACGGGTACAGTGTCCATCCGTGCCGATTTCTCCAATCCCCAGCACGTCCTCCGCAGCGGAGCGTCGGGCAGCATCGTTGTGCCCCATGTTGCAAGTTCGGCTGTCATAATCCCGCAGGACGCTGTTTCTCAGGTGCAGGACAAGTACTTTGTCTATGTTGTCGGCAAGGACAACACTGTGAAATACACCCCGGTGACAATCAATTCCAACAACGACGGAAAGAACTATATCATCACCAGCGGACTTAATGTCGGCGATCGTATCGTCATTCAGGGGATAACATCCCTCACCGATGGCCAGAAGATAACGCCGATCACAGAGGCTCAGTATCAGGCTAAACTCAAGAAGACGCAGGCCATGGGTGCCGACCAGGGCGACCTGGGCAAACTGAAGAAAGACTTCGGACAGTAAGCGACGCTTCTCCGCAGAGCCTTTTTCCTGTATATGGATATTGTGTAAAACAGAAAAAGAAGAAATAAATGAGACTAGATAATTTTATCAAGCGTCCGGTGCTGTCCACGGTGATCTCCATCGTGGTGGTGATACTTGGTCTTATCGGACTTATATCACTGCCTATCGAGCAGTACCCGAACATAGCACCGCCTACTATCATGGTGCGTGCTTCCTATACCGGAGCGAATGCCGAGACCGTGCTCAACTCCGTCCTCGCACCGCTGGAGGAGCAGATCAACGGTGTGGAAGGCATGACCTACATGACCTCTTCCGCCACCAACGACGGTTCGGCCTCCATTACGGTGTTCTTCAAACAGGGTATGGACGCCGACATGTGCCAGGTCAATGTGCAGAACCGCGTCTCTCAGGCGTCGGCACTTCTGCCTGCCGAGGTTACAAAGGCCGGTGTGACGGTCATCAAACGACAGTCTTCAACCGTCCTCCTCTTCGGTCTGACCGCTACGGACGACCGCTATGACGACGAGTTCCTCGCCAACTATGCCGACATCAACGTCGTTCCTGCCATCAAGCGTGTGAACGGTGTGGGCGAGTGTCAGGCGTTCTCGGCGAAGACCTACACCATGCGTCTGTGGATAGACCCGGTGAAGATGAAGAGTTACGGACTGATTCCGACCGACCTGACTGGCGTACTCTCGCAGCAGAACATCGAGGCAGCCCCAGGTTCTGTGGGCGAACAGAGCGACAACCAGTATGAATACACCTTCCGTTACAAGGGTCGTCTGAAGACCGCAGAGGAGTTCGGCGACATGATTATCACCAGTACGAAGGACGGACAGACCATTCGCGTGAAGGATGTTGCCCGCGTCGAACTCGGAGCGCAGTCCTACAGCGTAGACTCCAAACTCAACGGAATGCCGTCAGTCACCATGATGGTGACGCAGACTGCCGGTTCCAACGCTACGGAAATTGCCGGTAACATCAAGAAACTCCTCAAGGAGCAGGAGGCTACCCTGCCCCCGGGTCTGGAGTTCAACATCATGCAGGATGTCACGGAGTTCCTCTTCGCGTCAATCGAAGACCTCGTGAAGACCCTCATCGAGGCGTTCATCCTCGTGTTCATCGTGGTTTACATCTTCCTTCAGGACTGGCGTTCGACGCTCATCCCGCTCATCGCTGTGCCGGTGTCACTGATAGGTACGTTCTTCTTCCTCTATGTCTTCGGCTTCTCACTCAACCTCTTGACCCTCGCAGCCTTGGTGCTGGCGATAGCCATAGTGGTCGATGACGCCATAGTGGTGGTGGAAGCGGTGCACGCGAAACTCGACCTCGGCTACAAGTCGGCGCGTCTTGCGTCCATCGATGCGATGAACGAAATCTCAGGAGCGATCATTTCCATCACCCTTGTCATGGCGGCAGTGTTCATCCCCGTGTCGTTCATGGGCGGTACTTCGGGTACTTTCTACCGTGAGTTCGGTATCACGATGGCTATCTCAATTGTCATCTCGGCTGTCAACGCATTGACGCTTTCGCCTGCCCTTTGTGCCGTTTTGCTTAAGCCGAAGAATGAAGACGGTTCGCCAAGGAAGATGTCTTTCATCGACAGGTTCCACGCTTCGTTCAACGCAGCCTACGGAAAGGTGCAGGAGAAGTACACCAAGGGCGTGCGCCGCATTGTGGAACGGCCTGTCATAGCAATCGGTTCTGTCGTTGTCGGTATTGCCGTCATGGCAATCCTGATGGGTACTACCAAGTCGGGACTTGTGCCTGACGAGGACACGGGTACGGTGTTCTGTACCGTCTCCACGCCTCCGGGAACTTCCCTGCAGAAGACCAATGAGGTGATGGACGAGGTGGACAAGATGCTCGCCACCAACCCGGCGATTGACAACCGTATGCGCATCACCGGCTACAACTTCATCGCCGGACAGGGTTCAAACCAGGGAACGTTCATCATAAAACTGAAGTCTTTCGAAGAGAGACAGAAACTTGAAGGTCCTCTGAAGTACCTCGGCGTGCACAATCTCGGTTCGGGCATGGTGCTCGGAATGATATACAAGCAGACGGCAGCCATTAAGGGAGCGCAGATACTCGCCTTCCAGCCGCCAATGGTGCAGGGTTTCTCCGCCACCAACGGTATCACCCTCTCCATGCAGGACCGCACCGGCGGTGACGTGACAAAGTTCAACGAGGTGACGAAGAAGTTCCTCGCGGAACTCAACAAGCGCCCGGAGATTACCAACGCCATGACGTCCTACGACACGAAATATCCTCAGTACAAGATTGATGTCGACGTGGCGAAGTGCAAGCAGAGCGGTCTTGACCCCTCGACAGTGCTCACCACGATGCAGGGATACTACGGTGGTATGTACGCCAGCAACTTCAACAGTTACGGTAAACTCTACCGTGTGTACATCCAGGCAGACCCTAAGGACCGCAAAGACCTGAAGAGTCTCGACAACATCTATGTCCGCACGTCGAGCGGCACGATGTCCCCGATAAAGGAGTATGTGTCGTTGAGCCGTGTCTACGGCCCGCAGGAGATAGACCGTTTCAACCTGTTTACCTCCATCAACGTCAATGCGGCGGCTGCCGACGGCTACTCTTCGGGTGACGCCCTCAAGGCTATCGCCGAGGTGGCGAAGACATCGCTGCCGACGGGATATACCTACGAGTACTCGGGTCTGACCCGTACGGAGCAGGAGTCGAGCAACTCCACGGCGATGATTTTCATCCTCTGTCTGACATTCGTCTACCTGATTCTGTCGGCACAGTATGAGAGTTACATCCTGCCGTTCTCCGTCATCCTCTCCATTCCGTTCGGTCTTGCCGGTGCGTTCATCTTCACCAACCTGTTCGGAAAGAACAATGACATCTACATGCAGATTGCCCTCATCATGCTTATGGGTCTTCTTGCCAAGAACGCAATCCTCATCGTGCAGTTCGCCCTTGAGCGCCGTCGCACGGGTATGGCCGTCTCTTGGTCGGCAGTGCTCGGTGCTTCCGCCCGTCTGCGCCCGATTCTGATGACCTCTCTGGCAATGATCATCGGTCTGTTGCCGCTGCTGATGCCGTGGGGAGTAGGCTACAACGGAAACCAGACCCTCGGTGCTGCGGCAGTGGGAGGTATGCTCATCGGTATGCTTTGCCAGATTATGGTCGTTCCGGCCTTGTTCTATATCTTCCAGACTCTGCAGGAGAAGATCAGCCCGATGAAGTTTGAGGACGAGAATGCCTCGGTAGAGTCGGAGGTAAAACAGTACACCAATCCTTATGTTGCCGGGATGTTCCAGGCAAAGTTGGATGAAAGTGTGAAGAAATAAGACTTTTTCAAACTGATTGAATAGACGGATATGAATATAAAGAGTATAATCGCTTTCGCCGCTGCCGGCATGGTTCTGGGCAGCTGCGGAATATACAACAAGTACGAACGCCCCGAAGTGAACACCACGGGACTGGTGCGTGACGTGACGTCTGCCACCGACACGCTTGCCGTCACCGACACTGCAAGTTTCGGCAACCTGCCCTGGCGCAGCGTCTTCACCGACGAGCGGCTCCAGAGCCTCATAGAGCAGGGACTGGCGCACAACACCAATATGCTCAACGCCGCACTCAACGTGAAGATGTGCGAGGCGCAGCTCACGGCGGCGAAACTCGCCTTCGTGCCCTCGTTCACGTTCTCTCCGCAGGGGACGATAACCTCTTGGGACGGCAATCCTGCCACCAAGACCTACTCGCTGCCGGTGCAGGCAAGTTGGAGCATCGACCTCTTCGGCAACCTGCTCAACGCCAAGCGTTCGTCGCAGATGGCTCTCCTCGCCACCAAGGACTACCAACTTGTGGTGCAGACGGGGCTCATCTCCAACATAGCAAACATGTACTACACACTCATGATGCTCGATGAGCAACTGTCGTTGGTGGACAATATGGCGACGTTGACAAAGGACACGTGGGACATGATGAAACTGCAGAAAGACCTGGGCCGTGCACGCGAGACCAGTGTGCAGAGTGCAGAGGCCAACTATTATTCTGTTCTGGCGCAGTCAGCAGACCTTAAGAGACAGATACGCGAGACTGAGAACTCGCTGTCTCTGCTCCTCGGACAGCCGGCACAGACCATCAGCCGCGGCAAACTGGCTGACCAGTCGCTGCCGACGGAGTTCAGCACCGGCATCGGAATACAGATGCTGAGCAACCGTCCCGACGTGCACTACGCCGAGATGAGCCTCGCGCAGTGCTTCTACAACACCAACCAGGCACGCTCACGCTTCTATCCGAGCATCACCATCAGCGGTTCGGGTGCCTACACCAACAACTCCGGCGCAGGCATAGTCAACCCCGGCAAGATGCTGTGGAACGCAATAGGCAGCCTCACGCAGCCAATCTTCGCCAAGGGACAGCTCATCGCAGGGCTCAAGGTGGCAAAGGCGCAGCAGGAACAGGCATACAACACTTGGCAGAACGCGGTGCTCTCGGCTGGTTCGGAGGTAAGCAACGCCCTCGTGCTCTACAACTCTTCCGACGAGAAGAGCAAACTCGAGGCGCAGCAAGTGGAAAGTCTCACCAAGAACGTGGAGTACACCAAGATGCTCTTCAACGAGGGCAGCAGCACCTATCTCGAGGTTATCTCGGCACAGCAGAGCCTGCTCAACGCACAGCTCTCCAAGGTTGCCGACGACTTCTACAAGATGCAGGCGGTGGTAAACCTCTACTACGCTCTCGGCGGAGGAAGGAACTAACTATATAAATAAGGTGAAAATTATGAGCAACATCAGTGAAAAAGCATACATAGCACCGGGAGCGAAACTCGGCAACAACGTCACCGTATATCCTTTCGCCTATATAGAGGACGACACGGTTATAGGTGACGACTGCGTGATTTATCCCTATGCCAGCATCATGAGCGGCACCCGCATGGGCCGCGACAACAAGGTGTTTCAGAACACCGTGCTCGGAGCGCGTCCGCAGGACTTCAACTATAAGGACGGCGACAAGACGACTCTCGTCATCGGCGACGGCAACATCTTCCGTGAGAACGTCGTTATCAACCGCGCCACACTGCCCGGCGGCGAGACGAAAATAGGCAACCGCAACTTCTTCATGGAGGGCGTACACATCTCGCACGACACCAAGGTGGATGACCTCTGTACGTTCGGATACGGTGCGAAGGTGGCAGGTGACTGCGAGGTTCACGGCGGTGTCATCTTCTCTTCGGGCGTCATCGTCAACGCAGGCGTGCGTGTCGGCGGAGCGTCCATGGTAACCGGCGGCGTGCGTGTAAGCCGTGACGTGCCACCGTTCATCGTTGCCACCGACAACCCGGTGCGCTACGGCGGTCTCAACATGACGCTCCTCCACGACTCGGGTGTGTCGGAGAAAGTGATAAACCATATCGCCAACGCCTACCGGCTTGTGTTCCACGGACAGACGAGCGTCTTCGACGCCGTGCGTCAGATAAAGGAACAGGTGCCGAGCGGCAAGGAGATAGATGCCGTGGTCAAGTTCCTTGACGAGACGAAACTGGGCATCATCACCAAGGAATAATCTCTCGCCCCCTTCAGGCTGTAAGCCCGGAGGGGGCGGATTGTTTCCGTAACGTCTCTTTTTGGGAAGTGATATATATGTTTAGGATAACCAAGAGGTTTGACAAAGCGTTGAGGCTTTGTCTGAATAACGGTGCAGCGTACTCGCTGCACTTGTTGTATTGTCACGGTTGAGGTCGTCGGAAATAATGCGGCATTTGCTGTTTCTTTGTCCGTCAGGGCTGTGCTTCTCCGTAGAAACCGTTGCTGCTCATTTCCTTCCATTTGAGAAACATCTCCTGATAATTGCCCTTTACGAATTTGCGGACAATCCTCAACTCCTTGTCAGTCAGCGAACCTTGTTCCTTTACTATCGTGTCACCGTTGCCCCTGACAAACAGTTTGGCGGAGCCGTGTTCGGTAAGCCGCTGGTCGCTGGCGTGTACATGCATAGCCTCCACGATGCAGTGTGACGTGAAATAGAGATAGTATCCGCAGACTTTGAAGTCGTAATACTTAGGCATAGGCTTCCTCCCACAACTGTTTGTTCCTGTCCCAGTACTTGCGGACAATGCTTATCTCTATGTCATCCATGTTTGTCTCCACTGTCTCTCCGTCCTTGTCAATGACGAGAACGTGGTATGGGGCGTGCAGGCTGACCGCACGGATGAAACCGTTGTCCGTTTCGGAAAAGGCATAACCGCAGACTATCAGCCTGGCGTTCTCCGCTATGGTGTCTATTTCAGTTTTCTTCATAAGGGGCGATTTTTACCGACTTTATTGGTGCGAGGAATTTTTCGGGATCGATAAACAGGTTTTCCAGTATCGGTAAGAGGTCTATGTACTCCTCTGTAACGCCTGTTCCGTCATAGTCGGCTGTGACGACGATGTAGCCGTTGTCCCAATCCTTGACCTCGATATATCGCTTCAGGCACTTCGGAGTGCGGAATCTGATGTTGTCATTGCCGTAGCGAAAGGATGTCAATTCGCCCTCGTTTGACAGCAGTGCCTGTGAAGAGTTGTTGCCGTTGCCCATAATGCTTATGTTCTTTGCGTCTGTTATCTGGTGGCAAAGATACGATTATTCGGCGAACGGTGCAAGGAAAAGTGACGTTACACCTTATTAATATAATACCACACTGTTTAGTTAACGATTGAAAAAGGGGAGGGGCGGCGGAACGCAGCCTTTCTTTCCGTTTTCTCGGCAAAATGCTCTTTGGGATACAAAAGTGGCAAGAAAAAGGTCATTTGGCTTTCAAAAGTAGGTGTTTTGTTAATTTTTGGCATGAAAATAACATTTTTTTTGCGTAATGCTTGTGTGTTAAAAGATTTTGCAATACTTTTGCAACTTGAAATTTTATACCACCTCCCGCAGGGCGGAATAAGGTGGTGCGAAACACGGGAAATGTGTTCGCCGCAGAAGGATTTTATGTATTTAGTAGTTATAAGAGTTATTAATTAAACAAGAAGAAATTTATGGAAAAGAAACTTTTGATGTTTCTTGCCGGACTGTTTCTCTGTGTAGGAACAGCATTGGCACAGACTCAAATTAAGGGTACCGTGATTTCAAGTTCCGACGGAGAGCCTGTCGCAGGCGCTACCATCAAGGAAGCCGGGACTAACAACGGCACCATTACCGACGTTGACGGTAAGTTCGTGCTGTCTGTGAAGGCAGGTGCGAAACTCACTGTGCAGTACATCGGCATGGAGACACAGACCGTGACGGCGCGCAACAATATGCGCATTGAGTTGAACCTCGACGCAAAGTCACTCGACGAAGTGATGGTCGTGGCTTACGGTACGGCAAAGAAGTCTGCCTTCACCGGTTCTGCCGCCGTTGTCGGATCTGAGGAACTGTCAAAGAAGATTACCACCAATGTTGCCGACGCTCTTGTCGGTTCGGTGTCAGGTTTGCAGATGCGCGGCAGTTCAGGCCAGCCTGGTGCAAGCCAGGGTAGCATCAATATCCGCGGTATTGCCTCCATGTATGCCGGCACAGACCCGCTGGTCATCGTCGACGGTGCTCCCTATTCGGCAAGCCTTTCCAACATTCCCACAAGCGACATCGAGTCCGTGACGGTCTTGAAGGATGCCGCTTCCGCAGCCCTTTACGGTGCGCGCGGTGCTGCCGGTGTCATCATCATCACCACCAAGAAGGCCGCAAACAAGGAGGGAAAGATCAATGTAGACATGAAGTGGGGCTCCAACTCGCGTGCCATACCCGAGTATGATGTCATCACAAATCCAGGCGACTACTATTCTGCTGTGTACTCTCAGTACTACAACAACTATTTCTATAACGACGGACTCAGTGCCGAAGCGGCTAACGTGAAGGCCAATTCCACTATGCTCAACAAGTTGGCTTACAACGTGTACTCTTACCCTGACGGCGAGCAGCTCATCGGTCTTGACGGCAAACTGAACCCCAACGCCACTCTGGGTCGTGAGGTTACGGCTTCCAACGGCGAGACCTACTGGATTACTCCCGACGACTGGAGCGACGCCGTTTACCGCAACTCGCTGCGCCAGGAGTACAATGTCAACGCCAGCGGCGGTACAGACCGTTCTTCATACTATGCCAGCCTCGGCTACCTGAACGACGAAGGTATCATCAAGAACACCTCATTCGAGCGCATCAGCGCACGCGTAAAGGCTGACTATCAGGTAAAGAAGTGGCTGAAGGTTGGTGCCAACGTGGGCTTCACAAACACCACTCAGGACCAGGACCGCAACAGTAGCGCCATCTTCGGTTTTACCTCGAGCATGGCTCCTATCTTCCCTCTCTATCTCCGTCAGAAGGACGCCAACGGCAACCTCTATATCCCCAAGGACTCCAGAGGCCTGCCTCTGTATGACCTCGGCTCGTCCACTCTGGGCATCTACCGTCCGTATCAGAACAGTTACAACCCCATTGCGTCAAATCAGTACGACCTGTACCAGACCAAGGGACACCAGCTCAACGGTACGTTCAACGCCGATATCCAGATTACCGACTTCCTGAAGGCGAACCTCACAAGCACCATCACATGGGGTCAGAGCAACACTACGAGTTACTATAACCCGTTCTTCGGCTCAAAGACAGGTGTGAACGGATCGCTCACGAAGAGTTCTACTGAGAACTGGCGTCAGAACCACACACAGACGATTACATACTACGACAACTTCGGCAAGCACGGCATAACAGCCATGGTCGGCCACGAATACTACAAGATTACCACCAACTACCTCGCAGCACAGGCTGAGGGCGGATTCTCACCGAGCATCCTTCAGATCAACGCATTCGCCAAGAAGAAGGACAGCAACGGCTATGAGAGCGGCTACAACGTGGAAGGTTACTTCGGCAACGCGCAGTACAACTACGACAACAAGTACTTCGGATCTCTCTCTTACCGTCGTGACGCATCCTCACGCTTCGCCAAGGAGAACCGTTGGGGTAGTTTCTGGTCTGTCGGCGGCGCATGGCTTCTCAACAAGGAGGAGTGGTTCAACGCCTCTTGGGTAGACGAACTGAAGTTGAAAGCCTCTATCGGTCAGCAGGGTAACGACAACATCGGCAACTGGGCTTATGTTGACCTCTACACCATCGAGCAGGTTTCCGACACCGAGATGTCCGCTTCCTTCTACCGTTTGGGTAACAAGGAGATTACATGGGAGACGACCACCAACTTCAATGTCGGCACAGAGTTCTCTTTCTGGAAGGGACGTCTGTCGGGTAGTTTCGACTTCTACACCAAGAAAGTGTCCGATCTGCTCTTCTGGCTGCGCATTCCTGAGTCGCAGGGAAGCCGTGGTTACTACAGCAACGTGGGTGACCTCCGCAACACGGGTGTCGAGTTGACATTGACAGGCCACATCATCCGCACCAAGGACTTCGACTGGTCTGTGACCGCAAACGCCGCTCACAACACGACGAAGATACTGAAACTCTCCGACACATCAAAGAATGACTTCGGCGGTTTCAGCCAGACAAGCGGTCTGGGCTACACTATGTACTGGTATAAGGAGGGAGGCTCTCTCTACAACGGCTTCATGCACAAGTACGCAGGTGTCAATGAGCAGGGCCAGGCTCTCTTCTGGGTAGACGAGGATGTGGAGTCCAGCCAAATCACTGGACGCCCTGGCAAGAAACTGTCCTACACAACCACGAGCACCGCAGAGGCAAGCATGTACGAGACCGGTTCTCTGCTGCCGAAAGTGTTCGGTGGACTCAGCACGACAATCACCTACAAAGGTTTCGACGCTACGTTCAGTTTCGACTATCAGATCGGCGGCAAGGTGTTTGACATGACCTATGCCAACCTGATGTCACCGATGACATCAAGCAGCAGCGGCGGCTATGCCATCCACAAGGACTACATCAAGTCGTGGAGCCCCAACAACACTTCGAGCAGCCTTCCGCGCTGGTCTTACGGCGACACTGCTGCCGGCGACCTCAACGACCGCTTCCTCACCAATGCCGGTTACTTCAACTTCCAGGCGTTCACGGTGGGCTACACGTTCCCCAAGAACTGGATACCTTACTTCTCTAACATCCGCGTATACTGCGCAGGCGAGAACCTCGGCTTCATCTCCGCACGCAAGGGACTGGATCCGCGCTACTCTTACGATGGCGTGAACGGCACGAGCTACTCTCCCACACGCAACATCTCCGGCGGTATACAATTGACGTTCTAACAACATAAAAAGGAAAAACAAAGATGAAACTGAATAAAGTAACATTTGCGGCTCTTGCCTTGGCTGCAACCACGTTGACGGGTTGTATAGAGGAAATAGACCCACAGACCAGCACTGTGACCATCGATCAGGCCGCTTCTGCGCCCAACTCGTTCGACAAGTTCGCGTCTGCCGTCACTTCAAGTCTTAACGGCAGCCCGCAGTATAGCAGTGTGTCTTATAACTTTGACTTCGGTTACCCCTCGCAGATACTTCAGCGCGAACTCATGGGACAGGACATCGCCTATCCTGCGCAGAAGGCATCAGGATGGTTCACCGTTTGGTACAACTATTTTGACGTGCTCACTCCGCAGTATCTGGCTTGTCAGATACCCTGGACTGTCTACTATTCTTGGATCAAGAACTGCAACACTGTCATAAAGATGGGCGGCGGAAACCCCTCCGACAGCCAGAAGGCAGGTGTCGGCATAGCACACGCAATGCGCGCTTTCTTCTATTCTGACATGGCTCAGATGTATGCCAACGAGACCTACACCAAGAACCCGCAGGCAGAGACCGTGCCTATCGTGTCAGATGACGAGAGCGTGGACAAGTACCATAATCCCCGTGCCACCAACGAGAAGATGTGGGCGTTCATCCTCTCCGACCTTGACAAGGCTGAGGAGTATCTCGCCGGTTATCAGCGTCCTGACAAGACCACTCCCGACGTGTCGGTTGTCTATGGTCTGAAGGCTCGCGCCTATCTCGTAATGGGCGAGTGGGCAAAGGCAGAGTCCTACGCCAAGAAAGCACAGGAGGGTTACTCCGTGATGAGCGCTGACGAGTATACTGACCGCGAGACGGGCTTCAACACTCCCAACGAGGCGTGGATGTTCTGCGTGACCTACAAGTCTACCGATCCGTGTATCAAGAGCAACGATGCCGACACCTCTTGGGGCTCGCAGATGACTCTTGAGATTGATCCTGAGAACTCCCAGTGCGGCTATGCTGCCAACTACGGCGACGCAAAGCTGATAGACCGTCACCTCTACGAGACCATTCCGGCTACCGACTGCCGCAAGAAGTGCTTCGTAGACTTCGCTACCAACGACATGGACGGCGAAGAACTGATTGCGAAACTGAGCGAATACTCCGACTATCCCTCATGGCTGATAAGCTCTGCCAATGCCGCATACTGGGAAGGAACAGGCGGTCTCAGCCTGAAGTTCCGTGCTGCCGGCGGCGCAGAGGGACACGCCAACCAGTACAAGGGATTCCTCCAGTCAGTTCCGTTGATGCGTGTTGAGGAGATGAAACTCATCGAGGCAGAGGCTGCCGGTATGCAGGACGAGTCCCGCGGAAAGGCTCTTCTCGAGGCATTCGCCAAGACCCGCGACGCTAACTATGTCTATGGCCAGCACAACGAGGCTTACGGCAACACAAGCACTTCCGCTTTCCAGAACGAGATCTGGTGGCAGCGCCGTGTGGAACTGTGGGGTGAAGGCTTCGCTACACTCGACATCAAGCGACTGGGCAAGGGCATCATCCGCAGCTATCCTAACACCAACCACCCGGAGGACTGCCGTTGGAACACGACAACCACACCGCAGTGGATGACGCTGATGATCGTTGAGAGTGAGGGTGCATATAACACCGACTGTACACAGAACCCGACTGTCGTGACCCCGACAAGCGACTCGGATGAGTATGTGTGGTAAAAACGTTAAACCATTAAAGCAAAAACAAAATGAAGAAATATATCTATGGCTCGCTCTTCGCTATCTTCTCAGTGGTGATGTTTGCCGCTTGCTCCGCTGACGAGGGAACAGAGCCCGGAACAGACAGCAACGCTCACGTTACCTTGTACAGTTACACGGCAGCGTCTCCCTATGACCCTGACTGCGACGCACTTGTCCGTGTCGCTGCCAACAGCGCGACAACAGAGGCTTATGCACTGACAGAACTGACTTCGGAAAAAGAGGCCAGGGTGGCTGAACTCGGCGAAAACGGTTATGCAGACTATGTCGTGCAGAACGGAAAGAAACTCGATGGCATCAGCGGATCCTCGACTCAGGATGTCTATTTCCAAAGCCTGCCGTCAGGTGACAACACCATCACCGTCGTAGCAGTAGGCAAGGGCGGCAAAAAGGCAAGTGCTGTCACATTCAACAGCATATCTTGGTCTGACATCGTTACGGGTACATATAAGTTCGCCGTAGCGGCAATTGGCCAGGTATACCCGACAAGTGTGGAGACCACACTGCAGGTTTGCGACGCTGATCCCAGTGCTTACCGCTTCAAGAACCTCTTTGGCGAAGGGTATCACATGCAACTCAAGGCAGCCGGCAAAGGTCAGGACCAGGATGGCAACGCCTTGACAGTGATGAGAGTTCCGGCGCAGGCTACAGGTCTGTCTTATGGAAGTTATGGTGCCATAAACGTCCGTGACGTTGCGGAATGGCAGAATAATGACGCCTATCTGGACTGTGCCATCTATGATGCAGACCACTACGCCTATTTCTGGGTGCAGTATTATGTTGCCGCAGGTTACCTCGGTTACGATTATGACGAGTTCGTTCCCAACGAGTAATTGCCGGAACATAGCGTCCTGATACAAAGAATGTATCCTTGTTTGCTCCTCTGCGGAGCAGCAAGGATACATTTTTTTTTGTATACAAAACTTGCCGTTTCGTGAATATTTGCTACTTTTGCCAAAACAAGAGCCAATGGCAATGCAGTTTTTTCTAACTTGATATATAGTTGATATACCGCAAATAAGTACATTTTATGGGATTATCATTTTGATGAATTTCGCTGATCATGCCCCCTCGCATTTCCATGCTTGGTATGGTGAATATAAGGTTATAGTGAGCATAAATGACGGAGTTGTAAGGGGCGAGATGCCTGGAAGAGCATTGAAAATGATATTGGAGTGGCTGGATCTGCACAGAGACGAATTGCTCAAGAACTGGGAAAATGCACAGAATGGCACTCCGCTTAATAGAATAGAACCGTTAAAATAATGTGAAGTATGTTTACTGAAGTGACAAAAGCAGAATATGTGAACAATTACAAGGTTCGTCTGTGGTTTAATGATCATGTTACCAAGGTGGTGGATTTACTTCCTTCCTTGAAAGGTACGGTATTTGAACCATTGAGGGATTTGAATTATTTCAAGCGTTTTACAGTGAAGTATAATACTCTGGAATGGGAAAACGGTGCGGATTTTGCCCCGGAATATCTGTACGCATTGCCAGATGCGTCTTGCTGAAGTGATTGAAGTTGGGGGCATTACGACGATAAGTGAACATGGTTGTGGGTGTTCTGCACTGCAAGAGCGGTGGTTTTGCAGCGTGAAAGTGGTGCTTTTGTGGTGTTACACCGACCGTGGTTCGGTCGAACCACGACCGTGATACGACCGAACCACGACCGATATACGAGCGTACCACGACCGTGGTGCGGTTGCGAAAGAGGTATTATTGGAGTGCAAAAAAGATGTCCCGAAACGGCGAAGAGACCGCTTCGGGACAGTGGACGTGTTGTATGCGCCTATACGATGGGCAGTGAGATGCCGTTGATTTTCTGGTAGATGTCGAGGGCGAAGACGTCTGTCATGCCCGAGATGTAGTCGACGACGGCGAGGATGCGGCTGTCGAGGCTGTCGGAATGGATGTCATACTGGCTCGAAACCCGGTTGATGAGTTGCTTGGAGTAGAACCTGTCGGGGTGGACTGCCGCCTCCGTCATGCTCCGCATCAGCGTGTCGATGATGCGGTAACCCGACAGTTCGATGTCGAGTACAGGCTTGCTGTTGTATATCTTCTGCCGTGACACCTCCGAACAGTGCCTGTATGCCTCGCGCTGACGTTCCTCTATGTTGTCGATGAGGCTGCCTCGGAAAGTGCCGTCGAGTATCTCCTGCTCGTGCTTCACGAACGTGGCGGTGCAGAGGTTCACCAGTTTGCCTATGGCACAGGCGCGGATATAGTTTATCTGTTCGTTGCCGTCGGTGATGCACTCGTGGTCTATGCGCCGCATGATGTGCTCTCTCTCCGTGTCGCTGAAGAATCCCAGCATCAGTCCCGAGGCCTCCGCGAAACTCAGAATCTTCAGTTTGTAGGCGTCTTCCATGTCCATTATCTCGTAGCAGATGTCGTCTGCCGCCTCTACGAGGTACACCAGCGGATGCCGTGCGTAGCGCAGCGGTTCGCCCTCGGCGGAGAGTTTCCGCAGCCCGAGTTTCGCCGCTATCTTTTCATATATGGGTCTTTCTTCCTCGAAGAAGCCGAACTTGCCCTTGCCGCCGGCCGCCATCGACGAGCATGGATACTTCACTATCGAAGCCAGCGTGGTGTAGGTCATGTCGAAGCCGCCCTCGCGTCTGCCGCAGAAGCGGTGCGCCAGCAGGCGGAAAGCGTTGGCGTTTCCCTCGAAATGCGTTATGTCCGACCATATCTCCGGCTTGAGACGCTCTTTCAGAAAAGCCCCTTCGCCCTCGGTGAAGAATGTCTGCATGGCCTTTTCTCCCGAGTGTCCGAACGGCGGATTGCCCATGTCGTGAGCCAGACACGCCGTAGCCACTATCGTGCCTATCTCCTCAAAGAGGCTGCCCGCCAGTTCCGGGCGGCGCGCGATGATGGCTTTCGCCGCGTCGTTGCCCAGCGACATGCCCACGGAAGCCACTTCCAGGGAGTGTGTGAGGCGGTTGTGCACGAAGATGCTGCCCGGCAGGGGGAACACCTGAGTCTTGTTCTGCAGCCGGCGGAACGGCGCTGAAAAAATCAGTCTGTCATAGTCGCGCTTGAACTCAGAGCGGTCGTCGTGGCGCTCGCTGTGGCGGCTCTCCTGACCCAAGCGGATGTTTGAAATCAATTCTTGCCATTTCATGCTACAAAAATACATAAATTTGTATTACGCCACACTATTATTCGGTTGAAAAGTAGTACTTTTGCAGCATATTCCATACCGTATGATTGAAGTGAAAATAGTTAATGTCGGCCGTCAGCAACTGCCGGCTTACGCCACCGGACAGAGTGCCGGCATGGACATAAGGGCCAACATCGACGCCCCGGTAGTGCTGCATCCCATGGAGCGCAAACTCATTCCCACGGGACTGAAGATAGCCATTCCGGCTGGCTATGAGTGCCAGGTGCGCCCCCGGTCGGGCCTTGCCCTGAAGCACGGCATAACCGTTCTCAACGCTCCCGGCACCATCGACGCCGACTACAGGGGCGAACTCGGCGTGCTGTTGGTGAACCTTTCCAATGAGGACTTTGTCGTCAACGACGGCGAACGCATCGCCCAACTCGTCTTCGCCAAGCACGAACAGTGCGTCTTTGCGGAGGTAGAAGCCCTCGACGAGACCGAACGCGGCGACGGAGGATACGGCCACACGGGAGTGAAGTGAAAATTTCAGGAGCAGAAAGGAGTGTCTGATGCGGATCAAGACCGTTCTTTGGTTGTGTGCTGTGGCGGCACTGGTGCTGTCGTCATGCGGCAGTTTGCGCACTTCACGGCAGCAGGCTGCGGTGATAAAGCACGAACCCGACGCCACATACAACTATTTCTATCTCGAGGCACTGCGCCTGGAGAACAAGGGCGACTACGCTTCCGCCTTCGACCTGTTGCGCCACTGCGTCGCCATTGACTCGCTTGCGCCCGACGCCTACTATGAACTCGGGGCGTATTATTCCGACCTCGACAACGACTCTATGGCGAGCGTGTGCCTGCAGAAGGCCGTTGCGCTCAACCCCAAGAACGACTATTACCACGAGCGGCTTGCGCAGTGGTACATCCAGACGCATGACTATGCCAAGGCGACGGACGCTTATGAGCGTCTTTTTTCCAACAACCGCAGCCGCTCCGACGTGCTCGAGATACTTCTGCAACTCTACCAGCAGCAGAAAGACTATGACAAGATGCTCTCCACTATCGGCCGTATAGAGCAGATAGAAGGCTCTTCCGAAGAGACCACACTGTCGAAGATGCAGGTCTACCAACTGAAAGGCGACACGCAGGCGGCGTACTCCTCGCTCGGGAAACTTGCTGACGAGCACCCCAATGACGTCAACTACAAGGTGATGATGGGCAACTGGCTCGTGCAGAACGGACGCCGCGACGAGGCAGGGGAGATATTTCTCAAGGCGCAGGCCGACGAGCCCAACAACGAGTATGTGGCTGCCTCGCTCTATGATTTTTACCGTCTCGGCGGCGAAGATTCCCTCGCCAATGTCTACCGTGACAAGATACTTCTCAACAAATACACCGCCACACGCACCAAACTCACCATGCTGCAGAATGTGGTCGCCGCCTCCGACGGACAGGGAAGCGACAGCCTGAAGGTGATGCAACTGCTCTCGCGCATGATGGAGGCGGACCCCACGAATGCCGACATCGCCGAATACAACGCCGTGTACACGACAAGGGAGAATATGCCCAAGTCGGTGCAGTATGCCGCCTACGGCCATGTGCTCGACATAGCGCCCGACCGTGCCGCCGCGAGACTGCAGCTCCTGCAGATGAAGTGGGACGACAAGGCGTGGGACGACATCATCTCCCTCTGCCGGCCGGCACTGGAATACAACCCCGACGAGATGGCTTTCTGCTACTATCTCGGTATGGCATACTACCAGAAAGAGGACAGTCAGAACGCCCTGGAGGCTTTCCGCACAGGGCTGGGACGCATCAACGACAAGAGCGACAAGGGCATCGTGAGCGACTTCTACGCACTCATGGGCGACCTGTACCACGAGATGGGCAAGCGGCAGGAGGCGTATGCCGCCTACGACAGTTGCCTGCAGTGGAAGCCTGACAACATGTCGTGTCTCAACAACTACGCCTACTTCCTCAGCGTGGAGGGCGGCGACCTGAAGAAAGCGGAGTCGATGAGCCTCAAGACAATTAACAGCGAGCCGAACAACTCCACCTATCTCGACACCTACGCATGGATACTCTACTGTGAGGAAAAATACACCGAGGCGCGCCAGTTCATAGACCGCACGCTCGAAAACGTGGATGCGGAAGAGAACAACAGTACCCTCTACGACCATGCTGGCGACATCCACGCCGCCTGCGGCGACACCTTGAAGGCGGTGGAATACTGGCGCAAAGCACTGGAAGCCGGTGCCGACAACGGGGCGGACATAAGGAAAAAGATAAGGAAACATGAGAAATAACATACTCTGCGCCGTGCTCGGCATCGTGCTGATGGCATCGTGCGCAACCCAGAAACAGGCGACAGGCAGCGGCACGGCGGCGTCCGCACCGTCGGCAAGTGCCGTGTCGTTCGTGGAAAAGGTCGTCGACAACGCCGTCACCGCGGACAACATCGTGGGAAATGCCACCGTAAACATCAAGTTGGGCGACCGTGACATCACCGTGCCCGGGGCACTCCACATGCGCAAGGACAAGGTCATCAGGCTCCAACTCTTCGTTCCATTGCTCGGAACGGAGATAGGCCGGCTGGAGTTTACGCCCGGTCAGGTGCTCGTGGTGAACCGTCTGGCGAAGGAATATGTCAAGGGTGACTACAGCCAACTCGACTTTCTGAAGGACAACGGCATCTCGTTCTACTCGCTCCAGGCACTTTTCTGGAACCAGTTGACGGTGCCCGGCAAGGACAGGGTCACTGCCGCCGATGCCCGGGAATACTCCGTCGACATGGGTAGTGAGGCCGCTTATGTGCCCCTGACGCTCAGTCGCGGCAAGATGAAGTACCAGTGGAGCGCGGCACGCTCTGCCGGCACGCTCACCTCGGCGGTGATTACCTACAACAGCGCAGGCTCGGGCACGTCGATGCTTTCGTGGCTTTACTCCAACTTCACCGCCGTTTCGGGCAAGAAATTCCCGCGCACCCAGGAGTTCACTTTCCGGACTTCGGTGGACGGAAAACAGCAGGAGGGAACGATAAAGATAGACATGAGCGAGGTGAAGACGTCGTCCAACTGGGACACGGAGACAACTGTCTCGTCGAAATACAAGCAAGTGGACGCCAAGAACGCTCTGTCACAGATGATGAAGTATTGATATGAAGCGATTTGCCTACATACTTTTTGCTGCGTCTCTTGTGCTGTCAATGCCTGTGACGGCACAGACCAAGCGCACTGCGACGAAGAAAACAACCACGTCGAAGACCGCCAAGAAGACTTCGGCAGCCAAGTCTTCCAAGACGGCAAAGAAGAAGAAGACCGCCGCTACATCCTCCAACTCAATACAGGGACTGAAGAGCGAGCGCGAGAGAATACAGAAAGACATACGCAAACAGGAGCAGGCCCTGAAGGCAAACAGGGCTAACGTGCAGAAACGGTTGCGTGACCTGATGGTGCTCAACACCCAGATAAGGGACAGGAAGAAGACCATAGAGACCATAGAAGGCGACATCAGCCATCTCAACAACAACATAGGTCTTCTGCAGTCGCAACTCGAAACCTTGCAGGGACAACTCGACGAGCGCAAGAGCAAGTACGCCCGCTCGCTCCAGTATCTCACACGTCACCACTCGTTTGAGGACAAACTGATGTTCATCTTTTCCGCCCGTGACTTCGGACAGGTGTACCGCCGTCTGCGTTTTGTCAAGGAATACGCCTCTTTCCAGCGTGCCCAGGGCGAGATTCTCAAGGTGAAACAGCGTCAGGTGGAGGAGAAACACAGTCAGTTGCAGGCGGCAAAGAGCCAGAAGGACGTGCTCCTCAACAAGGGTGTCAAGGAGCGTGAGACGCTCGAAAACCAGCATGCCGAGCAGCAGAAGATGGTGACCAGCCTGCAGAAACAGCAGAAGACGATACAGAAGGTCATCGATGACCAGAAGAAAAAGGACGCCGCCCTCAATGCGAAAATCGACAAGTTGATAGCCGAGGAGGTGGCTCGCCAGCAGGCGGAGGCACGCCGCAAGGCGGAGGCGGAGGCTGCCGCGAAGAAGAAAGCGGAGGAACTGGCACGCAAGAAAGCCGAAGCGGCGCGGTTGGCACGCGAGAACCAGCAGCGCATAGAGCAGGCCCGGGCGGAGGAACGCCGTCTGAAGGAGGAGGCCGCAAAGGCTTCCGGCGGCAACAAGGAGCGTGTGGAGCAACTCGCACGCGAGGCAGAGGCCGCCCGCGAGGCTGCCGAGCGCAAGGCGGAAGCGGATGACGCACGCAGCAAGAAAGAAGTGGAACGTGCGCGCGAGAGCAGCAGCATGGCGATGTACAGCAGCGTGGACCAACGCCTGTCGTCAAATTTCGAGAGCAACAAGGGGCGTCTGCCCATTCCCGTAACAGGGCAATACCGCATCGTGAGCCACTTCGGACAGTACAATGTGGAGGGCTTGAAGAACGTGAAACTCGACAACAAGGGCATCAATATCCTCGGTACTGCGGGCTGTCAGGCACGCAGCATCTTCGACGGAGAGGTGTCGGGTGTCGCCAACATCGGCGGCACTTGGCTCGTGCTTGTGCGCCACGGCAGGTATATATCGGTATATTGCAACCTGCGGTCGGTAAGCGTCAGCAAGGGACAAAAGGTGTCTGCACGCCAGGCACTCGGCACTGTTGGCACTGACAACATACTCCAGTTCCAGTTGAGAAAGGAGACTGCGAAACTCAATCCCGAAAGTTGGCTTGGCAGATGACGGACTACGCATACTATACAAACGAGGCTGTGGCGCTACTGAAGCGGCTCATCGCTGTGCCGTCGGTAAGCCGCAATGAGGGTGACTGCGCCCGGTTGATGGTGCAGGCAATGGAGAGTTACGGACTGAAACCGCAGGTCTGCGGATGCAACACGTTTGTAGTGTCAGAACCGTTTGACCCCTCACGCAAGACCATTCTGCTCAATGCGCACATCGACACGGTGAAACCGGTGGCGTCGTGGCAGCGTGATCCGTTTGCTCCTACAGTGGAGGGCGACCGTCTCTACGGTCTTGGCAGCAATGACTGCGGCGGCGGACTGGTGTCTTTGTTGCAGGTTTTCCGCATCATGACCGCCGAAAAGGCAAAGGCGAAATACAACTTCATCTATCTGGCATCGTGCGAAGAGGAGGTGTCGGGGACTGGCGGCATATCACAGGTGCTGCCCCTGTTGCCCGTGGTTGATGTCGCCATAGTGGGCGAACCCACAGGTATGCAGCCGGCAATAGCCGAGAAAGGGCTGATGGTTCTCGACATCACGGCTCACGGCAAGAGCGGTCATGCCGCACGCAGCGAGGGCGTGAACGCCATCTACGGCATCCTTGACGACCTGGAATGGATAAGAAACTACAGGTTTGACCGTGTGAGCGACCTGCTCGGGTCTGTCCTCATGCAGGTCACTCAGGTGAATGCCGGCACGCAGCACAATGTCGTGCCCGACATCTGTACCGCCGTCGTTGACGTGCGCACCAATGAGTTCTACACCAACGAGGAGGTGTTCGACATAGTGAAAAGCCACTGCCGCAGTGACGTGAAGGCACGTTCTTTCCGCCTGCGCTCGTCGGGTATAGACCCCGGACATCCCCTCGTGGACAAGTGCAGGGCTATGGGCATGACCCCGTTCGGCAGTCCCACGCTCAGCGATCAGGCTCTCATGCGTTTCCCCTCGTTCAAGTTGGGACCCGGAGAGTCGTCACGCTCGCATTCCGCCGACGAGTTTATCTGCATCAGCGAAATCGCCGACGCCATCCGCAAATATGTGACCCTGCTCGGTTGAGCAGGGACACTTATAGACAATGTAATGACAATGGACACGGAGAACAAGATAAAACATTCGTACAGACAATATGATGCGATACAAGAATACTCGGATTTAGTGTCCGAATCGCAGTTTGATATGTTTTTCAACAATGGAGAGAACGAACGCCGAGGAGACAAGACTTTGAGGGTTTTGTCGCTTTTTTCCGGTTGTGGCGGAATGGACTTGGGACTGGAAGGCTCTTTTATATGCCACAAAAAATCTGTGCCAAATGACAACTATATACATCATGCTATCAACGATAACTGGGTCATGTTGCACCGCAATGCCTTTCGTACTGTCTTTGCGTGCGATATACTGGAAGAAGCAAGACTCACTTGGCTGAGATATATGAGCCGATTTGGAGTAAATCCAGATATCTATCATTTGGAGAGTGTGGTGGATTTGGTAAAACTACAAAAGGAGGGCTATGACGTTTTTCCGCATGACATAGATGTCGTGACGGGTGGTTTCCCGTGTCAGGATTTCAGTGTTGCAGGAAAAAGAAAAGGTTTCGATTCTGCCGTATCCCACAATGGAGAGAAACGTATTGACAACAAAGCCTCTGAGGAAACACGCGGCAAGTTGTATATGTGGATGAAACAGGTAATTGATATAGTGCGTCCCAAAATGTTCATTGCCGAGAATGTAAAAGGTCTTGTCAGCCTTGGTGATGTGAAGAATATTATACAACAGGATTTCTCTTCCGCCAATGGGAATGATTATATTGTCCTTTCTCCACAGGTTCTTCATGCCGCAAACTATGGAGTTCCGGAGACTCGGGAACGCATTATATTCATTGGCATAAGACGGTCGGCATTGTTGCCTTCTGCCATAGAGGCTCTGGAGAGAAATGAAATCCCGGATGAATACAACCCATATCCCTTGCCAACTCATAACTACAACTGCAATAATGCAGACTTGCCAAAGACAGTTACTTGTAAAGACATATTCGGTGATCTGCCGGAACCGTCCGTTTCATCGGATCTTGCCCAGAGAGTTTATTCAAAAGCAAAGTATCTTTCGCATGGGCAGGGGCAAACGGAGATTAATTATAATGGGCTCGCTCCGACCATACGTTCCGAGCATCACGGTAATATAGAATATCGTCGCTTGTCAGCAGAACATGGTGGGAAGAACACCGAAGAACTTAACAAGGGATTGACGGAGCGGCGTTTGACACCGCGTGAATGTGCCTTGATACAGACGTTCCCTCCTGACTATCCATTCGTGTTCTATAAACAAGGAACAAGTAAATATGCCGTCAGTCCCTCAGGAGCATATAAAGTGATAGGCAATGCAGTTCCGCCAATGTTGGCGTTTAATATAGGTCGTAGAATACAAAATGTCTGGCCATTATATTTTGGATAATATGAAACAAGACTGTAACATAATTGCTATACGCAAGAAAGACATATCCCTTGCGCATGAAGCGTTTGCCAATCTCATGGACAGGACGGAAAATATCCTGAATGATGAGGCTAAGGCAAATCCCTCCGACTATAAAGGACTGACATCTTCGACGGCGGAAATCTGTGCAGTAGACAAGATTAGGATGGCGTGTGCCGGTTCTCCGTTTGATGCCAATGATGTGAAACTTGTGTCAGGGCAGCGTTTTCCAGATATAGTAGCCGACAAGTATTATGGAATAGAGGTGAAAACCACAAAGGAAGACCGTTGGATTTCGACTGGCAGTAGCATCGTGGAAACAACAAGGGTCGAGGATGTGGATGACATTTATATGTTGTTTGGAAAATTGGGTGGTTCGGTCCCACAGTTCAGATGCAGACCTTATCAGGATGTTTTGTATGACATTGCAGTGACACATTCGCCCCGTTATCTGATAAATATGGAGTTGGACAAGGACAATACCATATTTTCCAAGATGGGTACTACCTATGATTCGTTCAGGAAAACAACTGATAATATCTCGTTGGTCAGAAGGTATTTTCGTGAAAAGGCCGCAAAACAGAATAAGCAAGAGATGCCTTGGTGGATAACACCGGACAATGTGGATGATGCCCATTCCTTTAACATAAGGTTGTGGAACTCTTTGGAGATTGGAGAGAAACGTGATTTACTGGCAAAATGTATGATACTCTTTCCTGAAGCACTTAATCCTGCAAGAAGTCTTACGAAGTACAATAATACCACTCTTTGGCTGTGTTCGTATAATCAGGTGGTTAATCCTAATATCCGTGATTTGTATTCTGCCGGAGGAAAAATTACCCATGTAAATGGCGAAAGACTTGTCTCGCCAGTGGCGCAGGTGTTTAATGTGATAGTAGAATATGCTGAGTATATAAGGGATTTGCTGCAACACCCTTCGGCAGAACTGTGTTCCATGATAGAAGAGTATAACAGTGACCTCTTGAACTATGCCGATATGTACGAAGGATGGCTTGCCCAATGCGACAGATTTGCCGCAGATAACGATGTTCCATTGCGACAATGGATAAAGGAGAAGCCCATGTTCCATTTCTCGAAGTGAAAGGATGACTTCTCCTTTTCTGCTAAAACGTTGATGTGCATATAAGTCCATATCCGGACAACTGCGGTTTTAAGGAAACCATTACCAGTTGGGAAGAATGACGGACAGAAGTCTATTGGTGGGTGTCAATGCCCTGTTGTGGCAATACAACCTCCGGAATAACCAAATCGGCGGTATCAGACGTGTTGCCGTCAATGAACATACAGTAGTATATAGGCATA
>CAVDQB010000025.1:0-547 GCA_963611255.1 Faecalibacterium prausnitzii
CTTCCACTACCATTGCATCGAAGGTGATTGGGTAAAGACCTGCTGACTGGTCAGAGATCTTGAAGAGGTAGGTGTAAGCGTAGTTTGGCTTCCACTTGCAATACTCCACAGGCACAACAACCTCATTATCGGTAACCTCAATCTTCTCACCTGTATCTTCTGAAATCAGAGTATAGGAAATCTTGAAGGTCATGTCAGTATCATTGCCTGGGTTTGGCAGGATGCTGCTGTATGCACCGTTGGTGCTATCGTATGTTGGGTTAGATGATGCTGTTCCGAGGTCTACGGCAGTTTCACCACTCTTAAAGATAGCACCACCAAAAGCCATAGAATTGGCAGCAGTAGCGCCTTCGCCGACCTTTACAGTAGCCTTATTGGCTGTGGTGCCACTATTTCCATCCTCATAGACAACATTATATGTAATGGAGCTTCCTTCTGTAGTAGGAACAGAGTAGAACTTGCTGTTTACACCAAAATTGGTTGTGCTTGGAGTCGTACTTGTGCCTGTTTCTCCATAAGTCACATTCTTCACCTGTACCTTGTATCC
>CAVDQB010000025.1:557-32543 GCA_963611255.1 Faecalibacterium prausnitzii
GCTTGCACCGTTCTTCAGTGTGATGGCATAACCTTTCTTGTAAACATCGCTACCAGTCTCAGTCTTGGCAATCGACACAGTACCTTTTGAAATCTCATCCGACTTTGCCGACACAGCAGTGAATGTGTAACTTGTAGCATTCATATCCCAATACTTGATGGTCTGAGATTTGCCAGTACCTATATTAGGGGTCAGACCACTTGTAACAGGACTCACACCCACATACTCCCAGTTCTTAGTATTGCTGAGGGTCGTGTTTGCAGTATTCTCACCCCATGTCACCTTGTAGTTCTTGAATACGAGTTTTTCTGCAGGGGTCGCAGTTGTAGGAGTTGATGACTCATTCTTCTCTCCCCATACGAAGAAAGCGTCATTGAGTTTACCATGGTCAGTTGTAGCAGTTCCACCTCTTGTAATGGCAGGCGTATTCATATTAAAGGCTATGGAGCCATCACCAGTAGGAAGCGAGCTATTGTCTCCCGAAAATTCGTCATTGGCGCAACTGGCAGCGAGCATGGCTGCGGTTGCAAATAAAAGATAAAACTTTCTCATAATATTATGTTTTTGAATGTTATTATTCATAGCACATAGGGATACAAAAAAAGCGTGAGAACCTACCTGTTGTCCGTCCATCACACTGAGGCTCTCGCATTGCCTATCAAAGTTGAACAGACAACGTCAGAGCCCACGCCGATATGAATAATCACACCACGGGGCATCTACCGTTGCTATGTTCAAGACTTTGATAACTACTGTAATTTGCGAGATTCCAGTGTGTCTCAAACAGAGCGCCAAGTAAACGCCTTAATTATGTCCTGTGCCTCTTCTTTTTACCCACCCTTTCTCCTCGTCGCATGACTCTTCGTCACACTAAAGGCTCGGCGTGGACCCGAAGCACGTGGCAAAGTTACTAATAATTTGTTACATTGCAAGCATTTAGGTAAATAAAAAGCAAACAAAGATAAAAAAAGGGGTTGCGCCATTTCACAACGGCACAACCCCACAAACTTAAACAACCAATAAAAGAATTAGATTGTCTCTCTGTATTTTTCTCCCGTCCGCCGAATGTTAATGCGACGGCAGGACGGCGCTTCTTAGCGGATGAAGAGCAACTCACGGTACTTAGGCAGCGTCCAGAGTTCATCGGAAACGGTCAGTTCCAGTTTGTCAATCTGGTAGCGTATCGTCTCCATGAGACCTGCCACGGTGTCGTGATAGGCTATTGCCTTGTCGTGCTCGCTCTCGATCTTGTTTGCCACCTTGCGTGCCTCGACAAGTTCCTCCACGCCTTTCTCTATCTTCTCGGTGCGCTCCGCAATCTCCTTTATTATCTTTATGTTGCGTGCAGAGAGTTTTTCGCCCTCCTTGTCACCGAAGATTTTCTTGATGTTCTCCACATTCTTCGCCAACTGGCTCTGGTAGTGTGTAGCCACTGGGATGATGTGGTTCATCGAAAGGTCGCCCATTACGCGCGCCTCAATCTGTATTTTCTTGGTGTAGGTTTCCCATTTCACCTCGTTGCGTGCCTCGAGTTCGTTCTTCTTCATGACGTTCATGTCCTCGAACATCTTGACAGAAGCGTCGTCAAGATAGCGCTCGAAAATCTTCGGACAACTCTTCTCGCAGTCCAGACCGCGCTTCTGAGCCTCTACAACCCACTCGTCGGAGTAGCCGTTGCCGTCGAAACGCACCGGCTTGCAGGTCTTGATGTCCTGACGGATGATGTCAACGATAGCGGCAGTGAGGTCTTCTCCCTTCGCCACAAGCGCGTCAACACGCTTCTTGAAGTCGGTGAGAGCCTCGGCAACAGCCGTGTTGAGAACTATCATAGCCGATGCACAGTTAGCCTCGCTACCCACTGCACGGAACTCGAAACGGTTGCCGGTGAAAGCGAATGGAGACGTACGGTTGCGGTCGGTATTGTCGATGAGCAGTTCGGGAATCTCCGGGATGTCGAGTTTCATGCCCTGCTTTCCGGCAACGGCGAACAGTTCGTCCTTGTCAGCCTTTTCGATATGGTCAAGCAGTTCGGAGAGTTGCTTGCCGAGGAATGAAGAGATGATTGCCGGAGGAGCCTCGTTTGCACCCAGACGGTGAGCGTTGGTCGCACTCATGATGGAAGCCTTGAGCAGTCCGTTGTGCTTGTAGACACCCATCAGGGTCTCAACGATGAACACCACGAAACGCAGGTTGTCAGTTGTAGTCTTGCCCGGTGCGTGGAGCAGGATGCCAGTGTCGGTGGACAGACTCCAGTTGTTGTGCTTGCCCGAACCGTTGATTCCCGCAAACGGTTTCTCGTGAAGCAGTGCGCGGAAGCCGTGGTGGCGCGCCACTTTCTTCATGAGACTCATGACGAGCATATTGTGATCGACAGCGAGATTGGTCTCTTCAAAGATAGGAGCGACCTCAAACTGGTTGGGCGCAACCTCGTTGTGGCGTGTCTTGCACGGTATTCCGAGTTCCAGAGCCTGTATCTCGAAGTCTTTCATAAATGCCTGTACGCGCTCTGGGATAGCACCGAAGTAATGGTCATCCATCTGCTGGTTCTTTGCGGAATCGTGCCCCATGAGCGTGCGACCTGTCAACATGAGATCCGGACGGGCTGCATAGAGACTCTCGTCAACGAGGAAATACTCCTGCTCCCAACCCAGATTGGAGACCACTTTCTTCACATCGGGATTGAAATAGTGGCACACCTCTGTAGCGGCAACATTGACCGCGTGGAGCGCACGGAGCAACGGAGCCTTGTAGTCGAGTGCTTCGCCGGTATAGGAAATGAAGATTGTCGGTATACAGAGTGTGTCATCGATGATGAACACAGGTGATGTCGGGTCCCAAGCAGAGTAGCCGCGCGCCTCGAAAGTGGAGCGTATGCCGCCTGACGGGAACGAACTCGCGTCAGGCTCCTGCTGTACGAGCAACTTGCCGGAGAACTCCTCTATCATGCCACCCTTGCCGTCATGCTCTATAAAACTGTCATGCTTCTCGGCAGTTCCCTCTGTCAGAGGCTGGAACCAGTGCGTGTAGTGGGTCACACCGTTCTCATCCGCCCACTGCTTGATGCCCTTTGCCACCGCGTCTGCGATGCTGCGGTCGAGACGTGCGCCGTTGTCGATGACGTCAATCAACTTCTCATAGACGCTGGCAGGAAGGTACTTGTACATCTTCTGGCGGTTAAAGACCTTCTTTCCGTAAAATTCGCTTGGGCGTTCTGCGGGAGTTGCCACTTCAACAGGCTTCCTTCGCGAAGCCTCTGATACTGCTTCAAATCTTAAGTTGCTCATAGTTTTTATTTGTTAGAGTGTTCTTTTTTGTTGTTTACCTTTATTTTCCGAGCCATTTTCCGATGCGGTCCATAGCCTCGATGCAGTCCTCATGCTCGCCGAAAGCGGTGAGGCGGACAAAGCCCTCGCCCGAAGGCCCGAAGCCAACGCCGGGAGTGCAGACCACGCTTGCACCATAGAGCATCTCGTCAAAGAACTTCCATCCGGGAGTGTTGTTGGGAGTTTTCACCCATAGATAGGGGGCGTTCTCGCCTCCGTAGACTTTCAGACCGAACTCGGTGAGGCGCTCACGCATATAGCGAGCGTTCTCCATGTAGTAGTTGATGACCGCTTTCACCTGCTCTTTTCCCTCCGGGGAGTAGATGGCTTCTGCTGCACGCTGCGATATGTAACTCGTTCCGTTGAACTTGGTGCTCTGCCGGCGGTCCCACAACTGGTTGAGGTTCGCCACCGTACCGTCGAGTGCCACGGCGGTCAGTTCCTTTGGCACGACAGTGTAACCGCAGCGCACGCCAGTGAAGCCCGCCGTTTTGGAATAACTGTGAAACTCTATCGCCACCTTGCGTGCACCTCTTATCTCATATATTGAGTGCGGTATTTCCGGGTCGGTAATATAGGCTTCGTATGCCGCATCATACAGGATTATGCTCTCGTTCTTTATCGCATAGTTCACCCATTTGCGCAGTTCATCCTTCGTAATGACCGTCCCTGTGGGGTTGTTGGGATAGCACAGATAGATCATATCCACGCGATGGTCAGGTATCTGCGGTGTAAACATATTGTCTTCGGTACAGGGCATATAGGTGATATTGCTCCACTTGCCGTTCTCAAACACCCCCGCACGCCCTATCATAACGTTAGAGTCGATGTAGACGGGATAGATAGGATCGGTCACCCCCACAGTATTGTCCCAGCGGAGTATCTCCTGCATGTTGCCGGTGTCGCTCTTCGCCCCGTCGTTCACGAAGATCTCGTTGGGGTCGAGGTGTATTCCGCGCGGCAGGAAATCGTTCTTTATGATTGCCTCACGCAGAAAACTGTAACCTCGCTCGGGCCCGTAGCCATGGAAAGTGGCCTGTTCCGCCATCTCGTCAACCGCCTTGTGCATCGCCTCAATGACCGCCGGACAGAGCGGACGCGTCACATCGCCGATACCAAGGCTTATCACCTTGCGACCCGGACGTGTCAGTTTATAGGCAGCCACTCTCTTTGCGATGTCGGCAAACAGATAGTTGCTCGACAGTTTCAAAAAGTGCTCGTTTACCAATGCCATATCGTTCGTATTCTTTTATTAATGTATTTAAGTTTGTCTATCTCTCTTATTCTTTCGCCGTAACGGCGTTTACGCCTGACCGAAGTGCTATGGAAGTTCTATCTCCCCCTCAAACACGAACGCCGCCGGACCTGTCATATAGACGTGACCGTCGGCCTCCAACCATTCGATATGCAGCGTTCCTCCGTCCATTACAATGTCACTCTGCCGCGGAGCACGTCCTGTGACCGATGCCGCCACAGCGGTGGCGCAAGCCCCGGTACCGCAAGCCATTGTGATGCCGCTGCCCCTTTCCCACACCCTTGTGCGGATTTTGCCTGGAGCGACCATCTGAGCGAACTCTATATTGCAGCGCTGCGGAAAAGCCTCATCATATTCCATGACGCTTCCGTAGTGCGCTATGTCAATACTGTCGATGTCATCCACAAAGGTGACGAAATGGGGATTGCCCATGCAGACGTATGTTCCTGCAAACTCCCTGCCGTCGGCCATAAGCGTGGCTGGCGACTTCAAGACGAACTGAGAACTGTTCTCGAGTTGCGGTTCGAGCATATCCACAGTGACAGTGTCCACTTTCCCCTCCTTAATGTGGAGTTTCAGTACCTTCACGCCCGACAGAGTCTCGAGCCGGACTGTGTCTTTGTCGGTCATACCCTTGTCGTATAGGTACTTCCCGATACACCTGCTGGCGTTGCCGCACATCATAGCCTCCGAACCGTCGGCATTGAATATGCGCATCGAAAAGTCCGCTTTTGACGCATCAGAAGGTTTGCCGATGAGCACAAGACCGTCACTGCCGATGCCTGTATGACCAGCGCTCCACAGAATGGAGGCTTTTTCCGGGTCAGGTATATTATATAATAATGTATTTACATATATATAATCATTGCCTGCACCATGCATCTTCGTAAACCGGATTCTGTCTTTCATTTGAACCATTTTCTGACGCCAACGTGACAAGTTGACTGATTTTCACTGCAAAATTACAACATTTTGTCGGAATGCAAAACTATTTCCATACAATAATCTCAGATAAATTCGTCACACAATTACATCTTGCAATACGTCAAGGAATATTCTGTGACAATTTGCAAGGAGTAAACGTTGTTTTTGTGACAATCTGAAACAAACGCTCCGAGCACTTGATTGCACGAGCAAAAAGCACCGTGCATCAACATAAAGACTTTTACCTGCCAAATCGAAAACACAATATTATTTTTTGCTTACAATATGTTATATTTATCAATATTAAACATTACAATATGTAAGATATATGTTTTTACAAGAGAAAAAGGATAGATTTTTGCCGTATTTACTTTCAAATAGTCATACCTTTGCACCGAAAGCATTGCATTATGTTAGTTTAATCAAGATATTAATTACTTATTTGTTCAATTAAAAAGAGGTAGAATGAAAAAGATTGAAGCCATCATCCGCAAGACAAAATTCGAGGATGTAAAGGAAGCATTGCTTGCTGCCGACATCGAGTGGTTCTCCTATTACGACGTAAGAGGCGAGGGCAAGATGCGCCAGGCGAGGATTTACCGTGGCGTGATGTACGACACCAGCAGTATCGAACGTGTGCTCATGAGCGTCGTAGTGCGTGACAAGAATGTGGAAAAGACCGTCAGTGCCATCCAAAAAGCAGCCTGCACCGGCGAGATTGGTGACGGACGCATCTTCGTCATCCCGGTAGAGGACACTGTCAGAATACGCACCGGGGAGCGCGGTGACATTGCACTCTACAACGCAGAGCAGGAGGAATAAACTGCCGACACCCGGAAGAAAGTCCGCCACCTATTATATATAAGAGAGATTCACGACAACAGGACGGACAACAGAACAAAGAGATAGTTTTCAGGAAAAACAACACTTAAAAAGATAATCAATTATGAGTGTACAAGATTTAGGATTGTCAGTTGACACCGTGTGGATGCTCTTGGCAGCCATGCTGGTATTTTTCATGCAGCCCGGATTCGCCCTTTGCGAGGCAGGCTTCACGCGCAGCAAGAACACTGCGAACATTTTGTTCAAGAACTTTGTCGATTTCATGGTCGGCTCTGTCCTTTTCTGGTTTGTAGGATTCGGCTTCATGTTCGGCAGCAACGGTGCCGGCTTCATCGGAATGCCCAACTTCGGCGATCTGAGTTTCTATAGCGGCGACCTCCCGACAGAGGGTTTCCTCATGTTCGAGACTGTGTTCTGCGCAACAAGTGCCACGATTGTGTCAGGCGCAATGGCTGAACGCACCAAGTTCTCCATGTATGTAGTCTACTCATTCTTCATTTCCCTCATCATCTATCCCGTTGAAGGTCACTGGACATGGGGCGGCGGCTGGCTCTGCAACGGCGAAGAAGGCTCTTTCATGATGAACACTTTCGGTGCTGCATTCCACGATTTCGCAGGCTCTGCAATAGTCCACTCCGTTGGCGGCGTGCTGTCTCTGGTAGGCGCAATGTGCCTTGGTCCCCGTCTCGGCAAGTACCGCAACGGTAAGAGCGTCGCTATTCCCGGCCACAATCTGATGGCCGCTGCACTCGGCGTATTCATCCTTTGGTTCGGCTGGTTCGGCTTCAACCCGGGCTCACAGCTCGCTGCTTCAGGCGAAGTAAACCGCGTTGCCATCAGCCATGTGTTCCTTACGACCAACCTCGCAGCTGTTTGCGGCGGTCTCGGCACCATGTTCACATCATGGATCAAGTACGGCAAGCCTTCGTTCTCTCTCACTTTGAACGGTATTCTGGCCGGTCTCGTTGCCATTACGGCTGGTTGTGACCTCGTAAGCCCGACTGGCGCTGCCATCATAGGTCTGCTTGCAGGTATCCTGCTCGTGTTCTCCATTGAGTTCATCGACACAAAACTGCATATTGACGACCCTGTAGGTGCAAGTTCCGTACACGGCGTATGCGGTATCTTCGGTACTCTCATGACAGGTCTTTTCGCCCTCGACGGCGGTGCGCTCTACGGTGGCGGCTTCGGTTTCTTCGGTGCTGAACTCTTCGGAATAATCGTAATCGACGTATGGGCAGCTGCTACTGGATTCATATTGTTCTACACCATCAAGAAGGTTGCAGGTCTCCGCGTTGACAAGAGAATCGAAGAGGAAGGTCTCGACATCTACGAGCACGGCGAGAGCTGCTACACCAACCACTAATGCGACGGAGTTATTTTTTCACAAGACAAAAGAAAGGAAATACATTATGAAAACTAAAGAGATATTGAAAAAGGCGATGCCGGCGAGCGGCATCAAGGCTACTGCCGCCACAGCACTGGCACTGTTGGCATTCGCTCCTGCCGCAATGGCGCAGGACGAAGTAGAGACAACAGTAGCGGCAGACGTCGTAAACCAGTACATCTGGCGTGGCCAGGAGTGCGGAAACGTCTCCCTTCAGCCAACACTCGGCATCGGCTACAAAGGATTTTCACTGACTGCATGGGGCAGCGTAGGACTTTCCGACCCCAGTGACACAAAGGAATTCGACCTTACGGCAGCGTACTCGACAGGCGGTCTTACCATAGGCATCACCGACTACTGGTTCAACTCACCCACCGACAAGTACTTCGTCTACTCCGACGGCAAGACTTCACACATCTTCGAGGCCAATGTCGGCTACGACTTTGGACCGGTTGCACTCAACTGGTACACCAATTTCGCAGGCAACGACGGATTGAACAAAGACGGCAAACGTGCCTATTCGTCTTATGTAGAGGCCACTGCTCCGTTCAAACTCGGCGGTTGCGACTGGACCGCAACAGTAGGTGCTGTGCCCTACGCCACCACCACCTACAGTGACGCCACAGGCTTTGCGGTTACCAACCTCAGCCTGAAGGCCACAAAGGACATCAAGATCACCGACTCGTTCAGCATCCCTGTCTTCGGACAGATAGCCGCCAACCCGAGCACGGAGAAAGCATATCTGGTGTTCGGATTCACACTCCAGCCATAAGAAACACAAGAGAGATTACCTCGGAGACGGCCGTGCGCGGCACAGTCTCCACCTAACGAAGTTGCCGGCAGACCCGAGGGCTGTCGGCAACTTCCATTATTTCATGCCATGAAAGAACCGCACTCACAACACCAAAAGACAGTGTAAAACGAGAGAAATACGCCCTTTTGCCATATTTGAGTTTTAATCTGCAATTACAATGCACAACTTTACTTTCAAACAAGACGCACATTCCACACTTTAACTTATATATTATCAATTTATGGTACAATAATTACGAAATGTAGCAGAAAACTTGTTTGTATTGTCATTTTGTTGTAACTTTGTACGCAAAACACAACATTTTGTTATCCAAGACAACAATAAAAGGAAAGTAAAGACACCATGTGCGGAATTGTATCCATATTCAACATTCAGGAGCAAACTCCCGAATTGCGTCAGCAGGCATTGAGAATGAGTCAGAAAATACGCCACCGCGGACCCGACTGGAGCGGCATCTATTGCGGTGGTTCGGCCATTTTGGCGCACGAAAGGCTCAGCATCGTCGACCCGGAAAGTGGCCGTCAGCCGCTCTTTTCGCCCGACAAGAAACAAGTACTGGCGGTGAACGGCGAGATATACAACCATCAGAACATACGCGCGCGCTTTGCCGGCAAGTACCAGTTTCAGACCGGCTCCGACTGTGAAGTGGTGCTTTCGCTCTACAGGGAGATGCGTGAGGACACGGATTTCACTACATTAATATATAAGGATGAGGACGCCGTACACCGCCGTATCGTGAAAATGATGGAGCAACTCAACGGAATCTTCGCTTTCGCTCTCTACGATGCGGAGCGTGACGAGTTCCTTATCGCACGCGATCCGATAGGCGTCATTCCGCTCTACATCGGTTACGGTAAAGACGGAAAAGTGTTTGTGGCTTCGGAACTCAAGGCTCTCGAGGGACAATGCAGCCACTATGAGCCGTTCCTGCCGGGTCATTACTATTACAGCAAGTCACCCGGCATGAGGCGTTACTACACGCGCGACTGGATGGAATACAGTGCCGTCAAGGACCGTTACGCTGACCACGACGAGGCAGTAAAGGACGTCCACGACGCCTTAGAGGCCTCTGTGAAGCGCCAGTTGATGAGCGACGTGCCCTACGGAGTGCTGCTCAGCGGTGGTCTGGACTCCTCTGTAATCTCGGCAATAGCACAGAAATACTCCGAGCACCGCATCGAGAACGGCGAGGAGACAAGGGCCTACTGGCCGCGTCTGCATTCTTTCGCAGTAGGACTCAAGGGCGCACCCGACTTGGCAAAAGCGCGCCTGGTAGCGGAAAAGATAGGTACCGTGCATCACGAGATAAACTACACGATAGAGGAAGGGCTTGATGCCATCCGCGACGTGATATACTTCACCGAGACGTTTGACGTGACCACGGTGCGCGCGTCCACACCGATGTACCTGTTGGCGCGCGTCATCCGCAGCATGGGAATAAAGATGGTACTCTCCGGCGAGGGTGCTGACGAGATATTCGGAGGCTACCTCTACTTCCACAAAGCACCCGACGCAAAGGCTTTCCACGAAGAAACGGTGCGCAAACTGAGCAAACTTTACCTCTACGACTGCCTGCGCGCAAACAAGAGTTTGGCGGCTTGGGGCATCGAGGGGCGTGTTCCTTTCCTCGACAAGGAGTTCCTTGACGTAGCGATGGGCATGAACCCGGAACTGAAGATGTGCCCGGGCGAGACCATAGAAAAGAAGATCGTGCGCGAGGCATTCGCCGACTTGCTACCCGAGGAGATAGCATGGCGACAGAAAGAACAGTTCTCCGACGGTGTGGGCTATTCGTGGATAGACACCTTGAAGCAGATAACGGCATCGGCAGTGAGCGACGAACAGATGGCGCACGCCGCAGAGCGTTTCCCCATCGCGACACCGCAGAACAAGGAGGAATATTACTACCGTTCGATATTCGCAGAACATTTCCCGAGCGACAGCGCGGCGAAGAGCGTACCGTCGATACCGAGCGTGGCGTGCAGCACCGCCGAGGCACTGGCGTGGGATGCCGCTTTCAAGAACATGAACGACCCGAGCGGCCGCGCCGTTGCAGGAGTTCACGAACAGGCATACTAAGATTGAATAACCGATAAAGAGAGAGAAAGATGGAAAAAGGATTGTATAGCAAGGCATACGAACACGATGCCTGTGGCGTGGGAATGGTGGTCAACATCCACGGAAACAAAAGCCACGACCTCGTGGACAACGCCCTGAAGGTGTTGGAAAATATGCGCCACCGCGGTGCGGAGGGTGCTGACAACAAGACAGGAGACGGTGCCGGCATCATGTTACAGATACCCCACGAGTTCATACTCCTGCAAGGCATCCCCGTTCCCGAGAAAGGAAAGTATGGAACCGGACTGGTTTTCCTGCCCAAAGACAAGGACAAACAGCAGTCGATACTCGCCATCATGATAGAGGAAATAGAGCGCGAGGGACTGCAACTCATGCATCTGCGCAACGTGCCGACCAATCCCGGATGTCTGGGAGAGGCTGCGCTGAGCAACGAACCGGCTATCAAGCAGGTATTTATCACCGGGGTGACCGACGACAAGGTGCCGGTCTTCGAGCGCACTCTGTACCTCATACGCAAGAGAATAGAGAAACGCGTGAGCGACCCAGACTTCTACATCTGCTCACTTTCCAACTCCAACATCGTCTACAAGGGTATGTTGAGCAGTCTGCAACTGCGCCAGTACTACCCTGACCTGACGAACAACTACTTCACGAGCGGTCTTGCGCTCGTACATTCGCGCTTTTCCACCAACACGTTCCCGACGTGGAGCCTTGCGCAACCGTTCCGTCTGCTCTGCCACAACGGCGAGATCAACACCATAAGGGGCAACCGCGGCTGGATGAAAGCACGGGAAAGTGTGCTCAGCAGCGAGGCCTTGGGCGACATAAGGAACATTTCGCCGATAGTACAGCCCAACATGAGCGACTCGGCAAGCCTCGACAATGTGTTCGAGTTCTTCGTGATGAGCGGGCTTTCGCTGCCCCATGCCATGGCGGTAATGCTGCCCGAGAGTTTCAATGACAAAAATCCCATCTCCGAAGACCTGCGCGCCTTCTACGAGTACCACTCCATTCTGATGGAGCCGTGGGACGGTCCTGCCGCCCTGCTCTTCAGCGACGGACGGTTTGCGGGCGGTATGCTCGACCGCAACGGACTGCGTCCGGCACGCTACACCATAACAAAGAATGACATGATGGTGGTGGCTTCCGAGGTGGGAGTGATGGATTTCGATCCTCAGGAGATAGCAGAGAAAGGACGCCTGCAGCCTGGCAAGATTCTCCTCATAGACACCCAAGAGGGCAAAATCTACTATGACGGCGAGATAAAAGAGCGTCTTGCCACACAGCATCCGTACCGCCAGTGGCTCAACACGAACCGCATCGAACTGGAGAAACTGCGCAGTGGCCGCAAGGTGGACAACTCCATGGCTGACCTTACACGCAAGGAACTGCTCTTCGGCTTCGGTCAGGAGGACATAGAGGACACCATCATTCCGATGGCGACAAAGGGACAGGAGCCCACAGCATCCATGGGCAACGACACACCGCTGGCTGTCTTCGGCGACAAACCGCAGATTTTCTTCAACTATTTCCGCCAACAGTTCGCCCAAGTGACCAATCCTGCCATTGACTCCATACGCGAAAACCTCGTCATGAGCCTTGCTGAATACATCGGAAGAGTGGGTTCCGGCATCCTCAATCCCGACGAGAGCAACTGCAAAATGGTGCGTCTACCCCACCCGATACTGACCAACACCCAACTGGACATCCTCTGCAACATCCGATACAAGGGTTTCAACACAGTGAAACTTGACATCACGTTCCCCACAAGCAAGGGTGAAGAGGGATTGCACGAGGCTCTTGACAGCATCTGCCGCAAGGCGGCGCAGAGCGTGGACGACGGTTACAACTACATAATCCTCAGTGACCGCAACGTGAAAGAGGGTCATGCCGCCATTCCGTCGTTGCTTGCCGTCAGCGCAGTGCACCACTACCTCATCGACGCAGGCAAGCGCGTGCAGACCGCACTGATAGTAGAGAGCGGCGAGATACGGGAAGTGATGCACGCTGCACTGCTCCTCGGCTACGGAGCATCGGCTCTCTGCCCCTATCTGACCTATGCCGTGCTCGATGACCTGGTAAAGAGGGGCAAGATACAGGAGGACTACACGACAGCCGAACAGAACTATATAAAGGCGGTAAAGAAAGGCCTCTACAAGATAATGGCGAAAATGGGAATCTCCACAATACGCAGTTACCGCGGAGCGAAGATATTCGAGAGCATCGGACTTTCGGAGAATCTGCTGCGCAGTTACTTCGGAACAGAGACCAGCACAATAGGCGGTATAGGCCTGGAAACCATCGCCCGTGACGCCATACTCCTCCACGACAAGGCGTTCAGCAGCCGCAATCCAGACTTCCTTCCGTCGACAGGACAGTTCCATTACCGAAAGGACGGCATCAAGCACGCATGGAATCCGGAGACCATCGCCACGCTCCAACTCGCCACACGCAAGGGAGACTACCAACTGTACAAGAAGTACGCGGCTCTGGTAGACAACAAACAGGAGCCGATATTCATCCGTGACTTCTTCGGATTCCGCAAGAACCCCATATCGATAGAGAAGGTCGAGCCGGTGGAAGAAATCGTCAAGCACTTCGTGACAGGCGCAATGAGTTTCGGAGCACTGTCGAAAGAGGCGCACGAAGCGATCGCCCTGGCGATGAACGCCATTGGAGCGAGAAGCAACACGGGCGAAGGCGGCGAGGACAACGAGCGTTTCCACTCTACCGTTGACGGCATCAGCCTGTCAAGCAAGACCAAACAGATAGCGTCGGGACGCTTCGGCGTGACGACGGAATACCTCGTCAATGCGGAGGAAATACAGATAAAGGTGGCGCAGGGAGCAAAACCCGGCGAGGGCGGTCAACTGCCAGGATTCAAGGTAAACGAGGTTATCGCCAAGACACGCCACTCCATCCCGGGCATAAGCCTCATCTCTCCTCCGCCTCATCATGACATCTACAGCATCGAAGACTTGGCGCAGCTCATCTTCGACCTGAAGAACGTGAACCCGAAAGCGGCCATCAGCGTGAAACTCGTGGCAGAAAGCGGCGTGGGAACTATAGCCGCCGGCGTGGCGAAAGCGAAGGCCGACCTTATCGTTATCTCCGGTGCCGAGGGCGGAACGGGTGCAAGTCCGGCAAGCAGTATGCGCTTTGCAGGCATCTCACCCGAGATTGGCCTGGCGGAAACGCAGCAGACTTTGGTGAAGAACGGACTGCGCGGACAGGTGCGTCTGCAGGTTGACGGACAGTTGAAGTCGGGTCGCGACATCATCTTAATGGCTCTCTTGGGAGCGGAAGAGTTCAGTTTCGGCACGGCGGCACTGATAGTCCTGGGCTGCGTAATGATGCGCAAGTGCAACCTCAACACCTGTCCCATGGGCGTGGCGACGCAAGATCCAAAACTGCGTGAGCACTTCCGCGGCAGTTACAAGCACCTCATCAACTACTTCAAGTTCCTCGCAGAAGAAGTGAGAGAGTATCTCGCCGAAATGGGTTACACGTCCCTCAACGACATAATCGGCCACACGGAACTCATCATACGGAAGAAAAACGAGGAGGTGATGCCTGTCGACGGCGCTGACGCCCTGGACAAGGATACGGTGAAATTTATCGAAGAGAAGACCGATTTGCTCGATTTCTCGCGTCTGTTGCACCGTGAGACCGGTCACGGCACACTCTACAACACGACAAAACAGATACATGACCTTGACAACGTTCTTGACCAGCAGATAATAAGCGGAGCGCAGAAGGCAATCGAAAAACAGGAAGAGGTGAACCTCGACTTTGCCATCAAGAACACCGACCGTGCCGCCGGAGCGATGCTGAGCGGTCTTATCGCCGGCAAATACGGCGAGGCAGGACTGCCGGACAAGACAGTCAACGTGAAGTTCAAGGGCTCTGCCGGACAGAGTTTCGGCGCCTTCCTCGTCAACGGAGTGGACTTCAAACTCGAGGGTGAGGCCAATGACTACTTCGCAAAGGGTCTTTCGGGTGGTAGGATATCCATTCTTCCTCCGATAAGGAGCAACTTCGCCGCTGAAGACAACATCATTGCGGGCAACACAGGCCTCTATGGCGCAACGAGCGGAGAGTTGTATATCAACGGCAAAGTGGGCGAACGCTTCGGCGTGCGCAACTCCGGCGCAGTCGCAGTCATAGAAGGCGCAGGCGACCACTGCTGCGAATACATGACTGGAGGACGTGTTGTGGTGCTCGGAGAGACTGGCCGCAACTTCGCTGCCGGCATGAGCGGCGGCGTGGCATACGTCTGGGACAAGAACAGGAACTTCGATTTCTTCTGCAATATGGACATGGTCGAGATCAACCTTGTGGAGGACAGCAACTACCGGAAAGAACTTCACGAATTGATACGGCAGCACTATCTCTACACCGGAAGCAAACTCGCACGCACCATGCTTGACGACTGGAATCACTATGTGGAGGAGTTCATCCAGGTAGTACCTATCGAATACAAGCGTGTATTGCAGGAAGAACAGGTGAAGAAACTGCAACAGAAGATTGCAGATATGCAACGCGACTATTAATCTCAATGTACAATTGATAATTTATAATGTATAATTGCCTGACGGTATAGTGGGCTTTAGGGCGTATGCCTAATTATACATTATCCATTATAAATTATAAATTATAAATTAATTCGATGGGAAATCCAAAAGCATTCCTGACCATACCGCGCAAAGAAGCCGGTTACAGACCGATACACGATAGAATCCTCGACTTCAGCGAGGTGGAACAGACATTGAACAGCAACGACCGCCGACAGCAGGCGAGCCGCTGCATGGACTGCGGAGTGCCTTTCTGCCATTGGGCGTGTCCCCTTGGCAACAAGGCACCGGAGTGGAACGATGCCCTCTGCAAGGGCGACTGGGAACTGGCGTACAAACTGCTCAACTCCACAAACGACTTCCCCGAGTTCACCGGACGCATCTGTCCGGCTCTCTGCGAGAAAGCCTGCATACTAAACCTCATGGATCACCAGCCCACGACAAACCGTGAAAACGAGTGCGCAATCGTGGAACACGCTTTCTCGGAGGACTATGTGAAAGTGGAGATACCTGAGCGCAACGGAAAGACGGTGGCTGTTGTCGGAGCGGGACCTGCCGGTCTTGTCGCAGCCAACAGGCTCAACAAGTTGGGCTACAAGGTGACTGTACTGGAGTCAAAGGAGAACGCAGGAGGTCTCTTAAGGTACGGCATACCGAACTTCAAACTGAACAAGAGCATCATAGACCGCCGTCTGCACCTGCTGGAAGAGGAAGGCATAGAGTTCAGGTACAACCAACACGTTGACGTGACACACCTGCCCGAGGGCTTCGACGCATACGTCATTGCCACAGGAACGCCCACGGCGCGCGACCTGAAGATACCCGGACGCGAACTGAAAGGTGTCTACTTCGCCCTCGAACTGTTGGCACAGCAGAACCGCATACTGGCAGGCATGGAGTTCAAAAAGGACGAACTGGTGAACTGCAAGGGCAAGGACGTGCTCGTAATCGGCGGCGGTGACACGGGAAGCGACTGCATAGGCACTGCCCACAGGCAGGGTTGCAAGAGCGTAACCCAGATAGAGATAATGCCGCGCCCCGTGGAGGGACCGGAAGATCCGCAGAATCCGTGGCCTAACTGGCCGCGCACGCTCAAGACGACATCCAGTCACGAGGAGGGATGCACACGCCGCTGGAACATCAACTCCCTGGAATTTCAGGGCAAGAACGGCAAACTGACCGGCGTAAAGGTGCAGGAGATAGCATGGAAGCCCAACCCCGAGGGCGGACGGCCGCTCATGGAAGCCGCCGCAGAGCCGGAGGTCATCAAGGCAGACATAGTGTTCCTCGCCATGGGATTCCTCAAACCCGAGCAGCCGAAGTTCGCCGACAACGTGTTTGTGGCAGGCGATGCCGCCAGCGGAGCAAGCCTTGTGGTGCGTGCCATGGCAAGCGGCAGGAAGACGGCGGAACTTGTTGACCGCTACATAAGCCGCAAACGGTAACTCGACATCGGTTATTTTATAAATAGTGATGTGCGGGGGGCGTGCCACGATTCGGGGCAATGCCTCCCGCACTGCATTCCTCCCACCCATTCCCAACCGCCTGGACGAAACGCCGTTGCAACGGAGTCACGCCGTGTAACCACAGCAATATTGCAGAAAAACAGATGTTTTTTGCAACGCATTGCATTTTTTCAAGGTTTTGTATGTATCTTTGCAACGGATTACAAATATCAGACAACTATGATAGAACGCACCGAATACATGTCAATCCTTAAGCGTTGGAAAGACAAAAAGGTTATAAAGGTTGTCACAGGTATACGCCGTTGCGGGAAGTCATCCCTGCTCAAGATGTTTCAGGAGCATCTCCTCGCAAGCGGAACATCTCCCTTGCAGGTGCAGCATATCAACTTTGAGGACATCGACAACGAGCCGTTACTTGACTACCATACGCTCTACAGCCACGTCAAAGAGCACCTCCAGACAGGCAAGATGAACTATATCTTCTTTGACGAGATACAGTTGGTGGATAATTTTCAAAAGGTGATAGACAGCCTTTTCCTGCTCGATGACATCGACATATACGTCACCGGTTCAAATGCCTACCTGCTTTCTGGAGAGATAGCCACCCTTCTCACAGGCAGATATGTGGAGATCCGCCTGTTGCCATTCTCCTTCAAAGAATACACAAAGGCTCTTCCTGCATCTGTCAGCACCGGCGAAGCGTACCGGCAATATACGGAATACGGTGCATTTCCCTACGTCCTGCAGATCAGGGAAGACGCAGAGATGGTGAACGAATACCTGAACGGACTTTACAACACCATCGTTCTCAAGGATGTCATCAACAGGAGAAAGGTCGCCGACACCATGATGCTGCAGAGCATTGTGCGCTTCCTTGCCGACAACATCGGTAACATCTCTGTCATCAAGCGCATAAGCGACACAATGACATCACTCGGCCGCAAAATCACGTCGCACACCGTAGAGTCTTACATCAGTGCCCTTTTCGACAGTTACATATTCTATTCCGTGCCGCGTTACGACGCAAAGGGCAAGCAGTTGCTCAAGACCGGAATGAAGATATATATGGCAGACATAGGACTGCGGCGCGCCATTTGCGGTTCAAAAGGCGGTGACATGGGGCACATTCTCGAAAATATCGTCTACCTTGAACTCGCCAGACGCGGCGGTGAAATATACGTCGGGAAAGTAGGTAACACTGAAATCGACTTCATAGTAATGTCGCAAGGGCAGAGGAAATACTACCAAGTGTCCCTCAGCGTAAGGGAAGAGCAGACCCTACAGCGCGAGTTGACCCCTCTCGTTGCACTGCAGGACAGTTTTCCGAAATACCTTATCACGCTGGACAACGACCCCGTCTGTTTCCACAACGGTATCAAGCAGATCTACGCTCCAGACTGGCTGCTGGGCAGAGAGTGATGTACAAGGAGCATTCGCAGCAGGTAATGCCACTCCCGAAAACTGCATTCGCAAAACGGACGGAACCCAAATATCCAAAGAAAAACAACGAAAAAGACAATGAGAACGACCAACAGACTCATCACGGGCATACTGATGTGCCTCTGCGTGGGGATTACCCATGCGGCAAACAGAGAGAAGAAACTCAACAGGCAACAGGCTGCCGAGGCGCAGAAAGAGATCACCGGCAAGTGGAAAGCGGAGGAGAAAGCGCGACTTTCCTACATAACGGCCGAGCAGAAAGTGCACGTTGACACGATAACAATGCCCATCCATTGGCAGACTTTCGGCAAAACGCCTGCCGACGGGCGGTCTCTATACATCTCACTCCACGGCGGCGGCAACGTGCCAAAATCGTTCAATGACAGCCAGTGGAACAACCAGTGGCATCTGTACACCCCGGCAGAGGGTGTCTATCTGTGCCCCCGTGCGCCCTACAACGACTGGGACATGCACTTCAAGCCCCTGCTCGACGAGTGCTACAGGGATGTCATCAACTACTGCGTGACCTATATGGATGTCAATCCCGACAAGGTATATGTCATGGGATATTCCGCCGGAGGCGATGCAGTGTGGCGTCTTGCCCCGAGAATGGCGGACACTTGGGCGGCGGCATCAATGATGGCAGGACATCCGGGCAACGTCCGTCTGGAGAACCTGCGCAACACTCCTTTCTCGATATGGTGCGGCGAGGAAGACGCAGCCTACGATCGCAACCGCCTGGACGCGGCAAGGCTCGTCCAGATGGATTCCCTTCAGCAGTGCGATCCGGCCGGTTACGTCCACACGGGAAGCATCGTCAAGGGCAAGCCACACTGGATGGACCGTGTCGACACTGTGGCAGTGGCGTGGATGGCGCAGTACAGGCGCAACCCCTACCCCGACAAAGTGGTGTGGAGACAGGAAGAACTGCTGAAGCCGGCACTCTACTGGCTGAAAGCCGACAGTGCCGAACTGGCATACGGCAAGGAGGTGCGAGCCGCCTACGACAACAGCAACACGGTGACGATAGAGAAATGCGACTACCGCCACATCACTCTCTGCCTGTGCGACAAGATGATGAATCTCGACCGTCCGGTGACTGTCATGTACAAGGGAAAGACCTTGTTCCGGGGTAAAGTCAGCCGCACACGCTCCACGATAGAGCGCAACCTGCGCCTGCGCCGTGACGAACGCTACGCCTTTCCGGCAGAGATAAGGCTCACGATAGAATAATCCGACGGAAAAACGCTTTCCCACAAGGTTTGCAGCACGACATGAAGAAGAGGGGCGGAACAAGTTTCATGACTTGCTCCGCCCCTTTTCTTATGCTGAAGCCTGAGGCTTCACGCCGCTTACTTTATCTCGATGCACTTCTCTGTCTTAGCCTTCTCCTCGGGCTTAACCTTAGGAATGGCAATGGTGAGCACACCGTCGTTCATCGTAGCGGAAATCTTTTCGCGGTCGACATTCTCGGGAAGCGAGAACCTCTGCTCGAACTTGCTGTAACTGAACTCGCGGCGCAGATAAGTCTTGCTCTTCTTTTCGTCCTTGTTGTCAGTCTTCTTCTCCATAGCGATAACGATGTCGCCGTCGCTGCTGAGGTGTACGTTGAAATCGTTCTTTGTCATGCCCGGAGCCGCAACCTCTACGAGATATTCCTTTTCATCTTCCGTTACGTTGATGGCAGGTGTAGTGCCGCTGAACCTCGGGGAAACCCAATTGTCATTGAACAAATCGCTAAAAAGTGTCGGCAACCAGTCTTGATTACGCGTTGAATACATTGTTGGTAACATAATTAATCCTCCTATTAATTAAAAGTTATACATTCTTTTTGTTTTGCGGCCTCCGGTTCTGTTCCTTCAACCGTCACTATCAGATAAGCAAGAAGCGTGCCCGAGATGCCATTTTGTCAGCATCTCAAATAACAACAAAGACTAAAGAATTGAGAAACTGAAAGATATAAATATTACAAGACGCGTCGTCGACTGACATTTTTGTCAGCCTTACAGACAATAGGACAGAGGCAATGGGGCAATGGGAGAATCCCTGCGATAAAACGGAAGCACCGTTCAGACAATGCCTGAACGGTGCTTCCGTTGTCAGTAACCAGTCATCTCGCAGCGTACCACGGTCGAGGTTCGAGCGTACCACGGTCGAAATCCGAGCGAACCACGGTCGAGATTCGAACGTACCACGACCGTGGTTCGGCCACAGGAACACCACTTACGGACTGCCAAAAGGATTCTTCTGCACTGCGAGAAACTCCTTTTGGCAGTGTGCGGAGGATATCCCTGTTTAGTTCTCTTTGCCGTTTTCAAAAGGAGTTGCGGTGCGCGGTCCCTCCATCTGGGGGAACTTTATGCGGCCGAACTGCTGTTCGTACTTTGCCACATTCTCCTGTAACGCCATGAGGAAACGCTTGGCGTGCTCCGGTGCGAGTATGACCCTTGCGCCCACATTGGCCTTTGTCAGACCGGGCAACATTGCCGCGAAGTCCACGATAAACTCACTCGGGGAATGCGTGATGAGTGCGAGGTTTGCGTAAACGCCCTTGCCCACCTCGGGGTCAAGGTTGAACTGGAGTTGATTGTTGGGTTGTTCCATAATGTCTGTCGGATTAAAAAGGGAACTCCCTCCACAGGAGAGGAAGTTCCCGAATCATGTTTTCTGTAGATGTTTATTCTGCTACTGAATAGGCGTCGGTGACGTTTCTGCGGTTGGCTTCCATTCTGTCGTAGTCTTCTTTGGAGCCTACGATGAGGTTGGACCACTGGCGCAAGCCTGTACCGGCCGGTATCAGGTGACCGCAGATGACGTTCTCCTTCATGCCCTCGAGGTAGTCCACCTTGCCCTGGATAGCGCTCTCGTTGAGCACTTTCGTGGTCTCCTGGAAGGAAGCGGCGGACATGAAACTCTTCGTAGCGAGGGCTGTGCGCGTGATACCCTGCAGAACCTGCGTGGAAACGGCAGCCCTTGCGTCGCGGACAACAACCTGTCGGAGGTCACGGCGCTTGAGTGAGGAGTTCTCGTCACGCAGTTTTCGTGCTGTGACAATCTGGCCGTTGTGCAGGTTTTCGGAATCTCCTGCGTCCACAACGACTTTCTTTCCCCAGATGCGGTCGTTCTCTTCGGCGAAGTCGAGTTTGTCAACGAGTTCCTGCTCGAGGAACGATGTGTCGCCCGGATCGTCTATCTGAACCTTGTGCATCATCTGACGCACGATGATCTCGAAGTGCTTGTCGTTGATGGGCACACCCTGCAGGCGGTATACATCCTGCACTTCGTTGACGATATACTCCTGCACTGCGGTCGGTCCCTGTATGGCAAGGATGTCGCCAGGAGTGACTGCACCGTCGGAAAGCGGTGTTCCCGCACGCACGGCATCGTGTTCCTGCACAAGAATCTGGCGTGAGAGGGATACCGTGTAGGTCTTGCTGTCACCGTGTTTCGGGGTGACGATAATCTCGCGGTTACCTCTCTTGACCTTGCCCATGGTGACCTCACCGTCGATTTCCGACACGATTGCCGGGTTGGAAGGATTGCGCGCCTCGAACAATTCGGTGACACGCGGAAGACCACCGGTGATATCGCCTGCGCCTCCAACGGCACGCGGAATCTTCACGAGCGTCTCTCCAGTCTTTATGTCACTGCCGTCTTCAACAACAATGTGACCGCCTACAGGGAAGTTGTAAGTACCGATCACAGCACCGCTTGCGTCGATCACGTCGCAGACAGGAACGAGCGTGCGGTCCTTGGAGTCGGTGACAATCATTTCGGTCAAGCCGGTCGTGTCGTCGGTTTCAGCCTTGAAAGTCTGTCCCTCAATGACATCGCGGAACTTGAGTTTACCTGCATATTCGCTGAGAATAACGGCGTTGAACGGGTCCCACTTTGCAATGAGCGCACCCTTCTTCACCTTGTCGCCGTGCTGGAAGTAGAGTGAAGAACCGTAAGGCACGTTGAGAGTGGACATCGTGATGCCTGTCTCAGGGTCGATAAAGCGGATTTCGGAAAGTCGGCTGACAACTTTGCAGCATTTCTTTCCATCCTCTTCGAACGGCACTGTGCGGAGTTCGTCGAACTCGATGCGCGCATCGTTCTTTGCAGTTATGGATGCACTCGCCGCTGCATTACCTGCCACACCACCGGCGTGGAACGTACGGAGCGTCAACTGAGTACCCGGCTCGCCGATAGCCTGTGCGGCTATGACGCCGACAGCCTCGCCTTGCTGAACCAGTTTCTGTGTCGCGAGGTTACGGCCGTAGCACTTCACGCAGACGCCCTTGCGGCTTTCGCAGGTCAGAACGGAACGAATCTCGACCATTTCGATGCCTGCATCCTCGATAGCCTTGGCTTTAGGCTCGTCGATTTCCTCGCCGGACTCGCATATAACGTGTCCCGTGTGCGGGTCAATAATATCGTGAACGCTCACACGACCGAGAATACGGTCGTAGAGAGAGGATATCACCTCGTCACCGTTCTTTATCGCACGGCACTCGAGACCACGGAGTGTGCCGCAGTCTTCCTCGGTGATAATCACGTCATGAGCCACGTCAACGAGACGGCGTGTGAGGTATCCTGCGTCGGCAGTCTTCATGGCGGTGTCGGCAAGACCCTTGCGGGCACCGTGGGAAGCGATGAAGTACTCGAGCACGGACATTCCCTCCTTGAAGTTGGAGAGAATAGGGTTCTCGATAATCTGTGCCGTCTCAGCACCAGCCTTCTGCGGTTTCGCCATAAGACCACGCATACCTGACAACTGCTTGATCTGGTCCTTAGAACCACGGGCACCGGAATCGAGCATCATGTAGACGGCGTTGAAACCCTGGTCGGCCTCTGCCATCTGCTTCATAAGCACTTCGCCGAGTTCGTTGTTGACATGAGTCCAGGTATCGATGACCTGATTGTAACGGTCTTTCTCGGTAATCATACCCATACCGTACTCCATCTGTATCTGGTCAATCTGCGCCTGTCCCTTGGCTACGATCTCGTCTTTCTCCTTCGGGATGATGATATCATCGAGGTTGAACGACAGACCTGCGACGTAAGCCATGCGGTAACCGAGGTTCTTGATGCCGTCGAGGAACTCGCAGGCACGCGCCATACCGACGCCCTTGATGACGTTGGCGATGAGGTTGCGCAGCGTTTTCTTGGAAATCACATCGTTGAAGAAGCCCAGTTCAGAAGGGATTATCTCGTTTGCGATGACACGTCCTACGGATGTCTCGACCATTCTCTTCTGGAGTTTTCCGTCCACAAGGTCATTGACAATAACCTTTACTGGTGCGTGAAGGTCGCAACGGCCCTCGTTGTTGGCGATAATCGCCTCTTCAGGTCCGTAGAATGTCAGGCCCTCGCCTTTCGCTCCGGGACGTATCTTGGTGATATAGTAGAGACCGAGCACCATGTCCTGAGAAGGCACAGTGATAGGGTTACCGTTGGCCGGATTGAGGATGTTGTGGCTCTGAAGCATCAGAATCTGCGCCTCAAGGACAGCCTCATTGCTCAGAGGGAGGTGCACAGCCATCTGGTCACCGTCGAAGTCGGCGTTGAAAGCCGTACATGCCAACGGATGCAACTGGATAGCCTTGCCCTCTATCATCTTGGGCTGGAACGCCTGAATACCGAGACGGTGAAGTGTAGGGGCACGGTTGAGAAGAACAGGGTGTCCCTTCATCACATTCTCGAGTATGTCGTAGATAATCGGTTCGCGGCGGTCGACGATTCTCTTTGCCGACTTCACGGTCTTGACAATGCCACGCTCAATCAACTTGCGGATGATGAACGGTTTGTACAATTCCGCAGCCATCAGTTTCGGAAGACCGCATTCACCCATCTTCAACTCAGGGCCGACAACGATAACCGAACGCGCGGAGTAGTCGACACGCTTACCGAGGAGGTTCTGGCGGAAACGTCCTGCCTTACCCTTGAGCGAGTCTGACAGTGACTTCAGCGGACGGTTGCTCTCGCTCTTCACTGCGCTTGCCTTGCGGCTGTTGTCGAAGAGGGAGTCGACTGCCTCCTGAAGCATACGCTTCTCGTTGCGGAGGATGACTTCAGGAGCGTGAATTTCTATAAGTCTCTTGAGGCGGTTGTTTCGTATGATGACCCTACGGTAGAGGTCATTGAGGTCGGATGTGGCAAAGCGACCGCCGTCGAGCGGCACGAGAGGACGGAGTTCCGGCGGAGTGACAGGGATAACTTTCATTATCATCCACTCCGGACGGTTGATGTCCTTGCTTGCACGGAAAGCCTCTACGATACGCAGACGCTTGAGAGCATCGGTCTTGCGCTGCTGGCTGGAGTCTTTTGCAGCCATGTCACGCAGTTCGTAGGACAGTGTGTCAAGGTCGAGACCGGCGAGCAAATCATATATTGCCTCCGCACCCATCTTTGCCACGAACTTGTCGGGATTGCTGTCGTCGAGGAGTTCATTGCCCGGTTCGAGCTTGTTCTCCACGATGTCAAGGTACTCATCTTCGGTAAGAAGGTCGAATTTGTGGGAACCGTTCATCTCGTAACCGTCCTGATCCACCTTGCCTTCGAGAACTCCCGGGCGGATGACTACATATCTCTCATAGTAGATAATCGCGTCAAGTTTCTTGGTAGGCATACCGAGAAGATAGCCGATCTTGTTGGGCAGGGAACGGAAGTACCATATATGCGCAACGGGAACGACCAGTTCGATGTGGCCGGCACGCTCGCGGCGAACTTTCTTTTCAGTCACTTCCACACCGCAACGGTCGCACACGATGCCCTTGTAACGGATGCGCTTGTACTTGCCGCAGGCACACTCGTAGTCCTTGGTCGGACCGAAGATACGCTCGCAGAACAGTCCGTCACGCTCCGGTTTGTATGTGCGGTAGTTGATGGTCTCAGGCTTGGTCACCTCGCCATAGGAGTTTTCGAGAATCTCTTCGGGTGAAGCCAGACTGATGGTTATCTTAGTAAAATTGTTCTTTACCTTTTTATCTTTCTTGAAAGCCATATTCTTTTCTGTTTAAGAGCTATTAATCCAGTTTCACACTCAGACCAAGACCGCGGAGTTCATGCAGCAACACATTGAGCGACTCGGGGATTCCAGGTGTCGGCATAGCGTCGCCTTTGACGATTGCCTCGTATGTCTTGGAACGGCCGACAGTGTCGTCGGACTTGACGGTGAGAATTTCCTGAAGTACATGAGATGCTCCGAATGCCTCGAGAGCCCAGACCTCCATCTCTCCGAAACGCTGACCTCCGAACTGTGCTTTACCGCCAAGAGGCTGCTGTGTGATAAGAGAGTAGGGACCTATTGAACGTGCGTGCATCTTGTCCTCAACCATGTGACCGAGTTTGAGGAAGTAGGTGATGCCGACAGTAGCAGGCTGGTCGAACTTGGCACCGGTCTCTCCGTCATACAGATAGGTGGAACAATAACGTGGCAGACCTGCCTTGTCTGTCCACTCGTTGAGGTCTTCAAGACGCGCTCCGTCGAAGATCGGGGTTGCGAACTTGACGCCCAGACGCTTGCCGGCAGCACCAAGGACAGCCTCGAATATCTGTCCGAGGTTCATTCGGGAAGGCACACCGAGCGGGTTGAGCACGAGATCTACAGGACGTCCGTCCTCCATGAACGGCATATCCTCTACGCGGACAATCTTGGAAACGATACCCTTGTTACCGTGACGGCCGGCAAGTTTGTCGCCGACACCGATCTTACGTTTCTTGGCAACATAGACTTTCGCCATCTGAAGTATGCCCGACGGAAGGTCATCACCGATGGAGATGGCGAACTTGCGACGCTTGAGTTCTGCATCCAACAACTTGTATTTGCGGATGTAGTTCATGATCAGCTTCTGTATAAGTTCGTTTGTATGCTCGTCCTCGGTCCATGCGTTTGACTGTATTCCGTCGTATTCAAGGTTCTTGAGAGCTGCATTGGTGAACTTGCCGCCTTTGTTTATAATCTCGGCACCGGAGTAGTCCTTTATTCCCTGACACGTTTTGCCCTCGGTAAGAATCATGAGCTTGTCGACGAGAATGTCCTTCAGGTCGTTGTTCTTAGCCTCATACTCTTCGTCAAGCTTGCCAAGAATAACCTTGTCATTCTTCTTTGATTCGCGTGTCTTGATAGCACGGGAGAAGAGTTTCTTGTCGATGATGACGCCTGACAGAGAAGGATTGGCCTTCAGAGAGGAGTCTTTCACATCGCCAGCCTTGTCACCGAATATGGCACGGAGAAGTTTCTCCTCTGGTGAAGGTTCGCTTTCGCCCTTCGGAGAAATCTTACCGATGAGGATATCACCCGGTTCAACGCGTGCGCCGACACGGACTATACCGTTCTCATCAAGGTCTTTGGTTGCTTCTTCGCTCACGTTAGGTATGTCGGAGGTGAACTCTTCCATACCGCGTTTCGTGTCGCGGACATCAAGAGAATACTCGTCTACAGACACTGAAGTGAGGATATCGTCACGCACGAGACGCTCAGAGAGCACGATGGCATCCTCGTAGTTGTAACCCTTCCAAGGCATATAGGCAACAAGGAGGTTGCGTCCGAGGGCCAACTCGCCGTTCTCTGTGGCATAGCCTTCGGTGAGTATCTGTCCCTTGGTCACGCGCTGTCCCTTGTGACAAATAGGACGAAGGTCGATGACCATGTTCTGGTTCGTACGGCGGAACTTAGGTATGCGGTACTCCTTAAGTGCAGGTTCGAAACTTACGAAATCCTCTTCCTCTGTACGATCATAGAGAATACGGATTGTAGTAGCGTCGAGGTAGTCGATCACACCGTCGCCTTCGGCGGTTATCATCGTGCGAGAGTCTTCGCAAACCTGCTTCTCAAGTCCCGTACCTACGATAGGCGCATCGTTGTGAAGCAACGGTACGGCCTGGCGCATCATGTTACATCCCATCAGCGCACGGTGACCGTCATCATGCTCAAGGAACGGAATGAGACCTGCGGACACCGACGCTATCTGCTGAGGAGCGACATCGACGAGATCAACCTGGGTCGGTGGCACAACCGGATAGTCGGCATCCTTACGGCACTTAACGACCTTGCGGATGAAAGAACCGTCCGGATTGAGCGGTGCGTTACCCTGTCCGATGATGAGGTTCTCCTCTTCTTCCGCAGTGAGATATACGACATCAGCATTGTCCATGTCGACCTTGGAATTTGTAACCTTGCGGTAAGGAGTCTCAATGAAGCCGAGGTCATTGATTTTAGCGTATACACAGAGCGACGAAATCAGTCCGATGTTCGGACCTTCAGGAGACTCAATAGGACAGAGACGACCGTAATGGGTGTAGTGAACGTCACGGACCTCGAAACCTGCTCTCTCTCGTGACAGACCGCCAGGACCGAGTGCGGACAGACGGCGCTTGTGTGTCACCTCCGCCAGAGGGTTGGTCTGGTCCATGAACTGAGACAGAGGGTTGGTGCCGAAGAAAGAATTGATAACGCCGGATATCGTCTTGGCGTTGATCAAGTCTGTCGGTGTGAATATTTCATTGTCACGCACATTCATGCGTTCCTTTATTGTACGGCTCATACGTGACAGGCCAATATTGAACTGGTTAGCCAATTGCTCGCCAATAGTGCGTACGCGACGGTTGCTCAAATGGTCGATATCATCAACGCTCGCATTTGAGTTGACAAGGTTGATGAGATACTTTATAATCTCGATAATATCCTCTTTCGTGAGCACGCGCTTGTCAGAAGAAGTGTTCAAGCCCAACTTCTTGTTGATGCGGTATCTGCCCACGTCGCCCAGATCATAGCGTTTGTCGGAGAAGAACAGGTTTTGAAACACCTCACGTGCACTTGCGTCATCCGCCGGATCGGAGTTACGCAACTGACGATAGATGTATGTAACAGCTTCTTTTTCCGAGTTACAAGGATCCTTCGCAAGTGTATTGAAGATGATGGCATACTTGTTTTCGCCGTCCTCATCCTTGTGGAGGAATATTGTGGAAACACCACTGTCAATGATATCTGCGATGTTGTCTTCCGTTATCTCTGCCTCACGGTCAAGGATAACTTCATTGCGCTCTATGGAATTGACCTCACCCGTGTCGTTGTCAACAGAGTCTTCCACCCAACTTTTCAGTACACTTGCGGCGAGTTTGCGGCCTACAACGGCTTTCAGGTTCTTCTTGTTAACCTTCACTTCCTCCGCAAGGTCAAATATCTGGAGTATGTCCTTGTCGTTCTCAAAACCCAGAGCACGCAACAAAGTGGTTACGGGAAGCTTCTTCTTACGGTCAATGTAGGCGTACATCACATTGTTAACGTCCGTGGCGAACTCTATCCAAGAACCTTTGAACGGAATTATGCGCGCGCTATAAAGCATTGTTCCGTTGGCGTGAACACCGTTACTGAAGAACACACCCGGTGAACGGTGCAACTGGGAAACGACAACGCGTTCAGCACCATTTATGATGAAAGTGCCGTTGTCGGTCATGTAAGGAATGGTTCCGAGGAACACATCCTGAATAAAAGTGCCGAAATCTTCATGATCAGGATCGGTACAATACAGCTTCATCTTTGCTTTCAGCGGGACATTATAGGTGAGTCCGCGCTCAAGACACTCCTCTATGCTGTAACGAGGGGGATCAATGTAGTAGTCAAGGAACTCCAAAACGAAGTTGTTCCTCGTATCTGTTATAGGGAAATTCTTTGCAAAAACCTTGTACAGTCCGTCATTTTTTCTCTTCTCCGGCGGAGTGTCCAACTGAAGGAAATCCTTGAAGGACTTCAACTGTACATCAAGAAAATCCGGATAGGGCAGCGGATTGTGTACTCTTGCAAAATTTACTCTGTTATCAATTACTTTTGAAGCCATAAATAAAAAATTAATTCCTGTTATTCCGGCATTTTCAATCAGACCTGACTTACGGACCGATAGAAAGACACAAAAAGGTTAGGATTCACCTACTTGGCAAATCCTAACCATATTTTCAAAACGATGAGTTTCGGCTTACTTGAGCTCTACCTTAGCACCAGCCTCTTCGATAGCTTTCTTCAAGTTCTCAGCCTCGTCCTTAGAGAGACCTTCCTTGATTGTAGCAGGAGCACCGTCTACGAGATCCTTAGCCTCTTTCAGACCAAGACCACAAGCCTCCTTCACAGCCTTAACAACTGCGAGTTTAGCGCCACCTACCTCAGCGAGAACTACATCGAAAGAGGACTTCTCCTCAGCAGCAGCCTCACCACCGGCAACCGGACCAGCAGCAACAGCAACAGCTGCAGCAGCAGGCTCAATACCATACTCGTCCTTCAGGACCTGTGCCAACTCATTTACTTCTTTCACAGTAAGGTTTACCAACTCTTCTGCAATAGCTTTAATATCTGCCATAATATTCTAAAAAATTTTAATTATTCTGTTTTGTTTATGCAATGTTTATTATTACTCAATTACTCGGGACGTTCTCCGAGAGTTTTAAGCACACCGTGTATAGTGCCAGCACCTGACTGAAGGGCAGAGATGACGTTCTTTGCGGGAGACTGAAGCAGTGCCACAACATCCGCAATGAGTTCGTTCTTGCTCTTGATATTAGCCAGTTCCTCCAGTTTGTCAGCACCCACGAAGATGCTCTCCTCTGCATAAGCAGCCTTCAAAGCCGGAACGCCTTCCTTCTTGTACTCCTTGAGAAGTTTTGCAGGGGCGTTTGCCACGTTGGCAAACATAACCGCTGTACTACCTTTCAGAGTATCATAGACAGGTTTCAGATCTTTCTCAGAAGCATCAAAAGCTTTCTCAAGAAGAGTGTTCTTGACAAGAACCAACTTGATGTCATTCTTGAAACACTTACGACGCAAGTTACTTGTAGCCTCTGCATTCAGTCCTGCCATATCGACAAGATAGAAGTGAGGGTATTCATTCAACATCTCACCGAGATGTGATATGATTGTATCTTTTATTTCCTTTTTCATCTTGATATTTCTTTAGAGTTATTCAACGGTCTTCGTATCAATTTTGATACCCTTACTCATTGTACTGGAAATAAAGACACTCTTCATATATGTACCCTTTGCCGCAGCAGGCTTGAGTTTAATGACAGTTGCAATAAATTCCTTTGCATTCTCGTATATCTGCTCTGCAGAGAACGAAACCTTGCCGATAGAGGTGTGTATGATACCACTCTTGTCGACTTTGAAATCAATCTTACCCTGTTTTACCTCTTTTACAGCCTTGGCTACATCCATCGTAACCGTGCCACTCTTTGGGTTAGGCATCAAGCCACGAGGACCGAGTATACGTCCGACAGGTCCAATCTTGCCCATGCAAGAAGGCATCGTGATAATAACATCCACATCGGTCCAGCCACCTTTAATCTTTTCAATGTATTCGTCAAGACCAACATAGTCAGCTCCGGCTTCCTTTGCGGCAGCCTCCTGATCAGGTGTACAGAGAGCAAGCACACGCGTAACCTTACCTGTACCGTTGGGGAGAGACACGACTCCGCGCACCATCTGGTTCGCCTTTCTTGGATCAACACCCAAGCGAACGTCAATGTCAACAGAAGCATCAAACTTGGTGGTGGTAATTTCCTTTACCAGTTCTGCCGCTTCTTTCAAAGAGTATGCTTTCCCTGCTTCAACCTTATCAGCTACTGATTTTTGATTTTTTGTCAGTTTACTCATGTTCTTAATTGAAGTTTAAATTTATTTACCAGGGAACTCCCCTTGTACAGTGATACCCATACTTCTCGCCGTACCAGCGATGAGACGCATCGCAGACTCTACTGTAAAGCAGTTGAGATCAGCCATTTTGTCTTCCGCAATACCCTTTACTTGCTCCCAAGTCACAGAAGCGACTTTTTTGCGGTTAGGGGCAGCAGAGCCACTCTTTACCTTCGCAATCTCCTTGAGCTGTACAGCAGCCGGAGGAGTCTTGATGATAAAGTCGAATGACTTGTCGGTATAGTAAGTTATGACGACAGGAAGAATCTTACCTGCCTTATCCTGGGTACGGGCGTTAAATTCTTTGCAGAATCCCATTATGTTAATACCCTTGGAACCAAGTGCAGGTCCTACCGGGGGTGAAGGATTCGCAGCGCCACCTTTAATCTGTAATTTGATTAATCCAGCAACTTCTTTAGCCATTTTCTTTGTTAATATTAAAAATTGAAAATTTATAAAAGGAAGTACATCCGTAACAATGCATCATTCCTTTTCCACTTGCATAAAACCAAGTTCCAATGGAGTTTTACGTCCAAAGATCTTGACCATAACCTTCAGCTTATGCTTCTCGGAATTGACTTCCTCGATAACACCGCTAAAGCCACTGAACGGACCATCAGTAACCTTTACAGCATCGTTAACCAAATAGGGAACATCGATATTTTCCTCAAATTCGGTCTCCTCTGCATTGCCCAACATTCTGTTAATATCAGACTGTGGAACAGGCGTGGGACTATCCAAGCCTCCAAGAAAACCAAGGACATTAGGAAAGAAACGCAACGTGTGCGCAACATCACCCTTCAGTCTGGCTTCGACGAAAACATAACCGGCGAGAGCAACTTTTTCCTTGACAACTCTCTTACCGTTACGTACAGACGCATATTTTTCCACAGGTATCAATACCTGGGAAACATTGGCTGCAAGCAAATCATTGTGCTTCATTTCAGCTTCGATGTATTCTTTCACCTTAGCCTCTTTACCACTAACGGCTTTAAGCACATACCATTTATTTCCTGCGTCTGCCATTTCCTTAAAAAATTAACCTGGATAAACTACACCCATAAAGGCTTTGAAAATAGAATCCATCGCGAACACAACAAGTGCAATGACTAGGGAAGCAGATAATACAACCATTGCACTATGAGTAAGTTCGGCACGTGATGGCCAAGTAGTCTTATGCGCAAGTTCATCGTAACATGCCTTGCAATAATTTACTA
>CAVDQB010000026.1:0-11910 GCA_963611255.1 Faecalibacterium prausnitzii
CCGCAGATGAAGAGCAGTTACAACTTTGTTCCCGGCATTATGGGCATGCTGCTGATACTGATTTGTGCCATGATGACCAGCATAAGCATCGTGCGCGAGAAGGAAAGGGGCACTATGGAGGTGCTGTTGGTAAGTCCCGTGCGCCCGATCATGATTATCGTGGCGAAGGTCGTGCCCTATCTGGTGCTCGCTTTCTGCATCCTCATGTCCATACTTCTCATCTCCCACTTCATCCTCGGCGTGCCTATAGCCGGTTCGGTGGCGTATATCGTGCTGGTGTCGGGCATCTATGTCGTGGTGGCACTGTCGCTCGGCATGCTCATAAGCACCTTTGCCAGCACGCAACTCGAGGCTCTTCTCATGTCGGCAATGATGCTCATCATGCCTTGCATCATGCTTAGCGGCATGATGTTCCCCATAGAGAGCATGCCCAAAGTGCTGCAGTACCTGTCGGCGGTAATGCCTCCGAGATACTATGTCGCCGCAATACGCAAACTGATGATTATGGGCGTGGACATAAGCAAGGTGTCACACGAGGTGTCGGTGCTGCTCCTGATGGCGGCTGTACTGGTGGCGGCGGCGCTTGCAAAGTTCAATAACAGACTGGAATAAGGGCTATGACAATACGTTATCTGATAGAAAAGGAGTTCTTGCAGATAAGGCGCAACGCCTTTCTGCCCAAGGTCGTGGTGATGTTTCCCATAATGATCATGTGCGTGATGCCGTGGGTGGCGAGCATGGAAGTGAAGAACATAGTGGTCGAGGTGGTTGACAATGACCGCTCCACCCTGTCCTCACGGCTGACACACGAACTTGAGGCGTCGCGCTATTTCATCTTCGGCGGACAGCGACAGTCGTATGAAGAGGCTCTGGCTGACGTGGAAAACTCGCGTGCGGACGTTATCCTCGAGATACCGCAGCACTTCGAGCGCGACCTGATAAACGGAAACCGGCCGCAGATGTACATTGCGTCCAACGCTGTCAACGGCACGAAAGGCAGTATGGCCGCCAACTACCTGTCGGGCATAGTGACGGCAAACATCAGCGGAAAGGCGGCCGACGACATCGTGAAAGTGCTGTACCTCTACAACAAGAACCTCAACTACAAACTCTTCATGATACCCTCGCTCATGGCGATAGTGCTGCTGTTGATGTGCGGATTCCTGCCCACCCTCAACATCGTTGGCGAGAAAGAGAGCGGCACAATAGAGGCTGTCAACGTCACCCCGGTGAGGAAACGCGACTTCATATTGGCGAAGATGATACCCTACTGGTTCATTGCCATGGTGGTGATGACCATCTGTTTCGTCCTGGCATGGGCTGTCTACGGCATCACTTCGGAGGGTTCGCTGCTGCTGGTATACCTCATCTCCATGCTGATGGCTCTCGTCTTCAGTGGCTTGGGGCTGATTGTCTCCAACTATAACGACACCATGCAGCAGGCGGTGTTCGTGATGTGGTTTATCGTGATGAACATTATCCTGCTCAGCGGACTGTTCACTCCCGTGCGCTCCATGCCCGACTGGGCTTACCTTACCACTTGGGTCAACCCGATGCACTACTACATCGACGCCATACGCACGGTGTTTGTGCGCGGCGGAACTTTCGCAAGCATAGCGCATCAGGTGGCAGCCCTCGCCGCATTCGCTCTCTTCGTCAACGTGTGGGCGGTACACAGTTACCGCAAACAGGGCAATTGACGAGGACATAGCGTCTGCTATTCCTCGCCAGTCTCGCCCTTTTTCATCTCGGACATGATGTAATAGGCATTGTCAAGAGCCAGTGTCTCGCCTGCGGAAACGCTTGAGACAATCTCCACAAAACCCTTTTCCTCGCGTCCGCGCTTCACCTCTATCGGGTGGAAAGTCCACGTTCCGCCCGAGTGTCTGGCGGAAAAGATGTAGGACTTGCCTCCCTCATCGACAACCCCTTCCGTGGAGAGGGCGGCAAGACGCCTGCTGTCGGCAGCCACATGGCCACACAGGTACATTCCGGGGACAAGCCCCTCATGAGTGCCGTCGATGCTTACGCGCACATGAACAGCCTTGGTATCGCCCTCGAAAGACTGCCCCACGGATTCCACCTTGCCTGCAAACGTCGCACCAGTGGATGACTTCAGGGTGAGAGTGACGCTCTGTCCGACCTTTACAAACGGCGCGTCTTTCTCGAAAACCTGCAGGTCGGCGTACACGTTACGGGTGTTGATGATGCGGAACATCGGCGTCTGCGAGTCCACATACTGACCCGTCTTGACACTGATCTCCTCCACAGAACCGCCTATGGGACTTGTTATGGCGACGCTCGTGACGCTGTTGCCCGAGCGCACTGACTGCAGATTGACTCCCAACATCTGGAGTTGTGAGGCGGTGGTCTGCAGTTCCGACTTCAGCAAAAGGAACTCCGACTTCGCCTGTTGATAGTCTTTTCCCGACCCGATCTTTTCATCATAGAGTTTCTGTTGTCGCTCATACTCCTGCTGAACGTATGCCATCTTGTTGTAGGCAGCCAGATAACGGCTCTGCATATCAAGCAAATCGGGGTGCGACACATAGGCCAACGCCTGACCTTTGCTGACCTTCTGCCCTACCTTGACGACTATGTTTTTCACGTTGGCACCGATGAACGACGACACCAAAGCCTCGCTCTGCGGCATTATGGCGACAGTTCCGTTGGCCTCAATCTCGCCTGCGAAGTTATGCTCCAGCATCTTTCCTGTTGTCACATTCAGTTGTTTCACCTGCGCATCGGTCAGCGTCACGTCGGTCATTCCTGTCTCTTCGGCTTCCGGTTCCCCCTCGGAGACGTTGCTGTTGGCGCATGCCGCAAACGAGAGAATGATGAATGCGGACAGCATATATTTGAGTTCTTTCATAATAAGTCTATTTTATAAATTCCAGTTTGAACATTGATATCATGTATTCGGAAAAGCAATCCCAGTAGTCGAGTTGCACTTGAGAGGCGTCTTTCATGTTCTGCATGAACCCGAGATAGTCGGTTGCGCCCTCTTTATAGCAGGTGATGGCTGCCTGTTGCTGCTCTTCGGCAAGGGGCAGAGCCGTCTTGCGGTAGTAGTCGAGCATTGACTGCCATTTGCGGAACTCCCCCTCGGCAGCGTTTGTCAAGGCGTTTATCTCACGCCGACGGTAGATATATTCCTGGTCGGCAGCCGCCTTTTCGAGTCTGGCGGACTTGGTACGGCTCGCCTGTGCGCCGAAGACGAGCGGCAGGCTCAGCCCTATGGAGTAGGAATAATAGCCGGAAGTGGCGCCAATCTTCTGCCATCCGTATTCGGCAAACAGTTTTGGCAGGAACTCCGAGCGTTCCGCTTTCAGTTTCTTGTCTGCCAACAGGACCTTCTCGCGGGCAAGGGTGAGCGACGGATTTGCTTCTGTAGGCATGACCGCTGCCGTTGTCGGCAGACTGTCATCGGTGGTATACACAGCGGAATCGCCCAGCCATCGGTTGAAATTCCGGGTGGCTATGCTCTCATCGTTCTGTGCCTGCAGGAGTTGCAGACCTATCTTGCGAACCTGGTTCTGTGCGGAGATATACTCCAGTTTGGATGTCGCCTCCAGTTCATAACGGCGTTTTGCGGCAGCCTCAAAGTCCTTGTAGGCAGCCTCTATCTGGCGGTACACGCTGACCCGCTGCTTTGCCACATAGAGCAAAGCGTAGTCTGTGCTCACCTCCTGCATTATTTCACGCTTCAGAACCTCCTGTTCCGCCTCGGCAACGACGGACTGTTGGTTGAGCAATCCCCTGCGTGCGCCAATGCCGAGAATATCCAGGTCTTGGCGTATAGTTATGACATTGGTGATTCCATCAGGATTTCCGTTGCCCTTTTCCTCCGCTCCTGTCGACAGTTCGGTACTTCCTATGTCGAAAGCAGAACCTCTCAGAGCCTGTGCACTCTCCACCTTCAGTTCGCCTGCACGCAGAAGCGGACAGGTCTGCATGGCCATATCACGCGCTTGTGTCAGTGACAATGGTGTCTGTGCACTGCCTGACAGAGGAACGAGAGGCAGTAACGCAACCAACGCTACAGGCACTTTTCGACGATGAAACCGCAGTTTTTCCTCCACGGCATAGAGAATCGGAACAATCAGGAGGGTGAGAAGCGTGGCGGAGAACAGCCCTCCGATGACCACCGTAGCCAGCGGACGCTGCACCTCAGCACCGGCACTCGACGACACCGCCATGGGCATGAAACCGAGCATTGCCGCCGTAGCGGTGAGCAGAATAGGCCGAAGACGCTCGCGTGTGCCCTCCTTTATCCTGTCGAGAACATTGTCCATGCCCTCTTTCTTCAGCGAGTTGAACCTGTTGATAAGCACGAGACCGTTGAGCACAGCCACGCCGAAGAGCACTATGAAACCCACTCCTGCCGAGATGCTGAACGGCATACCGCGGACGGCAAGGGCGAATATGCCGCCTATAGTGGCAAGAGGCACTGCCATATAAATCATCAGTGACTGCCTGACAGAGCCGAGTGCGAAATAGAGCAGCAGGAAAATCAGAACCATGGCTATGGGCATCACTATCATGAGACGCGCCTTAGCATCCTGTAGGTTCTCAAATTCTCCGCCGTAAGTGATGTGGTATCCCGGCGGCAGTTTGAGTTCTTTGTCGAGAGCCTTCTCTATGTCAGCGACCAAAGACTGCACGTCTCTGCCACGGACATTTATCCCCACATAGATTCTGCGCGACGCCTGGTCACGGCTGATCTGCATGGGTCCGGGCCTGTAACTGATGTTCGCCACCTCCTTGAGGGGTATAAGCTGACCGTTGGGCAGATCGACGACAAGGTTCTCAAGGTCGTTGATGCCGGTGCGCTCGGACGCATCAAGGCGGATAACCATGTCGAAACGCTTCTCTCCCTCAAAGACCACGCCGGCTTTCTGCCCTGCAAAGGCTGCACTGATATACTGGTTGAGTTTATCGATATCCAGTCCATAGCGTCCCACCATCTCCCTGTCATAGGTCACGGTAATCTGCGGCAAGCCTGCCGTACGCTCCAGTGACACATCCTCAGCACCGGGAATACGGCTGACAATGGAGGTTATCTTCTCGCCCAAGACATTGAGAGTGTCGAGGTCTTCACCGTAGAGTTTCACCGCCACATCCTCGCGTATGCCGGTCAGAAGTTCGTTAAAGCGCAGGGCAACAGGCTGCGAGAAGGAGTAGTTAAGGCCCGGCAGGGTCTCCAGTTTCTCCTTTATCTTTTCTATGAGTTCGTCCTTCGACTTTGCCGAAGTCCACTTGCTCCTGTCCTTTTCGAGGATTATGAACGAGTCTGTGTAGTCGAATCCCATAGGGTCTGTGGGGATGTCAGCCACTCCGATACGTGCGCAGACGGTCTTTATCTCGGGAAACTCCCTGAGAAGAAGACGCTCTACCTCCCCCTCACGCTTTATTGTCTCGCTCAGGGAACTGCCCGGGCGCAGGAATGTCTGCATGGCTATGTCGCCCTCGTCAAGTTCGGGGATGAACTCGCCGCCCATTCTGCCAAAAACAAGTCCTGTCAACAACAACAGACAGAGAGCACCTGCCAGAATGCCTTTCTTGTGTCTGAGAGAGAAAGAAAGCATCGGGGCATACACCTTGTATACGGATGTCATCAGTCGGGCACTGAGTTTCTCCAGACTGCGCTCGAGACGTGCAAGGCGGCTGCCGGGATTTTTTGCCGGTTTCATAAACAGCGACGACACCACAGGGACGTATGTCAGGCAGAGGATAATGGCACCGATGAGCGCGAAAGAGAATGTGTAGGCCATGGGTTGAAACATCTTTCCGCTCACCCCGGTGAGGAAAAGTATCGGGGTAAAGACAATGAGAATGATGAGTTGACCGAAGAATGCGGAATGCATCATGGTGGAAGCCGATGCGTAACTTATCCTGTCCATCTCTTCGCGTGAGAATGTCGAGAGACCCATATGGCGGTCTATCGTCCCGGCAATGCCCTCCACGATGATGACAGCACCATCGACAATGATGCCGAAATCGATTGCCCCGAGGCTCATGAGGTTTGCCCACACGCCGAAGATGCGCATCATTATGAATGCGAAAAGGAGTGACAGCGGAATGACCGACGCCGTGATGATGCCGCCGCGAAGGCTTCCCATGATGAGGACAAGGACGAAAACGACAATCAAAGCCCCCTCTATGAGATTGCGCGCTATGGTGTCCGTCGTGCGCTGTATGAGGTTCGTGCGGTCGAGAAACGGTTTTATCGTTATCCCTTCAGGCAGAGATTTCTGCACCTCACGCAACCTCTCCTTGGTCAGTTTCACCACTTTCGCCGAGTTCGCGCCCTTGAGCATGAGTATCATTCCGCCCACTGCCTCGTGTCCGTCCTGGGTGAAAGCACCGTAGCGCACCTGGTTTCCGAACCTCACATCCTTGGCTATGTCGCGGATAAGCACAGGAACGCCGTTCTGGTTCTTCACCGTTATGTTCTTGATATCGTCGATACTCTTGACCAGACCCTCGCCACGGATGAAACTGGCCATGTGGTCTTTCTCTATGTAAGCACCGCCCGTGTTCTGGTTATTGCGGCTGAGAGCCTCGTAAACCTCACTCAGTGTCACCTTGCAGGCATTGAGCAACTCGGAGGAAACGGCTATCTCATACTGCTTGATGCTGCCTCCGAAAGAGTTTACCTCCACTACTCCCGGAATCATTGTCATCTGCCGCTTCACTATCCAGTCCTGTATGGAGCGGAGTTCCTGAGGAGAATATTTGGCTGTGTCGTCGGGTACGAGCGTGTATTGGTATATTTCTCCAAGTCCGGTAGTGATGGGACCCATTTCGGGAGAACCGAATCCGGCCGGAATGTCCTCCTTTACCTCCTCGAGTTTCTCCTGCACGAGTTGCCGCGGACGGTAGGTTCCCATGTTGTCCTTGAACACTACCGTGACGACAGAAAGCCCGAAGCGCGATATGGAACGCACGTCCTCAACCCCCGGAAGGTTTGACATGGCCTGTTCAACCGGGTAAGTGACATACTGTTCTATGTCGGCGGTGGACAGGTTGTCGGCAGTGGTTATCACCTGTACCTGGTTGTTTGTGATGTCGGGAGTAGAGTCTACGTTGATAGTACTCAGCGACCACAGTCCACCGCCAATTATCAATACCACCAACAAAGCCACGAAGAGCTTGTGGTGTATTGACATCTCGATAATCTTGTTTATCATGTCTTGTCATCTTATAGTTATACGTTGACCGTTGCAACCGCACCGGCTGCAACAAGAAAAAGAAAGTATAACTACAGACAAGGAGGGGCACGCAACTGCCTGACATCGCAGACCACCTCAGACAGAGACGCGTCTGCGATGTCAGGAAAGTTCAACGCTTCATTTGAAAAATAAGGAACAGCCTGTTCCGCAAACAGGGCTGACACCGGAACACATGGGGTCAGCGAGTGCCGGACAGAACTGATGTGCTTGCCGTTGGTAATGAAATGGTGCATCAACTGCACCACACAGCACCCGTCCTCACTATCATGGTGGGCGGTGTGGCTGTCATTGACATTGCCGTCAATGGCACACTGCTCCACGGCAACACACACCTCGCTGAGGTGATGGTGGTGAATCACCATTACCGAGAGCAGGAGCATCAGCGTTGCTGCCCACAGTGAGGACAGAGACATATAGTGCCTTGTTGTCATAACCGAGTGCAAAGTTACTGCATTTGCCGTGCAACCGGGTTGCAATCCGCTACAGTCCTGCGCAGGAAACTATGACGTTGGCGGAAGAATTGCTGTACTGTGACGGAACGGTGAAACTGACTCCGTTGTAGGAGACTGTGCCTCCTGCCGACACCTTCACGCCGACATATTTCTTTGAACCTTGTGTGGAGGCTGCCGCAGCGGTACATTCCTTTGCGCCGATGCCCATGGCTGTGCCGCCGTTGAAGAGGAGTTTGTAGTCCGTCTTGAACGCCGTGCCCTTGCTGGCGGATGCCGCTATGTAAACATCACCGCCCGAGATGGTGATGTTGCCGTCGCTCTTCAGACCGTGAGACTTGCGCTCGTTGTCACCATCCTTGTCGTAGATGGCTCCGCAACTCACTCCTTCCAGTCTTCCTCCGGAGATGTTCACGCTGCCGTTGCAGTTGACTGCACGGCCGCCATCACCTGTCGAGAGCAGCGTGACCGTGCCTCCTGCCATGGTGAGGTCGGCATCGCACTTCATGGCATCACTCGTCTCGCCCGACACGGTGGCGGTAAGCGTGCCGCCGTTGAGCAGCAACTGACCGTTCAAATCCTTCGTGGTGTCTTTCTTCGCACCCACATCCAGACCGTCGCCAGTGGCTGTAATGCTGACCACACCACCGTTTTGCTGGTAGTATTGGCCTATATGGAAGCCGTCACCGACGGCAGATTTCACCGTGATAGTGCCTGCAGAAGCCTTCACGATGCAGTATTCGTCCGAGGTGAAAGCATGCTTCACATTGCCCGTAATGGTAAGAGAACCGGCATCCTTGAACTCCGTGTGTCCGTTGACATAGAAGCAGGCATTGTGTGCGTCGGAACCGTCATCAGTGCCGTTTATGCCGTCGGAGAGCGTGCTCGCCGTACCCTCAGGCAGCACAACGTCTATACGCTTGCCGTCCTGGATGTTGATTGCAGCCGAGTCCGGGTTGTGGATGGTCACTCCGTTGAGTACGAATGTGGCTTTCAAAGAGCCGTCCATATAGAGCGAACCGTCGGTCGTGGTGCCGCTGAGAGTGTAGGTTATCTCGTCAGCAACGGACTCCGACTGCAGGAGGGTGACGTGCGCACCGTTCACACTGGCCGTAACGAGATCGGCAATGTTGCCCGAGACGGTCACCTTGGCGGTCGTCCCGCTGTAGACGACACTCACTGTGTTGTCGGCAACGGTGCTGTTGTCGACGTTGATACTTGCTATACTGCTTATCGGGAACGACTTTCCGCAGACGGTGACGGAAGACTCTGTCAGCGAGATGTCGCCTGTGCCGGCAGCAGGATAGGCGTAAGTCACCTGGCCTACATTCACGTTGAGGGTCTGCGAAAAGGCAGCGGTGGCTGTGGCAACGAGTGCCAATGACAATAACAGGCGTCTCATTTCACAAATATCTTACGGGTTGTACGTTTGTCCTTCACTATATATATGCCCTTTGCGAGTGCGTTTCTTGCAGCCTCAACGCTGCCGTAGACGCCGGCGAACTGGCCCGACACGCAGTAGACGGTCACGCCGTTGGCGGTCTCAACCGCAGGCTGCTCTATGGCAGTGGCGGTCTCCGAGAAGAAGAACTTCGACATTGACGACAGGTCGAATGTGTTCTGTTCCTCTGCATTCCTTGCCGTCATCTTGCCGTCAGAGAACGTTATCACAAGTCCGTCGGACTTCATGGACTTCTCGCCTTGTGCCGTCACAAAGGTGAGATAGTCGCAGGTCTGCGCAAAGGAAGCCATGCTTCCCATCATGCACAGTGAAATGAGAACGAGCCGTTTCATTGTTTTCTATCGTTTGATTTTCTTTCCGTTCACGATGACAAAGCCCTTGTAGCCTTCGCCGACACGTTGTCCGCTGAGGTTGTACATTACACCGGAAGCATTCTTTTCTGTCACTGTGGCGGGACGGATGCCCGTAGCGGCGCTTCCGAACGTCACCTGTATCTTCTGGGCAAGAGCCGTCTGGGAGAGGTCGATGTCTATGTTGGCGTCAAGTTTGTCGCCCATTACTGCATTGAGGACTACCGGCACGGCACCCACCTGTGCGCATATCACCGGACCGTACCACATTTCAATGCCTTCAGTGTCGCCTGCCTCGATCATCACATCCTGCGTCTGCTTGAGCACGATGGTGCCGTCTGGCTGCTTGACACCCTCCACATCGGTCACCTTGACATTGCCTACAGGCATAACGGTCTCGGGACTTGACAGGATGAAATTATTGAGTGAGAGGGTGTATTTGCCGTCTGCCTGTTTCTCTACATGGATAGTGCTCGGCATGGGTTCGGAGGAACCGCCGTTGATGGTCACCACAAGGTTGTCGGAAAAATCCCACTCCGTGACGTAGACAAGTTCCATGTCGTCAATGTAGAGTTCGTCTTTGTCACTGCCACCGCCGGGTGTGGAGTTGGTGGCAAAGTTAACTATGATGTAGTCAGGCGACGTTGCCGTACATCCGTCTGTGCTGAACGGAATGGAATAGCGCACCCATTGGGCATTGTTGCCGGCATCTCTCTGGGTAGAGAAGTTGAGCACCGCCTTTGCCACTGCGTGAGAAGCATTTTCCGTGTCGGCTGCATCATATTCGTCCGTGCAGTGTGTCTTGTAGTTGTAACTGTCATGCACGATAGCGGAAACACGGGCTGTATACGCATCATCCGCAGGATTGAACTTTGCCCAGAAAACTATCGAGTCGGGCAAGACGCCGAGTTTGCAACTGTATTTTTCGTCGCTGATGTCGGAATAATTATAGTTCCTGTTGTCTTTGGCTTTAGCGTATCCGGCATTGATACGTCCTGTGGTCAGGTTGCCCTGGGCGTTGCCGAAACTGATAGGGCCCATACTTACACTGCGGGAGTATATCCTCACGCTGCTCTTTCCTGTGGAACCGGGGCGCACGTCATCGCTCTGCGCCACCTGCTGGCTGGCGGAAAGTTCGCCAAGAGTGCCGCCTGCCGTTTCGAAAGAGTTCCAACCGTCAGGCGCATGGTTCTTGTCGGTCACGCCGCTCCAGTCCTCGAAGTCGCTGTTGGGAATCTGCGGCTTGTCCTGTGCGGAAACTGTGAGTGCCGAGAGGCACATTATGAAAGTAAAGATTTTCTTCATTTTGAATGTTTTTAAGGTTGTTTTTTATAGATGTATCTGTTTTGTCAGTCCTATGGTGCAGTATATCGGGTACATGGTCTGCTCGACTGTCTTGAACGAAGACTTGAAAGCACCGTTGAGTCCCCACTGCAAATCGGCGTAGACCCCCACGCCTTTCCACACCGTCAAATCCGCGCCCATGGCGAGACCCACCTGCACCGGGCGCATGTCATCGCTGAAAGAGTATTCGCCACGGGTGTCGTCTGTGTTGCCGATTTCTATCTTCTCGCCCGTTGGGGCATCCTTGCGGATGTATCCGTCGTAGGCATAGCCGGTGAACTTGTGGTTGAAAAGCAGCGACACATAAGGTCCCACACGGAGTTTCAGGGCAGGACACACCCGACAGGAAACCTGCACCGGCACGGAGAATCCCCATGTAGAGCACTCTGTGACCACGTTGCCGGAAAAGTAACCTTCTATGGATTCCTCGCCCTGGGTCATCGTCATGTGGTATCCTTTCACCACGGCATCGGTCTTCATGGCTTTCCTTTCCGCCCTGAAACCGGTTTCTATGCCCCATATTCCGGCAAGAGGAAAGTCCACGGTGACGGCTATCTGCGGATTGGGAAGCAGGCTGTAGGAGTTCAGACTGCGTATTGAAGCCGGCATTCCGAGCGGCATCGTACCGCCGAGAGTGTAGCCAAGGCGGAAGTAAGCCGTCGCTCCGTCATGGAAACAGTCGGCGTGCGACGCAGCCGACACCATGGTCAGCAGACCCAAAAGGAAAGTCCTTATTCTCATTCTTCTATTCCTATTGACAGTTTGTCCACCCAAAGGGTGCTCCCTATTGCGCCCTGATAGAGGTCGCCGTTTTCGCTCGACGAGCACACGATGACAAGATTGTAGCCGAGATTGGCGAGCGTGTCGGCGTCGATGTCTTCCCAATAGTCGAACGCGACATCAAAGTAAGTCCATTCGGCAGTATTCTTTATCTCGCGGAGTTTTGCCATTCCGACACGCTGTGGGCTGTCCATTATGTCCTCGCCGGTGAGCACCACACTATTGCCATCGGCGTCGTGGTTCTTGTAGAGCACTGCATAGATGGCAGCGTTGTCCTCTCCCTCTATCTC
>CAVDQB010000026.1:12145-32125 GCA_963611255.1 Faecalibacterium prausnitzii
CCGTTGGCATCGGGCGTGGAGGGATATTCCTCAGGCTTGGCTTTCGACCTCGCCACGCCGAACCCGGCATTGGCGGTACACCAGTTGGGCGTCTCGCCGGCAGGCATATCCGACCACACATAGTATTTCTTGTTGTCGCTGAGGTAGTAGTTCTCGAAGTCATACTGGTAGAAATGCTGCGGACGGGCGAACCTCACAGTGTAGATGCGGCTCCAGTTGCCGTCCTCGCTCGTCACCTTATAGGTCTGCGCACCGCCGGAAAAGTCGCGTTCAGTGCCACTGGCCGGACTTATGACAGCCCCCGGGGTGACTGTAAACATGGGTGAAAGGTGCGTCAAATCGGCCGCTTTCACCACGTTGTTGAACACGATGTCGGTCGACGCATAGTCCTTCGTGATGAACGCAGAAGTATCGGAAGCGTTATAGAAAACCGTTGCAGGGTCGCCCAAATGGACGCTTGCGGTCGTGATGTCACACTCGGAATTGAGCGGTTCATCCTTGAAACATGACGAGAAGACCGTGCACACAGCCACCGTCACAGGGCAAAATAATGCGCGACAGAAGTGTTTCATTATCCGTTTTCCCTCCAACACAATTTTCCGCAAAATTACTGCTTTTTATTAAAAATGAGACGATAACGCAGCAATTAGTTACATTTTTTAGCGATTTCTCACTGTTTTTGCAGCAAAAAAGAACAGTCCTCACCGCCGCAAACCGCCCCTTCAGTCTTGCAAAAACCGTACTTTTGTCATGCGAAAACTGTGTACGCTCTCTTTCTGTTCTCCGGTCCGCCGGAACAAGGAAAGAGGACATGCTTGCAAGAACATGCCCTCCTCCCTCTATAATAGCCTTGTTTCCTATTCATAGGACGGCGGAACAGTAGCCGTGCCCCACTTCTTGTCGGGGGACGAAGAGGTGGAATAGACGAGCGTGGCTCCTCCGCTGAGACTGTCCCATGGTATCCAAGTCCCGTCAAAAGACTTGCCGTTGAGTTTCAAAGCCGTAGTATAGGTATTCTTCTCCGAACCGCCGCTAATGGTGATATCCGCTTTCGGAAGGTGCAAGACAGACTTTTCAAATATCGGAGTGTTGAGCGTGAAGCCCCCTACTCCAGGTATTTCGGGATACAAACCGAGGCAAGCCCACACATACCATGCACCCATTGACCCAAGGTCATCGTTGCCCGGAAGTCCGTTAATGGCACTGGAATACATCTCGTTGAGCGTGCGGCGGATTACACGAGAGGTCTTCCACGGCAGTCCAATCCAGTTGTAGACCCAAGGGATTCCCCAACTTGGCTCATTGCCGGAAGCGAACCACTCGTCGCCATAGCCAGCATCAAGGCGCACGAAATACTCATCAAGGCGTTTTTCCGCATTGGCATTGCCGCCCAAAAGGTCAACAAGTCCCTTGATGTTATATGGCACCATCCAGAAATAATCCTTGTATGTGGCTTCGCGCCAGTCATCTCCTGGATTTTTCCATGAACCGTCCTCATTGCGCGACTGCAGCCATCTTGTCTCAGGATTCCACAGGTTTTTCCACGAGCGGGCATAGTGGAAATAACGCCAGGAGGAAAATTCATCACCGGCAGCATACAGGGCAAACTGCGCTATGGCAAAGTCTGCGGAAGTGTACTCCAACTGTATGGACGCCGGACAATAGCCTTTGTCGAGGTACTGTTGCAAGTAAGGGCGCGTCTCCTGATCCTGTGACTTTGAGCCGGGAACCTCCGCTCCCTTGCGCATTACGTCGAATATCGGCTTCGGGTCGTAAGTTCTTGCGCCGAAAGCCCATGCGTTCGAAATGAGTATTGACGAAGGATCGCCCTGCATGATGCCGGTCTCGATATTCGCCATGACCCATCTCGGCAGAGAGCCTCCGCTCTGCACGGCAAAGTCGTAGTGAGAAGTCACTATGTCGGAGACAACATCCGGTTCTATGATTGACAACAACTGTATCTGCGTGCGGTATGTGTCCCAATTGGAGAACTGGGTATACTGCTTGAACGCTGTCTTATGTACGAGAAAGTCTGCACCCATATACTCGCCGTTGACATCGGAGCATACACTCGGGTGAATGAACGCACGGTAGAGATGAGTGTAGAACTGCTGCACCCGGTCATCGTTGTTGTTGCCGCTTATCTCAATCTTGCCAAGGAACTTGTTCCACTGACCCTCACAAGCAGAACGCACGGAATCGAAATCCCAACTGCCATTTTCCGCCTTGAGGTTCATCTTTGCGTTCTCCACGGAAACGTAGGACACGCCGATGCGATACTGCACCTGCTTGGCCACAGAAGTGTCGAAAGTGAAATAGAGACCACTGTACTCGCCCTGTGCAAAGTCGGCTTCAGGGTGCAATTCCTTGCGCTTCCATGTCCCGGTAGCCACTGCGTCACGGTCGAACTCGGCATAGAAATACACCTTGTAGTGGGTCGGCAGTCCGCAGAACGAACCGCCGTCGGCATAGCCTTCCATAGTTCTCGGTGACGTGATGACCGCCGCCGCCTCGGAGATTTTGTTGCCGGCAAGTCCCGTTCCGATTATCACCGTACCCTTGTTGTCGGCTGTAGGCCATGTGTAACGCGCCATTCCCGTACGCTCGGTAACAGTAAGTTCGGCTTTCACGTCATCTTGCACCATGGCCTTATAGTAGCCTGCGTGACCCTCTTCTTCCGTTACTGTTATCTTGGCATTGCGTATCATGTCGGGCGAAACCTTGAGTTCGCCTTTCAGTGGAAACGTAGGACAGTTGCCCATATGCTCACATCCGCCACCGCTTGCCTGGTTTATGACGAATCCGGCATTCTTGGAAAAATAGGAAGGAGTGAACTGCACCATGCCGTGAGGATAGGTTGCTCCCGGATAAAGGTAGCCGGAGGCAAGCCCGGCACCTTTTGTTCCGATAAGCGTATTGACCTTCCCGGCATAGTCCTGTGCACTTGTGGCGGCAACCACAAGTGCCATGACGATCGCTGAAAATATCTTCTTCATGTGTTATTGCCGCAGTTTCATTTGCCGTTGTGCGCCCTGCGCTCCGCACGCATCGCCGTGGAGACAGAATAAGGAGCCGCACTCTTTGCTATATTACGCTGCTTGTTGGGTTGCGCCCCCATGACAAACTTCAGGTTACCGCCGTTGTTGATGTCGTCGTAAGTGATGTAGTTCTTGTCAAGGTTCTTGCCGTTGAGCGTGCCGCTCTGTATGTAAACATTGTCCTTTGAGTTTCCTTCCGCCTCAATGACAAACTTATTGCCATTCTCCATCGTAATCGTTGCCTTTCTGAATACAGGCGAACCTATGACATACTGGTTTGTTCCCGGGGTCACTGCATAGATGCCCAACGCCGAAAGGACATACCATGATGACATTCCTCCCTGGTCTTCATCGCCTGGGAAACCGTCTTCCGTAGAGTTGTAGAGGCGATCCATAACCTGACGTATCCAATACTGGGTCTTCCAAGGCTGCCCTGCATAACTGTAGAGGTATATCATGTGCTGGATAGGTTGGTTGCCATGAGCATACTGCCCCATATTTGCATCTTGCATCTCCACCATTTCATGTATCATGCCGCCATACCATGCCGGATGCACATCGTTGCTTTGAGAGAACACGGAGTCTATCTTGTTGCAGAAAGCCTCATCGCTGCCGAAAAGCCGTATCAGCCCTTCCACATCATGGAAGACAGACCAGATGTAGTGCCAAGCATTGCCCTCTGTGTAGGGTCCGCCCCAAGCGATAGGATCAAAGGGCTCATAGAACTTGCCGTTGATGAGACGACCGCGGAAGAAACCTGTCTGCTTGTCAAACAGATTCTTGTAGTTGAACATCTGCTTGGCGAACACCTGCTCATAGAACTTGTTGCCAATCTGCTTTGCAAGATTGTAGGCACACCAATCATCATAGGTGTATTCCAGCGTCTGTGTTACCGATCCGTGACTTTCCGGGAACGCAACATAACCCAATTCGAAATATTCTTTCCACCCCGCACGTCCGTTTGCGCCTCCGAGAGGTCCCTTGTTCATGGCCTCATGGGCGTATGCCACGAGTGCCGAATCGGGGTCAAAGGTGCGTATACCCTTTGCCCACGCATCGGCAAGAAGAGATATCGAGTGGTTGCCACACATACCTCCGGTCTCGCCGGGGAATGACCATGACGGCAACCAACCGAACTGTTTCTGTGCATCAAGGAGCGACTGCATGTATCTACCCTGCTGTTCACGATGCAGAATATTGGTCAACGGGAACTGCGAACGGAAAGTATCCCAGAATCCATTGTCTGTAAACATATAGCCGTCATACACCTTTCCGTCGTATGGACTATAGTAATAGGGAGTGCCATCGGCACGAAGTTCATAGAATTTACGCGAGAAGAGATTACTGCGGAAAAGGCATGAGTAGAAGGTGCGTATCTCTTCGTCTGTTCCGCCTTCCACAACCACACGGTTGAGAAGGTCATTCCAACGCTTGAAACCACGAGATTTTGTCACCTCAAGATTCTTGTCCTTGCCAAGTTCCATATTGAGCGTGACCTCCGCTTGCTCGAGAGTGATATAGGAGGACGCCGCCTTAGCCTGCACTTTGGAACCTTCCTTGAACTTCAGATATGCTCCGTAACGCTTGCCGTGGCCTTGTGTCTGTTTGGCGAACAACTGTTTATTCTCCCCCTCCCAGATGCCATAGTCAACGAATGGAGCGTCAAACTGTATCACAAAATAATTGCGGAAATTGTCCGAATGGTTGACAAAGCGCTGGTTGTTAACCCATCCGCGCACCTGCCGTTTAGCCGGATCAATGGTTATATCGCTCATATCTGTATAACCATCAATGACGAGATAGGCATCACCAGTCTTGGGCCAGGAAAAACGGAAATGTACGCCACGGTCGGTCGGTGCATACTCTGTGCGTATGCCATTGTCGAATTTCACCGAGTAATAGTGCGGCTTGCCGACTTCATTCTTATGAGAAAACTTCGCCCCACGTTTGTCCGGGTCAACCTCAAGAATGCCCACTTCTGGAAAGAAAGTGTAGACTGCATAGTCACTTACCCACGGTGAGCATTGATGGCTTTGGCCGAATCCCCGTATGGCATCTGCATCATACAGATACTTAAATCCCTCGCCATTAGGTCCGGTCTGGGGCGTCCACATATGTTGGGCGAACGGCATGGCAGTAGCAGGGAATGTATTGCCGTGGGAAAGACCGAAGTTGGAGTGTGTGCCTTGCAGTGTGTTGACATACTGCACCAGATCTTTCTGCTGTGCAAATACCGTTACACTTCCGGTGAGCAACAGCGACGAAACTATTAATCTGAGATGTCTCATGTTGTAAATCAGTTATTGTTAGTATTTTGTATTCTACTCATAAACCGCTTGATGGTTTTCTGATGCAAATGTAGCGAATAAACAGTGGAGGATATGTCATTTGCCAACAATTAAATATCAAAAACCTATAGCCACGCCAAAATTGACGACTCTTTGATTCATATAAGCGTCACCTGCAGAGTTGGTCTCTATTTCAGGGTCTTGTTGGTACTTGTCATACGAAGTCCATGTCAACAAGTTATAGGCATTCATGTACAGTCTGAGATTCTCTATGAACTTCGGCAGCACCTTCTGTGGGACTGTGTAGGACAAATCAATGGTCTTAAGTCGGATATACCAGGCATCTACAAGCCAGAAATCAGACATGTATGCAGACGCCGAATTAATGGTAGATGGATTGGAAGTGAGACGAGGGAAATTAATGGTCTCACCATTCTTGTAGCGTTCCAATGTCCAACGTTCCTTATGCAGAGGTTGGAACTGGCTTTTGAATGGTTCTATACCAGTGCCTACAACCGAGAAACTGTAATTGAAAGAGCCCTGGAACAGAACACTCAAGGTAAGTCCCTTCCAACTGCCGCCAATGGTCCAGCCAAGAGTGGTGTTGGGCAGATTTGGCTTGCCTATCGCCATTTTGTCATAGTCGTCAATTGTTCCGTCATCGTTCAAGTCCTGATATTTCAAATCACCAGCCTGCACCGCAATATCCGTATTGGGCACAGCAGGTGCCGAAGGATCACCAGCTTCGATAAGAGCAATGTCTTCTGGAGTATAGTAACCTATCCAATGATAGCCGAACTGCTGCCCTATCGGCCGGCCTGTAGCGGCAAGCCACGGATAGCGCTGCTGGGCTTCGGCTTCATAGATAATCTTATTCTTGGCGTAAGAGAACACAAGGTTCGTGTTGAATCCCCAGTCTCTCCACTGGTTACGGTAGCCCACCTGACCGTCAAAACCCTGATTGGACGTTTTGGCAACATTTATAGGCGACGTGCCAATGCCGAGTATCTGAGATATGTCATTCCGATAAACAAGTTGATCATAACGGTAATCATAGAAATAATCAAATGTCAGGGAGAACGAGTTCCACAAGTTGAGGTCAACACCAATATCAAACTTGCGTGCTTTCTCCCATGTCACCTTGTCATTGCCGAGCGACCCTTCCTTGTAGCCTTGCCATGTCATGGCACGGTCTCCGAAGTAATAGAGACTTCCCGTCTCATACACTTGGTTGTAAAGATAACGGTCTCCCATTGCCACATCTGAACCCACTACACCCCACGAAGTGCGTATCTTGAGCAAATCAACCGTTTTGCCGAACTTTTTCCTGAACCACGGCTCTTCAGAGATAGCCCAACCGGCGCCGAAAGCAGGAAACAGTCCATAACGATGTCCCTTTGCAAAGCGGTCAGAACCATTGTACGCAGTGTTGATGTCCAACAGATAACGGTTCTTGTACTTATAACTAAGTTTCAAGGACAGTCCCATGAATTTTTCAGGAACACGCTGGTTGCCAAAATCATTGCTCTTTTTCTCCCATGTAGTACTCTGAAGGTTGTAAAGCAACATTGCTCCAACATCATGCGCTTCGTCAAATATACGCTCATAATTGGCAAAAGCCTGAAGGTTGAGATCTTTCTTTGCGATATTGGAACCGCCTGTCACGGCGTAAGAACCATTGGTATAGACACGGTCCGGGTTGATTGTATAATAGCCTTCACCGTCAGCGGTCACATTATAATGGTACGTTGGAAAAGAACTGCGCCATGCTTGGCGGTAGTTTTCGTCCACAGTTGAGTAAGCCACACGTACATTTGACGACAATCCCTTTGTAAGGAAATCCATCTTCCAGTTTGCATTGTAGAGCAAATTATTGTCATTGCGCCTTGTACGGGAATAGCCTTCGTTGGCCAAACGGGCATTAAGCGTAGGTTTTCTGCCCTGAGTGTCGTAGAGATAAGCCCACGAACCATTGGGATTAATCACCGGCGCAGAATACGGGTGCATCGATTCGAAGTTATAAATCTCGCTCGTTGCATTGATATTATGCGGCTCATTAATGTTCATGAAGCGCGATGTGATGTCCAAACGCATTGACAAATTCTTTGTCACTTGGAAATCCAGGTTCGAACGGTAGTTGAACCGACGGTACAGATAGTTGGAGTTTACATCATTATTGGCAGACCCGAAATCTCTCACAAGGCCATTTTGTGAAAAGTAACCCACAGAGACGAAATATTTCAACCGGTCTGTGCCACCCGATACATCCACATTGGCATTGTGCTGCTGAGCCGTTTTCTTGAATATTTCATCATACCAATTCACATCAGGATAAGCATACGGGCTGTCTCCTGTGCGGTAATGCTCAAGGTCTGTTTCTGAGAACAGCGGTTGCAGACCGTCGTTCTCATAGGCTTCGTTCACGAGAGTTGCCGTCTCATAAGAGTTGAGAAACTTTGGAGTACGCACCGGCATCTGGATACCAGTCTCCAGCCTGACGTTGATTCTCGGCTTTCCTTCCACACCACGGCGTGTCTTTACGACAAGCACACCGTTGGCACCCTTAATACCATAAATGGCAGTCGTGGACGCATCTTTCAGGATAGAGATGCTCTCAATCTCGTTTACATTAATCTGGGAGAGTTGTTCGTATGTATACTCTACATCATCCACAATAATGAGAGGCTGGTTTCCTGACGAGTTCAAGGAACTGACACCACGGATAAAAAAGTCGGAAGCATCCTTTCCCGGCTGTCCAGAACGCTGCTGCGAGAAAAAGCCCGGCAGTTTTCCGGCAAGTGCATTCTGTACGCTTGATACCGGAACTTTCTGCAATTCCTTACCGTTGATGGCACTCACCGCGCCTGTCATGGTAATACGTTTCGCATTACCGTAGCCAACGACAACAACCTCGTTGAGATCACTCTGGTCGGGATGCATCTGGACAACCATATCTGCACTTGACACTTTCTGCATTGCATCCTTGTATCCGACATAAGAGAACTGAAGTGTCTGGCCGCTTTTCGCACTGATTCTGAATTTTCCATCAATATCTGTCACGGCGGTTGCGCTCGCTCCCTGTACTTTCACTGTCACTCCGATGAGTTCATCACCCGTCTCTATATCAGTCACCTTGCCTGTCACTATAGTTGCCTGACCGAATGCAAACACTGTCGCACTGAGGCAAAAGAGGAGTATAAATAGTCTTTTCATCGTTTATTTCCAATTTGGGTTCTGCACCATGTTCTTGTTTTTGTTCACCTCTGTGTATGGGATAGGATAGAGATACATCTTGTCAGTCCAGTTCACTTGCACAAGGTCGATTGGACTGTAATTCATTCTGCTGGAACCAGCCACGATACGCATTCCCTGAAGTGGAGACAGAAAAATATTCTCTGCCTCACGCCAACGGCGGATATCGAAATAGCGGTGCTCCTCAAAAGCAAGTTCCACACGACGTTCATTGTGGATGACCTTACGCAGTTCGTCACGCGTCATGTTGGAAGACAGTCCGTAAGAACCTTTCTCAAGTCCGTATGCTGATACGTCGGCGTCACTGCCTGCCTCAATTCCGGCACGCCAGCGGAGTGTCTTCAGTGCCATTAATATGTCGTCCATATGGGCAGAACGGTAAGCATCATCGGCTTCATTGGCGGCTTCGGCAAAATTGAGCAGTATCTCGCCATAGCGCAAATATATCCACAGATCGGCATGACTGCTGTATTCCGTACTCGCAGTGCAGTTCCCCATAAACTTGCGTATGAAGTAACTGGTCTGCGAATAACGCCCTCCGCTTGATGGATTGTTGGCACCTCCCTGATAAGTCTGTAGGGTGCTGTTGAGCCATTGCGAACCCTGATGGAGCACAATCAAATCAAGGCGAGGGTCACGATTAGCGTATGGATTCTGCGGATCATACGGATACTTGCTACTCTCACCGCACATCTTTCCGTCAAGCATAGGAAACGCATCGACAAAGTTCTGGGTTGGATTGGTACGGCCTTTGCCCAGCCGTGCGCCGGAAAAGCCGAGTGGCCCGTTATTTGTCTCCTGTGAATATCCTTCGCCATTGTTGCGGAAGAATATTATCTCATGATTTGAGCCTCCGAAATAATTGATAAACGCATTGGTATAACTGCCTTTGTCTGTCATGTGGAATTTCGCTGTGCTCATTGACTTCTTCGTTCCTACGATACCATAATCGTCTATGAACTTCTTGGCAACATCCGCCGCTCTCTGCCAACGCGAGGCATCATAGGAAGAATATCCGACATACTCATTGCCTGCCTCAAGTGTATGCTCATTGAAAAGAGGGCTTGCCGCATAGAGATAAAGACGCGCCTTCAAGGCTATACAAGCCTGTTTTGTAGGCACATGGGCAAAACTGGAGGCGTCGCTCATGGGATATGAACGCAGAGAATCCTGGATATCATCAAGTTCACTCGCGATATAGTCCACAGTTTCGGCGAAAGTATTGCGGGGTATCTCAAGGTTATCGTTCAAGTCAAAAACCTTATCTCCAAGCAGAGGCACACCTCCGTAACGTTCAAGCAGTTGGAAATAGAAAAACGCACGCAGAAATCTCGCCTCAGCCTTATAGGAAACTCCCATCGGCCGGGTTTCTCCCAAAGCGTTGGTATAGGTCGTGTTGTATGGCACACGGTCTATTCCGTTTATGAAAGTGTTACACTTGCGTATAGACGAATAGCAGGCTGCCCACATCATGTCGGAAGAAACCATATTACTGGATGTATAACTTCCTGTCTGCAAGCGGCGCACATCGGGATCGCTGTCAAAGTAAAGGGAGAGAGCATCGTCGGATGCCGCATCCAGATAGTCGCTGCCGACACGGTTGTGACCGTTGGGCAATTCCACATAAATCGCATTCAGGAACTCCGTAGCCATAGATCCTGCCGAGTCTGTAGTAGAGAACACATATTCCTTTGTAAACTGATCTACCGGCAGACTCTCATAGTTATCGGTACAAGAGATTACAATTGCGCTGGCGATTACTACACCTATCGTAAATGATTTGTTTGTTTTCATATTGTTCCGCATATTAGAATTTGAGGTTTACACCCATATACATTGTGCGCTGAAGAGGCGAACTCGTGAACGTGACCTCAGGATCCACAAGGTCACAACCAGAGAATGTCAGCAGATTCTGACCCTCAACGAATACCTTTACACGCAATCCTCCAAGTGTTCTGTTACAGAACGTCTCGGGAAGATTATAGGCAACGGACAAGTTCTTCAGGCGTATGAAATCACCGTTCTGCATCCATAATGACGAACCATAGGTGCCGCCATAGTTGTAGGTATTGCCTCCTGCCGTAAGTCTCGGATACTTTGCAGTGGAAGCAGTTTCTGGTGTCCAGCGTTGAAGCAGGTTCTTGTAAGCCTGACCATAACTGTTGCCTATTGCCTGGAAACCCTCTACAAGCGTACGGTTGTCCACATATAAGTCACGGTTGTATATTCCCTGCCAAAGCATCGAGAATTCAAAACCCTGATATTCAAAGCCAAGGTCAAGACCAAAGCACTGTATAGGTTTTTCGCCGCCTATGACTACCCTGTCCCATTCATCAATGATACCGTCATTGTTTTGGTCTACATATCTCACGTCGCCGGGCTGCACGTCATACCCCACCATGACGGGATAGTCTGCGGCAATGTCCTCTGCGGTGAGGAAACCGTTCGTTTGCAGTCCGAAAACCACACCTTCCGGGCGTCCTGTCTGACGCAAGTAATTGTATTGGGTATCTTGTTCATCCATGAAAAGGAGCTTAGTCTGTGCTATACTCCAATTTCCCGTCACATAGTAGTTGAATTTTCCTGCCCTGTCTTGCCATGTAAGGCTCGTCTCAAGACCGTAGCGGCGCGATTTCCCGATATTCTCTGTCGGATAAGTTGCACCGAGCAACGCTATGCTTTTCCCTCTTTGCTGGAGCAAATCAAGATATTTGTCATTGTAATAGTCGAGAGTCAGCGACAGGCGATCTCCAAAGAAAGATGCATCGAGACCGACATTCAGTTTGTTCGCTTTCTCGTATGAGATGTAAGGATTGGCTATCGGCTCATTCTCATATACCCAATATCCACGTCCGAGCGAAGAACCGAGAGGATAGTATCCTGTGAGAACCCGGCTGTAAGTCTGGCGCCAAGTGTAGTAACCGGAATTGCTTATTCCATTACCTGTACGTCCGAACACTCCACGGAGTTTCATTTTGTCAATCCAAGAGAGACGTTCCATGAATTTCTCTTTACTCATATCCCATCCAAGACCTATCGCCCCGAACGTGCCCCAGCGTTTTCCCGGAGCGTAACGGTTGTAGTAACTTTCTGCCAATTTTGCCTCCGCGAAATATTTCCGGGCATAACTGTATGCTACACTTTCCATAATATTGGAAGGAATCATAGGCAGATCGTAATCGTCAACCTCCTGTCTTGTGTCACCAAGCACGCCCGCCTTCACGGAGTGATCACCGAACTTGCGTTCGTAGTCTACGGAAAGTTGACCATAGAGGTTCTGGTAATTGCTCACGGAAGTGAATCCGTTGGTCTGTGACGAGGGTGATGAATACATCGTATAGATAGGGTTGCCGGCATCGTCTTTTGAGAGAGCGTACACTGCATTGCGCTTTGTGCGGGTAATCGCGGTACGACTCTGCGCAGCCACAGAACCAGTGAATTTTGCGGAAAGACCTTTTACAAGGTCACTGAAATCATATTTCAATGTACCTGTAGCCATGATGTCACGCGTATTGTCGGATATATAACCGCTCTCCATCGTCTGTGACAGGAGATTGTTTTGGAAAGAATAGTTACCGCCAAAAGTTCCGTTCTCGTTGTAGATGGGGTAAGCGTTGTTAGGAGTATTGAAAACCGTGAGAAGCAAGTCGCTGTAACCAGTGCCCGTTCCTCCCGGTTGATTGCCTTCTATTACGCGCCCGATAGCCGTCAAAGATGCCGTAAGTCCTCTGGTTATATTGATATTCACCTTGGAGGATATCATGTAGCGATTATAGTTGAGATTTGTATTGTAACTGTTCTTGCTGTCTGTTTTGAACAGTCCTTCCTCGTTCATGTAGCCCAAAGACACAAAGAACTGAGCCACTTTTCCTCCACCCGAGACATTCAGATTATACGACTGACTTGTGGCATTGTCATTCATGACCGCATCTTCCCAATTTATGTCCGGATTGGTATAAGGGTTTGAACCGTCAAGGTAAGCCTTATAGTCAGATGACGTGTATACCCCTGACTTTCCGTCGTTCTGCAAAGCCTCATTAAGAAGATAGGAATACTGGGCGGCAGAGAGCGGTTCAAGATGGTTGACACTGCTGTGTACACCAAACTTACCTGTAAGCGAAAGACGTATCTTGCCCTTTGTAGGCTGCTTGGTGGTAATGATTAATGCCCCACGTGAACTCTTCATGCCGAGGAACATTGACGAAAGGGCATCGCGCTGGAGTGAAACCGACTCTATTGTCTCGGGGTCTATTGACACCAAATCACGTTCTACGCCATCAACGATTATTACCGGCGACATGCTCCGCGAAAGGAGATTGAAGCGTGTGTTGTCACTGTAAACGCCCTGACCGAAGCCCGAAGGCGTGGAGCCTATAAGATCCGTACTCGTATTGGAACCTGTCCGAGGCAGATAGAAACCGCGATACTGCTGAACATTGAAGCCGGCTATTCTTCCCTGAAGCGAGGTAAGGATATCGGTGGAGAGATACTTTTCAAGATTTTTGCCATAGACAGTAGACACGGCACCGAGGTTTTCACCCTGCGGAATCTTGTCGCCGTAGGGACCTGTGATATCCTTCCCGTTGTTGACAAAACTCTCCGTAAGATGCACTGCGTATGTTTTTCCTGTCTTGCCGACTTTCTGCTCCTTGTAGAGATAGCCCACAAGGGAGAATGTGAGCACGTCATTCTCGCTGTATTCAAATGGAAATGTACCGTCCTCATCAGTCGTGACAATCTTGTCAGTGCCCTTTACCTGCACTATGACTCCGGGCAACGGATTGTTCGCTTCGTCGTAGACAACGCCCTTCTGCACCTGTGCAGACACCATGGAAGAGGAAAGCACTGAGAAGAACATCACAATTGCGGACAGCAGCCTGTTTCTGTTTGAAAAATCAATATTTGTCATATACCGTTTCTTTTTCTCGTTATACATTATCCCCTATTCACATTCAAACGTAAAATTGAACGGCTCTTTGACTTCCGGAATTGCCGTTCCCTCTGCCATCTCGTCGTCCTCAGATTGCGTTATTGTCACACTTCCATCCTTGTTTGTGAAGTAATAGGTAATCCGTTCTATTGTCTCCGATACAGGAACGTCAAACAATCCCACCGGCCAAACTGTGATGCTGTAATTGTCACTGTAGGCATTTTCGCGTGTCATCAGCGTTTTTTCACTCCGTTCCGTGAGTTCATACTTCTTGCCGTCCGTAGTATAAGCGGTGCCGTTGAAATAAACTGCATTCTGAGAAGTAAGGTCATTTGCATTGACAGAGCCGTTGAACGTGAACGTGACGAGGTCGTTCTGTAGCGATGTCATCGGTGACACCTTGTTGTAATGGTTGCTACAGAAGTCGAGAGTGACACCTTTGCCGCCTATGACCTCAAAACAGTCAGGACTGAACTGCACCTTCTTGTGGTCAGTTCCACCGCTGAAACCGTCATCAGTATGATTGACGAACACGCCGAGATGGCATTTCAAGTTTTTCTCACCCACATTTGTCTTGAGCCAAATGGTATATGTCGGAAACTGGTTATTGATGATGGTGTACTTGTCATCGGTCTGGAAGACCACCCACTCCATGTCATCAAGCACATTGGTGCCCACTCCGTATTCCTGTGTGAGGCACTCCACCCATGTACGACCGTTACCGTTCTTCGGCAATTGCGATGAAGGCACTACCGACATGGTCATTATTTGGTCGTGGTCTTCAGCGAGATCGCATTTATAAGTTACTTTTCCGTTCTCGGCTACTTTCCATGATTTTGGCACAAGATAGGCTACCACAAAGTTCACATCGGAGTGATCTTCGTGTGCCTCAATATGTCCTGTCAGGGTGAATGTTGCCTCCGTATTGGCGTATGCGTAGTTTACTTCCTTTCCATCAATCACCTGGGTAACGGAGAAACCGTCAATATAGACACACCCTGTCACAGCCATGGCAATGATTGCAGCGAAAATAAGGAAATAAGACTTTCTTATTTTCAGTTCAAAAATTTTCTTCATGTCTGTATCCTCCTGATTATTTTTCAGTTGAAACCCGCTCCAAGGTATAAGTGTATGTATTGGAGTAACAACCCGGAGAGTGGGTTATGGACAACGCACGCTTTCCGTTTACTATCGGATAACTCAGTTCCACGTCGATGGAAGCATTGGCTGTCTGCTCCTTGAACGAGAGCATAAACGGATAGGCGGGGTCATCCGTACACCACGTTCCGTTCTCCCTGACGATGAAAGGCAGATAGTTGTCTATTGAATAAGAGCCGTCAGAGTTAAGGTTAAGTGTGAACTTGGAAAAGTCCATCTGCGTTGTTATGTCGATACTGTTGCGTGTCACGGTCTTCAATTTCCACACTCCGCTCAGGTCTTTGACCGCTTCTTTCCCCCCATAGGGGTTCGTGTCGTCGGAGAAAGTGCTGCATGATGCCGCAACCAGCGCTGTCAGACAGGCCACAGCAACCCTTGTCAGTAATTTTTTCATATCCTTCTGTTGTAAGTGACTAATCGTTAGTGGTCTCATAATAGGGGTTCTGGATGAGTTCCTCGTTCTTTACCGTTTCGTTGTAGGGTATGGGCCAAAAGTACATTGACTTGCGGAAGATGTGCTTGCGCACGTCAACGACCCTCCATGTGTAGCCCTTGTTCATGTTGCTTCCCTTGTGGGTAAGTTCCAGACCGTGCATTGTGGCATTGTCGGTCTGGTCCGCTATCATCCAGCGGCGCACGTCGAAGAAGCGGAAACCCTCAAAACATAGTTCCAGACGGCGTTCAAGCCGGATGGCTTCGCGCATCTCTTCCTGCGTCATACCGGCTTTCAGACCGTACATTCCATCGTCTCCGGCCTCGATGCCTCCGCGCCTACGGATAAGTTTCAGCACTTCTACAGGACTCATCTCCGTGCTTCCGAGACTTTCCGAATGGTCCGGTCCGTAGTATTCATTCACCGCTTCGGCATAGTTGAGCAGTATTTCTGCATAGCGAATAAGCGGTCTTGACACCGGAGGAGCGACGAAATAGTTGCCGGCACAGTTGCGGTGCACCATCTTCTTTATGTACAAACCCGTGGGAGTGCCTGAATATATAGCGTCTTCTGTGGCACCATCTCCAATGCAAGTGTACACTATGTGCGACGGATCTCCTGCCGACATTTGCTTCATGTTGTTCACCGTCACCACGTTGGATAGGCGCGGATCGCGGTACAGTTTCGGGTGAACACAGTGTATGGAGTCGCGCAAATGTGCGTCAGCCTGGTAGTATTTGCAGGTCGGGTCATCGTAATACTTGCCGTCAAGCATCGGGAACGCTTCGCAGAGATCCCAGTAGATGTAGCCGCCATACTTGTCGCCTCCGCACGAAGGAGGGCAGAAATTGTCACACATACGAATTGATTCCGGTTCCTTGTACTGCAGTATCATCTCCTGGTATGCGCCATACGGATAACTGAAATCACCGTATGAGGTCACGTCAGCGAAGTCTGCCGCTATCTGCACGGCATAGTATCCCCAACCTGGTTCATACACGTCACCGTTGTCATTGTCGGCATGCACCTCAAACAACCTGTAGTCTCCCGATGTCAATGTCATCACAGACCTGGCATATTTGATGGCTTCCAGCCAGCGTTCCTTCGAGTAATTGGAATAACCCAACAGGTCCTTGGTCTCCGCCGTGCCCCATTGTCCATCGGGATTGTTGTGGAGTGGCGACGCCGCATCAAGGTAAACGCGTGACAGGAAACCGTAGCAGGCACCCTCGCTGATGCGTCCGTTGGCGCTGCCTGACGTGCGCGGGCGCAGCACATTCATGGCAATGACCTGCTTAACCTCGTCTGTGATGTACTTTATGCACTCCTCGTAAGTGGCGCGCACGGCGTTCACCTTGTCCTCAGCCCTGTAGAGGGTGTCGCCGACAAGCGGCACTCCACCGTAGTGGCGCACCAACGTGTAGTAGTACCAGGCGCGCAGAAAACGGCACTCGGCAATATACTGCTGGCGTGCGGACTCCGCCATCGGCGTGCGTCCTATCTTCTTGAGGAACGTGTTACAGGCGCGTATCTGCTGATAGCAAGTGCTCCATGCATCATCTGTGACGATTACAGGATTCACCGTACCGGTGGCAAATGCCATACCGGTGGTAATCGATGACGAAGAGCGGAACTCCGCTTCATCACAAGCCACCTGTAGACCGCCGTTGGAGTTGCCTGAATTGTGACCGCCGAAGCGATCCGGGTCAGTATCGAAACCGATACTGGTGTAAATGTTGGTAAGAAATCCGGAGGCATAGGTGCTGTCTCCGAAGACTACAGTCTCATCAAGGTCGCTCGTGGATGTCTGATCCAGAAAGCTACTGTCGCAAGAGGCTATTCCAAAAAGAAGGAATGTGAGCCATAGCAAACTTGACTTTTTTCTCATCTTGGTTGGTTTTTATTGTTGTTAGTTTATGTTCTCTAAAGCATAAAACTGTGCTGTCCACTGCCGACTTCCCTGTTTCCCTGCGGAGTTTTCACCGTTGCGGAAGTACCGACAGGCACTGTCAGATCCAACTGAAAGCAACCGTCTGTCTTCTTCCAGTGCACTTTTATCTGTCCGTATGGGGTCTCCTTCTTCACTTCAACCCACTCTATGGCGTCCACAGGCTGTGGGTCTACGGTGAAATGTTCGTATCCCGGATGCCCAGGATTGGGTGTTATGCCTCCAAGGGCTTGGTAGAACCATGTACCTATTCCGTTGTAGCAGTTGTGTATGCGGGAGCGAGAACGGTCCCATGACTCCCATGTGGTGGTCGCATCATGGTTGATCATGTCCATATAACCGGGATAATCCGGCTGTTTCAGTATGTCATACATCAGTTCCGCCTCACGGTTTCGCACCGCCCACTCGGTGAATATCGCCACACCGACCAGACCTACTGCTATGTGGGAACGGTATTTTCCTCGCTGTAGGCCGACGAGTTTCGTCTTTACCTTGTCATATATGTCGTCCGGCACAATGCCGCTGTTCATGGCGTATGCCATGTCAAGCGGTGAACCGGAAGCGTAGGTACTGTCAGAGGGATTGTAGTATCTGGCGTGCAGCAAACTCTTGAGATTGTCACGCCAAGCACTGTACTGCCGTTCATCCGACTCCTTTCCAAGATGTTTGGCTATGTCCGTCATTGACTGTAGACACTCCAATATGAAACAGTTGCTTACCAACGAGACACTCCTTTCGTCACCAGCATCGACGTTGTTCGGCGTGAGCCAGTCACCGAGAAACCACATTCTGTTCTTCGTGTCTGGCCAACGCTGAAGCAAGCCATCGGGAGAATACCGCTTGACATAGTCCATCCAACGCTGCATGATGGCATAATGCTTTTCCAACATTCTGTCATCTGCATAATTCAGATATGCCCTGTAGGGTGCCTGCACGATAAATCCACACCAATAAGGACCGCCTCCACCGCCTCCGACAGGAGCCACATAGGGCATTCCTCCGTCAGAATCCTGAACATCAGCCCACGCCTGTATCCAATTGTAATAGGTGTCGGCAGCGTCAAACATGGTCTGTATGGACATTGTGGAAGAGTTGCCGTCGCCGCCGTAACCCATGCGTTCAAGGTGCGGACAGTCCACAGAGTAGCCACTAAAGGTGAGGCAGTGCAGCGTGTACTGCACCATGTCATGTATGGCATTGATGTCAGCATCTGAACAGGAGAAATCCGTAGAAGAATCGTTTGTTCCCGTTATCTGTATTCCACTCACGTCGTCACACGAGGGTTCGTAGTCAAGTCCCGACACACGGGCATAGCGATAAGCATGGCTATGAAATCTGTTAGTGAACCGCTCCGTGGCTTTACCACTGGCTACATATATGTCGTGCTCACCCTGGGGAACGAACTTGCCGTCCGTGAGATCGTCCGTATACTCTATCTTTATCTCCTGACCCTTCCTCAATCCGCTAAAATCCATGGAGAACCAGCCGTTTATATTCCTGCCAAAATCGAGAACCCACCCTTCTGGGGTAGACTTTCCGTAAATGGGACGCAGCCTTCTGGCAATGCGGTTGCCGCCGAACATCTGTGGCGAAGCCTTCATGTCCGCTAACGTCACCTCCTCCGCACGGCAGCCGGCAAGCGGTGTCATGTCGGTAATGGTGCGTTCTGAAGTGAACACGTTGGCGACACCGTCAAGCCGTTCGCCACCGAACTGGAGTGGAAACCAAGTACCTATACCGCTGTAACCGGTCGGACAGACATTCCAGGTGGAGTCAGTAAAGCAGACAATCCGTGGCGTCTTGCCGGAGATTTCGTCAATTTCGGCTTTCACGACAGGACCGTCATACTGCGCATTGAAAGTGTTTTTCTTGTACCAACCCTGTCCCAAACAGATGGCTATGGCATTGTCTCCCTTGCGGAGAGCGTCTGTCATGTCGTATGTGACGATAGCAGAACGCTTGTCCAACTGGCTCACTGCCGGAGCGAGCACGGTATCGGAGATTCGCCTGCCGTTGACATACAACTCATGATAACCCAACGAATTTATGTGGACAAGAACCTTTCCGTACTTCTTCAGGCAGATGTTTTTCCACACCACAACAGACTCTCTGTCACCCATAGAGGCCGGTGCCATGACATAACTTCCGTTGAGACGGCCGTCAACAACACCGACGCTGAAATGTGCAATGTCGCTCCACGGCGACGGATTACCATCCTTGTCGTAGGACTTCACACGCCAGTAGTAATAACTGCGGGGCTGAAGCGCACTGCCGGTGTAGTCCACCATCACCTGACGACGGCTCTCCACCCTACCCGACTTCCACACGTCGGCTTTACCTTTCGCCAACTTCGCAGAGTCGCATGACACCTCTATCTCGTATGCCGACTGACTTTGGTTTTCAACCTCCGATGTCAACTTCCAACTGAAATGTGGTCTCGTGTTATCGATGCCGAGCGGATTGACAAGGTTCTCACACTTCAGTTCGCAAACATCATAGCAGACGGTCTGCCCAATTAAGGCAATAGACTGCAAGAGAAAAAGTGGCAGCATCAACGCTTTCGTTTTCATGTGGCGATTGCGATTGTGTTAATAGATTTAGACAAAAATTGTTTCCTATTGTGTGCAAAGTTAATATTTCCAAAAACCAGGCAATAAAAGAAAACCGCTACAAATGTGTAAAAATCGGACCAAAACCCGTTTCTCACACGTCACAACCCTCCGTTGGCGGAGCGGAAACTTTGTTTCTGTCGTCTCATCACAGTCGCCATGAACCCACTCACAAGGTGGTTTGACAACGCAAAAGCACACAGACGATACAACAAAAACCGCCAAACGGACAAACAAAAGTCTGCGCGGCGGTTATGATTTCCATCGTTGAGCTTGCAAGTGGGACCTTTCAACGCTTGACGTTGTAAGGGTATTATCGCAGAT
>CAVDQB010000027.1:0-29502 GCA_963611255.1 Faecalibacterium prausnitzii
ACATGAGTACGCCCGCAATGACGCGTGCAGAGACAACAAAGAGCAACGGAGACGCTGCAAAATGCCTCAACAACGAGTTCATCGTGTGGGGTGAGAAGAATGAAAACACTACGACGGAGGGGACGGCTGCTACCATAGAGGAGAACATCGTGTTCAAGAACTACCGTGTACAGTACGCTTCCGGCACAGCCAACACCACGACGAGCAACACAAAGGACTGGGAATATGTTGGCATTACTCCTTATAATGCAAACACTGATTCTTACTCAACAGGCACTACTGCCAGCGAAGAAACGGCGTTCGTGTCCCCCTCAATATGGAAGGATGCAAGCACAAAGCAGACCATCAAGTACTGGGATTTCGGCAAAATGTACACTTTCACCGCCGTTTCCGCATCAAAGGCTGACATCAAACAGCAGAATGTAAAAATAACCAAGAACAGCAGTGAGACATCAGCGGCGAGCAAAGGTTACACCATTGAGTTGGCTCAAGGGGCTAAAACGGACTCCATCTATGTTGCTGACCGCATAACAAAAACTGTCAGCAAGCCTACAGACGGAAGTTCTGTAGCGGCAGTGCAACTTACTTTCCGCAACTTCCAGTCCAAGATTCGCTTCGGTATCTATGAGACTGTTCCTGGATACAAGGTGGTGATTACTGGTATTAAGTGTGGCGAAGTGGAGCATAAAGCAGAAGGTTCTGATAAGGCTTTCTGGGTTGAAGGCAATTTCGTGACAATGGGCAACGGTACAAATAACACCAAGTACAAGGTTACTTATGTCAATGACAAGGCGCAGGTTGAGGTAGACGGAACTGCAGTTTCAAAGGATTCGCTCAACACAACTGGTACGAACTGGCTCGATACGAAGTGGGCAAGCGACGCCAGTTCTTCAAAATGTATCGGTGAAAGTGCGGTTACTGCCACCTATGACAAGACAGTTGATAGTGATGCAAAGGCTTACACGCCCATTCTGCCGAACCCGAGCAACAAAAAGAACATGAAGTTGCAGGTTAAGTTTGACCTCTATTCAGAGGACACAGGCGAGAAGATTTCTCAAGACTACAAGACTGTGGAAGTTCCTGCCGCATACTGCCAGTGGAAGAGCAACTATGCCTACACCTATCTCTTCAAGATTACCGACAAGTCAGCCGACCTCTATCCCATCACCTTCGACGCCTGTGTCGTTACCGATGAGATTGGCAATCAGGAGACCATTACCGAGGTGTCAGAGCCGAGCATCACGACATTCGGTGTCAGCGGAGACAAGTATGTTTCCGGCAAGGACGAGTATAAGGGCGGTGATGTCATCTATGCTACTGTAGTTGACGGTTCTTCACTCGCAACGTTGAGTGCCGATAACATCAAACTCTACACAGTAACTGCTACCGGCACGCAGACCATCAGTGAGGCATCAGTTGCCAACTGTCTGGTGAACGGCAAAAAAGACGCGGGAACAAATCTGACAACTTGGACTGCTACGGCAGGTACTGGCAATGTGCTGACTGTAACGTCGAAGTCTTATACTGCCGATAGCGACCTTCTGAATAAGGTTCCTGGTGAGGATGGTGTTGATGTTAAACTTGACGAAAGTAACAAGAAGGCTCTCAAGTGGACTGCAACTGCGAACACGACTTATGCAATCGAGTACATCAAGACTGTAGACGGTACATCCAAGAAGTACTACAAGATCGTGAAGGTCGCTAATGAATGATGGCACGAACCAATAATGAATAACAAACGAAAGAAATAAGTTTTTTTCTTAACTGAAAGCGGTTCGTGCTGCAAGAAGCCCCTGGTGCGTGAGCATCAGGGGCTTCGTTTTCGTGCGATTTGCTGTGGTAGTGTGGGATAATGGTTGTAACTTTGCACCAGTTATCTGCACGAACGTTTAATCTCCGGGCTGTTTTGTCCGGCCAATTGATATGAAATATGGAAAAACAAGTTTTTGCCGTTAACGGCATGAAGTGTTGTCATTGCGAGATGAATGTGGAGAATGCCGTCTGTGGAATTGCCGGCGTGGTGTCTGCGAAGGCCGACCGTGAAGTGGGAAAGGTCACCGTGGAATATGATGCGGCCAAGGTTTCGGCAGATGCGATAAAGTCTGCCGTGGAGAGCGCCGGCAACTATGAGGTAGTGCTCTGACCGTTATGGGCGACGACCTGTCGGCGCTCCCCGAGTCCGTACAGCCTGTCGCCTATTTCATCTCGTCCTTCATCAGTTGGCGAAGACCCTTGGCGGAGATTGCCTTTCCTGCCACCTTGCCCTCCGGCGACACAAGAATGAAAGCCGGAATCCAGTGCAGTCCGTAGCCCTGTGCCGCCACGTTGTCGTGCCATTTCGGTTCGAGTGTGCTCACCTGTGGCCACTCAAAGGCTTCCTTTTTCAAAAAATCTTTCCATGCCTGCTCCTCTCTGTCGAATGAATAACTGAGGAACTGTACGTCGGAACCGTTGATTTTGGTGTCCTTGAACTCGCCGAACACTTTCTTCAGTTCGGGCACTTCGGCACGGCAGTCACCACACCATGATGCCCAGAAGTCAAGCACAACGTATTTGCCTTTGTAGTCGCTGAGCCTTATCTCCGTGCCTGCGGTGTCCCTGGCGCAGAAGTCCGGGGCAATGGTGTCTACCGCTATTTCCGGCAGATACTCCGGGTGGTTCTCCGCAACGGTGTCCACATAGGCGGCATCGGCAGAGTCTTCACAGCACGTTTTCTGGGCAGTCTTGTTGCCGCAACTCATCACAGCCGCAGCAACGGCGGCGAGTGTCAATAGTTTCTTCATCTGTTCTGTTATTTGTTGGTTACTGTTTCTTTCGGTGCGGCATTGCCTCTCATCTCGTTGCCGTCGTCGTCATACTGCTTGCGTTTGCCCACTGGAGGTTCGCTGAGCACTATTCTCACTACGGCGGTGCGGTTGAGACTGCGTGCGACAGCAGCCTCGAAGGCATCCATGTGAGAGGGTAGGAAACGCTCGCTTATGGCTCTCAGTGCGGCGGTTTTCTCTTTGTCGTCATCCACGAGCGAGGCTTTGCCGAACGCCACTGCCGACTTGAACTCCAGAGTAAAGGAGTTGTCCTTCGGCCCTGCCATAGGCTTGCATTTCGTCACTGCCGACAGGCACACCTCGGGATGTGCCTTTATGGCTTCCAGTTTGTCACCCTCCAGTGCGCAATGAAAGTAGAATGTCCTTTCATCGGCGCGTGCCAACGACAGCGGCAAACCGTATGCCGTGCCGTCAGCACGCGTGAAACTCACAGTCGTGAATGGCGCTTTGTCAAACACGTCAAGTGCAAAGGCGGCGTCCATCTCACGCTTTTTCTTTCTCATAATCGTTGTTTACTTCAGTTTGAACTTCGCTTTCAGCGGCAGATTGTCGGATGCGTTGCCCACAAGAGCGGTAAATTCGCCCGGCTCAGCTTTCCAGTCATGAGCCTTTTCGTCAAAGAAACTCAGTGCCCGTCGGTCTATCGTGATGCTCACCTCCTTGCTTTCTCCCGGATTGAGATAGACCTTCTGGAAACCTTTCAGTTCCTTGTAGGGACGCTCCACCGACGCTTTCGCATCGTTGATGTAGAGTTGCACCACCTCTGCGCCGGCTCTGTCGCCGGTGTTCTTCACCGTGACGGTGGCGGTGACGGTGCCGTCCTGACTGATGACATCGCTGCTCAGGCGCAGGTCGGAGATGCTGAAAGTGGTGTAACTCAGTCCATGCCCGAAAGCAAATACCGGCTTCACTTTCTTCAGGTCGTTCCAACGGTAGCCCACGAATACGCCTTCCTTGTACTCCTCGTCGATGATAGTGCTGTCGGCACGCCATGTTCCGGGGTATGTTCCGAGTGCGTGTGCGGCGTAATCCTCCAGTTTGTCGTTCCACGTCATGGGCAGTTTGCCCGACGGATTGGCGTCGCCGCACAGCACGCTTGCCAGCGCTTCGCCTGCCTCACTGCCGATAAACCAGCCCTGGACGATAGCCGGCACTTCCTTCACAAAGTCGAGATGAGCCGCATTGCCCGAGATCTGCACATAGACAACATTCGGATTTGCTTTCGCCAAAGCCGTGACCACGTTGTTCTGACCGTAGGGCAGGTCATACGACTTGCGGTCATGTCCCTCTGCATCCTGGTAATCAGACTTGTTGAGTCCGCCGAAGAACACCACGAGGTCGGCCTTCTTGGCTGCGTCGCAGGCATCCTTTATGAGTTGCTCCGCAGAGCGGCTGTCCTTCAAGTCCTGTCCGGTGGTGACACCGTTGTACTCTCCGCCTACGTCGCCAACATAGCCGCGCTGGTACTCAACCTCCACTCCGTCCTGCTGCAGGCGTTCGCGCAGACCGTCGAGAGGCAGTATCTCTTTCTGCGCCTTCAGTGAAGACGAACCGCCGCCCACGGTCATCATCTTGATGGCATTCTCGCCTACGACGAGCACTTTCTTCACTTTCTTCGTGTCGATGGGCAGCAAAGGCTGCTGTCCTTTCTTCAACGGAGAGTTCTTGAGCAGTACTATGCCCTCCTCGGCAATCCTTTTCGCCGTGGCATAGTGTTCGTCAGAGCAGAGGAAACCGAAGCCCTTGTTGCGGTTCATCGTAGTGCGGAAGAATGTTCTCAACACCCTGCGCACCTTGTCATTGAGCCCTTCAATGGAGTATTTGCCCTCAATGATGCCTTTCATGTACGGGTCTGCCATGTAGTATTGGTCGTAAGCGTTGGAACGTCCCCAGTTAAGTCCGTTGGTCCAACTGCCGAACTCCATGTCGACACCGTGGAGCACCGCTTCGTCAGTGTTGTGTACACCGCCCCAGTCAGACACTACCACACCGTCAAACTGCCATTCTCCCTTGAGAAGATCGTTCAGCAAGTATTGGTTAGTGCAGTTGTGCTGGTCTTTGTAGAGGTTGTATCCGCCCATTACTCCCATGACCTTGGCGTCCTTGACTGCGGCATAGAATCCGGGAAGATATATCTCGTAGAGGGCACGGTCACTCACAATGGCGTTCACATTGTTGCGGTATTCCTCGTCATTGTTGAGCGCAAAGTGCTTGACACAAGCCGCTACGCCCTTCGACTGCAGTCCCGTGATATACGGGACCACCATTTTCGATGTCAGGTAGGGGTCTTCTCCCATATACTCAAAGTTGCGTCCGCCGAGCGGAGTGCGGTATATGTTGATGCCGGGACCGAGTATCATGTCCTTGCCACGGTAGAGTGCCTCCTCTCCGAGAGCCTTTCCGTAGGCGAGGGACATCTCGGGATTGAACGTGGCTGCAAGGCAACTGAGGGCAGGGAACGCCACGCACGAGTCGTTGGTCTGGCCTGCCTGTTCCCACTCATCCCACAGCACGTCGGGGCGGACACCGTGAGGACCGTCGTCAGTCCAGAAATCTGGGAATCCCAGACGCTTCACTCCTGCCGACGAAAACTTCGACTGGGCGTGGATGACACCTATCTTTTCGCGCAGTGTCATTCTTGACAGGGCATCCTCGATGCGCTCTTCCACCGGTTTGGTGTCGTCAAGATAGACAGGCGTCTGTGCGTAGCCCTGGTTTCCGAAGACGGAAACCAGGAGCGCACAAAGTATCAGAGTTTTTTTCATAACGTTGCTGTTGTATTGAAAACGTTGATTTCTCAATTTTGTTGTTCTGTGTTTTACTTTCTCGTGACGGTGACTACTCCGTTGTTGCAGCCGCCGGTGAGGTCTACGGTGAATACATAGGTGTCGCCATTAACCAGTTCTGCTCCGTCAGCGAGATAAACATTGCCGTCATCATGACCGTTGGTGCCGTCGCCGATGATGAATGTGTCACTCGATGCAGACAAATGATAATCGGCAGCAGTACCCTTGAACTCTATGCCCCAGTTGGGCTGACCGAAGAACTTGAAGTTTATGCCTGTAGCCGCAAGTTGCTTGCCCACCGTGAGCGTAATCTGGTAAACTTTCTCCGCGATAGGTGTCAGACAGTAGTCATAATCCTCGCCAGTCCACCAGCCATGCACCGTGCTCGCCTTTACGGACGGCTTTCCTATGCACTCACTTCCGATAATCCACAGTGCGCCAGTGCCGTCCGCAGCCAGTGTGCCGCTGGTTGTGGCGTCGTTCATAGTCCAGATGCGGAAACCGAGATTGTCGAAGTCTGCTTTCACGGTGTAGGTTCCGGTGAGCGCATTGAATGTGTATGTGCCGTCACTGTTCTTCGTGAACCAGTCTGTATCATAGAACCAGCGCGACGAATTGATGATAGCCTCGCCTGCAAACTCATAGTTGTGTCCCTGGACGAGTTCTCCCACATAGACGTTGTCGGTCTTTGTGAACACTATCTCGGTGGCTGCCTCTGGGTCAGACTCTGTCGGAGTGTAGGCGTAGGTGAGCACATTGAAACTCACTTTGTTGTTTCCCTTGTTGCCGTTGAACTGGATTTCGTCCGTCACGCCCTCGCTTATGTCTTCGTTGCCCTGTCCGAATGTGATTTCCGTTCCGTTCTCGCCGACCTTGGGAGCGACGAAATGCCCTTTGAAAGTACGGTTTGTACTGCTGTAAGTGCCGGTGAACAGGTAAGGGTCAGAAGTGCTCGGGGTGAGCGTCACTTCCGTTCCCTTGTTGTCGACGAACGTTATGTGGTCATAGTGAGGACGCGTCAGGGCGATGTCGACGACCTGTTCCGTCTTTGTCAACTGTATGTTCTGCAGCACAAGGCGCACCTGTGCGTTGCCGTCAGGCACATTCTTGTAGAGCGGAGCATAGAGAGCCACCTCGTAGGAACCCTCCGTCTTGGTGCGCGTGACCTGCGAAGACACCTGCTCGCCGCTGTACTCCATGTAAGCCTTCAGCGTGGAGAGGTCCACTCCGCCGGCATCCGAACAGTTGACAGTGAAGAATATGCTGTCGCCGTATTGTGCGGTTTCAACCAGTCCGTTGACTGACATCACGGGTTTGCCGCCGCCCTTTTTCACTTCGTCATCGTCGCTGCAGGCAGTGGCGAGAACCATTCCCATGAGCAGCAAGAATAGATATTTCAGATTTTTCATAATGATACCTCCTTATTGTTTAAGCCATTTTACGGAAGAAACACCGTTGGCGGGAACTGTCACTCGGACGTAACTGCTGCCGTCGCTGAGGTTGACGCTCTTCTCAGAGTCGCCGGTGTTGACGAGCACTGCACCGTATGTGCCGTCAGGATTGAGGAAACAGGCACTGATGATGCTTGTTCCGGCAATGTTGCGGCTTGTGCCGAGACGCACTGCACCGCTCTCTGCCGCTGCCGACATGTGTGCGATGATGTAGTAGTGGGAGTTCTTGTTGACGGTCTTGTAGTTCGACTGGTCGATGTCGAGAGCGCCGTAACATGTCTGGCAACCGCCGTCGAGATTGGGACTTTTGTTCAAATCGAGCATGAAGTTCCACACTATCACCGCCTTGCACATCTTGTTCACCGTGCCGAGAGCCACGTTCTTCATGTCCGCCATCAGTCGGGTGGAGAGGTTGCGGCCGTCGTTCCACTCGCCGATAGACGACTCCGAGAAGATGAGCGACTTTTCCGGTGCCTTGCTGTAGATGTCCGTCAGTTCGTCGTTGCTGCCGCCATAGTCATGGAAAGCGGCACCGACCACGAGTTCCGAACCCTCGAAACTGTTGCCCAGGGCATTGTATATCTTGACCGGGTAGTCCTCTTGGCTGCTGTCACTGGAGTAGTCGTAGTTGTGGTCATAGACGTAGATCTGGGTCGAGAGGCTCGCTTTCTTGAATGCGGAAGCCATACTCTTCACCAGCAAAGCCTCCTCTGCCCACGGCATATAGGTCGAGGCGCAGTTTCCGGGGTTAAGCGGCTCGTTCTGTGGAGTTACCGCATAGATGTTGATACCCTCGTTCTTGAACGCCTCCACGAACTTTACGAAGTACTGTGCGTAGGTGTCATAGTACTTGGGATTGAGGTGTCCGTCGGTCCACGAGTCGTAAGGGGTGAGGTTGGTGAGGCTCTTCACCTTCATCCACTTGGGGCAAGTCCATGGGCTGCCGATGATTTTCAGGTCGGGATTGATAGCCAGAATCTCCTTCAGAATGGGTATCACATATTCCGTCTCGTCAGTGTAGAGGCGGAAATTGTCCAGTCCCTCCTCGTCGCAGAGAGTGTACTCTGTGCTCGAGAAATCGTTGCATCCGATAGAGATGCGGCAGTAACTCACACCGTAACCGTTGGTCTTGGAGAACGTGCGGGTGAGAAGGTCGGTGCGGTCTGCCTTTGACATCTTCAGCAGATTGTAGCATGAAGCGTAGGTGATGGCATATCCGAAACCGTCGATAGTCTGTTTCTTCTGCGTCAGATCCATCTGTATGGTCGTCGGAGACAGGCTCTGCCCCGTGTGGACATCCGCTTTCTCCTCGAAGAGACTGTAGTTTCCGTCGGCGGTAGTGGTGAATACGACCGCCTTGCCGGCAGCGGGCACTCCCGTGGGGAACGGTTCGGTGGTGTTGTCGACGACGTTCTCGCTGCTGCTGCACGCCGTAAGCGCAGTTGCCATCAATAGGCTGAATATATTAATCATTTGTTTCATAGTCAGAAAATTAATAACCTGGGTTTTGTACTAAGTTGGAGTTCTGGTCGAGTGCGGTCTGCGGAATCGGCAGGAGATAGGAGTTCGCGTCAAACTTCTTCTTCTGTGCCAGACGGCCGGAGTCCTTGGAGTAGACGGCATTCATCACGCTTTCCACTTTGTTGTTGCGGCAAAGGTCGTACCAGCGCTCGCCTTCCATGGCAAGTTCCAGACGGCGTTCGTGCAGCACAGCCTCTATCATCGCGTCCTTGGATGAGGTCTTGTCGCTTGTGAGGGCAGCCAGTCCGACACGCGCACGGATTTTGTTTACCAGTGCGGCGGACTTCTCCAGTTCGCCCTTATAGGCGTAAGCCTCCGCCTCAATCAGGATAATGTCGGCAAGACGGCACTTGTAGATGTTGTTGTAACCAGAGCGCAGTTTGTACATGAACGCATAGTTGGATGCCGGATAGTAGTTGCTCCATGTGCAGGATTCGAAGTGTACGGTCTGGTCAAGACGCTTCTGGTCGCCCTCACTCTCATAATCGGCAATGAGATTGCGTGACGGAGTGATCCACTTTGCCCATGTGAAGTAGTACTCGGGGTTCTCCAGGCAACGGCCGAACATCCACGATGCCCATGTGCCTGCACCGACACTCCAGTGCAATTCGAGTATTCCCTCGCTGGTGTTGCGCTTCACGCAGTCACCGTTGGCAAAGCCCCAGAGGGTCTCAAAGTCAGGTTCGAGTTCAAGTCCGGGAGTCGCGATGACCTCGTCAGCGTACTGTATGACCTTGTCATAGTCCTGTGCCGTTTTCTCGGCGTACACCTTTGCGAGGTAAGCCTGTGCCGTGGTCTTCGACATGACGGTGCGGTCTGTGGTCGAGAAGTCGGGAGCGTACTGCGCACCGAACTCCAAGTCGGAGATAATCTGGGCGTATGACTCCTCCGGGGTGTTCTTTGGAGGATAGTAAGTGGGGTACACTTCCTCGACATTCTCTGCCGTTATGGTCTTGGCAATGGTGGTTATGATCGGGAACGAACCCCACTCGCGCGCCATGTCAAACATCGCTATGGCACGGAAGATGCAGCCCTGGGCTTTCATCTTGTTGTATTCGTCCTGCGTCACTTTGCCGTCCTTGAGCAGTTGGTCGAGACCGTTGATGAGCACGTTCGACTGCGCTATGTCCTCAAGGAAACGTGTCCAGTCGCGGCTGAGCACAGAGTTGCTGGCGTCAATGGTGTTGGTCTCGTAAGGCTCAACCTCTGCGCCGGTAGTCCCGGCATAGGCGTTGTCAGAGTGAGACTCCGCCACAAGGAGTTTGTCAACGTACCAGTGCTCCACGCGAGAGCGGAACAGTTCATACAGGTTTGTGAGCTGGCTTTCGGCAGCCTGCTTGTCTTTCAGCACGGCAGTGCTTTCCTCCGTCTGTGACCCTTCGGTGATTTCCGTAGGGGTGGATATCGGTTCGTAATCGAGCGAACAGCCTGTCAGCATCATGGCAAGCGCACTTCCGAGAACGATTCTTTTATTTGTCTTCATAATATGTATTCCTCCTTAAATTAGAATTCAACCTTCAAACCGAATACAAACGAGCGGCACATCGGGTATGTGCCCCAGTCTATGCCCTGCACGGCACCGCTGTTGCCATACTGGTTTACCTCCGGGTCCATGCCTTTGTAGCCTGTTATGGTGATCAGGTTAGTGGCACTGACGTAGGGCATCAGGCGTGTGAGGTGAATCTTGTTGATGATGTTGCGCGGTATGTCGTAACTCAGCGAGATGTCCTTGACGCGCAGATAAGAGCCGTCTTCAAGGAAATAGGTTGAGTTCTTCATGTCAAACCCGGCCTTGGGGACGTTGGTTATCTGTCCGGGAACTTGCCAACGGTCGAGCACTGCTGTCGTCTGGTTCTTTCCGTCGTACATTCCCTGGGTCTCCATCTTGCTCACGTTGTAGATGTCATTGCCGTAAGAGCCCTGTATGAGGACGCTGAGTGCGAGGCCGTTCCACTTGAACGTGTTGGTAAGACCGTAGGTGAAGTCCGGGTTAGGGTCGCCGATGTAGGTGCGGTCCGACGCACTTATGATGCCGTCATGGTTGACATCGCGGTACATGAGTTCTCCTGTCTCCGGGTCAACGCCGTCGGAGATGTAACCCCAGAAACTGCCGAGGGGCTTTCCTGGAGTGTTTCTCACCACATAGTCGTTCACATAGTCGGTGGTCTTTGCGTCGTAGTAGATCTGCGTGAGCATCAGTTTTGTCAACTTGTTGCGGTTGAACGAGATGTTGAAATCAGTGTTCCACGAGAACTTGCCCACAAGGTTCTTTGAACTTACGCTGAACTCCCAACCTTTGTTTACCACGTCGCCGCCGTTGTAGGTGAGGCTTGTGGCAGCCGCGGAGCCGGCAGGCAGGGTGACGGTCATAAGCATGTTGGTGGTCTTCTTGTAGTAGTAGTCAGCCGTAAAGGTCAGCCTGTTGTTCAGCACGGTGAGGTCTATACCGATGTCTGTCTGGTTTGTGGTCTCCCAGGTCAGTTCGGGATTGCTCAGTGTCGACTGCGATCGGGTGGGGACGGCGTTGGCGTCGTATCCCTCGCCGAACCATTGGATGCGGTTGATGCTGTAACTTGCTAAATAGGAGTAGTCTCCCAGTCCGCTCTGATTACCTGTCTGGCCCCAGCCGCCACGTATTTTCAGGTCGTCGAGCCACTTGATGTCCTTCATGAATTTCTCCTGTGACACGCGCCATGCTGCCGAGAACGAGGGGAAGTAGCCCCAACGGTGGCCGGGAGCGAGTTTCGATGAACCGTCGGCACGGATGTTGGCGGTGAGCAGGTAGGTGTCTTTCAAGTTGTAACTTGCGCGTGCGAAGTATGACATTATCGCCCATTCTGAAGCCGAAGAGCCTGTTCCTGTCCAACTGATCTTGTTCGCTCCGTTGAGGGTTTTGATGTCATCGTCGGCATAGTTGGAGCCGTTTATCCAGTTGCCGCTGTATTTTGAGCCTGTCCAGGAAGAGCCTGCCATGACGTCAACGCCGTGTATGCCGAACTGTTTCTTGAAGTTGAGGATGTTGTCCCACACCATCACCGTGTTGATAGTCCTTGCGTCGTAGCCCGTACCGTAGTTGTCGCGTCCGTTGCCGGTCTTTGTCGGGTCGAGGAAATTCATGGTCGTGCCCTGCGTACGGTCAAAAGTGTACTGGCTCGTGAGGGTCAGTGTCTGCGGGATAAATGTGATTGTGGCTTTGCCGGAGGCAAGAAACTTGTTGTAGGAATTCTTGTTGTCTTCCGTGCGTGACAGGTTTTCTGCCGGCGAGGTGATGTTCACTCCGTAGAAGTTGTTGTAGTATTGCCCCGGATTGCTCGGGTCCCACACCGGCGCATAGGTGGGAGTGTTGATGATGGAGGTGACAACGCCGCCTCGGTTAGAGCCTGTTCCCGAGATGATGCCCGTGCCTTTGTAGGTGTAGTCGCTGTATGCTGCGCTTGCGTTGAATGACAACCACTTGTTGATGTCGTTGTCAATGACGGCGCGCACGTTGTATCTGTCGAAGTTGCTTGTCTTCAACACGCCGCTCTCGCCGGTATATCCGCCGGAGATGAAGTAGCGCATCTTGTCGGTGCCGTTGGTGATTGACAGTTGGTAGTCCTGCACAACGCCGGTGCGGAACACCTCGTCTGCCCAGTCAGTCTGGTCCGTCAGGTTGTTGGGAAGTTTCACAAGGCCGATCTCGTCCTGCAGTTCCTTGTACTGCTGAGCGTTGAGCGGTGTCTGGTTGTTGCGCACTGTGTTGGCGGCAACGTGGGCGTTGAGGCTGACCTTTGCCACTCCTTTCTGTCCCTGTTTGGTGGTAATGATGATGACACCGTTGGCAGCGCGCGAACCGTAGATGGCCGCTGAGGAGGCGTCCTTGAGCACTTGTATGGTCTCGATGTCGTCGGCACTGAGATAGTCAATGTCGGTCAGGGGCACTCCGTCGACCACATAGAGAGGGTTGTTGCTGCCGTTGAGCGACGTGGTTCCGCGCACCCTGACGGTCGGAGACGAACCCGGCTGGCCGTTGGCTTGGGATATCTGCAGACCGGCAGCCTTGCCCTGCATGCCCGATACGGCACTTACTATGGGGCGTGTGTCGAGGTCTTCCGTCGAGACAGTAGACACTGATGTCGTCACGTCCTTGCGTTTCACCGAACCGTAGCCGATAGCCACGACCTCGTCAAGGGTATTTGCCTCTTCCGTCATGCCTACGGTCATGTTTTGTGCGGCCTTGACATCCAGGGTCTTGAAGCCTATGTAGGTGATGCGGAGCATAGCTCCTTTCTTCACGGACATGGTGAAATGACCGTCGATATCGGTCGCCACACCGTTCTGAGTGCCGATTTCCATAACCGAAGCCCCGATTATTGGCTCGTTTTGGGAATCAACCACCGTACCGCTCACTGTCTCCTTCTGTGCGAAGACGGCGACTGTGAGCATCATTGCCAGAAGCGTCGAGAAGACGCGTCGTGCTGATGTTGTTCCTTGTTTCATAGATTTGATATTCATGTTGGTATAAACTGGTTATCCTTAGATACAGTAAGGGCATATACGCACAACTTTTTGTCCGTATGCGCACATGCCCCCGCAAAGATTCCGGCCTGTGCCCTGCTGTCGGGCTTAGGGCCTTTTATTTGTTGACAATCACCTTCTTGCCGTCAATAATGTTCAGACCGCTCTGTGTCTCTGTGAGTTTCTGACCGGCGATGTTGTATATTGCTTTCTTGCCGACACTGGTCTTCAGCAGTGTCACACCGTCGGTTGTGGTTGTGATGGTGATGTCTGCTGACTGGGCGTCATCGGCCACTACGAGCACTACATGTATGTCGTATGTCTTGCCGGATTCACCTATTGTGAAGTTGTTGTCATTGTTTCCGCGTGCACAAGTGTATGTTTTTCCGAAGTCAAGAGCCGTAGGAGCGTCCTGTGCGAGGAAGCATGTCCATGACTTGTCAATGGAAATCTTGAAGTTTTCACCGCCTGGGAACGCTTCGACATCTACGGTCCAACTGCCGTCACTCTGTTCTGTGAACAATGTTCCGTTTGCTGCATTCCAACCTTGGAAATTGCCGATGAGGCCATAAGAATGTGCTTCCGTCATGGTGCCCTCTACTTTTAGGGTGGCATTTCCGTCCTCTTGGATAGTGAGAGTGAATGTTGCGTTCTTCAGTACATTTCCGGTAGCGAAACCTGTATCGCCACCACCCTTTGTGAGATTATAGGTGTTGCCGGGCAGCATTTCCATGCCTGCGCCGCCGAGAGCATCAGTCCAGCTGTTGTTCTTTACTATCTTCCAGCCGCCGAATATTTCGTCAATAGATGCTGTATAGACACCTTCGCCTTGATACTCAAACTTGAGAGGATTGTTTTCAAACGACCAACCCTGCCAAGTACCTACCATCATATAACTGTCAACTGCGCTCTTGTCCACCGAAATCGTCTCGTCGGCGGTGATACGGAAGTAGTCCGGCGTGCCGTCACTGCTGGGGTAGAACTCGAAAGTGACATTGTGCAAGGTCACGTTGTTGTTTACTGAGCCGAGATAGATGTTTCCTCCATTCTTGACGAGGGTGTAGTCGGTGCCGGTGGCGATAGGCTCATCGTAACCATACTGCTCATCCCAACCTGTTGTAGCAGGGTTCTTGATAATCTTGAAGCCCTCTGTCCCGGTGGTAAACTCGTCGACAGTGGCAGTGTAACCGCCGTCCTTCTCTGTGAAAGTGATGCAGTTGTTTTCCAGACTCCAGCCGTTGAACTGCCCGGTGATGATGTAAGTGTCGTCAGCAAGTGCCATTCCAGTGGAGGCAACCAACGCTGTCAAAAGAGTAAATAATTTCTTCATGATTTTTGGTTTTAAGTTAAATATTCGTTGTTTCTATTGTTGTCACTCGGAAGCCTCACACCTTTTATATTATGGGACTGATGTTCCGATACATTGAACTGGTGTTCAGCGTTCCTTATCTTGATTGCAAAGGTAGAAAAAGAAATCGCAAAGTGTGCACCTCCAAAGGTGTTAAAGTGGATGGATTTATGGGTGTGTAAAATATAACTTGTTTGTTTTCAGTGGAGAAAAATTTTCATGGCAAACCGTGCAAAGTGGATTAAAAATTGTGTTTTATTGAGTTTTTATACCCCGAAAGCCATTGAAAACCGGGATATATTCTTAACTTTGCCATAGACAAATAACATGATTTATGAACACTAATAACCTCTCGCCGCTTGTCGCAGGACGCCTGTTGCTCCTCCTCTTGCTCGTCTGTATGCACGGGAAAACCGTTGCCCACGACCTCGACTCCATATATGCCGTGCTCGATGCGGAGGTGAGGAAATCCGACACCTATATATATAATAAGGAGAAACGCATCTCGGAACTCAAGGATGCGGCAAAGAGAAGCCGCAGCGACATCGAGAGTTACGACATGAACATGTTTCTCTATGAAGAACTCAGTTCCTATGACAACGCCAGGGCAAAGGATGCGCTCCACAAATGCCTTGCTTTCGCAGAGAAACTCGGCAGCCACGAGAGGCGGGCGGAGGTGTACTCGCGGTTGGCATACCAGAATTCCATGGCCGGATACTACACCGAAGCGCTCAACTGGCTGGGGCGTATCGATGAGAGGGAGTTGACGCCCGATGCCCTGCCTTACTACTATTTCGTGTATGCGCACGTCTATGGTGAACTCGGGACTTACAGCGATGACGCTACGCTTGCACAGGATTACTACCACCAGTCCGACCTTTACGGCGAGCGGTTCTTCGCTGTGGCAGACCGCGAGTCGTCCTTCTACCGCCAGCGCATGGCATCCTTCCTCATCAACAACAACCGTCTGGAGGAAGCCGACAGCCTGTGCCGCCGCTGGGAACAGACCATCAAGGCTGATATCCACGACTATGCCATCATGGCATACTACCGTTCCGAGATATGCCGTGTACACCACGACGTGCAAGGGCAGTGCTGGTGGCTCGCCCTTTCAGCCATATCCGACTGCCGCAATGCGGTGATGAACCAGGCGTCGCTATGGTCTCTCGCTCGCCAGGTGAGCGATGACGGCAACAAAAAACGCTCCCTCCTCTATGTGGAATACTCCTGGATGTTTGCCACAAAGTTCGGCGGACACACACGCTCCTGGCAGGTTTCGCCCATCATAACCGCCATTGACGAGAACTACCGCAACGAGTTGAACCGCACCAACCTCAACCTCACGGTGCTCCTGACAATGGCAAGCGTGCTGGCTGTACTCTTCCTCGTCTCGCTGCTTTTTGCCTACAAGCGCAACCACCAGTTGTATGCCGCGCGCAACCAACTGCGTTCCACCAATGCAGAACTGGAGAACCTCAACCGCCAACTCTGCGATTCCAACCGTGTGAAAGACGAATACATAGGCCGCTTCCTCAGTCTCTGCTCCAAGTATATAGACAAGATGGACGCATACAGGATGAAGGTCTACCGCCGTGTGAAGGCAGGTCAGTTGAAGGAGTTGCAGAGCATGACGAGTTCCGACGAGTTGTGTAATGAGGAGGCAAAGGAACTGTTCGCCAACTTCGATGCCGTCTTCCTCCGCCTGTATCCCCACTTCGTGGAGGATTTCAACGCCCTTCTCCGTCCCGAATACCACCAGTCTCTGGGGGCTAACAACGAACTCACCACCGACATGCGTATGGCTGCGCTCATACGGCTCGGCATCAATGACAGTGCCAACATTGCCGAGTTCCTCCGCCTTTCGCCCAATACCGTCTACAATTACCGTGCCCGCCTGAAGTCGCGTTGCGTCGGTGACCGCAACACTTTCGAGGATCGCATCCGGGCAATCGGGTTGTAAATGTTCTGTTCGGGGCGTTATTCCAAACCGAGAATCTCCAGCATTTGCGCTGCGGTCACTACTTTATGCGTATTTGGGAAGTGTTTTTGGTTGCCGGTTACAAGGATTGAACTTTCTTCGCTCAGAGCAACCTCATAGAATATACGGTCGTCCTCGTCGGGCATTTCGCCTTCATATGGTAGGCGGGAGGACACTATTCCGTTGTGCATCACACAGTCAATGACAGTCCTGATCTGTTCCTCTGCCAATCCGAACTTCCTGCGGTGCAAGACCTCTTCGTATTCTGCGACAATTTCATCGTTGTAGAGCGGTGTGAAACGACGGAGGAAAAGGCTCTCCAAAACCTTTACTGTCGCAGCATCGGAGTTGTGGGTTATCAATGCGGAAACAAGGATGTTGGTATCAATAACTGCGTATACCATTGCGTTCTTCTTTCCTTAATCGTCGGGCTTCTCCTATCTCTCTGTCGATTTCTTCCATAGTAAGGTCTGGCGTCGCACCCTGTTCCGCCGCTGCCCGAACGCTTCTGAACGCTTCCAATGCCATTGCTGCCTCCTCGTCATCTCCCTTGGCCTTTATTGAAAATGGTATGCTCTTGCTGCGGATGACAGCCTTCACGAAAATATTTATGGCTGTGTTTGCGCTCATGCCAAACTGGTCACAGAGACGGTCAAACTGGGCTTTCTGTTGGTTGTCCATACGGACTGTCATTGCTACTTGTGCCATTATGCTTGTTCGTTTTAGTGTTATTTGTGTGGCAATATGCCGTCTATATGATTGCAAATATACGTCTTTTTGCAATTGTGTTGGTCTGTTTGGTGCGATATTTCGCATAATTTAACTGTTGGAAACATAGGCCTTGTTTCAGTGCAACATCCGTTTCAGCAGTGCATAACCGTCGTTCTTGCGACCCGAAAACGGTGCAATGGCGACGGTACATCGGTCGTGGTACGGGCGAACCACGACCGATATTCGCTCGAACCACGACCGATATTCGCTCGAACCACGACCGATATCCGCTGCAAGAACACCGCTTCTGTATTGCGAGAGAGACTGTGGCGGGCTGGCGGAAGACACGGTGCGGAGGTCGGGTGCGGCGGCGGAGATTGACAGATTGCCCGATTTTGCGCCCAAAGACAATAGATTGTGACAAATTTGCGGCATTGAGTGATATTTTCTCGGTTTTCCTTGCCGGAACGGAACAAATGCATTAACTTTGCCGACAACAAACGAAAGAGACAGTAATGAACAAGTCTTACGCATCTTATTTCTACTTTTACTTTTACTTTGCAGGCAATTGTGAAGCGGGAAGTTGCGTGTAGATTTCAACTTAAGACAAGATAAAGCAAATGCTAACATCAAGGTCCCGCTTCATAAGAATGAGGCGGGACTTTTCTTATAACAAGGAAACAGGAAAGTGAGAAGAGTAGCCATACAGGGACGAAAGGGATCGTTCCACGACATAGCGGCAAGAGAGTATTTCCGCGGAGAGCAACTTCAGATAATCTGTTGTGCCACTTTCGAGGACGTTTTTACGGAAATGGGAAAAGACCCGACCATAATCGGGCTGATGGCAATAGAGAACACGATAGCCGGTTCGTTGCTTCACAACTACGAACTGCTGCGCGCTTCGGGCGCATCGGTGGTGGGCGAGTACAAGGTGCACATAGAGCACTCCATCTGCTGTCTGCCCGAGGACGACTGGAAGACGGTGTTTGAGGTGGACTCGCACCCTGTGGCACTGATGCAGTGCAGGGACTTTCTCGCCCGGCACCAGGAATTCAAGGCTGTGGAATGCGAGGATACGGCAGGCTCGGCGGAGAACATCAGCAACATGGCACTCAAGGGTCATGCCGCCATCTGCCACTCTTCGGCTGCGCAGATGTACGGTCTGAAGGTGCTCGAAGACAAGATAGAGGACAACAAGCACAACTACACGCGCTTCCTCGTGCTGACCAATCCCATGAAAGCGGACTTCCTCCGTCAGCCCGACAACGTGGACAAGGCGAGCATGGTGTTCTCGTTGCCCCACTCGGAAGGGTCGCTCTCGAAGGTGCTCACCATACTGTCGTTCTACGACATCAACCTCACGAAGATACAGTCACTGCCTGTCATAGGGCATGAATGGGAATATCTGTTTTATGTGGACGTGACATTCGACAACCTGACACGCTACCGCCAGAGCATCGATGCCATAATCCCCCTCACCAGCAAACTGAAAATTTTAGGAGAATACAAGTCATGTTGATAAAACCGGCAGAGCGACTGTCGCTCGTGGAAGAATACTATTTCAGCCGCAAACTGAAGGAAGTGGCGCAGATGAACGCCGACGGAAAGGATGTCATATCGCTTGCCATAGGCTCGCCCGATATGCCCCCCTCGCCGCAGACCATAGAGAAACTGTGCGAGACGGCGCGCCAGCCGCAGGCCCACGGCTACCAGCCGACGATGGGAACTCCCGAGTTGCGCAGTGCCATGGCGGCGTTCTACCGCAAGTCCTACGGCGTCGACGTGGACCCGAAGACGGAGGTGCTGCCGCTGATAGGCTCGAAGGAGGGCATCCTGCACACCACTCTGGCACTCGTGAACCCCGGTGACGAGGTGCTTGTCCCAAACCCCGGATATCCCACCTACACCTCGCTGAGCAAGATACTCGGCGCAAAGGTGGTGAACTACAACCTGTCGGAGGCCAACGGATGGCAGCCCGACTTCGACGAACTGGAGCGGATGGACACCAGCAAGGTGAGAATCATGTGGACGAACTACCCGAATATGCCCACCGGAGGCAATGCCTGCATGGAGACATACAGGCGGCTCGTGGACTTCGCACGGCGCAGGGGGATAGTCGTAATCAACGACAACCCTTACTCGTTCATACTCAACGAGCATCCCATCTCTATCCTTCAGGTGGAGGGTGCAAAGGACTGCTGCCTGGAGTTCAACTCCATGTCGAAGAGTTTCAATATGCCCGGGTGGCGCGTCGGCATGGTGATAGGCAACGCCGAAATCATCTCATGGATACTCAAAGTGAAGAGTAACATCGACTCGGGCACATTCCGCGGCATACAGTTGGCGGCAGCCGAGGCGTTCAACACCAACACTCCCGAGTGGCACAGGGAGTATAACATTGACATATACCGCCGCCGCCGCAACATCGCGGAGCAGATCATGCGCACCCTGGACTGCACTTTCGACCCCTCGCAGGTGGGCATGTTCCTTTGGGGAAAGATACCTCCGCACTACAGCAACTGTGAGGAACTGACCGAAAAAGTGCTCCATGGAGCGAGGGTTTTCATCACCCCGGGATTCATCTTCGGCAGCAACGGCGACAGATACATACGCATCTCCCTCTGTGCAAAGGAGGAAAAGATGAACGAAGCACTGGAAAGAATAAAACAAATATAAAGTCATGGAACTAAAACTCAAACCATTAGGATTGCCAAGTGACAACGAACGGCCTTTCGTGATAGCCGGTCCTTGCAGCGCAGAGACAGAAGAACAAGTGATGACAACGGCACGCCAACTGGCTGACAAGGGCTGCCACATATTCCGTGCAGGAGTGTGGAAACCGCGCACGAAGCCGGGCGGATTCGAGGGAAACGGCGAAAAGGCTCTGCCGTGGCTTGCCAAGGTGAAGGAAGAAACAGGTATGCTGGTCGCTACAGAGGTGGCTACGCCTGAGCATGTGGAACTCTGTCTGAAGTACGGAGTTGACATTCTGTGGATCGGGGCGCGTACTACCGCCAACCCGTTTGCCGTGCAGGCACTCGCCGACTCGCTGCAGGGAGTTGACATCCCGGTGTTTGTCAAGAATCCGGTCAACCCCGACATCGAACTGTGGATAGGCGCTCTGGAGCGCATCAACCGTGCCGGAGTGGAGCGCATAGGACTGATTCACCGCGGTTTTTCGAGTTATGACAAGAAGATGTACCGCAATCTCCCGATGTGGCAGATTCCCATCGAACTCCACCGTCGCTATCCCTCGCTGCCGATAGTGTGCGATCCGAGCCACATCGGAGGCCGCCGCGACCTCATAGCACCGCTGTGCCAGCAGGCCATGGACCTCGGTTTCGACGGACTGATAGTGGAGTCGCACTGTTCGCCTGACGAGGCTTGGAGCGACGCGGCACAGCAAGTGACACCCGATGTGCTGGACTACATCCTCTCGCTGCTTGTCGTCCGCGACGAGATAGTCACCACTGAGGGCATCACGCAACTGCGCCGTCAGATAGACGAACTTGACAACCAACTCATCGAAATACTCTCAAAGAGAATGCGCGTGTGCCGTGAAATCGGCCAGTACAAGAAAGAACACAACATGACAGTACTGCAGGCGCAACGCTATGACGAGATCTTGAACAAGCGTGGAGTGCAGTGCTCCATGTGCGGAATGTCGTCTGACTTTGCGGAACACGTCTTCAAGAACATCCATGAGGAGAGTGTCAGACAGCAAATGGAAATAATCAACAAGTAGAGAACATGAAAATCCTTGTGCTGGGAGCCGGCAAGATGGGCTCGTTTTTCATTGACCTGTTGAGTTTCGACCACGAAGTGGCGGTGTTTGAGAGGGACGCACGGAGGATGCGTTTCCTCTACAACTGCCAGCGTTTCTCCACTATGGAAGAGGTGGAGGAGTTCAAGCCGGAACTGCTCATCAACTGCGTGACGCTCAAATACACCATTCAGGCTTTTGAACAGGTGCTGCCCCACATACCCGAAACGTGCATCATAAGCGACATTAGTTCGGTGAAGACAGGGCTAAAGGAGTTCTACGAGCAGTCAGGGCACCGTTATGTGTCGACACACCCGATGTTCGGGCCGACCTTTGCCAACCTCAACCAACTGTCGGAAGAGAACGCTATCATCATCAGTGAGGGCGACTACATGGGCAGGTGCTTCTTCCGCGATGTGTACAGCCGCCTCGGACTGAGCATCTACGAGTACAATTTCGACGAGCACGACCGCACTGTGGCGTACTCGCTGAGCATACCTTTCGTCAGCACTTTCACCTTTGCGGCGGTCATGAAGCCCCAGGACGCTCCGGGAACGACCTTCAAACGGCACATGAAAATAGCCCGCGGGGTGATGGGCGAAGACGAGTACCTGCTGCAGGAGATACTGTTCAATCCCTACACCCACGACCAGGTGGCGCAGATAAGGACGGAACTCAAGGAACTGCTCGACATCATAGACCACAAGGATGCCGGCCGTATGCATGACTATATAGCCAAGATACGCGCCAACGTGGAAAGCCAGAAGAAATGATAGCGGCTCTCCTGCTTTCCGTGTTCACCCTCGTGGAACTCAACTGTGAGAATTTGTTCGACGTAAAGGACGACTCCCTGAAGCAGGACGAGCAGTTTACGCCCGAAGGTCTCTACCACTGGACTTACGCAAGATACTGGAAAAAGGTGAACCATATAGGGCAGGAGATAATCTCGTGCGGTGAACAGGCGGACGGCACGTTTTCCATTCCCGACCTCGTGGCACTGTGCGAGGTGGAGAACGACTCCGTCGTGCATGACCTCACGCACCGCTCAATGTTGCGCAATGCAGGCTACGAATATGTCGTCACCGACTCTCCCGACGAGCGCGGAATAGATGTCGCACTGCTCTATTCGCCGCTAACGTTCGGTTATATCAGGAGTTATCCCATAAGGATAGCCCCGAGGAAGAACATGAAACCCACGCGCGACATTCTCTATGTGGAGGGCTGCACGGCATCCGGCGACACCCTGCACGTGTTCGTTGTGCACGCTCCGAGCCGTTCGGGCGGCGAGATAGAGACGCGTCCCAACCGTGCGCTCGTCACGAAAAGGCTTGCCCAGTCAGTCGATTCGATAATGCAGATTAGCCCTGACGCCAATATCATTGTGGCAGGAGACTTCAACGACCCGCACGACGGGCACAGTATGGGAGTGCTCTATGACGCCGGTCTCGTTTCCGTCTCTAAGGATGCGAAAGGCAAAAACGGGGCAGGGGGGAGTTACAAGTACCGTGGCGAGTGGGAGACAATAGACCAGATACTGCTCAGCGGCAGCCTTGCCGCAGGTGCGGAGTGCCGTATCCACGACGCTCCGTTCCTGCTTTGCAAAGACGAAGACTACGGCGGAATGAGGCCGTTCCGCAATTTTCAGTCGATAAAATGGCGCAACGGATTCAGCGACCACCTGCCTCTCGTTGCGAGATTTCAGGTGAATTGACGACTTGGAAGAATGCTCTACACATATATATAAGGTGTGTGCAATTTTCCTGGCAAAGAATTTAATTTTGGTTAAAGCCCCGGCGTTTTATGCCAAATTGTCCCTCGGATTGGCTAATTTTGTGTGTTAATAGAATATTGAGTGTAACATATATCGACCGAATTACATCCGATCATGTTTGAAAACTTAAGTGACAGATTAGAACGCTCTTTCAAAATACTCAAGGGAGAGGGCAAGATTACCGAGATAAATGTAGCCGAAACGCTGAAAGACGTGCGCCGTGCGCTTCTCGATGCCGACGTCAACTATAAGGTGGCGAAGACCTTTACGGACACCGTGAAGCAGAAGGCGTTGGGAATGAACGTGCTTACCGCCGTGCGTCCGGGACAACTTATGGTGAAACTTGTGCACGATGAGTTGGCAAAACTCATGGGTAGCGAGGCGACGGACATACAGTTGCAGGGACATCCTGCGGTCATCATGATGGCCGGTTTGAACGGTGCAGGTAAGACGACAATGAGCGGCAAGCTCGCCAAAATGCTGAAAGAGAAGCGCGGAAAGAAGCCTCTTCTCGCCGCTTGTGACACGTTCCGTCCTGCCGCAATGGAGCAGTTGCGCGTGCTGGGAGAGCAAGTGGGAGTGCCCGTGTATATCGAACCGGATGCGAAAGACCCCGTGAAGGTGGCTCTCAACGCAGTGCATGAAGCCAAGGCGAAGGGCTATGACGTGGTAATCGTCGATACTGCAGGCCGTCAGGCCATTGATGAGGAGTTGATGAAGCAGGCTGAAGACATCAAGAATGCCGTCAACCCTGACGAGATACTCTTCGTTGTCGACGCGATGACGGGTCAGGACGCCGTCAACACAGCAAAGGAATTCAACGACAGACTCGACTATAGCGGTGTCGTACTCACCAAACTCGACGGCGACAGCCGTGGCGGTGCGGCTCTCTCGATACGCACTGTCGTGACCAAACCAATAAAGTTTATCGGCATCAGCGAGAAGATGGACGGAATCGACGTGTTCCATCCTGTGCGCATGGCTGACCGTATTCTCGGCATGGGTGACGTGGTGTCGCTCGTTGAACGCGCCCAAGCCCAGTTCGATGAGGAGGAAGCCAAGAAGTTGCAGAAGAAGATAATGAAGAACAAGTTCGACTTCAACGACTTCTACAACCAGATACAGCAGATAAAGAAAATGGGCAACATCAAGGATCTTGCCGGCATGATTCCCGGCATGGGCAAGGCGTTGCGCGACGTGGATATTGACAATGACGCTTTCAAGAGCATAGAAGCCATCATCCAGAGCATGACCCCCGGGGAGCGCACCAACCCCGATATACTCAACATGAGCCGCAAACAGAGGATAGCGAAAGGCTCGGGCACCAATATAGAAGAGGTGAACAGGCTTCTCAAACAGTTTGGCCAGACACGCAAGATGATGAAGATGATGTCGGGCGCAAACATGAAGAACATGATGGGCATGATGGGTCGTATGAAGAATATGCCCGGTATGCCCAAGATGTAATCGAGGTCCTTCCTGTGCGGTCGCGGCCTCTGGCTGCGGCGGCAGGAAAAGAATGACATGATATGGAATTGATTGACGGAAAGGCTACTGCCGCTGCCATAAAGGCGCAAATAGCCGATGAAGTGAAGAATATAGTGGATGCCGGAGGCAAACAACCCCACCTTGCCGCTGTGCTTGTGGGACATGACGGCGGTTCGGAGACGTATGTGAAGAACAAGGTGATTGCCTGTGAGCAGTGCGGATTCAAGTCTACGCTCATCCGCTACGAGGATGACGTGACGGAAGAAGAACTGTTGCAGTGCATCGACAGGCTCAACCGTGATGCCGATGTCGACGGTTTCATCGTCCAACTTCCGCTCCCAAAGCATATTGACGAGCAGAAGATAACCGAAGCAATCGACTTCCGCAAGGACGTGGACGGATTTCATCCCGTCAATGTGGGGCGCATGGCGATAGGCTTGCCTTGCTTTATCTCCGCCACGCCCTTGGGTATACTGACGCTTCTGCAGCACTACAAGATAGAGACATCGGGCAAGAAGTGCGTCGTCATAGGCCGTTCCAACATTGTGGGCAAGCCCATGGCGCAGTTGATGATGCAGAAACAATACGGCGATTCCACAGTTACCGTGCTCCATTCACACTCCAAGAACATCAAGGAAGAGTGCGCTTCGGCGGATATAGTGATTGCTGCCATTGGCCGTCCGGGGTTCGTCACCGAAGATATGGTGAAGCAGGGGGCGGTAGTAATCGACGTCGGCACAACGCGTGTTCCCGACTCTTCGCGCAAGAGCGGTTTCCGTCTGTCGGGCGATGTCGACTTTGAGCGTGTGGCGCAGAAGTGTTCCTACATCACGCCTGTACCCGGCGGAGTGGGCCCGATGACCATTTGTTCGCTCATGCTCAACACCCTGAAAGCCGGCAAAAAGGAGATTTATCCGGCGTGAAACGCCCCTTTGGCAGGAATTGTCCGATTATGACAGCGGAGGAATATTACCGGCAGGGGAACGCATATCGGCGCAGCGGCGACTTCAAGGAGGCGATGGAGGCATACATAATGGCTGTTTCCCTTGACCCCGATTCGCCTGCCGCCACGGCAAAACAGATGCTCGAAGAACAATATTCATTCTTTTCTAAAGACTATTACAATCCGTGATATGAAAATAAAAGGTACCATTTTAATCGACACAGAGCGGTGCAAGGGATGTAACCTCTGTGCCGTGGCGTGTCCGAAAGGCGTTATAGCGCTCTCGCAGACCAAAGTGAACCATTTCGGTTACTGTTATGCGGAGGCTGTAAACGCCGATCAGTGCATCGGATGCGCTTCGTGCGGCATCGTCTGTCCTGACGGTTGCATCACCGTTTACAAGAAGAAAATGGAGGAATGACACTATGGAAGAACAGGAAATAATGCTGATGAAGGGTAACGAAGCGATCGCCCACGCAGCCATACGCTGCGGTTGCGACGGCTATTTCGGATACCCTATCACCCCTCAAACGGAGGTCATGGAGACACTCGCCGTGCTCAAACCGTGGGAAACCACAGGAATGGTGGTGCTTCAGGCCGAGAGTGAGGTGGCAAGTATCAATATGCTCTACGGCGGAGCAGGCGCAGGCATGAGGGTGATGACATCCTCGTCGAGCATAGGTATAGCCCTCATGCAGGAGGGCATCTCCTATATGGCAGGCGCAGAACTACCCGGCGTCATCGTCAACGTACAGCGCGGAGGTCCCGGACTGGGAACCATACAACCGTCGCAGGGTGACTATTTCCAGGCGACAAGGGGCGGCGGCAACGGTGACTACAACGTTATTGTGCTCGCTCCAAACTCCGTTCAGGAGATGGCGGACTTCGTTGACCTCGCCTTTGAGTTGGCTTTCAAGTACCGCAACCCGGCAATGATACTCTCCGATGGTGTCATCGGACAGATGATGGAAAAGGTTGTGCTGCCGCCGATAAAGCCCCGCCGTACCATGGAAGAGGTGGAAAAGCAGTGTCCGTGGGCAAGTACCGGCAGGAAGAACGGCCGCCCGAAGAACATCATAACGTCTCTTGAACTCCGCCCGGAGGAAATGGAGAAGAAGAACATTGCCCTGCAACGCAAGTATGAACAGATAAAGGCCACCGAGACAAGGGCGGAACAGATAATGGTGGACGATGCCGAATACCTCATCGTCGCCATCGGTTCGGCAGCCCGGGTGTCGGAGAAAGCCATCGAACTGGCACGCGCCGAGGGCATCGCAGTGGGTCTTTTCCGCCCTATAACTGTGTGGCCTTACCCTGAAAAGGAGTTGCAGGCCGCCGCAGAAGGGAAGAAAGCGATTCTCGTAGTGGAAATCAATGCAGGACAGATGATAGAGGATGTGCGTCTGGCAGTGGGCAAATCGCTGCCAGTGGAGCACTATGGCAGAATGGGAGGAATAATCCCTGAGCCTGAAGGAGTTCTGGATGCACTGAAGCAACTGATAGCAAACACAGGGAGGAAATGACATGGAAGATATAGTAAAAGAGGAAAATCTCGTTTATAAGCGTCCTGCCTTGCTCAATGACAACCGTATGCACTACTGCCCGGGATGCAGTCACGGTGTGGTGCACAAACTTGTTGCGGAGGTCATAGAGGAAATGGGCATGACCGAAAAGGCGATAGGCGTGTCGCCCGTAGGGTGCGCCGTGTTCGCCTACAACTATATAGACATAGACTGGCAGGAGGCTGCCCACGGCAGGGCACCGGCTCTTGCGTGCGCCCTGAAGCGTCTCATGCCTGACCGTCTGGTGTTCACCTATCAGGGTGACGGCGACCTTGCCTGCATCGGAACGGCAGAAACGCTGCACTCGCTCAACCGTGCCGACAACACGACGCTTATCTTCATCAACAACGCAATCTACGGAATGACAGGCGGACAAATGGCTCCGACAACGCTGTTGGGACAGAAAACGGCGACGTGTCCTTACGGCAGGGTGTCCGAAATCCACGGTTACCCGATTAACATCACCGAAATGACGGCACTGTTGCCCGGAGCCTGCTACGTCACAAGACAGAGCGTGGAGAGCGTAGCCTCTATAAACAAGGCGAAGAAAGCCCTGCGCAAAGCATTCGAAGCCAATATGGCCGGCAAGGGCTCATGTCTTGTGGAGTTTGTCGCTACATGCAACAGCGGTTGGAAAATGTCGCCAGTGGAGGCCAACGAGTGGATGAAAGAGAATATGTTCAAGCAGTATCCCAAGGGAGACCTCAAGGATACGACAGGTATGTAATGCGTTTGCGTTGTCCATCATCAATTATTGAATAGCATGAAAAGTGAGATAATAATATCCGGGTTCGGCGGTCAGGGTGTCCTCTCCATGGGGAAAATCCTCGCCTACAGCGGACTTATGGAAAACAAGGAGGTCACATGGATGCCGGCATACGGACCGGAACAGCGTGGAGGAACAGCCAACGTGACGGTGATAATCAGCGACTCGCGCATCGCATCGCCCGTATTGAGCAAGTATGATGTGGCAATCGTGCTCAACCAACCGTCGCTCGACAAGTTCATGCCCAAGGTAAAGCCCGGCGGCATCATTATCTATGACGACAACGGCATCATCGAACCGCCGACAAGGACGGACATCACCTGCTACCGCATATCGGCAATGGAGAAGGCGGCAGAGATGAAGAATCCGAAGGTGTTCAACATGATTGTGCTCGGTGCACTGTTGAAAGTCTGCCCCGTAGTCAGTACCGAGGGGTTGCAGAAAGCCCTTTTCAAGTCCCTGCCGCAGCGGCACCACAATCTCATTCCCCTGAATATGCAGGCTGTAGAGGAGGGAATGAAAATGATAGATAAATAAAAAGAGGGTGTATTATACACCCTCTTTTTTTGTACGCTCGGCAGAAATCATCTCTAAGGCTCGTGCGAAAAAATGTATCTTTACACTGAATATTCGTGCAAATAAATGTGGCTTCAACTTCCAATTTGTTATTTCAGCAGTAACGATTAAGGGTGGAAATTGACCTGGTTGGCAACTAAGTTTATATGCACTGCCGACTGCCGTATCACTCGAAATGTCGGGGAAAATAGCGGGAGGGATGTCACCTTTCCGTTACCTCTGTCGTTATATTAGTGAGCAAGCTCAATAGAACAAGAAGTTTAACGTAAAAACAACAACAAGAAATTATGGACATAGGAACAGTTATCATCCCTTTAGGCATTTGTGTAGTATTACCCGTCGCATGCGTTTGTCTCTTCGTATATATGAAGAACCATGAGATCAACAAACGCTCGGAAATACTACTTGCCGCCATCGAGAAAAACGTGGACATCAATGTCGATGTGTTCTTCAGAAAACTGGCCGACTCACAACAAACACTCAAGGAAAGAATACTGAAAAAGCTGACCAAAGGACTCCTCTTCTCTGCCGTGGGTTTGGGATGCCTGTGTATCACTGCTTGGATGTCATTCAATGGATATGATACAGATAACATCTCCGCAATGCTCTTTGTGGGAATCATTCCCCTGTTCGTCGGAGTGTCCTATATAATAGCATATTTCATGAGCAAGAAGGACCTTGCCAAGGAACTGGAACAGGAAGAGAACGACAGAAAAGCGAGCTCCACCAGCATAGCAAAACAGTAAATGGACAGAGCGCAATTCATAAATCTCGTAAACGGCGAGCAGGAACAACTCAGGAAGTTCTTGCTCGCCCTTTGTATGGGCAGCCGCGACGAGGCTGACGACATCGCCCAGGAGGCACTTGTCAAGGCTTACCTCTCGTCAAGCGGTTACCAGGACGAGGGAAAGTTTACGGCATGGCTCTACAAGATCGCTTACAATACCTTCCTGGACCACATGAAGTCACGGCGCACCTCCGCCCCGCTCGATGCCTGCAAGCATCTGAGCGATGGCACTACGGCAGACAAGAACTTCCAGTACCAAGAGCTTTACTGGGCACTGGACGGACTGCCGCCCAAGGAGCGCACTTCCATCCTGCTGTTCTACATCAAGGGATATTCGGTCAAGGAAATCAGCAAGATTGTGGAATGCACCGAGGATGCCGTGAAAAAGCAGTTGTCGCGAGGTCGCGAACACCTCAGGCAGAAGATGGGAAGCAGGTACTGATACCCTCTCCCAAGGTTTAAGAGATATAATTAATGTAGAGAACTTAGAGAAACGACAACAATGGAAAAAGACAAGAACTTAGAAGAACTTTTCGTCAACTTCCAGCCTGACTTGGGGAGTAAAGACCTCTTCATGTCTTCGCTCACCCGAAAGTTGGAAGCCGTGGAGTATGTGAAGCGGATGCAGGAAGCCCAGATACGCCGGTACAAGATGGCAGTGCTTGCTGCATTTGTAGCCGGCATAGTCGTGAGCCTTGTTCTCATCGCCTTTGTCCTGTTCATGCCTGC
>CAVDQB010000028.1:0-27558 GCA_963611255.1 Faecalibacterium prausnitzii
GGCTTGAAATAAGGGATATTGTGTGCCGGGATGTCGATTGTGGTGTTCTTGGAGATATTCCTGCCAGTCTTTGCCGCACGGTGCTTGATATTGAAACTGCCGAAACCGCGGAGATAGACATTCTCATGGTTATTGACCAAACTGTCCTTTACATTAACCATAAAACTCTCCACGACGACAGACACCTGCGATTTCTCCAGACCAGTCTGCGCTGCAATCTTAGCAACCAATTCTGCTTTAGTCATATAATTCCTTTCTTTGTGTTTCTTTTTCTACACTACAAACAATTCTTTACCTGTATACATATATTATATGCAATACAAGAAAGCGACTGCAAAGTTACAGATTTTAAGCGGGATATAAAAATTTATTCTCACTTTTTTGATTGTTTTCGGCAAAAATGACACACGGTTTCAATAGACCCCAAAAGGTCTATGACATTCACAGCTGTTGCTTGTGAACCGAAGAAAAGACGTATCCTATGCTTGTATTACAGTCCTTTTATCACATCCAAAATCTCCTTGCGGATACCGTCACTGGTGCCGTTTGCCGCATAACGAACCAAACCATCCCCGCCAATAACTATGAACAATGGGAATCCGCCAGTGCCGACAAACTTCATAAAGTATTTGTCTTCGTAGATATGTGTCCAGTTGAAACCACGCGCTTCAGTGATTTTCTTCACCTTATCCGCCTTCTCGAAGTTGACGGAAAGGAAGATTACATCAGGGAACTGCGATTTCCATTCTGAGAGGATAGGCATTTCCTTCTGGCAAGGTCCGCACCCCGAGAACCACGCATTGACCACCACCTTGCGCCCTTTGAGCGACTGTTCCGTCCAGACATTGCCATCAATGTCGTGCAAAACGAATGTTCCGGGCAACGGCTTGCCCACCAACGTGTCGTTACCCACGCCAGATGTCGAGATTTCAGCCAGTTTCAATTTGAGCGCTTTTTCCTCTTCTATTTCCTCAAGACACTTCACTTGCTCACGGGGAATCTCATATTTGCCCCATCCTTCCGGTATCACGAAGTCCGGCCTCATCGTAAACATCGTCAGACTGCCGCCTTCACCATATTTGAGAGGAACGATTGCAGCGACATTACTTATGTCTATTGGCAACTCCTTTGTATAGAAACGGCCGTTCACCATTGCATAAGGAGACACCAGACTGTCCGCTTTCTCTGACTCCATGCGTTCTGACCGTGCACAGGCTGCCGACGACGACAACGCCAACAGCAGCATTAACAATATCATTTTCAACTTCTTACTCATAACAAAAAACATTTTTCGGTATTATAAAATCATTACATACTCAGGAAATTTCTTATCATGATGTCACCCTGCGGGGTGAGTACGCTCTCCGGGTGGAACTGTATGCCACGCACATTGAACTCTTTGTGGCGCAACGCCATTATCTGTCCCTCGTCACTTTTCGCAATGACCTCGAGGCAGTCCGGGAGATTTTCGGTGTCAACAACCCATGAATGATATCTGCCCATGGTAAACCTCTGCGGCACACCGGCAAACAAGGGGTCGTCAGTATGAGTACCTTCTGTCGCCACGCCATGGAATACTTGGTCAAGGTTTTTGAGGCATCCGCCGAACACTTCGCCTATTGCCTGATGTCCGAGGCACACTCCCAACATCGGCTTCTCCGCAGAATAACACCGCACGACATCCATCAGCAGACCGGCTTCCGACGGTATTCCCGGACCAGGAGAAAGGATTATCTTGTCAAAGGACTTTATATCCTCCAACTCGAAACGGTCGTTGCGCAACACCGTCACGTCCGCTCCGAGTGCCTTGACGAGATGACTCAAGTTATAGGTAAACGAGTCGTAGTTGTCGATTATCACTATTGATTGCTTCATGTCACATTTCCTCCGCCATTAAGATTGCCTTGCGCAGTGCGCCAAGTTTGTTGTTTACTTCCTGCAGTTCATATTCCTCATCACTCTTGGCGACAATTCCTCCGCCAGCCTGAAACCACAATTCACCGTTACGACTTACAAATGTGCGTATTGTGATTGCCTGGTTGAGCGAACCGTTCATGCCGATAAAACCTATGCAACCGCCGTATGCGCCACGGTTATGCGGTTCATACTCAGAGATAAGTTGCATGGCACGCACCTTGGGAGCACCCGACAGAGTGCCGGCAGGGAATGTGTCGACAAAAGCCTTTATAGGATCCGCCCCGTCGTCAAGTTCGCCGCTGACACGGCTCACGAGGTGTATCACATGCGAATAGTACTGCATATCCTTGTAGAAATCCACCTTTACGTCATGGCAGTTGCGCGACAGGTCGTTGCGTGCAAGATCCACGAGCATGACGTGTTCGGCGTTCTCCTTCGGGTCATTCTTCAGATAAAGGGCATTCTCCCTGTCCTGCACCGCATCGCCTGTACGCTTTGTCGTGCCTGCAATGGGGTCTATGTATGCCCTTTTGCCGTCTATGCGGCAATGGGTCTCTGGTGACGACCCGAATATGCGGAAGCCCCCAAAGTCGAAATAGAAGAGGTATGGCGACGGATTGATGCTGCGCAGGGCACGGTAAAGTTTGAAGTCGTCGCCCTCATACTTTTGCACAAACCGCCTCGAAAGGACTATCTGGAACACGTCGCCACGCTGACAGTGTCGTATTCCGCGGCGTATGTTCGCCTTGTGTTCCTCGTCCGTAAGCGTACTGACATATTCTCCCACTGGATGAAAGTCGTAAGTACGGTGCGGGCGACCATTGATGTCCTTTTCCAGTTGCTCCAGATTGCTTGTCTCACCGCTGCCGAGCATCTCGATGAGAGTCACCTCGTTGCGGAAATGGTCAAACACAATCACATCCTTATAGAGAATATACAGTATGTCAGGAGCATCGTTCTTGGCCTGTTTCTCGTCCTTTACCTTGATGTGTTCGAAATATCTCACCGAGTTGAACGACATATACCCGTAAAGCCCACAATACTCTGACAATCTTCCTTCTATGTCAAATTCACTAATGAAATCATTTATCGCCTTGTCCACGGTGTACTCATCGGTTATCTCTCTCTCCGTCTTTTTGCCGTCGGGAAAGGTGCACACGGCAACGCCATGCTCTATTCCCACACTCGCAATCGGGTGAACGGCGATATAGGAACGGCTGTTTTCGCCTCCGTGATAGTCGGAACTCTCCATTAAAGCCGACTGTGGATAGATGTCACGCACCTTCAGATAGACGCTCACCGGGGTGACCATATCACCCAGGACGGTCTTTGTCGCTGTTGTGTATCTATACATGATTCTTTTTCATTTTTTGTGTTTGAGATATGTGTCGAGATCTTTGTCGCCACGGCCTGACACTGTAAGCACCACCACATCATCGGCTTTTAGCACCGGTTTCATTTTTGGCAGCAGCGCCAAAGCGTGTGCACTCTCCAGAGCAGGGATGATTCCCTCCGTCCGGGTGAGTTCAAACGCTGCGGCAAGAGCCTCCTCATCGGTGGCGGCCAGCACCTGCGCCCTACCCGAGTCATAAAGATTACAGTGCAGAGGACCCGTGCCCGGATAGTCTAGACCGGCGGAAATGGAGTACGGTTCAACGATTTGTCCGTCATCCGTCTGCATCAGTTTGATGCGCGAACCGTGCAGTATGCCTGTCGTGCCTACCTCAAGGGATGCGGCGGTTTTGCCAGTATCTATGCCGATTCCACCGGCTTCACCGAGCACAATCTTAACCCTCTCGTCGTCAAGGTAGTGGTATATCGTACCGGCAGCATTGCTTCCGCCTCCCACACAGGCAACAAGATAGTCGGGATAGTCACGTCCTACTTTCTCCTGAAGTTGCCATTTGATTTCCTCAGAGATGACGCTCTGAAGCCGAGCCACCAGTTCCGGGTACGGATGAGGCCCCACTGTGGAGCCTATAATATAGAATGTGTCGGCAGGATGACAGCACCAATCGCGTATGGCCTCGTTGGTGGCATCCTTCAATGTCTTGTTTCCGCTCTCCACAGGATGCACAGTCGCCCCGAGCATCTTCATGCGTTCGACGTTCACAAACTGCCTTTCCACATCGAGTGCGCCCATATATACGGTGCACGGCATATTCATCAGAGCGCACACGGTGGCAGTTGCCACACCGTGTTGACCAGCACCTGTCTCGGCGATAATGCGTGTCTTGCCCATCTTCTTCGCCAAAAGAATCTGTCCCAAAGCGTTGTTTATCTTGTGTGCACCTGTGTGGTTGAGATCTTCACGCTTCAGATAAAGTTGACAGCCGTACTTCTCACTCATGCGCTTCGCAAAGTACAGAGGCGACGGACGACCAACATAGTCTTTCAGCAACGAGTGGAACTCTTTCTTGAACTCGTCGCTTTCTATTATCGGAAGATATGCTTTCTTCAGGTCATCCACCGTCTTGTAGAGTATCTCCGGGACGTATGCACCACCGTAGTTACCGTAAAATCCGTTGTCATCAACACTGTACCGGGAAGCAGTATCTGTGTCGGCTATCGGCGTATGGGGTTGTTCTGTTTTATATTTCATAACGTTCTGTTGTTCTGTTTGTCATCTGTTCCGTACGGAACTTTTCATTTTATCTTTATCGGAAGCCATTTATCGTTTCAGAGCATCAAAGAGACCGTCGAGTGCCTTATCGGCATCTCCGCCGCAAGCATCAAGCAACGACACGAACTTACTGCCTATTATAGCCCCCGAAGCGTTCTGCAACGACGACTCCAAAGTCTGTTTGTTACTGATGCCGAAACCTATCATCCGCGGATTGCGCAGTTGCATGGCGTTTATCTTGCGGAAGTATTCCTGCTTGCGTTCGTCGAAACTGCTCTGTGCGCCGGTCGTTGCGGCGGAAGAAACCATGTATATGAAACCGTCGGTATGGTCGTCTATGAAGCGCACACGCTCCTCGCTCGTCTCGGGAGTGATGAGCATTATTATCCTTATGTCATAGCGGTCGGCTATCGGTTTCACGTCTTTCATGTAGTCGGCAAAGGGCAAGTCCGGGATAATGGCACCCGAAACGCCGCACTCCACGCAACTCTTGCAAAAATGCTCTATGCCGTACTGCATTATCACATTAAGGTAACCCATCAGCACAAGCGGTATTTTCACCTCGTCCTTTATCTCTTTCAGTTGTGAGAAAAGCAGACGCAAGGTCATACCGTTGCGCAACGCCTTCGTGGCTGCGTCCTGCACAACGGGACCGTCCGCCATGGGGTCAGAGAACGGTATGCCTATCTCTATCATGTCAATGCCACGCTTCTGGAGCGTCTTTACGACATCTCCAGTACCAGAGAGTGTGGGGTGTCCGGCACAGAAATACAGCGAAAGCAGTTTTTTGCCATTCGTCGACCGAAACAGTTCATTTATCTTGTTCATGAGTTCTTATCTTTTTTATGAAACATTTTAGTTTTTCTGTGTCCTTGACTGCCGGTTTTGTCTCGAAACGCGAGTTCAGGTCTACTCCGGCAAATTGCGGATGCCTTATGTCAAGAATATCGTCAACGTCGTCAAGGTCTATGCCTCCGCTCAACAGGAACGGTATGTTGCCGTCATAACTGTCGAGTACCGACCAATCGAATTTCTCGCCACTGCCGCCACGAGCCGTACATTTGTTGTCGAAAAGCAGCATATCGGCGACTCCCTCATAGTCGTGCCATCGCTTCACATCATCGGCTTCACGGATGCTGAGGGCTTTTATCATCTTCACGTCTGGCACAATGTCAGGTACGAGCGTACGTTTCAAGTTCTCCATATACACTGCACTCTCGTCACCGTGCAACTGTATGTAGCCAAGGGAATAGTTGTAGACATCGGTAACAACCACCTGTGGCATCTCGTCAACGAACACGCCTACCCTGCCTATACGCCTGTTCTCAAGACTTTCCTTGATGCCACTATCCGCCTTGTCGGGCAGTATTCCAGAGTGTACAGGTATGCTTTTCACATAGCGTGCACTTCCCCCCCAGAAGATGAACCCCATCAAGTCAATATCCAAAGATGACACTGCGCTGATGTTTTCAGGTTCGCGCAGACCACACACTTTTATTATCATAGCGATTCTATAAATTCTTTCAATGCATTGCCTGGGGCGTTCGTCTTCATGAAATTCTCGCCAATAAGGAAGCCCCTGAAACCTGCCTGCCGCAGCAATCCTACCGTTTCAGGCGAACTGATACCGCTTTCGCTCACCTTGCACACATTCTTTGGCAATTGCTCCGCCAAACGGAAAGAGTTGTTGACATCGGTAATGAAAGTGCCGAGATTTCGGTTGTTGATGCCATACATATCCGGTTCGAGTTCCGCATACTCGAAATCACGGTCGCCATGCATCTCAAGCAACACTTCCAACCCCAAGTTCCTGGCGGTGGCGAGCAGCGAACGACACTCCTGTTTCGACAGGGCGGCGGCGATGAGAAGCACCGCAGAGGCACCGCAGAGACGCGCCTGAAACAACTGATACTCATCTACGACGAAGTTCTTATAGAGTATCGGTATCTCCACACCACTGCCTCTTGCCGCCGTGATGTAGCCGTCCGAACCGCCAAAATACTTCTCGTCCGTCAGGATACTCAAGGCGGCTGCACCGTTTTTTTGGTATTCCATTGGTACGGTTTCCGCATTTGCAGCCTCGTTTATCCACCCTTTGGATGGCGATTTACGTTTGAACTCAGCGATTATTCCGCAGTCTGATGACATCAGAGCCGACTTCATGGACGTCACAGGGGCGTCAAGCATCCGCTCTACCTTACCATACAACGTATGCGGAGCAACTTGTTCCTTGAATCGGCTCACCTCTATGCGCTTCCAAGCGACTATTTCTTCGAGAACGTCTTTCATTATTTGTTCAGTTCGATAAACTTCTTCAGTGTTGCCAGAGCCTTGCCGCTCTCAAGCGATTCGCGCGCTATCGCCAGGCATTCCTCTATTGTTTTCTTGCCGGACTCCATCACCTGAATGGCGAAAGCGGCGTTCACGAGCACCACATTCTTCTGAGACTCGGTGGCAGTGTTGCCGAGCACGGCGTCAAACACCTTGGCTGCATCCTCCTTAGTGGACGTCGACTGGCCGCAGATATCCTCCGGTTTTGCCACCGGGAAGCCGAGGTCAGACGGCGAGAACACCTTAACATAGTCGTTGGTCGTCACCTTGAAGTCGCTGGTAAGCGATATCTCGTCATAGCCGTCAATTGAGTTCACTATGCCGTAGTCTATGCCTATCTTCTGGTAAACGCTGTTGTAGAGGCGCATCTGGTCAAGGTTTGCTACACCGAGCAACTGAGCCTTCGGCTGCGAAGGGTTGACAATGGGCCCGAGAAGATTGAACAGTGTCGGGAAAGAGATATTCTTCCGTATCGGGGCAACAAACTTCATTGCCCTTGCAAACAGCGGAGCGTGCAGATAGACGATGCCCGCTTCGTTGATGGAACGGTTGAGAACATCCATGTCATTGGTGAACTTCACACCGTGCTGTTGTATGACATTGCTCGCTCCGCTGACTGATGTGGCTGCCACGTTGCCGTGCTTGGCCACCTTGTAACCTGCGCCTGCGACAACGAAACATGCACAGGTGGAGATGTTGAATGTGTTCTTCTGGTCACCGCCAGTACCTACTATGTCTATATAGTGCGGAGCGTCAAGCAATGCAGGCACGCCTGTCTCGAGGATACCATCACGGAATCCAAGCAGTTCCTCCACCGTTATGCCTCGCATCTGGATAGCCGTCAGCAGTGCCGCTATCTGCTCTGAGGGATAGCGTTCCTCAGTTATTCCGACAATGATGTTGTGCGTTGTTTCCCGGTCAAGGGTCTCCTGATTAAGTATTCTGCCAAGAATCTCTTTCATAACAGTTATATTTTGCTTTGTTGTTGATATAAAGTAAGAAGGCCTGTCGTGAACTACGGCAGACCTTCTTGTATATTTTCATTGTTTTGTACCCATACGAAGGAGCGACTCACGACTTTATTCAAACCTCGAGTTACGCCACCACCACGCTACAGATATCAAATTCTTCATTTCTCGTTGATGTCTTTTCTTGTCTTACAGTTGCAAAAGTACACAAATATTTCCTACTTCCAAACGATTTCAAAGAAAAATTTACAGAAAACGAACAATTTGTTTCTTCCCTCCGTCATTTCCCCACTGTCACCGCAGTCAAATCGATGTCACTTCACCAAGACCAGCCTTGCGAACTTCAACAGGAGTTGTTTCGTGCCAGTGTTGCGGAACTCCACCATTGCCTTAGCGTTCTCGCCAGTGCCTTCAAGTTTCGTTACCGTGCCGATGCCAAACCGCTGGTGCTCCACCGTTGCACCGATATAGAGTCCTTCGGTGTAGTCTTTCGCCACGCCAGACGTAGCAGGACGTGATTTCTGACGGGCCTCGTCGAGTTGCCGACGGAATGCAGGGGTGAAAGGATTGACCTTGGGTTCTTCCCTGCGAGGGGCGGTTATCTTGTACCTGATGTCCGCTTTGAACTGTCCGGCAACAGGTCTGGAGTTCTGGATACCGCGGCTGCGCTCCGCCACTCCGTCGAAACGAATATACCGAGGGTCTATTTCATTGAGGAAACGGCTGGGCACATCATACTCCATCTTACCGTAACGCCAGCGGTTCTTGGCACAAGTCAGTATACAGTGGCGCTCCGCCCGGGTGATGGCAACATAGAGCAGACGACGTTCCTCTTCCATTTCACGGCGCGAATCACACGCCATTGACGAGGGGAAAACATTCTCCTCCATTCCCACGATGAACACTGTGGGAAACTCCAAACCCTTTGCCGAATGGACGGTCATCATTGTCACGCGCGCCTCATCCGCCTTGTCCGTATCCTTGTCCGACAGAAGTGACACTTCCTGAAGGAATCTGTCAAGGGTGGCTTCCTCTTCCCTGCCCTCTTCGCGCAGGTTTTCCACAAAATCCGACAACGCCGACAGAAATTCCTCAAGGTTCTCCTGACGTGTCAGATACTCGGGATCTGTGGATGAATACAGGTCTTTGTGTATCTCGCTCTGGATGATGATGTCCTTTCCGAGGGTGTATGCATCGGTGGCATTCATCTTGTCTGACAAGCCGGCTATCATATCTGTGAAACGGGAAAGTTTCGTCTTCATTCCGCCGTTCACCTGTAGCCCATACTTGTCAGGTGCGCAGCACACCTCCCAAAAGGTCACTCCAAACTGTAGTGCCGCCGCTGACATTTTGTCTACGGTGGTGTTTCCTATGCCGCGTGCAGGGTAATTGACGATGCGACGGAACGCTTCTTCGTCGTCATGGTTGGCTATAATACGGAAATAGGCGATTACATCCTTTATCTCTTTGCGTTGATAGAAAGACGTGCCACCATATATTATATAAGGTATATTACGCTTCAGACACTCCTCTTCAAAAGTTCGGCTCTGCGCATTGGTGCGATAGAGTATCGCGAAGTCGGAGTAACTGCCGTTCTCGCGCTGCATATATTTTTTTATGTCACCGCACACAATCGCCGCCTCCTCCTTGTCGGAATAGGCTGACTTGACTATTAGGCTATCGCCCTCGTCATTTTCGGAAAACACATCCTTGCGTATCTGGCGTTCGTTGTGGCGAATCAGACTGTTGGCGGCCTGCACTATGCGCTGCGTACTGCGGTAGTTGCGCTCCAGTTTGAACAGTTTCGCCTCTTTGTATATATTGCAGAAATCCAGTATGTTGTCAATGTTCGCTCCACGAAAGGCATAGATGCTCTGTGCATCATCGCCCACCACACACACGCGATGGTGCTCTTTTGCCAACTGGCCGACTATCATCTGCTGCACCCTATTGGTGTCCTGATACTCATCGACAAGGACAAAGCGGAAGCGGTCTGCCCATTTGCGCCTTATGTCATCGTGCTCCGTGAAGAGCCGGTGGGTCATCATGAGCAGGTCATCAAAGTCCATGGCGTTAGCCTTGGCGCACCTCTGCTGGTAGATGCGGTATATATTTCCCACCTCCGGAATACGCGCACTGCGGTCACGTTCGTGGGTTTCGGCATTGGAGACATACTCTTCGGCGCTGATGAGACAGTTTTTTGCCATGGAAATACGGTTGTGGACGACGGACGGTTTGTATGTCTTGTCGTCCAGCGACATCTCCTTCACTATTGTCTTTACAAGACTTTTGGAGTCGTCGGCATCGTAAATGGTAAACTGCGAAGTAAATCCTACCGATGCAGCCTCAACCCTCAGGATGCGCGAAAACACAGAATGGAACGTGCCCATGTTTATCTTACGCGCCTTGTCTGCACCTATAAGGTTGCCTATTCTCTCCTTCATCTCGTTGGCAGCCTTGTTGGTAAAGGTCAGGGCAAGGATGTTTTCTGGCTGCATACCAGACTCTATGAGCCATGCAATCTTGTAAGTCAGCACACGGGTTTTGCCCGAACCGGCACCGGCGATGACCAGTGAAGGTCCGGAAGTGTACTCCACCGCCTCCCTCTGGCTCGGGTTCAGATTGGCTAAAAGGGTTTCTTTTTCCATGTCATTGTATTGGGACGCTGTAGTGCGACGGCAGTTTTTCATTTTGCATAGATGCCACCTGACACTGTACTCGGGTCGGCTTTCTCACCCTCTTTGGGGAATGAGGGGATGAATTTCATCTCATGTTCTATCTTTGACTGACGCTTTCTCATGTATGCACTCGGTGATGCAGAACTGAACCGCCTCGGATTTGGCAGCGTGGCAGCGACCAACGCGCACTCGCCACGCGTCAGTTCAGAAGGTTTCTTGCCAAAGTTGTGTTCCGCCACAGAACAGACACCGTAGATTCCGTCACCTGTTTCTATGGAGTTGAGGTATACTTCCATAATCCTGTGTTTACTCCACAGGAGTTCTATAAGTCCGGTGAAATACACCTCAAAACCTTTTCTTATCCATGTGCGGCCTGGCCAGAGGAACACATTCTTGGCAGTTTGCTGCGTGATAGTGCTTGCCCCGTGTTTCTTCCGAGAGCCTTTGTTGTGCTTCGCTGCCTTCTGTATGGCATCGAAATCGAAGCCGTGGTGCAGGAGGAAACGCTGGTCTTCCGATGCCATTACCGCCACCGGCATACTCGGAGACATATCTTCCAGAGCAACCCACTTGTGGTGCCAACGCGGCATCTCACCGCTTGCAAGTTGCTGAAACGTCCTTATGAACATCAGCGGCGTGGCATACACCGGCACATAACGGTAGAGCAAGGTTACCAGAATCGTCGACACAAAGAAGAAAGCCAACAGTCTTCTGATTATTTTCCACACAGTCTTCATGCCCTGTCCTTTATTGAAAAGAGGCACGCACCACTAATGATGCGTGCCTCTTGTATCGTTTTTCTGTGAAAATGCGTTTTCCGCGTCTCTTTATTTGAGAGTTCCTGCCTTGGCTGCATCAATCATTGCCTGAGAAGCGTACAGATAAACCTCCACGCGGCGGCTTGCCTGAACATCCTCCTTACCGTCTTTCATGACAAGGTTGGTCTCGCCGTAGCCAGTGGAAGAAGCGATCTGGGAAGCGCCTACACCGCAGTTGCCGGTGAGATAACTCTTCACCGAGTCTGCACGTTTCTGTGAAAGGGTGAGGTTAGTCTGCTCAGAACCGTCGGAAGAAGCGTAGCCCTGAATTGCGACAGAACAGTCTGTGTTGTTCTTGAGCACTGCTGCGAAGTTTGCAAGTTCAGTCTGTGCCGCTGCCTGAAGGTCAGCCTTGCCTACCTTGAACAGTATACCGTTGTCGAAAGTCACCTTCACTGCGCTCAGTCCATTGGCATCGGTAGCCTCCTCAACCTTTGCGTTCTCGAGTTTTGCAGCTGCTTCTGCCTTCACCTTATCCATGTGCTTGCCGATAAGAGTGCCGGCTGTTGCGCCCACAGCACCGCCCACAGCAGTACCGACAACGGTGTTACCTGTCAGTTTACCGACCACTGCACCAAGAACTGCGCCGGCACCTGTACCGATAAGAGCACCGTTTCCGGCTGATGTAGAACAACTTACAATTGTCAGCAGTGACATTCCGAGCACTGCAAGTTTCATCTTTTTCATTGTTGTCTTATTTTTATTAATGTTTATAATTGTTCATTCTGTCTGCAAAGATAGCACAATAGACCATAACCGCAAAGCGTTTTCGCCGTTTTCCACGGCAGGGGAAACATTTTTTAATCTTAGTCACGACTGCGCCAAAACACCTTTGCTACTGTGAAGAAGCCGTCCGTTAGCAATGTAGAACCACCATTTCGGCAATGCGAAAGTGGTGTTTTCACACCATCATTGTGCCGGTTCTGCACTCTTGGCAGGACGCTTTCCTGCCGGTTTGCCTCTGCGTCTGTTCTGTGGAGCGCCTTTCTTTCCCTGACGGTTACCGCCCTGACGATTGGAGTGACCGCGGCTCTTGCCGCCCGAACGACCGTTCCCTTTCTTCTGAAAGCCCGGTTTGCTTCCGCCTGCACTGTAATCAGGACCGTCAATCATACCCTCGGGCATGGCATTCTTGGTGATTTCCTTTTCAAGGAAGCGTTCTATCTGCTTGAAATAGTAGATGTCTTCCTCGGAGACAAAGGTTATGGCGACACCGTCACGCTCCGCTCTCGCCGTGCGTCCGATGCGGTGAACATAGTCCTCTACGTCGTGCGGCACGTCGTAATTGATAACCATTGCGATGTCATCGATGTCGATTCCGCGCGCCACAATGTCGGTTGCCACAAGCACATCGGTCTGTCCGCTCTTGAACTTGTACATGACTTCGTCACGCTCTGCCTGACTCAGGTCGGAATGCATCTCACCACTGTTGATGTGCATCTTTACCAATGCCCTGCCTATTTCCTTGACTTTGTTCTTCTTTCCACAGAAAATGATGACACGCTTCAACTGGTCTGCCTTGAAGAGATGCCTTATTATGTCAAGTTTCTGCGGTTCGTAGCAGACATAAGCACTCTGCTGTATCTTCTCGGCAGGCTTGCTCACCGCGAGTTTAACCAGTTTTGGATTGGTGAGAAGAGACTTTGCCAATTCCTCAATTTTCGGCGGCATGGTGGCAGAGAACATTATTGTCTGACAGTCTTTCGGCAACAGTTTGGCTATGGAAAGGATGTCTTCGGAAAATCCCATGTCCAACATTCGGTCGGCTTCGTCGAGTATGAAGAACGAGCAACGGCTCAAGTCGAGGTTTCCGATCTGCATATGGCTTATCAGTCTGCCCGGCGTCGCTATCAGCACATCAGCTCCAGCACGCATGGCTTTCACCTCTTGGTCGAAGCGGTTGCCGTCATTTCCGCCGTAGACGGCAAGTGAACTGACCTCGGGAAGGTAATATCCGAACCCCTGCATAGCCTGGTCTATCTGTTGCGCAAGTTCCCTCGTGGGTGACATGACAACGCAGTTGATGGCATCTTCAGGGTAGTCTCCCCTGTCGAGCATGGACAATACGGGGAGCAGATAGGCGGCAGTCTTGCCTGTTCCTGTCTGTGCCACGCCTATAATATCGCGGTGATTCAAAATCTCGGGGATACAAGCCTCCTGTACAGGAGTACACGTTTCGAAGTGCATATCCCAGAGTGCATCGAGGACATTGTCACTTAAATCAAGTTCATCAAAGTACATTTGCTAATCTATTACTGTGTTGGCGGTTTTCACAACCTGCCTGTTAAATACATGATATGGTCGTCAGTTGGGGGCGTTGCGGTAGCATCCGTAGGCGACAAAGGCAAAAAGGATGTTGGGAATCCACGCCGCAAGAATCGGCGGAAGCCCCGCATTGACGGCAAAAGTGGAAGAAATGGTCTGGAGCATGATGTATGCGAAACTCAGCCCAAGACCGATTCCGAGGTACATGCCCATGCCCCCCTTGCGTTTTTTCGATGACAGCGACGCACCTATAATGGTGAGTATAAACGAGGCAAGCGACGAGGCTATCCTCTTGTGGTACTCCACCTGATACTGCACAACGTTCTTGCTGCCGCGGTTAACCTGCTTCGAGATGTAGTCTCTCAACTCCGGGCTTGTGAAGGTTTCCTGCTGCCCCTTGGAGTAAACAAGGTCTGTCGGTTCCATCATGATGAGGGTGTCGAGCGTCATTCCGCTTGTCACTTTCTCGCGGAGGCTCCGCATCTCTCTCACTTTCCAGTTGGATACGCGCCAGTGATACTTGCTGTCGGAAATTGTGTCATACTGTATCTGCGTGGCAGTCATGTGACTTACCAGTTTCTTGTTCTCGAATTTGTCGAGCGAAAAGCCGTATCCCTGCTTCACACTGTTGTCGTAATGCTGCATATAGGCTATCACTCCGTTCTCCACCTGCAACTGTACGTTGTCGGCAGCGGTGTTCTTCCGCTTGTTCTTATACATCGAATCGAAGTTCATTCTCACGATATTGCCGTGCGGAATGACATAGGATGCGAGGTAGAAAGACAGTGCCGAGATGAGCACACACGATATCATGTAAGGGCGCAAGAGACGCTTGAACGACACGCCAGCGGCCAAAATCGCTATTATCTCGGAGTTTCCCGCCATCTTGGAAGTGAAGAATATCACCGCAATAAAGACGAACAACTGCGAGTAAAGATTGGCGAAATAAGGAATGAAGTTGGCGTAGTAGTCAAACACTATCGCCTTGAGCGGTGCATGATACTGCGTGAATTTCGACAGGTTTTCGTTGATGTCGAAAACTATGGAAATGGAAATGATAAGGAGAATGGAGAAGAAATAAGTGCCGATGAACTTCTTTATGATATACCAGTCCAAAGTACTGATATACCGAAAGATATTGAGCCGAGCGACCCAACCGAAGTAACGCTTCATAAAAGAGGCTATCGGAGCTGTACGGTCATGCAGTTCTGCAATCCGCTGACGCAGTTTTCCTACCGTCTTCTGCCAAGATTCTCTATGACGTTTCGTTTCCATTGAGTGAAATCACCGTTGATTATGTGCTGCCGGGCATCGGTAACGAGCCGGAGATAAAACGCGAGATTGTGTATGGACGCTATCTGCATGGCGAGCAGTTCCTGCGCTTTGAACAAGTGATGAAGATAGGCTTTGGTGTACACAAGATCCGTGTAGCAACCGTCAGGATCAATTGGCGAGAAGTCGTCTTCCCACTTCTTGTTCTTCATGTTCATCGTTCCCTCGTAGGTAAAGAGCATCGCATTGCGTCCGTTTCGGGTTGGCATCACGCAGTCAAACATATCTACGCCGCGCTCAATGCCCTCAAGTATGTTCTGCGGAGTGCCGACTCCCATGAGGTAACGTGGCCTGTCCTTTGGCAGGATCTCGTTGACCACCTCTATCATTTCATACATCACCTCCGTCGGTTCGCCCACTGCCAATCCTCCTATGGCATTTCCGTCAGCCCCAAGGTCGGCAACGTGCTTGGCTGCTTCACGCCTCAGGTCGGGATATTTGCACCCCTGAACAATGGGAAAGAGGCTCTGTCGGTAACCGTAAAGAGGTTCTGTGTTGTTGAAATGCTTCCAACATCTCTCCAACCAACGCTGCGTAAGCCCCAGACTTTTCTTGGCGTAGGAGTAGTCACTCTCCCCGGGAGGGCACTCATCAAACGCCATCATGATGTCAGCGCCAATGACTCTCTCAGTGTCCATCACGTTTTCCGGGGTGAAGAAATGCTTCGAACCATCGATATGAGAGCGGAACTCGCACCCCTCTTCCTTGAGTTTCCTTATGCCGGTAAGGGAAAAAACCTGAAAGCCACCAGAGTCTGTGAGTATCGGTCTGTCCCAACCGTTGAACTTATGGAGCCCTCCTGCCTTGCGGAGTATATCAAGTCCGGGACGCAGATACAGGTGATAGGTGTTGCCGAGAATAATCTGTGCCTTCACCTGTTCACGGAGTTCGCTGAAATGGACGCCCTTTACCGAACCGCAAGTTCCCACCGGCATAAAGATTGGAGTCTCTATCTTGCCGTGTGCAGTAGTGATAAGCCCTGCACGGGCTGCGCTTGCACTGTCGTTGTGTTGTACCTCGAAAGTCATTCTTTTGGTTTGTCCTCGTCAATGGAGAATACTACTGCGTCTTTCACACGCTCCTTGGTAAGTACGAAATCCCACACGTCCTGCACATTCTCTACATAGTGGAAGGCAACTCCCTGCAGGTAAATGTCGGGTATTTCCTCTATGTCTTTCCTGTTCTCACTGCACAGTACGATATCCGTAATGCCAGCTCTCTTGGCGGCAAGGATTTTTTCCTTTATGCCGCCGACAGGCAACACCTTGCCACGAAGAGTGATTTCACCTGTCATTGCAGTGTTCTTGCGCACCTTGCATTGGGTAAGGGCGGAGGCAATGGACGTGGCAATGGTGATGCCGGCAGAGGGTCCGTCCTTGGGTGTAGCACCCTCCGGGACATGTATGTGGATATTCCATTGGTCGAAAATGCGGTAGTCTACACCAAGTTTATCAATGTGCGCCTTTATGTATTCAAGTGCGATGACGGCACTTTCCTTCATCACGTCGCCGAGATTACCTGTCAACGTGAGTTTACCAGACTTGCCTTTACTGAGCGAAGTCTCAATGAACAGGATTTCTCCACCAACGCTTGTCCACGCCAATCCGGTAACTACTCCGGCATATTCATTGCCCTGATAGACATCACGATAGAATGGAGCCTTGCCTATGAGAGCCTCTATCTTGTCGGGAGTGACCTTAGTATCGAGGTTCGCTTCCTCGCTCGCAATCTTGTAGGCAATCTTTCTCATGCACTTGCCTATCTGCTTTTCCAATTGGCGGACGCCACTCTCGCGCGTGTAACGTTCTATAATCGTCTCGAGAGCAGGCTTGTTGAATGTCACCTTGTAATCGGTATTGTCGATGCCGTTGTTCTTCAGTTCACGCGGAACAAGGTGGCGTTTGGCTATTTCGATCTTCTCTTCGGTGATGTAACCCGACACCTCTATTATCTCCATACGGTCGAGAAGAGGACGCGGAATGCCGCCAAGGTCATTGGCAGTGGCGATAAAGAGTACATTGGAAAGGTCATAGTCGACATCCAGATAGTTGTCGTGGAACGCATTGTTCTGCTCTGGATCGAGCACCTCGAGCAGTGCTGACGAGGGATCACCCTGTATGGTGTTCTGCGCCACTTTGTCTATCTCGTCAAGTATGAACACCGGATTGGACGAACCGGCTTTCTGTATGCTCTTGATGATACGGCCTGGCATGGCTCCCACATAGGTACGTCTGTGACCGCGAATCTCACTCTCATCGTGTACACCACCGAGCGAAATGCGCACATACTTGCGCTTCATTGCTGCGGCAATACTCTTTCCGAGTGATGTCTTTCCCACACCCGGAGGACCGTAGAGACACAGTATCGGTGCTTTCAAGTCAGAACGGAGTTTGAGCACAGAGATGTATTCGAGAATGCGTTCCTTGACTTTCTCCATCCCATAGTGGTCTTTGTCAAGAATGCGCTTTGCCCTCTGGAGATTGAGGTCGTCCTTTGTATACTCGTTCCAAGGCAGTCCGACGAACTGCTGAAGGTAGTTCAACTGGATTGCAAACTCAGGACTTTGAGGGTTATATGTGTCAAGTTTGTCGAGTTCTTTATAGAACAGGTTCTCCGTTTCCTCACTCCACTTCTTGCCTTTTGCCTGTTCTTCCAGTTCCTTGCGCTCGGGCGAACCCTCGCCGTTGCCAAGTTCTTCCTTTATGTTTTTTATCTGCTGTTGGAGGAAATATTCCCGTTGCTGCTCGTCAAGTTCCTCACGCGTCTTGGTTCTTATCTCCTGTTTCAGTTCCAGAAGTTGCATATCGCGGTTCATGACCTTCAGTGCCTTGATCACGCGGTCATGTATCAACTTGGCTTTCAGCATCTCTATCTTGTCGGAAATGCCGAACGGCATATTCGTGCAGATATAGTTCAGCGCAAGGATATTGTTGTGAATGTTGCTGATTGCTATCTGGGTCTCGTTTGGAATCTCCTCGTTTTCCCTGATGTAATCGGATGTCACATGGCGAAGATCCTCCATTGCCATGTCAAAGACATTCTCCTTCTCTTTGGTTTCAGGCACTTTTTCCGCATCGCTTTCCGCCATTCCCTCATAGAAAGGCGTCGTATTGACGAGGCTTTGCAGGCGACACCGGCCCAACCCTTGTATGATAACGGTAAGGTTATCAGACATCGGCATCTCGATGACACGCACCAACCGGGCGTATACACCCCACTTGTAGATGTCATTAAATCCCGGATTGTCCAAAGAGGAATCCTTTTGACAGAACACGGCTATTGTCTGGTCGCTGTTCTTCCGCATATATTCCACCAACGCAAGGCTCTTCTCACGGCCTACGATAATGGGCGTTATGATACCGGGAAACAGTACTATGTTGCGGGTGACGAGCAGGGGGACTGCCCCTGAAAGTTCCGTATCGAAGACAAATTTCATGTCTCCGTCATAGTCTGCTATCATTTGTATGGTTGTGCTTCTTTCTTTCATATAGCGTTCATTATTCCTTTCAAACCGAAGCCTACGCTCCAAAGAACTGCAAATTTACTGCTTTTTGACGACAATATCCGTCTTTACCGCGCATTATTTAGAATTATTAAGGAGGCCGACTGCTGCGGCAAGTGCCTGCCAGACACCAATTGCCGCAAAGTGCCAACTGTCTGCAAAGATGTCATTTCTGTTCCCTTTTAAGTTTGAAATATCCCAACCGGTGAGATGAGTTTTTCCTGCCAAGCGTCCTTACCTGGTAGAATCCTTCCGGAAGAGAGCGCACATCGACCGTCGCATTGACGAAAACGGTCTTGACGACTGAGCCCTGCATGGTGACAATCTGAAGCAAATCGCTGTCATTAGCGACGGTCTTGCCTATGCGGACGGTCTTGCCGTCACAAACGAACAGCGGAAAGAACCCCTTTGAGTAAGCCCCTTTTTCAACCCTTTTGTCCACCTTCATCCTGTGGTTTTGCAGTGCCTTGCTCTCATTGCCGTAGCGATCCATTGCGGTGACGGCATAATATCTGCCGTCAAAAGGAACGGTCAAAGACGCTGCCTCTCTCCTTGCCGCAACCAAATTGGAGGCTTTCGTGATGTCCACCGGGCACTCGTCACTGCTGTAAATGTTGTATGTCAGATACGGTCCGCCACTATTGTCCTTCGCCCCTGACCACGAAAGCGTGTTGTGCAGGGTGTCGCAGATGATTTCCGTCGGCGCATCCGGGACTTTCGAGGTCTCCCACGTCATTGCCGGGACAAGGGCTATGTCCTTGTCAAAAGTGCCGGAGGCGAACTTGTAGATACCCTTCAGGTTGTCCGTAAAGAACTTGCTGCGGAAATAAGCGTGCCCCATCCCCCACTGGCGAAGCACCTCCATCTCTTGCGTAATAATCTCCAAGTCCCAGTCTTTTTCCTTAGGCGACATGAAATAGACGCCCAACCCCGGAACAACGATCCGACCGCAGGAGTTCTCGTTCCAGTCAAGGGCGAAAGGATAAAAGTTGCGGCCTCTGAAATACATCATGGGAAAGAGCATATCCATGAGGCCCTCACGCAACCACCCTTGGGCATTCTGCATCACCCGGGAATACGCATTCCAACCGTTACTGCTCTGCCGAGGCAGGTCGTCATGTTTGCCTATTGGAGAGCAACTCAACTTTATCCAAGGCTTCTTTGACTTCACCGAGAGATTGACTTTTCTCACTATGTCCGTGATATACTTGCGGCCACGGTCTTTGGAGATTTTGCCTTTCCATGTTTCCGGGTATCTTATGTAATCGAGATGTATGCCGTCAACATCGTAATTGGTTGCAATTTCACCGCAGATATCGGCTATGACATCACCCGTAGCGGCATTTTCCGGGTTCATAAATCCCTCGTCCCCTATCCTTTTTGCCACCGACGGATACCGTTTTCTCATACTTGTGCAACCCCGGCCGTTCCATTTTCCCAAGGGAAGAGTTACCACCCAAGCGTGCAGTTCCATACCTCTCTTGTGACATTCGGCTATGCTGAAGGCGAGAGCATCATACCCCGGACTGACACCGGGCTTCCCTGACAGACAGCCATCCCACGGTTCGTACGCCGAAGGATAGATGACTGTGCCGCGTATACGCACCTGTAACAACACGGTATTTATGCCCGCGTACTGTAGTTTATCGAGCGTTTCCGTCAGTTCACGTTGCTGTTTTTCAACCGAGAAACGGCTTCCGTTAGCGTAACTGTGAGGCCAGTCAAGCCCACCGATGGTGGTAAGCCACACTGCCCTTACCTCCCTTTTTGGACTGTCATCATATAAAAATGGTGCGCCGACTCCACCTACCGACTGCGAAAAAGCGGCGTTTGCACATATAGCAAGCAACAAAAAGAGTATCTTCTTCATACTTTTTGCAAAGTTACGATTTTCGGTTGAAACACGCCACCGCAGCCCTCTAATTTATGATTTGACCCTCTCCGCACGCCCAATTTGGGTTAAAAATCCTTGTTTTTACAATAAAATTGCGCACTGCTACGTTTATTTGTCGTAACTTTGTACTGAGTTTGTGCCGTTGTGCACATATCTTTACATACAGTCAAGCATTTAAGTTTTTACACATAGATGAGGCAATTAAAGATTCAGAAGAGTATCACTAACCGTTCAAGTGAGGCTCTTGACAAGTATCTTGTCGAAATTGGCCGTGCTCCACTCATTTCAATTGACGAGGAAATAGAGCTCGCCCAGAAGATAAAAAAAGGTGGTCCGGAGGGCGAGAGAGCCAAAAACAAACTTATCACAGCCAACTTGCGATTCGTCGTTTCCGTGGCAAAACAATACCAACACCAAGGACTTACCCTTACAGACCTCATCGACGAGGGTAACATCGGACTTATCAAGGCGGCTCAGAAATTCGACGAGACGCGCGGATTCAAGTTCATCAGTTACGCCGTATGGTGGATTCGCCAGAGCATCTTGCAGGCAATCGCCGAGCAGAGCCGCATTGTCAGGCTTCCGTTGAACCAAGTAGGTTCTCTCAACAAGATTAACCACGAAATCAACAAGTTCGAGCAGGAGAACCAGAGGCATCCTTCCGTGTCGGAACTTGCGGAAGCTACGCAGATTGATGAGGAGAAAATCGGGCAGAGCCTTATGGCTGACGGACATCATGTTTCTATTGACGCACCGTTCCAAGACGGCGAAGACAACTGTATGCTTGACGTCATGCCATCAAGCGAAGACAGTTCTACCGATCGCCAAGTCGACCATGAGTCAATGGCCTTGGAGTTGAACAGCGTGCTCAACAAGGTTCTCAAAGAGCGTGAGATTACCATTATCCGCGAGTGTTTCGGCATCGGTTGCCCGGAGAAAGGACTTGAGGAGATTGGTGACCAGCTCGGTCTGACCAGAGAGAGAGTAAGACAGATTCGCGAGAAATCCATTGCCAAACTGCGCGAGTCGGGCAATATCAAGATTCTGATGAAGTATTTGGGATAACAGGCAACCTGCCTGTTAACCCGCTGAAACACACTTTTTATTCATAGGCATCCAGTAATGCCGCTCAAGAATTTCTGTATTTGAGTGGGTTGATGCCTGTGTGCGCTTTGAAATAGCGTGTCATCACAGATGCGTCAGCGAAGTGAAACTCCGACGCAATCATCTTCATCGGCTTTTGGGTAGTGCGCAATGCCAGTTGCAACTGCAGGATGATATACTCGTCAATGATTCTTTTCGGTGTCACTCCTGTGTGATTCTTCACGATTATCCCCAAGTATTTACGGCTGATATTCAGCCTGTCGGCAAACCATGACACCTCGTGCGCCTCACGAAATTCGGTCTTCACGAGTTTCATAAACTCGTTGAAGATCATTACGGTGCGGCTTGCCCCCTGTGTCGGAACACCGTTGTTGACATTTGAAACGAAACTGTTGTATCCGACGAAGAACGATCGCAATTGGGCGTTGACGATATCGTCCACATCACTTATCATATTGTCGGCAAAGTAGAAGTCCAGTATGCGGAACATGTTCTTTACCACATGCTCCACCACACCGGCCCGTCCGCACACCCTGTCCTCCCTCAGGAGCGAGTAGATGGAGTGTTCCACGTTCAGGCAAGCCGACCTCAGCATATCGGGAGAATAGCGTATGACCTTCGCCTGAAAGTCACTGCTGACGTCATGCCATCTCACCACATCGCCGGGAAAGAATATTATAGCGGTGTCTTTTCCTATTTTCCAACTGTCAAGGTCTATTCCCAACGAGGCACTGCCCTGCAGGCACAGCCACAGAGCGCCGTGTTCGATGACATGAAGCCCCATATCTACCGATTGTGACGACACAATCAACAGTTCCGATTGCATATTCCCATTTTTGTTGCAAAGTTAGCAAGAAAAAGCGAGACAGTTCCCACTTTGCCCATTTTCGGTAATTTTTCCTTTGCAACGGAACGGACAATTCGCCGTAACTTTGCACTCGCAAATCAGGAGAGTTTCATTATATTATGTTGAAAAGATTATTTTCAGCGGTGGCATTTGCCACTGCCATGACATCCGTGTCCTATTCCCAAAACGTCCGACCGCTGGACATAAGCCAGTTGTTCGACCTTATCGAGCAGAACAACCTGACATTGGGCGTGCAGAAGACAGGGATTGAAGTAGCCCGGGAGGGCGTAAAGTCGGCTAAAAGCCAGCGGTTGCCGGAGATAAACGCAAGCCTCAGTGCAAGTTACATCGGCAATGCACTGCTCATGGAACGCGACTTCACCGAAGTCAAAAACCTCACCAGTCCTCATTTCGGCAACACTTTCACCCTCGACGCACAACAGGTCGTATACGCAGGAGGGGCTGTTTCCGCAGGTATAAAGATGGCGGAAATCGGAGCGGAACAGGCAACCGTCGGCACGGAACTGAGCCGTCAGGGACAGCGGTTCCTCGCCCTGAGCCAGTATCTCGACCTCCAAAAAATCGCCAACAGGGAAAAAGTGCTCCGCAGCAACATCGAACTCACGCAGCAACTCATCGACAACATCAACGAGAAACACACACAGGGTGTGGCTCTGAAGAACGATGTCACACGCTACGAACTGCAACTCCAGACGCTGAAACTGAACCTCACAAAACTGGAGAACACACGTTCGATTCTCAACCACCAACTCTGCAACACTCTCGGCATTTCCGTCAGCGACCGCATAGAACCTACCGAAGACACCACAGAGAAGACTTTCGGCAAGGAGGGAGAGGAACAATGGCAGAAGGATGCAACCGCAGTCAGCCCACGGATGAAGATCGCGCAACTCAACGAAGAGATGAGCCTGCAACAGGAAAAACTGGCAAAGAGCGAACTGTTGCCAAAGATTGCCGTCGTGGCAAGCAACAATTTCAACGGTCCGATCACCTTTGAACTGCCTCCGATAGACAAAAACCTCAACATCTGGTATGTCGGCATAGGCGTCAAATATTCCATTTCCTCGCTGTTCAAGAGCAACAAGAAATTGTCACAGGCACGCATTGCCACCCGACAGGCACAGGAACAGAAAGCCCTGGCACAGGAAGAACTCGACAATAACGTGCAGTCCGCATACACCGAATATCTGCAGAGTTACGTCGAACTGGAGACACAGAAGAAGAACGTGGAATTGGCCAACGAGAACTACAGTGTTGTCAATGACCGCTATCTCAACCAACTGGCACTCATCACCGACATGGTTGACGCCGCCAACATGAAACTTGATGCCGAACTGAGCGAGGTCGACGCACGCATCAACATCGCCTACCAGTACTACAAAGTGAAATTCGTGGCAGGCAAACTGTAAACATTCAATCCGCAAAAACACAACAACAGCACAGTAAACAACTGCCGCATATTTCCTATATATATAAAGGTGTACGACAGTAATACCCAAAACAGCAAATCATCATGAACAAGAAGAAACAAATAAAGAGAGTTTACAACACCGTAGTCATAGCCATTCTTGTCTTCTGCGCAGTCTATCTCTGCTTGCGCTTCGTACATTTCGGCACGGTGGAATACACCGACAACGCCATGGTTCACCGCGATTTCACCCCGATAAACACCCGTGTACAGGGCTTCATCAAGGAGTTGCGCTTCAATGAATTCCAATATGTACACAAGGGCGACACCCTTGTGATACTCGAGGATGCCGAGTACCGTCTGGCGCTGGCACAGGCAGAAGCGGACGTGAAGGGTTCTATCTCGGGCTCTGATGTCGTCTCCGCAAGCATCAACACTATCCACAGCAACATCAACGTGGCGTCTGCCGGCGTTCAGGTGGCGACTGCCGGCATGGAGGAAGCCAAAGTAGGCATGGAGAACGCAAAGAAGGACTACGACCGTTTCACCGCTTTGCTGCGCAAAGGGGCTGTAACCCAGCAGCAGTTCGACAACTCCAAGACACAGTATGAACAGGCAAAGAGCCGCTACGAGGCCGCTCTGGCACGCTACACCCAGGCTTCGGCAAGCCGTGAAGCCACTGCCATCGTCAAGAATGAGCAGGAGCACCGCCTCGGACAGTCCTCTGCCGGCGTCAGCGTGGCAGAAGCGAGACTCAACCTTGCGCGCCTCAACCTCTCCTACACGGTCATCACTGCACCGTGCAACGGATATGTGGGACGCAAGGAGATATATGTTGGACAACTCGTCCAGCCGGGACAACTCATGGTAAACATCGTTGACCAGAGCAGCGTGTGGGTATTGGCCAACTACCGTGAGACCCAGATGAAGCACATAAGCGTAGGCATGCCGGTCGAGTTCACCGCCGATGCCATACCGGGCGTCACCTTCCACGGAACGGTACAGAGTATCTCGTCGGCCAGCGGTGCCACTTACAGCAACGTTCCGCTTGACAATGCCACCGGCAATTTCGTGAAAGTGGAGCAGCGGGTGCCTGTCCGCATAGAACTGACGGGCGACAACAAGGCAGAGGATGTGAAGCGTCTGCTCAGCGGTCTCAACGTGGAGTGTGAGGTGGACTATTAATCCATCCCCATCATAATTATTTATTGTACATTATACATTATGTAATATGGCAAACCAAATGCCGGGAAGACCATTTGCCATGCCCATGGTAAAGGAGTTCGTTCCCAAGAAACTACAGCCTTGGATATACCTTCTCTTCTGCGTGATATTCCAGATGAGCGACGGCATATACCTCGGTTCGCAGCAGTATATGATGGGTGAACTGGGCTGGATGCGCGAAGACGTGATGTTCATCTTCATGTGTTGCGTCGTGGGAGTGGCGATGCCGTTCCCCATACTCTTCCGTCTGAAATTCCGTTTCACCAACCGTCAACTGGAGATTGTGGCTGTCAGCGGTCTGATTGTGACCATTGCCCTACCCCTCTTCACCACTTGGGTTCCGCTTCTGTGCCTCTCTTCCTATCTCTGCGGATTCTTCAAGTTGATGGCAACCTTCGAGTGCTTTTCCAACATTCAGTTGTGGATGACCCCGAAACGTGACTTCCAGATATTCTTTCCCCTGCTTTACATCGTGGTATTGGGCGACATGGCAATGGCAGGTTGGATGAGTACCCAACTGAGTTACCTTTTCGGCGGATGGCGTGCCATGCACTGGTTCATGGTGGGAGTGTTGTGTCTGGTGCTGCTCTACTTCCTTCTCTGCACCCGCAACTTCCGTTTCATGCGCCCCATACCGTTTATCGGCATCGACTATCTGGGGTGTATACTCTGGTCAGTGGTGCTTCTCACCGGAGTGTGGATATTCGATTACGCCGAGTATTACAACTGGACAGACAGTCCGTTGTGGACAACGGTGCTCTGCCTGTGGCCTTTCGTCATCTGGGCAGCATTCCACAGGATGTACCGCATCAGGCATCCCTACCTCTCTCCCGACCTGTTTCGCTACAAGACAATATTCCCCATACTGCTCATGTTCCTCGTTGCGGAGATTATGAACGGCACTGCCAACTCACTGGAAAAGCCTTTCTGGGGCGCAGTTCTGCACTACGGGCAACTGACGGAAGCCAGGTTTGAGTTGATAGCCATTGCCGGCAACATCGCCGGATGCCTGTTCAGCCTCTGCTGGTACAAGGTGTGGCATCAGAAATACACGCGTCTTCTCACCGTGGGATTTGCTTTCCTCGTGTTCTATCAGGTATACATGTACTTCCACATCACGCCGTCGATAGAGATTGCATCACTCTATTTGCCCACCTTCGTGCGTAATGCCGGATATGCGATATTCTTCGTCGCACTGACAATCTACCTCGAAGACCTGCTCGATTTCCGCCATTTCTTCATGGGACTGACAATTGCCGGCTTCGTTCGCAACGGACTTCTCGGCAACATGGCATCCGCCACCTACAGTTATCTGCTGCGCTATCATGTCGCTGACAACTTGGTCTCGGGTCTTCATTACACTGCTTTTGAGAGCATGATGATAGGAACGAAGCAGATATTCGGCATCTTGTGCTACGCCGGAATATTCTTCCTGTTGGCCATGACGGCATACGACATACAGCCCATACGCTCCACCCTGCGCCACCTTCCCTACTGGAACCGTGTCTACAAGGGCATGAAAGAAGAACTCAAGCGCGAGAAAGACGGACGCATACTGTAATATAGCAAAAGCGGAATCCGCCTGATTGTACGGCGAAAAGATTGATAATTAATTGAAAAATAGATTTAATTGCTTGGCAATTCCTATGGGAAAGAGTACTTTTGCACATGATGAAAGGCTTTTTGAACATATTGGTTTTGTTGTTGCTAAGCACTCCCATGTCGGCGCAAGAGAAGGTTTCCGACAGCAAGGGAATCGTGACTGACACGCAGCAACCTGCCGAAGAGATTGCCGGTGAAGAACCAGAATATCTCAACGGCATGGTTCCTGTGGCTTCATTCAAAGTCGACACTCCTGCCGATTCTCTGCATCTGCCTGCACTCGACTACAGCGGCAGAGTGCCAAACCACCGCTGGTGGTATCATCCTTTTGCCCTCGGGGGCTACGGATGGGAACTTCACGAAGGGCTCAACGTAAGCCTCAGCCTGTCCGCTTTCACCTCTTTCGGCAGACACAACTTCAGCGGAACGACAGAGAGACTGGCTGCCGTGTACGCAAAACCCATAAACAACAAACTGTCGTTCGCCATAGGCGGCTATCTCAACAATGTCAGTTCCGGCATCGGCTCATTCCGTGACGGAGGAGTGACAGCCATTCTCGACTACCGTTTCAACGACCGTTGGGAGGCTTACATCTACGGTCAGAAATCATTGGTCAACAACAGTGACAGCCGCTTTCAGCGCAACCTGTTCAATCCTTATTATTATATGCACTCGCCGTTCGACAACGTCGGCGACAGGATTGGTGCCGGCGTGAGGTATCATTTCAACGAGTCCACGTTCTTGGAGGTACAGGTTGACTGGACAAGTTATCCCGATGACTTCCACCGCAACCTTGTCCGCCACGACCAGATGCCAGGTCAGAGCAACCTGCCGAAACCGTAACGCCAATACGGCTTCCGCCTTTCAGGAAAGCATACACAATCCCAGAAGACAGTACAAACAATCCTTTGGAGACACATAAACAAAAGAGAGGCTCAAGTAATCTTGAGTCTCTCTTTCGTGATCCGCGCGGGATTCAAACCCACAACCTTCTGATCCGTAGTCAGATGCTCTATTCAGTTGA
>CAVDQB010000029.1:0-22072 GCA_963611255.1 Faecalibacterium prausnitzii
AATAAATATAAAGGGTCATCTGCTGGTGAAAGCCAACGCAATCGGATTAATTAATTTTCAAATGTTGTCTACATATAACAGATACAGAAAGAATTACTCGGCAAAAATGCGGCAATTTTAAGAAAGTAAAAATCATAACCATTTGTAATCAAGTAGTTATGATTTCTCTATGTGCGCCTGATAGGACTCGAACCTACACGTCCTAAAACACCAGATCCTAAGTCTGGCGCGTCTACCAATTTCGCCACAAGCGCATAATGCCAATGATTTGGCATTTGCAAAGGTAGACAAAAACCGTCAAACGGCAAAGCGTTAGGCAGCCTTTTTGTTACGCTAGTACCAGGCAGGTAACAATTGAAAAGGTCACCTTACAATGCTGTTGCGCCGTTTACTATTCTGTCAAGGTACGTGCTTTCTCTATGATAGTGTCCTTTCCCCTGTAGAAATCGTCGTTTGTAAGGGAGCAATAGATGTCGGGTTCGATACCGTGTTCAACACTGTTCTTGTCTGCGTCATACATTGGTACAGCGGAGAAACGCACTCCCCAACCGTTGGGAAGTTCACTCGTGAACGGCATTCCTGCTCCTCCTCCAGTCTTGTCGCCTATTATGGTGACTTTCGGGCACTGCTTCATGTACATGACAAACTCGTTGGCGGCGGAAAAAACGCCCCTGTTGGTGAGCACAAACGTCTGTTTCTGCCACCTCATGTGTGATGACGGTTTGAGCCTACGCTCTTTTAATGCGGAGAAATCGTTGTGTCCTGTGCCTGTTTTATGTTGTATGTAGCCGGCAGTGATTTCTTCGTTGGTGAAACGTGAGGCCAGTTTTTCTGCTGCTGTTACCAGACCTCCGCCGTTGTTGCGCACGTCGATGATGAGGCTGCGGCAGGCAATGAAGTGCATCAGAATGTCGTCTAAATTACCGTCACCAGGTTCATTGGCAAACGTGCTGACACGTATATATCCGACATTGTCGTCGAGTATACGGTAGTAGATACCCGATGCTATGCGGTAGTCTGTGCCCATATACTTGTTGTAAAGAGTGTCGGAAAAGTTTGAGGGATAGTCTTCTTTCCATGACCAGTTGCGCCCATAGTCGAAGCCGGAGGACAAGTTGACGTGTCCGTCCTTGAGTTCTCCGAGCATATTCGACAGTACCTCAAAGAGTTGTTCGGTGTCTGCACCATTTGTCATCGGCTTGTAGCGGCGGTGGACATCCGTCCAGTCCACGCCCAATGTCTGCTCCTTGTAGTCGAAAAAGCAATAATGTTCGTCCATAATCTTCCACAACGCCTCAAAATTGCCTTGTGGCGTGTTGTCGAAAGTGTCTTCGTCGACACAACTTCCGACTGTCACGGAGAACAGAAGTAGAATTACAGGAAAGAAAAATCTTCTCATAGGGTGTATCCGATAACAAACGAGTGGGTGAAAGAATGGTATTTTAGGTTGTTGAACCTTGCCTGTCGGAAGTCTCCGAGATATCCTACGGTGAGGAAAGCCTTCCTTATCCGCACACCGAGTGTCACCATGTTGGCGTAGGAGAGGGCATTGAATGGTGTGGCGAAACGGACATTGTGGTCATAGTCTCCTTGCGAGAATATCTCGTAATAGGATTGTCCGTAGGCAGGCGAGAACTGTACGCCTATGAGCGGAAGCCTGCCAGAGTAGTCCAACCGCATGGACTTGTGCCACAGATTGAAACGGTATGTCACCTTGAAAGAGGGCGCTATGTCAAGCCCGAGTTTCAATTGGGCAGGGTTGTTGCCGTTGCGTGTGTTGTAGATACCTCCGATAAAGGCATCCGCCTGTCCTCCTAAGGCGATGCTGAGACCTTGGCGGATGTCGAAGCGTCGGCGCATACCGTAACTGTATTCAAACATTCCAGTCAACTCGTTGGCATTGTCAGAACGCGGTTCGGTGACGGATATGAACTCTTGCGAGGCTGTTGCCCTGCTCCAAAGCGAGTCTCTTTTCAGTGACTTTTCGTTCCGTTGCATCAACCGCAGTTCCGTTCCTGAATAGTGTTCGGGTGACAGATAGGTATCGAGCAGAAAAGTATTGCCTATACCAAACAATCTCGTCTTCTCTTGCGTAAAGGCTACGAGAGGAACAAAAAGTATGATTACGGTCAACAGACGTTTCATGATAAAGTAGTTGTTGTGGTGTTAGAACAGTGACATCTGACCGTCTTCGTCCACCTTGAAGGTGACGGATGCTGCGCCGGAGGTCTCCGCCTGTTCGGCGGGAACTTCCGTGTCGCTTGGAGTGTCAGGCTCTTCCGGCGTTTCATCTTCCGGTTCGGGGAAACGTGTTGGCTCCAGTTCCTCCACCTTGTCCACCGTCCATGTCGACACACGTTTGCCCTTTGCCTTGAAACCTTTTACCGAAATGAACTGCTCAGCATCTATTTCCATAGGCTCTCGGAATGTGTCTTCTCCTCCGAAAGTGACGAGCAATCTGGGGTAAACCTGATCAGTGAGCAACAGCAGGCGACTGTTCGGGTTTTCTCCGACTACGTTCTGTGTCTTCCTCGCTTGTTCCATGAGGAAGCGTTTTATGTATGTCATTCCCCCATTGTCGGCATCAATGACCACCGCAGTCCACACTTTGTTGCTGTCAAATTTCTCTATGCGGAAGATGTTTTTGTCGTAATGGTTGTTCGTGTCGAAGTTTGTGAAGAGGTAATCTCCGTTGGTGAGAACCACCAAAATCTGGTCATCGTCCTTGAATTCCCCGAGGAAACGGCCGTTTCCGTCGTAGTTTATGCGGTTGACATCGGGGTCATACCACACGTTTCTGCCGCCCAATGTAGAGAAACCTTGGCTCTTCATACTTATGCGATGCACTGGCAGTTTTGTGACAAGCCGCCCCTTCGCAGTGCGGTTCTTTATGTCCAAAGACGAGAAATCAAAGTCAATGAACAGTTTTCTCAGTTTCGGATTTGGTTCAAGAGTGACTTTTATAACCTCCGCCTCGCCGTTGGTGTTAGGGGTGAAATAGAGAATCCGTGAACCGGGAGCACCTTGTGTGGCATCATATTCTCGGTCGCGGCTGATGCTTGTCACGTTGAAACGCTTTGCGTAATAGTGCCCTTGCTTGCCGTTACGGTAAACAATATTGTATGTGGTGCGGCGATCGTTCTTCTTGAAAACCTGTACATGGAGGATGTTCTTCCCCACAAAGAGTTTTTCTGCGACCTTGACCACCTTGTATTTTCCGTCCTTATAGAATACGATGATGTCATCTATGTCGGAACAGTTGCACACAAACTCGTCTTTCTTAAGCCCTGTTCCGATAAATCCCTCCTGTCGGTTTATGTAGAGTTTCTCGTTCGCTTCGATGACCTTTGCAGCCTCAATGGTGTCGAAATTGCGTATCTCCGTCTTTCTCGGATGTTCTGCTCCGTATTTTGTTTTCAGGTATTCAAACCAACTGATAGTTACGTCAGTCATGTGCTTGAGGTCGTGATCGATGCTCTTGATTTCCTCTTTTATCTTGGCAATCAGTTCTTCCGCCTTGTCCTTGTTGAACTTCAGAATGCGCTGCATCCTTATTTCCATGAGGCGCAGGATATCGTCGCGTGTTACCTCACGCACGAACTGCGGTTTGAAAGGCGTGAGTTTCTCGTCGACAAAGTCAATCGCCGCATCCATATTCGGAGCCTGTTCGAATTTCCGTTCCTTATAGATGCGCTCCTCGATGAATATCCTTTCGAGTGAAGCAAAGAACAATTGTTCCATCAGTTCGCCGCGTCTTATCTCCAGTTCGCGTCTCAGTAGTGCAAGCGTGTTGTCTGTTGAGTGTCGCAATACGTCCTCTACCGTGAGGAAGCACGGCTTGTTGTCTTCTATGACACAGCAGTTTGGTGACAGGTTGATTTCACAGTCGGAAAAGGCGAACAGTGCGTCTATGGCTTTGTCTGACGATACTCCCGGGGCTAAATGCACCAGTATCTCCACATCGGCTGAAGTGTTGTCGTCCACTCGTTTCGCCTTTATCTTGCCCTTTTCTATGGCTTTCAGGATAGAGTCGATGAGTGAAGATGTCGTCTTGGAGTAGGGAATCTCCCGGATAACGAGCGTCTTGTTGTCGAGTTTTTCTATCTTTGCGCGAACTTTGATGCTGCCGCCTCGCTCGCCGCCATTGTATTTGTCCACGTCTATACTGCCGCCTGTTGGGAAGTCGGGGTAAAGTCTGAATTCCTCGCCTCGCAGATATTTGATTGCAGCATCGCACAATTCATTGAAATTGTGGGGCAATATCTTTGAGGTCAACCCCACAGCAATGCCTTCTGCACCTTGTGCCAGAAGAAGCGGAAACTTTGCCGGCAAAGTAATAGGCTCCTTGTTGCGTCCGTCATAAGACAGTTTCCAGTCGGTCGTTTTGGGATTGAACACCACGTCAAGGGCGAACTTCGTGAGCCTTGCCTCTATGTAACGTGGGGCGGCCGCCCTGTCGCCGGTGAGTATGTTTCCCCAGTTTCCCTGCGTGTCAATGAGCAGTTCTTTCTGCCCCATCTGTACAAGGGCATCTCCGATAGAGGCATCTCCATGAGGATGAAACTGCATAGTGTGTCCCACAATGTTCGCTACCTTGTTGAATCTGCCGTCGTCCATGCGTTTCATGGAGTGCAGTATGCGCCGTTGCACAGGCTTCAGACCGTCCTCGATGCTCGGTACGGCACGCTCAAGTATGACGTATGAGGCGTAGTCGAGAAACCAGTTCTGATACATTCCGCTCAGGTGATGTACGGCGGAAGCGTCGAATCTGTTGACTGGAGTGTAGTCGGAATGTCCCTCTACTTCAGTGCTTTCGCTTTCGTCAAATTCGGTAAGTTCTTTGGTTTCGTCGCTCATTGGAATGCTGATATTTGTTTCGCAAAAGTACGAAAAAAACACCTTAACATCAAAAATATTGCTTTTTTTTCGTCCGTTATGTACTGTTTTCCGCCTTTTATCTGTATTTTTGTAGAGGATAATATGGCACGGAAACTTTCCAAAAGAAAAATATCGGGATGGTTGTTGCTTCTTGCGACAATCATCTTCTTTCGTTGTGGATGCAGTCAAAAGGTGATGTCTTTGTTCTCGTCGTGTGGTAACGGTACGGAGAAAGATTCCGTCAGGAATACCGTAGACGTTGACAGTGCGCTGGTCAACAGGTTGGATTCTTTCGTCAATCACAGTCGTTGGAGTGGCACGCTCGGAGTTTGTGTGTGGGATGAGACCGCCAACAAGCCGGTGTACTCCTACAATGCCGATTCTCTGATGAGCCCTGCCTCCAACATGAAGATGCTCACCTGTGTTGCGGCATTGCGTATTCTTGGACCCAATTACCGCTTTCGCAGCAGCGTGTACACTTGCGGCAAGAACAGCGGAGGCACGCTTCATGGCGATGCTGGCTTCCGTTTCGGTTTCGACCCCGAGTTCAATTCCGACTCCTTGATGCGCTTGGTGGATATGCTCTGTGCCGCTGGTGTGAAGAACATAGAGGGCAACGTGGTCGTCGATATTGCCATCCAAGAACCGATGCAGCATGAAGAACATTGGACAATGGGCGATTTGAAACTGCGCAAATTGGGACTTCTCTATTGTGGACGGAGGCGTCTTGTGTCGGAGCTGAAGTATGCACTGCGGTCAAAAGGCGTACGTTTTGCAGACTCGCAGGTTGCGGAAAGAAAACTGCCGGCAGGCATGGATGTGATAGGAGAGGTATCCACGCCAGTCATTAATCCGTTGACGCACGCTTTGCTCAACTCCTCCAATGAGGCGGCAGAGAGCCTTTACTACCCTCTGGCCGGTCTTTTCCTCGTGCAGCAGGACTACCGCAGTGCCGGAAATACGGTGCTCCGGCGATTTGTAAAACGTGAACTCGGTGTGCCTGCGGACAGTGTGGCGGTAATCCATGACGGATGTGGACTGTGTATTTATGACCGTGTCACACCGCAATTGCTTGTCCGGCTGTTCCATTATGCCTATGCCCATAAGTACATATACAATGTGTTGCGCACTCATTTGCCGGTTTCCGGCAAAACTGGAACTCTTGCACGGCGAATGCAAAAGCCCGTTGTGAGGGGGCGTATACAGGCCAAGACCGGTACTTTGACCCGGGAAAACGGTCTTACTTCACTTGCCGGATATGCGCATACAGAGGGAGGGCACTTGCTTTCTTTTGCCGTCATTCAGAACGGTCTGCCTGTTGCCGATGCGCGGTTGTGGCAAGACCGCTTCTGTGAACAGCTAGTGAAGTAAACCGTTTCTGGTGTTTGCGGAAAGTCGCTTGGGGCAGGCGGTTTCTGTGAATTTGTTAAGTAAACATAAGTTTTGGCGGCTTTCCTTTGACATTTATACTGTAATATGTACCTTTGCATGGTAAAATAATACTAAAAAACAAAGGAATATGGCACAACAGGAAGATGTTTTCAAAAAGATAGTGAGCCACTGCAAAGAGTACGGTTTCGTGTTTCCGAGCAGTGATATCTATGATGGTCTCGGCGCCGTCTATGACTACGGTCAAAATGGAGTGGAACTGAAGAACAACATAAAGAACTATTGGTGGCAGTATATGGTACGCGTCCACGAGAATATTGTGGGACTCGACTCCGCCATATTCATGCATCCCACCATTTGGAAAGCATCAGGTCACGTTGACGCATTCAATGATCCTCTCATCGACAACCGTGATTCCAAGAAACGTTATCGTGCCGATGTGCTTATCGAAGAGCAGATCGCAAAATACGAAGACAAGATAGAGAAGGAAGTTGCCAAGGCGCGCAAGCGTTTCAAGGACTCTTTCAACGAGGAGCAGTTCCGCTCCACTTCGGCTCATGTGCTGGAGTGGCAGGAGAAGCGAGACAAGTTGCACCAGCGCTACTCCGACGCCATGAATGCCAACGATCTTGATGAACTCAAGCAGATTATCCTCGACGAGGAGATTGTGTGTCCTATTTCTGGCACGAGAAACTGGACTGACGTGCGCCAGTTCAATCTCATGTTCAAGACGGAAATGGGGTCTACTTCGGAGGGAGCAAGCACCATCTATCTGCGTCCTGAGACAGCACAGGGCATCTTCGTAAACTATCTGAACGTGCAGAAGACCGGTCGCATGAAGATACCATTTGGTATAGCACAGATCGGAAAGGCTTTCCGCAACGAGATAGTTGCTCGTCAGTTCATCTTCCGTATGCGTGAATTTGAGCAAATGGAGATGCAGTTCTTTGTGAAACCGGGCACTGAGTTGCAGTGGTTTGAGACATGGAAGAAACGCAGAATGGCTTGGCATCAGGCACTTGGCTTCGGTGCGGAGAACTATCGCTTCCATGATCATGAGAAATTGGCACACTACGCCAATGCTGCAAGTGATGTCGAGTTCCGTATGCCGTTCGGTTTCAAAGAGGTAGAGGGCATACATTCACGCACTAACTTTGACCTTTCACAACACGCAAAATATTCTGGCAAAAAGATAGAGTACTTCGATCCCGAGGAAAACAAGAGTTATACACCGTATGTTATCGAGACAAGTATCGGTGTAGACCGTATGTTCCTCAGCGTGATGTGCCATTCCTACGAGGAAGAGAGACTTCCCAACGGCGAGACGCGTACCGTCCTCCACTTGCCGGCAGCCCTTGCTCCAGTGAAACTCGCTGTATTCCCTTTGACCAAGAAAGACGGACTTCCGGAAAAGGCGCAGGAGATTATCAATGACCTGAAGTTCCATTTCAACTGCCAGTATGAGGAGAAAGACCAGATAGGAAAACGCTATCGTCGTCAGGATGCAATTGGTACCCCTTACTGTGTGACCGTGGATCATCAGACCCTCGAGGACAACACCGTGACATTGCGTCACCGTGACACAATGGGGCAGGAACGTGTCAACATAGCCGATTTGCGCTCCATCATTGAAGACAAGGTATCAATAGAATCGCTGTTGAAGAATCTTGAATAAATGGAAATGCTGAAGAAATATTTCGCAATGATGCCTTTGCTGTTCTTGACGGCAATGTCTTTGGTGTCATGCTCTGAGTCTGACGACACAGTAGAGGAATATCCAGACTGGAAGAAGACCAATACCGCTTATTTCAATAATCTCTATGCCACTGCGAAAGCGGCGATAGAGTCGGGTGACACATCATGGAAGATTTTTAGCAAATGGTCTGCTTCCGCAGCCGGTGAGGACAAGACGTATAGCCCGGAGGACTGTATCGTGGTGAAAGTGCTTGAAAACGGTACAGGTTCCGGATGCCCTATCTACAACGACAACGTGTGGGTGCATTATCAGGGTCGCCTCCTTCCTTCTACAAGTTATGCTGAAGGCTATGTCTTTGACCAGTCTTACTACGGCACATTCAACGAGAATACCGCAGTGGCAACGGAACTTGCTGTCAGTGGAACGGTAGAAGGCTTCGCTACAGCACTGCAGAATATGCACATCGGAGACCACTGGCAGGTGTATATACCTTATCAACTCGGTTACGACGACTCTACAAGCAACACTTCCATACCGGCATTTTCGCTGCTCATTTTCGACATTCGGCTTGTGTCATACGCCAGAACCGACGCAGACGTTTCCTGAGGCGGAGAATGGGAAAGAGCGATGTGCTCCTTGCGAAAATCCGTGAGGGGCAGGACTTGACAGAAAGAGAGAAACTCAGACTGATAGTCAATCTGAGTGTACCTTCCATATTAGCGCAGATTTCATCTACGCTAATGTTTTTTATAGATGCCTCAATGGTAGGTTCGCTCGGTGCGAATGCATCGGCCTCTGTAGGTATTGTCGAGACGTCGACATGGCTCTTCACCTCGCTCACAAGCGCGGCTTCGATGGGCTTTGGTGTGCAGGTGGCGCACCGCATCGGGGCGAATGACTTTGTGGGAGCACGCCGCGTGATGCGCACAGGATTGGCGACAGTGCTCACGTTTGCCCTGTTCCTCTGTATTGTTGCCGTGGTGATACACGGCAAGTTACCCCTGTGGCTTGGAGGTGGAGTGGACATTGCCCATGACGCAAGCCTCTATTTCCTCATTTTCTCATTGTCGTTGCCGGTATTCCAACTGTGCAACTTTTCAATGAATATGCTGAAAAGCTCGGGCAATATGCGTGTTCCGTCATTGCTGAGCATCCAGATGTGCGTACTGGATGTACTGTTCAATTTCATTTGTATATACCCTACACGCGAATTGACATTTCTGTCGTTCACTTTCACGATGCCTGGATTAGGGTGGGGAGTGGCTGGCGCTGCTGTCGGAACGGCATTGGCTTTTGTGGTGACAGCGTCGCTTGCGGCTTATGCGGCATTGTGTAAATCTCCCATAACGGCACTCCGTCTTGATAGGGGACGACAGGTGTCGTGGCGTCCAGACATGGTTTGTCTGAAGAAAGCGTTTGGCATTTCCTCGCCACTTGCCTTGCAGTATAGTCTTATGAACGGAGCACAGATGGTGTCCACGGTTATTGTCGCCCCTTTGGGCAACTTTGCCATAGCCGCCAACAGTTTCGCCATCACGGCGGAATCACTGTGCTATATGCCTGGCTATGGTGTCGCAGAGGCTGCCACAACCCTTGTCGGTCAGAGTGCGGGAGCGCGCAGATGGGGACTGTGTCGTGGGTTGGCGTGCCGCTGTGTGGCTATAGGCATGATGGTGATGGCATTCATGGGTGGTGTGATGTATGTCTTTGCGCCCGAACTGATGGAACTTATGACCCCGGTCAGCGAGATTGTAGACCTCGGCGTACAGGCTCTACGCATCGAGGCCTTTGTCGAACCTATGTTTGCGGCGGCGATAGTCTGCAACAGTTGTATGGTGGGTGCAGGTGACACAATCATCCCTGCCTGTATGAACCTTGTGTCCATGTGGGGCGTGCGACTTTCCATAGCAGCATGGTTGGCTCCCATCTGGGGACTGGCAGGAGCGTGGGCAGGTATGGCGATAGAACTCTCTTTCCGCGGTGCAATCTTCCTTTTCCGCCTGTTCAAGGGCGGTTGGCTGAAGAAGGCAATGAAAGTTTGAGACACCGGTTACATAAGTTCAAAAAAGCGGAACAACAAAAGACAGCGAACCCGAAAGTGGGTTCGCTGTCTTTTGTTGCGTGTTATGCAGGAGTGACAACTACATGTCACCTATGTCATGTTTGTATTCGTTCCACAGATTCTCCACATAGTTCTCAGGCTTGTCGCCAAGAATATAGCGGCAGGCGGCATCCCATGACCAAGGATAAAGGGTGGCAGCCGAAGCGTTGAACTTCTTTATGAAATCCTTGTCTTTATTCTTGCTGAGCCAGTAAATGAAGTAGCCGGAGATGCGGTAGCCGCTTTCCCACTTGCGGTCTCCGTCGTTGCGCGGACGGTCTTTGGACTTGAAGTCCTGGTCAAAGCATCCGCAGGCAACACGTACGGCATCCGCCAGACCTTCTATAAAACTCCAGTTGACCGACTTGCCGTCGTAAACACCGCATCCCATGGGCGAGAGTTGGTAGGCGTGGGTAAGTTCGTGGTAGATGACACCGCGTGTCTCGTAGTCAAGTTTGTCACGGTTGCCTTCCTTGTAACTCTTCTCTATCCAGTTGGTGGAATAACGTATGGCAACGTTATCACCCCAACCGCTCTTCTCAGAGATGCCGTTGTAGTCCTCGATAGTGTAGTGTATGTCCTTTATCTTGGGGATATTCACGTCCTGAGGAGAGAAGTACAGGGTCTGGAGCACACGCAGCGCATTCTCACGGATGTATGTATCCTTGTCTTTTATTATCTGGTGGTAGATTTTCGAACCCTCCGTTTCGGGCGACTTGTCATAGAAATGGATCGTGCCGGGATTGTAGTTCTTCCACTGTTTTTCGATTTTCACTGGCTTGTGGCTGCCGGCCGTGGCTGCGGCAAAAGGCAGGCAACACAATGCAAGAAGCAAGAGAATGTTCTTTCTCATCGTCGTTTTTTAGTTTTTAAGTTATACAAGATGTTTGATCAGTTCTTCCTTGTCACCGTAGAGCATATCTATGACAGGTATCTCTATCATGGTGTATGCACCCGGTTGTTGCTTCATCGAGGCGCGTGCGACATTCACAAGCACCTGTGCAGTGAGGGCAGGATTGTTGATGCGCATGTTGAATTCGAGCATCTGGTTGTGAGTCTTGCCGCTCACACCCTTGCGCACGAGGTTTACGCCATGCCCCACATCATTGAGGTCGTCGACACTGTTCACCTGCATGACGTGCGTCTCATCATTGACGAAATAGGCATCTGCCTTTATTGCAGCCTCCACTTTTGCGAAGTCTGCACCGGCTTCCAGTTCCACATAAACCATGCGACGGTGTATCCCAGTACCCAGTGGTATGGTCATGGAGAGGGCGTCTTTCACTCCGTCAATGGCGCGCACAGCCACCGAGTGTCCCATTGAGCGGCCGGGACCGAAGTTTGTGTAGGACACGCCTTTGGGGGCGAGGCTCTCCATGAGTGAACGTACTATGGAGTCAGATCCTGGGTCCCATCCTGCGGAAATCACCGACACGGCGTTGTTTGCCTTTGCCACGGCATCGAGCGAACGGCGCAAGTCCACTATCTTCGTGTGTATGTCAAACGAGTCGACAGTATTTATGCCGAGAGCAAGACACTCCTTCGCATAGTTCTCCACCTGGCGTGTTGGAGTGGCAAGAATGGCAACGTCAACGCCATCCAATTCCTTTATGTCCTTTACTACGGCGTAGCCGTCAAGTTCAGCAGGCTTGTCTGCTGAACCGTTTCTTCGCACAATGCCTGCGATTTCAAAGTCAGGGGCTGCCTCAAGTGCCTCTACTGCATAACGACCGATATTGCCGTAACCGACAACAGCCGCTCTAATTTTCTTCATATTGGTGTTTTTTTGTGTGTTAATATATAATATATGTGCAAAGTTAACTATTCTTTCTGACAATCCGTAGGTTTCCTTTTGGTTTTGTTGACAATTGCAACGGTGAAATAATTTTCCTGTTTTTGTTTTGGAAAATCGCCTGTTTGTTGAAAAAGTTTGTGACTGTGTATTATAAAGGTGTACTTTTGTGGCATAAACAACAAACAGGTAAGCACTATGAAAAGACTTGGCTTATTCATCATGTCGGTAGCATTGCTGTTGTCATCATGTTCCACAGACATGGGCTTCACTGATGATGATTCCGACAATAAAGGCCAAAACGGCTCTGACGGAGGAAACAGCAGCACAACGTACTCTTCCTCTATCTCTGACCTTATCGGCTTTGACATAGCACTCGACAGAACCGCTTTGGATGAAGAAGAGACAGTTCCGACAAACGAGACTGCCGATGACTATGAGGATTATCTGGAAAACAATACGTTCACCAATGAGATAAGGATAACATACAATGGCAATACGGCATCCGTCTCGGGCGATGTTGACGGCGTTACGGTCAACGTTGACAATGCCGATGTCACGGTCAATTCCACAGTGAAGAATGTTTGCATCACCGTGAACGGTACTACTTCCGACGGTTTCCTGAAGGTTTACAGTGAAAAGAAGTTTGAGTTGAAACTGGACGGAGTGGATATAACCAATCCTGATGGGACTGCTCTTAACATCCAAAGCAAGAAGCGCAGTTACATCGTACTTGCCGACAACACGACAAATACGCTCACCGACGGCACAGCCTACAATGATGCCACAGACAGTGAGGATATGAAAGCGTGCCTCTTCAGTGAGGGCAAGATTCTCTTCTCTGGTACAGGAACATTGGATGTTTATGCCAACTGCAAGGCGGGCATACGCAGTGATGACTATGTGATGTTTCGTCCCGGTGTCAACATATATGTCAATGCCACGGCTGGTAATGGCATCAAAGCCAATGATGCCATATATATAAAAGGTGGTGTCATCAATGTTGAGACCTCGGCGGCGGCTGCCAAGGGCTTGAGCAGCGACGGACTTGTCATGATAGACGGCGGAAGAACGACCGTGACGACAAGCGGTACGGGCACACTCGACGAAGACAAAACCGATGTCAGTGGTTGTGCCGGGGTGAAAGCCGACAGCATCTTTGTGATGAACGGCGGTGAATTGCTGTGCAAGAGCACCGGTGCCGGTGGCAAGGGAATCAGTTGTGACCAGACGATAACCGTCAATGGTGGTACCATAAAGGTGATAACTACTGGCAGCCAATATGTGTATGGCAAGTATGACACGTCTGCCAAGGGCGTGAAAAGTGATGGCGCCATGTATATAAACGGCGGCACTTGTATGGTGCGTTGCACCGGTGGCGAAAACTCCGAGGGTATGGAGAGCAAGAGCACAATGAACATTTCGGGTGGCAATGTCATGGTCTACAGTTATGACGATGCTCTCAATTCATCTGGTGCGCTGACCATCTCGGGAGGCAACATCTTTGCCTTGGGAACTAACAATGACGGCATAGACTCCAATTCCACTATCTCCGTATCGGGCGGAGTGGTAGTAGCCTGTGGCACGACAGTGCCTGAAGCCGGCTTCGATTGTGACGAGAACACGTTCGCAATCACTGGTGGCACGCTCATAGGTATCGGCGGCACGACCTCCACACCTACCCAAAGCGTTACCACGCAACCGGTTGTCGTACTCGGGGGCAGCAGCATCAATAGCGGACAATACATCACTGTGGCTGACAACAGTGGCAACAACATCATCGCATTCAACGTTCCGCGCAGTTACAGCCAACAGGGATACACTCTCTTGGTTTCCTCGCCTGATATGGCAAAGGGCAGCTCCTATGTATTCTCCACTGGTGCTACGGTTAGCGGAGGCAGTGATTTCTGCGGTTATGTCACCGGTGCCACGGTTAGCGGAGCTTCTGCTCTTGCCAACATCTCGCTGTCGTCGATAATTACGACCTATAATTATAGCGGAGGTCAACCTGGCGGTCAGCCCGGCGGAGGCGGTCAACCTGGCGGCGGAAGACCCGGTTGGTGATGACGCGACAACAGTTTCGTGAAAAATGAATCAATGGTTTAATCGTGAAAAGGCTTAGAATATGAAAAACAGACTTGTGGCAATCTTCACGGCAGTGCTGGCTACGGTGTCAGCCTATGCCGACGACTACGGTTTCTTCATCTTCCAAAAGACCGATGGGACGTTGGTGTCGTTGGCTTCGGAATCGCTCTCTATGATTTTTAGCGACGGCAAACTCGTGGTGACCAACGGCACGGAGAGTTGCACGCTCTCACTGTCGGAACTGAGCAAAATGTTCTTTTCTGCCGCCGATGCCACTGGCATTGACAGTGCGCAGACAACCGACGGCGACAGCCGCTTGGAGATTTTCTCCGTTCAGGGCATAAGCCTCGGCTCGTTCGGCTCGCTTGATGCGGCACGGAAAAGCCTCCCTTCGGGCGCATACATAGTAAAGACCAACGGTAGAACATTCAAGATTGCAGTGAAATGAAAAGGACGATACTTTCAGTGGTAGTGTGCTGCTCCGTAGCCTTCATGGCGGAAGCGCAGACCCTCAACATTACGACAGGCAACGTGACTTACGCCTTTCCGGCGGCGCAGATGGGTGAAGTCACCTGGCAGTCGGGCGACTGTGAAAGCCTCGCAGTCATGGGCAAGGTGTTCAATGTGGGTGATATCAGCCGCATGTATGTGGACGACAGCGAGGTCAGCGACAATTCCGTGACCGTCGACTACAGCGGAACGGCAGCCACCGTGACCGTTGCCGGCAACGTGGCGCAGTATGTCACGCCGACTGTCAGCGGTGCACATGTGATCGTCGTTCAGGGCGACGGCGTGGCCGACGACACCTGCGGCGAGATTACCTATTCGCTTTCGGGCTCTTCTTCCGACGGTGAGTTCACGCTGGAAGGCTCTTATAAGGCTACCGTTGAACTCAACGGACTGACCCTGACCAACCTTTCGGGTGCTCCGCTCAACATACAGGACGGCAAACGAATAGACCTCAGTGTGAAGAAATCCACGGAGAACATTCTCACGGACGCCGCTTCGGGCGATTGGAAAGGGTGCATCGTCTGCAAGGGACACCTTGAATTGAAGGGCAAGGGCACGCTCAATGTCTACGGCAATACAGCCAACGGCATCTGGGCAAAGGAGTATGTGAAGATGAAGAACTGCACAGTCAACGTACTTTCCGCCGCGAAGGACGGCATCAACTGCAACCAGTACTTTCTCATGGAGAGCGGAACGCTCGATGTGTCGGGTGTCGCTGACGACGGCATACAGGTGTCCTACAAGGACGACACCGACCGTGATGAGGAGGACACAGGAGCGTTGACCATAGCCGGAGGCACGCTCGGTATCGCTGTGACAGGCACTGCTGCCAAGGGACTGAAGGCGGAAGGTGACCTGACAGTGTCTGACGGCACGCTCATAATCACCACTTCCGGCAACGGAACGTGGGATTCTGACGAGAGCAAGACAAAGGCTTCGAGTTGCATCAGCGCCGACGGCAACATCCTTATCGACGGCGGCACACTCACGCTCACCAGTTCCGGCGGTGGAGGCAAGGGCATCAACGGCGACGGCACGCTCACCGTCAACGGCGGAGGGATTACCGTCAGCACCACAGGGGGGATGTATGTCTACACCAACGGCAAGGAATACACCAGTTATACCGGCAGCGCCGACAACATAAACAGTGCCAACAAGTCTACCCCGAAAGGAATAAAAATCGACGGTGACGTGACCATCAACGGCGGCACAATCATTGTCTCCACCACCGGCAACGGCGCAGAGGGTATCGAGAGCAAGGCTGTGCTCACAGTCAACGATGGCACTATAGTCGTCAATGCCTATGATGACGCAATCAATTCAGCCAGTCACATGTATATAAAAGGCGGCGACATAACCATCGTGGCAAGTGATAACGACGGTCTCGACAGCAATGGCAACATGTATATAAGCGGCGGCACGATAATGGCATTCGGTACTAAAGAGCCGGAATGTGGCATAGATGCCAATGAGGAAGGGGGCTATTCGGTAGTCTTCACCGGCGGTACGCTGCTCGCTGTGGGCGGAGGCAACTCCGTGCCAAGCACGTCGGCATCAACCCAACCCTATGTCACTGCATCCATGTCGGTGACTGCCAACACGGCGATAACGCTGAAGAGCGGCAGTACAACCCTCGCCACGTTCACCGTTCCGTCCTCTTATTCCTCCTCCAAAGGTGGCAACAGTGGTGGCTGGAAAGTCGGTTTCGGTCCCGGTGGGGGCGGAGGTGGTCAGACGGGAGGCTCAGGCAGCAGTTCCGTACTGGTGTCTTGTCCGGGTATAACATCGGGCAGCAGTTACACGATAACGAGCGGTTCGTCATCTTCAACCGCCACAGCCGTGACGAAAGGCAGCAACAGTGGCGGACGTCATTAGAGATTCTCACCATTTTCATAATCCTTGGGTATGCCCTGTGACTTTCGGGTAAGCAAAACCGGAATAAGCAGGGCATACCTGTAATAAAACCGACTTTCAAACGTTATCAGAAAAATTGGAAACATCTGCACGCAGGTCTGGCTTCCGCTCAATGATGAAAGGACAGAAGAAAACCGAACTGATCCTCTATGCCGCACTGTGGACACTGCTGTTCGCAGCGCCGGTTGTCTCTGCCCTCTTTGCCGTCTATTACCCTGCCGCTTCGGACTTTTCCGACGGAGCGTCGACCGGTGTCGCCGACATGGAAAAACCTTTTGACTGGGACGGAGTGTGCAGTGCATGGGGACTGTTGGCGGTTTTCTTCACTGTGTTTGCCCTACACAATTTCCTCATTGCACCGCTGCTCGTCTACCGCAACCGCCGGTGGACCTACTGCATAGCCACACTCTGTCTTGCCGTCTGTTTTGTCTGCTATCAGATGTTGGGGCGTCCGCATCCGCCTGTTCCCATGGACGGCAGGGGCGACAGACCCGAAATGGAGCGTATGGAGAGACCTCCGATGCCAATGGATACCCCACCGCATAAACCGGATATGCCCAAAGAACCCAAGAGACAGGGGCACGAACCGCCTCAGGCATTCGGTGGCGAGGATTCGGTGGCGCTCATCATCATGGCGTTACTTGTCGGATTGAACGTCGGCATCAAGTATTTCTTCAAGTCGCTCGACGACCGCAAGCGCATGAAACAACTGGAAAAGGAGAACCTCAACCGCCAGTTGGAATACCTGAAGTACCAGATAAGTCCTCATTTCTTCATGAACACGCTCAACAATATCCACGCCCTGGTAGACATAGACCCCGAACAGGCGAAGCATACGATAGAGGTCCTGTCCAAGTTGATGCGCTATGCGCTATACGAAGGCAACAAGACCATGGCGTCGCTCCAGCGTGAACTCGATTTCATAAGGCACTATGTGGATCTCATGAGCATCCGTTACACCGACAAGGTGCGCATCTCCGTGTCGCTTCCCGATGCTGTTCCCGACGTGCCAGTGCCGTCGCTGCTTTTCACCACGTTCGTGGAGAATGCTTTCAAGCACGGTGTCAGTTACAGGAAGAGTTCGTTCATAGAGGTCTGCGTCACCGTTGACAGCGTTTCACAGGACGTGTTGTTCCGCTGCGTGAACAGCCGCAAGCCGGAGGCGGAAGATTGTCACGGTGGAGTAGGGCTGCGCAATGCGGAGCGGCGACTGCAACTCATCTACGGCAGTGACTATGCACTGGACATCGACAGCGGTGTCGATGAGTACCGCCTGACGCTGCGTCTGCCTTCCCATAGTCCCCTGTTCGCTGCCGCAGAATCCACAGTTTAGTAAACAAAACACCCCCATACTGCATGATAAGATGTTTGGCTATAGACGATGAACCGCTGGCATTGCAGCAACTGTCGGCATATATCACGAAAGTTCCGTTCCTCTCTCTCGTGGCGAGTTGCCAGAGTGCGCTCGATGCAGCCGCCGTTATGGCGGAGCAGGACATAGACGCAATATTCGTGGATATCAATATGCCGGACCTCAACGGCATGGAGTTCGTGCGCTCGCTACACAATCCTCCGCTCGTGGTTTTCACTACTGCTTATTCCGAATACGCCGTTGAGGGCTACAAGGTCAATGCCGTCGACTATTTGCTAAAACCCTTTGGCATGGCTGACATAATGCAGTCTGCCGACAAGATAAAACTGCAATACGATCTGTTGCACGCTGAAAACGTCTCGCCGGTGGATGCCGACGATGCGGTGTTTGTCAAAAGTGACTACAAGGTGCAGCGTCTGCTCGTAGGCCGCATAGTCTGCATCGAGGGAATGGGAGAGTACATCCGCATATATGTGGAGGGGCAGCCGAAGCCTTCGGTTGTGCTTATGAGCATGAAGAAAATGGAGGAACGGCTCGCCGGTCGGCACTTCATGCGCATCCACAAGTCATATATCATCAACCTCGCACACGTCAGTGAGGTGACCAAAACGCAGGTCACCATGTCCGACGGACGAGTCATCCCCATCGGTGACAGTTATCGTGCCGCCTTTTCTGACTATATCGCCGGTCGCTTCATGGAGTAAGGGCAGACTGTCGTAATGGAATTTTGCAATACGGAGGGCACAAAATGCCCTCCGTGTTGCAAAAAATGCTGTAAACCAGCAAATATTATCAGGGGGGGGGTAATGCGTGGTTTGACATTTTTCGCTAACTTTGCACCGAATATCAAACAGATAAAAACAATTCCACAAATATATGATCACTACAACTTCTTCTTTCACCAGATTCATCAAGGGTACACTGCTTGCCATGCTGCTTCTTATGCCTACCATGGCTCATGCCGCTAAAGAGGCCTATGCAGTATTCCATTCTGGAATGCTGGAATTCTATTATGACGAGAATCGCTCGACCATGAAATATAAGTATACTTATGTATATGACATTCCAGAGCAAGGTACTCCAACATGGGTACAAGATTGGCAAAGGTCTATAAGTTCTGTTAATTTTGACAGTTCTTTTGTTGATTATCGCCCCAAAAGTTGCCATGCATGGTTTTATGAAGCGATATATTTAAAAGCAGTGGGAGGCTTAGAATACCTTAATACATCTGAAGTTACAGATATGTATGGTATGTTCTATAATTGTAAATGGCTAACTTCCGTAGACGTATCGCATTTCAATACCGAAAAGGTTACCGATATGTCTTTTATGTTTAACGACTGCAAAAGTTTAACAAGCCTGGATGTATCAAACTTCAATACCGCCAACGTTACTAACATGAGGAACATGTTTAAAGGATGCTGGCTGGTGACGTCGATAGACACGGAGAATTTCGACACAAAGAACGTGACCAACATGTGCGAAATGTTTAACACATGCAAAGCTCTTGAGTCTGTAGACTTGTCTAGTTTCAACACAGAGAACGTGACAGACATGAGCTATATGTTCAACGAATGCGGGGCGTTGAAATCCATCAATACTGCGGCGGGATTTAACACAAAGAACGTAACCAATATGGACAAAATGTTCTACGGTTGCAAATCGTTAACAGAGCTTGACTTGTCTGGCTTCAATACCGACAATGCCACCAATATGAGCAGTTTGTTCTACAATTGTTCTTCTCTAAAATCTCTAGACTTGTCTACTTTCAACACCGAAAACGTTACCAACATGAACGGAATGTTTTCGGGATGCAGTTCTATAACCACCCTCAACCTTTCCAGTTTCAACACCCGAAACGTAACCGATATGGGCGGTATGTTCAACGGTTGTGGCAGTATGACCTCTATAGACTTATCCAATTTCAATACAGAAAATGTGACAGACATGAGCGGAATGTTTCTGAACTGCGGGAAACTGGGATCGCTGGATTTGACAAATTTCAGAACATCGAAAGTTACCAGACTGGACTATATGTTCATGAATTGCTCATCACTGAGAACCGTAGATTTGTCAAGTTTTAATACCTGTAATGTTACCCAAACAAACAACATGTTTGACATGAATACGACTTGGTTGAACATCACCATAATTACAAGTGATGCTTTCAAATTGTCTGATTCATGCTACTCAGATAAAATGTTTGCTTACAAAACTAACAGCAATTGGGTTAGATATGATAAAGAGAAAGCCACATACACTACAGAGGGCGGATTTTTTACCAAAGCCCCTGAAGAGGCATGGGCTGAATACAACGGCGAGACGAAGACACTTACCCTACACTATAGCAACAGCCGCAAGGCATCTGCAGCTACAGCGGCATACCTTTTCCCCGAAAAAGGCAGCGAACCCGGATGGCGTGAGTACGCCTCTGATATAGAAAAAGTAGAGATAGACAACTACTTAGTTATGTACAGCGTAAGCAATTGCGCAGGGCTGTTCGCTGGCTTGAGCAACCTGAAGAGTATAGAAGGGTTGAAATACCTGAATACTTCTGGCGTATCAGATATGTCAAGCATGTTTGAAGGCTGCTCTTCTCTAACCGCAGTAGATATGGAAGGACTCAAAACGTTCTCCCTTACAAACGCATCACAGATGTTCAAGAACTGTACGTCACTGGAGTCTATCTTCACCGACGTAGACTTTGAACTACCCTCTACTTGCGACGGTACCGACATGTTTGCCGGCTGCAGCAGCCTGCCCGGTTACGTGGCCAGCAGTATAGGCAAAGAGAAAGCCAAGAGTATTTCTACAGGTGGATATCTGGCCAACAAAACCACAAACATGGCTTGGGCTGCATACAATGCCGACACCAAGACTCTCACCTTCTACTACAACGCCAAGAAGCACACTTCCACCGCCACCGCAAATTACTATGTAGCCAACGAGGGCCAACCAGGATGGCTGGCACACAAGGACGACATCACTACAGTATGCTTCAGCGGTAGTTTCGACAACTACTTGCCCACCACCTGCAGCAGTTGGTTCTCGGGAATGACAGCCCTTGCAAAGATAGACAGCATAGCAAACCTTAACACTTCGGCTGTTACCGACATGAGCAGTATGTTCAAAGACTGCCAGTCGCTCAACAGTATAGACCTTACCGGCTTCAGCGTATCCAAAGTAACCAACACCAACAGCATGTTCAGTGGATGTACCGCACTAAAGGCTATCTATGTATCAGATACCTTTGCTCTGCCCAGTGTATGCGAAGGCACTGATATGTTCAGCGGTTGCACCAGTCTGCCCGACTTTGACGCAACAAGCACAGGAACAGCCAAGGCCATATTCCGGGAAAACGGTGGCTATCTGCTGCATATAGGCAGCACCCCAGAGGCATGGGTAGAATACAACAGCACTACAAAGACGCTTACTTTCCACTACGACAATCTGAAAGCAACGTGCCTGTCTACCCTTACCTGTGACCTACCCACAAGTGCAAGCCAGACATACGGATGGTACGATTATCGCAAAGAGATAGAACAGGTAGTATTCGATTCTGCCTTTGCCGCCGCACGCCCCATTACCTGCATCGGATGGTTCTACGAGATGACAAAACTAAAGAACATCGACGGACTGAAATACTTCAACACATCTGAAGTTACCAGCATGAGGGCCATGTTCGCTCTCTGCGAATCACTAACATCGATAGACGTTTCTACGTTCAACACCGAGAAAGTGACAGACATGAGAGGCATGTTCGCCGGCTGCTCTACTTTGGCATCGATTACCCTAACCGGCATCAATACGTCGGCAGTAACCAACATGGAAGAGATGTTCGGCGCATGCCCCAAGCTCAGTTATCTGGACCTTACAGATTTTGACACACAGAATGTTACTGCCATGGATAACATGTTTGATGGCGATACATCACTTTCGGCAATCGTTGTAAGCGACAACTTCACTGTGAATGGTGCCACCGGAACCGCCATGTTCAAAGATTGTACGAAACTCACGAACTATTCTGCCGGCAGTTACGGCATAGAGAAAGCGAAGTACACTGCCGACGGCGGCTGCCTCACTAAGGTCACAGGCGATGCCGCAGCATGGGTGGAGTTCAACTCCGGCGCCAAGACACTGACTTTCCACTATGACAACCTCAGGGATTTCGTCAGCCCGACAGCGAAGTTCGACCTCCCCTCAACCGGTAATGCCACCCCCGGCTGGACGGCAAGTACCTACGCCAACTCCATCGAGAAGGTCATCTTCGACACGGCGTTCTCCGCCGTAAGACCGACAACCTGCTCACACTGGTTCTCTGGTTTGGGCTCTCTC
>CAVDQB010000029.1:22466-25929 GCA_963611255.1 Faecalibacterium prausnitzii
CCAACATCTATGTGAAAGACAACTTCACACTGGCAGAATCTTGCACGGGCGACAATATGTTTAACGGTTGCTCTAAACTGGCAAACTACGACGGTACAAGCGTAGGCAAAGACAAGGCCATACGTGTGTGCGACGGCGGTTATCTGACAAACACCATCACCAGTCCATGGGTGGCATATAATGCCGACAGCAAGACTCTCACCTTCTACAATAACGACCAGAGGGACTATTCTGCCGCTACATCTACATATTTATATGACGACAGCTATACCCCCAGCGGGGCCGCACACAAGGAAGACATCACCACAGTGACATTCGACAGCAGTTTCGCCGCCGTGGAGATAGCCTCATGCAAAGACATGTTCTCGGGCATGACTGCGCTGACAGGCATTACGGGCTGGGAGAATCTCAACACGACAAAGGTTGCAGACATGCAGGGTATGTTCCAGAACTGTACAGCTCTGACCAATCTGGATTTGACAGAACTGAATATCTCTAAAGTAAACAACATGACCAACATGTTCAGCGGTTGTTCGCAACTGGCGACAATAAGGGTATCCGACGAGTTCCAGGTTGCCGATGATTGCGACGGTACAGATATGTTTAGCGGATGCGAGAAACTCACCGGTTACGACAGTAGTAGCGTAGGCAAAGAGAAAGCCAAGTACATTTCTGACGGAGGCTACCTCACTGGCTACGACCTGGAGGCTTGGGTAGAATACCAAGAGAGCGACAACTCGCTGACTTTCCACTACGACAGACTGAAGCCTGTCACCGAAGCCACCGCCAAGTACGATATCAACCCTTACAAGAGAAATCCTGAATGGCTGGGCATGACCAATATAGAGCGTGTCACCGTCAATCCCTCCTTCGCCAATGCACGCCCGACAGGATGCTACCGTTGGTTCTTCAATATGTCGAAACTCAAAGACATCAGCGGAACAGAATACATCAACACATCAAATGCCAACTTCCTGGAAGAGATGTTCTATGGTTGTACCAGCCTTACCGTACTTGACCTATCAGAGTTCAACACCAGCAATATGTCGTCAATGAACGGTATGTTCTGGCTGTGCTCATCGCTGGAAACTATCTACGCCGGTGACAACTTCAAGGCAAAAGGCACTGGCACCAATATGTTCAGTGGTTGTGAGAAACTCACCGGCTACAATGCGTCAAACGTAGGAATAGAAATGGCAAAATACATCTCTGACGGAGGTTACTTTACCAGATACAAGATGATGGGTTGGGCAGAATACACAGAAAGCAACAAGACCCTCACGTTCCACTACGACAAGAAATACGACATTACGACTACCGCCACCAAGAAGTACACGCTGCCTACATCTACAGATGACACGTTCTGGACAACCAGCAGCGAGGGTATATGTGACAATATCACACAGGTAGTATTCTGTGAAGACTTTATTGATGCAAAGCCATCCACTTGCTATAAGTGGTTCTGTGACATGAAGAACCTTACCACAATAACCGGAATGGAATACCTCAATACATCTGAGGTAACAGATATGCGCCAGATGTTCAACGGTTGTACTTCACTTACATCGCTCAACCTCGCCACATTCAATACCGAGAAAGTTACCGACATGAGCAGTATGTTCAATGGCTGTCAAAAGCTGGTTTCGGTCAACGTGACAAGTTTCAACACAGAGAAAGTTACCAACATGAGCAACATGTTCAACAATTGCCAGAAACTTACAGCCATTGACCTGTCTGGGTTCACCGCTCCTGAGGTAACAAACATGAGTTCTATGTTCAAAGACTGCGAAGCCTTGCCATCGCTCAGCTTGAGCAACCTCAACTCGGCAAAAGCTACCGACATGAGCAGTATGTTCAATGGATGCAGGGCTTTGGCAACCCTCGACTTGTCGGGGATGGTCACTTCAAAAGTGACTACTATGAAGGAGATGTTCAGAAACTGCCGGTCGCTGACATCACTCGACCTGTCCGGGTTCAATACAGATAAGGTTGATGACATGAGCTATCTGCTATACTATTGCTCTAAATTGTCGGATATCAATCTTGGCACTATGAATACGCCAAACGTTACAACAATGGCAAACATGTTTGATGGTTGTGAATCTCTGACAACGCTCGACGTTTCGGCATTCAATACGGCGAAAGTAACCAACATGGCATTTATGTTCAGAGGCTGCACGGCACTCGAGACGCTCGACCTTTCTACATTCGACACCGAAAGTCTGACCAATATGGGCTGGATGTTCCAGTGGAGCGAATCTCTGAAAGAAATTGACATGTCTGGCTTCAATACCCGGAACGTTACCAATATGGAAGCGTTGTTCCAGATGGGCGACAATGGCAAACTGAAGAAAATCTATGTAGGCGAGAACTTCACCGTGGCAGACAACTGCACTACAACAGATATCTTCAAGGGCTGCCCGAGTCTGCCAGACTACGACACCAAGGGTGCTGGCGCCGAAAACGCCAACTATGTGGACGGCTACTTCACCCTGCGCCGCCACTTCACCGTGGGAGACAAACGCTACAATGCCGATGGGGTAAATGCCGTATGCTACTCGGACGTGAACTTCGTCGACGCGGCAGAGTTCTCCTCGCCGTGCGATTTCACCATGGATACAGACCATCAGGCCACCTATGGGCGTGATGTGACAAGCAACTGGGTGACACTGTGCCTGCCGTTCACGTTCAGCACTGCTGACAACAAGTCCGCCAAGTTCTATGAGATAGAAAACATCGGTGACGCCTATATCACCGTAAAAGAGATTGCCGACACTGTCACCGCCGGCAAGCCGGTGCTTGCCTATACCGACAACAGTACCGTCAGCATAAGCGGCTACACCGGGGCGAGGGTCGTTGCGGCTCCGCTTGCCGATGCCAACCTTGTCGGTACGTTCGCCACGGCGACCGTCGACAACTCCCCATCCAACTACATCATCTCCAAAAACAAGTTCTGGAACGTGGCGTCACTGCTTGAGAAGTCCGGTGCCGCCACAGTGAAAATGTCGCCATACCGCGCCTACATCAGCACCGGCACGAGCGGCACGAAGGGCGTGAGTCTTGATATCGTTGCGGACGAGACCGATGGTATCGGCTCCGTTGACGCCGGCTCGCTCTCCGCTCTCCTTGACGGAGCTGAGCTCTACGACCTCCAGGGTCGCCGCCTCTCCGCTCCCTCCAAGGGCATGGTGATAGTGAAGAAGGGCAACATCATGAGGAAAATGCTCTTCAGATAACATACTGCACTTCCCCCGGCATACGGTTGCCGGCACAAGCGACAGGCCGCGGCGGAAAACGTCGCGGCCTGTCCTGTTTCCCATATCCTCCGTTTCTCCACTTTCCGTTCTTCGTTCTTTCACCCAGGAAGCACCGTTTCCGCGGCGGTACACCGCACGTTATCCAGTCGTCCCACGTCCGTCATCCGCCCGAACCACGTCCGTTATCCGTTCGTACCACGACCGTT
>CAVDQB010000030.1:0-22835 GCA_963611255.1 Faecalibacterium prausnitzii
ACCACGACCGTGAACAACCTGCGCAAGCACCGCTCCGGCATGACAACAGCACAGTTGTCACCCGAAAGCAGCACCGCTTGCGGAGTGGCAATGCGCCGCTCAGGCACTGCCGCTGTGCCTGCTGTCCGTGGCAATAAAGGGGCGATTTGTTTTGTAATACACCTATTTTTCAGTAATTTTGCGCCCAAATAGACATATAAAAACATGGATTTCAAGCGAACAACAGTCACCGCTGCGCTGCCTTATGCCAACGGTGGAGTACATATCGGGCACCTTGCAGGAGTGTATGTGCCTGCCGACATCTACGTGAGATACCTGCGTCTGAAGAAGCGCGAGGTGGTTTTCATCGGCGGGTCCGACGAACACGGCGTGCCAGTGACTATCCGCGCGCGGAAAGAGGGCATCTCTGTGCAGGAGGTGGTGGACAGATACCACAACATGATAAAGGACTCTTTCGAGAAGTTCGGCATCTCCTTCGACATCTATTCGCGCACCACGTCGGACATACACCACAAGTTCGCGTCCGACTTTTTCCGTAAACTCTACGACGAAAACAAACTCCAGGAGATAGAGGAAGACCAGTACTGCGACGCGGAGACCGGCGAGTTCCTCACCGACAGGAACATTGTGGGCACTTGTCCGCGGTGCGGCTTCGAGGGCGCTTACGGCGACCAGTGCGAGCACTGCGGCTCCACGCTCTCGCCTGAGGAGCTCATCAACCCCACGAACAAGAACAATCCGGGCCACGCGCTCGTGAAACGCCCCACGAAGAACTGGTACTTACCGCTCGGCGACTATCAGGAGTGGCTGAAGAAGTGGATACTGGAAGACCACAAGGAGTGGCGCTCCAACGTCTACGGACAGTGCAAGTCGTGGCTCGACATGGACCTGCAGCCGAGGGCGATGACGCGCGACCTGGACTGGGGAATACCCGTGCCGGTGGCCGGAGCCGACGGAAAGGTGCTCTATGTGTGGTTCGACGCCCCGATAGGTTACATCAGCAACACCAAGGAACTCTGTGACAAGGACCCGGAAAAGTGGGGTTCTTGGGAGAAATGGTGGAAGGACAGCGACACCCGGCTGATACATTTCATCGGCAAGGACAACATCGTGTTCCACTGCATAATCTTCCCCGTGATGCTCAAGGCACACGGCGATTACATCCTGCCCGACAATGTTCCGGCAAACGAGTTCCTCAATCTCGAGAACGACAAGATATCCACCTCACGCAACTGGGCGGTGTGGCTGCACGAGTATCTCGTCGACTTCCCGGGCAAGCAGGACGTGCTGCGCTATGTGCTTACCGCCAATGCGCCCGAGACAAAGGACAACAACTTCACATGGAAAGACTTCCAGGAGCGCAACAACTCGGAACTTGTGGCCATCTACGGCAACTTCGTCAACCGCGCCCTGCAGTTGACCAAGAAATACTTTGCAGGTGTCGTGCCGCAGTGCGGCGACCTCCTCGACGTGGACAAGGCTGCCATCGACGAGTTCAAGGGAGTGAAAGCCAACGTCGAGACACTGCTTGAGGCGTTCAAGTTCCGTGACGCACAGAAGGAGGCCATGAACCTCGCGCGCATCGGAAACCGCTACATCACCGAGTGCGAACCGTGGAAGGTGTGGAAGGAAGACCCCAAACGCGTGGAGACAATCCTCTATGTGTCGCTCCAGTTGGTGGCGAACCTCGCCATCGCTTTCGAGCCTTTCCTGCCTTTCAGCAGCCGCAAACTGCGCTCGATGCTCAACCTCGACAGTTTCGAATGGGAGAGCCTCGGTTCGACAGACCTCCTGAAGGCAGGCCAACAACTGGCAGAACCCGAACTGCTCTTCGAAAAGATCGACGACGAGACGATAGAACTCCAGTTGAAGAAACTCGCCGACACCAAGGCGGCAAACGAGGCTTCGTCGTTCAAGCCGCAGCCTGTGAAGGACAACGTGAGTTTCGATGACTTCGAGAAACTCGACATCCGCGTGGGCACGGTCACCTCTTGCGAAAAGGTGAAGAAGAGCAAGAAACTGCTCAAATTCCACATTGACGACGGCACACCCGACGGCCGCACGATACTTTCAGGCATCGCCGCCTACTACGAAGAGCCGTCGGCACTCGTCGGAAAGCAGGTACTCTTCGTGGCAAACTTCGAGCCGCGCAAGATGATGGGCGAGGAAAGCCAGGGCATGATCCTCTCCGCCGTTGACTTCGACGGCAGCCTCTCGGTGGTGACAACATCGAAAGACATCAAGCCGGGGTGCAGTGTAGGATAGCAAGATGAAGATTCTCGTTATCGGAGCGTCGGGCTTCATCGGCAGTTTTATAGTGGAAGAGGCTCTCAAAAGGGGCTTCGACACTTGGGCTGCGGTGCGCAAGACCAGTTCACGCCGCTATCTCAGCGACGGTAGGATACACTTCATCGAACTGGCGTTCGGCGACGAGGACAGGATGACCGGGCAGTTCCGCCAACACGGTTTCGACTATGTGGTGGACGCCGCAGGGGCTACCAAGTGCCGCCGCAAGGCCGACTTCTTCCGCACCAACAGCGAGGGCGTGAAAGTGATAGTCCGTGCTCTGCTGCGCAGCGGCATGGACCTGAAAAAGTTCGTGTTCCTTTCCTCGCTGTCGGTCTATGGTGCTCCGCGCGAAAACGAACCCCATGAGGACATCCTCGACACCGACCCCATGATGCCCGATACCGCCTACGGCAAGTCGAAACTGGAGGCTGAGCGTTTCCTCGCCACGGTAAAGGACAAACTCAACTACACCGTGTTGCGCCCGACAGGTGTCTACGGCCCGCGCGAAAGGGACTATTTCCTCATGGTGAAGAGCATAAGCCGCCATGTGGACAGTGCCGTTGGGTTCAGCCGACAGGACATAACTTTCGTTTATGTCACCGATGTCGTGGCAGCGGTGTTCCTCGCTCTGGAGCAGGAAGAGAGCGGCAGGGGCTACTTCATTACCGACGGCGGAGTGTATGAGAGCGAGACTTTCTCGCGCCTCGTGCGCCGCGAACTTGGCAACCCTTGGTGCGTAAGGCTCGTGATGCCGATCTTCCTCATGAGGGCTGTGTGCGCCCTCGGCAGCCTGTGGGCACAGGTCAGCGGACGGATAACGGCGCTCAACAACGACAAGTTCCACATCCTCGCGCAGCGCAACTGGCGCTGCGACATCACTCCGGCACGCCGTGAACTGGGCTACAGCCCCGAGGTCGGCCTGGAGGAGGGCGTGAAGCGCACGGTGGAATGGTATAAGAGGGAAGGCTGGATATAACCCTAAGAGAGATGAAGACAAGGACAAAAGACTTTTTCAGCATAGACAAGAAACCCGTGAAGGGGCTGATACCGCTGGAGTGGGCAGTGCTGTGCTATCTGGCGATAACCGCCCTGCTGATGCTGGTGATGTACACCCGGCTGCACAATCCGGGCGAGATGGTGTCGCTGCGCCTGCGGGTTGTGGTGCTCATGGCTGCCATGTGGGGCGTCTACAGGCTTGTGCCGTGCCGCATGACGATGCTCGTCAGGGTGGCGGTGCAGATATACATGCTCGCGGACTGGTATCCCGACACCTACGAGTTCAACCGTTGTTTCCAGAATCTCGACCACTTGTTCTGCGGTTGGGAACAGAGCCTGTTCGGCTGCCAGCCCTCGATAGAGTTCTCGAAACTGCTGCCTTGGGGCATAGTCTCGGAGCCCCTTGACTTGGGATACGTCTCTTACTATCCCATAATAGTCTTCACCGCCATGTTCTACTTCCTCTACCGCAAGACGGAATTTGACCGTACGGTGTTCATAATCATGGCTTCATTCTTCGCATATTACGTCTTTTTCATCTTCATACCTGTGGCAGGGCCTACGTTCTATTTCCGTGCCGTGGGGCTTGACCTCATCCATCAGGGAGTGTTTCCGTCGCTCGGGCACTACTTCGAGACCCACAGCGACCTGTCTATGGACTGCCTGCCCTCGCCTGGATGGCAGCACGGACCCATGTGGAAAGCCGTAGAGATAGCCAAATGGGCGGGAGAACGCCCCACGGCGGCATTCCCCTCGAGCCATGTGGGCGTGACGACGGTGTGCATGTTCCTGCTCTTCAGGAGCGGCAACCGCAAGGTGTTCCTGTGGATACTGCCCCTTGCCGTGCTCATGTTCTTCGCCACTGTCTACATACAGGCGCACTACGCCATTGACGCGATAGCAGGCCTGGTGAGCGGCACGCTGCTGTACTACATCTTCAATGGCATCTATACACTCTTCCCGACGACACACAAGGCATAATCCATGGTGCTTATGGGAATGAAACTCTTTGTCGTGGCAGTGGCGGTGATAGCATTGCTGCTGGCGCTTATACCCAATGTTTTCTATGGCATTGCGAGGGGCTTGTCTGCCCTGTGGCACTCGCCTGTAAGGTACAAGCCGTTCGCCATTGCTTCGGTTGCCGTCGCGGCGGTGTGGATTATGGCGGCTGCCTACGGTCATTTCCGCGGCCGCTTCCAGAGCAGACAGACGGATGTCACTCTCCGTTTTCCCGGTTTGCCGCCCGGATTCGACGGTTACAGGATCGTGCAGATATCAGATCTTCATCTCGACGGCTGGGAAGGACACGACGGAGAACTGGAAGCCATTGTCAGAAAGGTAAACTCCCTCAATGCCGATGCCGTGTTCTTCACCGGCGACATCGTGTCGCTGACCGACGAGGAACTGCCCCATTTTTTGCCGATACTGAGCAAGATAAAAGCCAAGGACGGCGTTTTCTCCATTCTCGGCAACCACGATTACCTGCCTTATGACCGCCAGATGACTGACAGGGAGCGTCACAAGCGGCTGCAAAACGTCATTTCCATGGAGCGCAACGACCTGCACTGGCGGTTGTTGATGAACGAAAACGCCATGCTGAAGCGCGGAAATGACAGCATAGCCATACTCGGCAGCGAGAACCAAAGCCTCGCCACGCACAGTGTCATACGCCGCGGCGACCTCGCGAAAACACTCCAGGGAACTGACGGAATGTTCCGCATACTGCTCACACACGACCCCAGCCACTGGCGCGGAGAAGTGCTTGGCAAACACGACATACCCCTCACGCTCTCGGGACACACCCACGGCGGACAGGTCGGTTTCTTCGGTCGCTACTACCTGTCGGGGCTGCTCTACAAAGAGCACGCAGGACTTTACCGCGAGGGAAACCAGTGCCTCTACGTCAACACCGGCATAGGCGGCACGATGCCTATGCGCATCGGAGACCCGGCGGAAATAACTGTCATAACGCTAAAGAAATGACACAAGAAAGGCGTTGTCGCATTTTTTTAATACCTTTGTATAAGTTCAACGAAACAGAAACTCATGTCTGAAGACAAGCAAAAGCAGAGCCGCCGCCAGTTTCTCAAGCATCTGGGACGCGGAGGAGCGTCGGTGATAGGACTGATGGCAGTGAAACCGTTCAGTGCCATGGCCCATGGTGCTGACGGAGACAAGGTCTCTGTCGCCCCGACAGCGGACAACAGGATGACCTACAGGGTAAACCGCAGCACCAACGACAAGGTGTCGCTGCTCGGCTTCGGCATGATGCGGCTGCCGCAAAAGGACGGAAAGATAGACCAGGACGAGGTGAACCGCGAGGTGGACTATGCCATTGCCCACGGCGTGAACTACTTTGACACAGCCCCAATCTACTGCGGAGGCAAATCGGAAGAGGCGGTGGGCATCGCCCTGAGCCGTCATCCGAGGGACAGTTATTTCGTCGCCACGAAGATGTCAAACATGGGCCAGGACCTCTGGGACCCGGAAAAGGCGAAGGAGATGTACCGCAACTCGATGAAGCAACTGCGTGTCGACTGCATCGACTACTACCTTCTGCACAGCATTGGAGGCAAGGGAATGGAGGAGTTTACGCCCCGTTTCGAGGACAACGGACTGCTGGAGTTCCTACTGGAAGAGCGCAAAGCCGGCCGCATACGCAACCTCGGGTTCTCCTATCACGGCAATGTGGAGGTGTTCGACTACCTCGTCGACAACAATGACGAGTTCCATTGGGACTTCGTGCAGATACAGATGAACTACATAGACTGGCGTCATGCCGGACAGTGGAACACCGATGCGGAGTACCTCTACAACAAACTCGAAAAGGCCGGAATACAGGCCGTGCTGATGGAACCGCTCCGCGGAGGACGCCTCGCCAAGGTTTCGGCTGAAGACATGAAGCCGTTGAGGGAGGCAAGACCCACCGACTCGGCGGCACGCTGGGCGTTCCGCTGGGCCGGATCGCACCAGAACGTGCTCACGACACTGTCGGGCATGAACACGATGGAGATGCTCCAGGAGAACGTGGAGACCTTTTCGCCACTCGACCTGTGCTCCGAAAAGGAATACGGAATGCTGGCGAAAGTGGCCGACAGCATGGCAGGCGTGCCGGTGATACCGTGTACGGACTGCAAATACTGTATGCCCTGTCCGTTCGGTGTGGACATTCCCGGCAACTTCGCACTCTACAACCAGGCTGTCAACGGACATCTCCTGCCGTTGCCAGACAAGGCTTCCGCCGACTGGCAGGAGCGCATCGACAAAGTGGCGGCACTCTTCAGCGACGGCCTGAAGAAACGACAGTGGGCAACGAAATGCACCGACTGCGAGGCGTGCATTCCGAAATGTCCGCAACAGATACGCATTCCGAGCCGCATGACACGCATAGTTGAAATACTGCAAAAGAGATAATATGAAGAAGACAGCATTGTGCGGAGCGGTGGCGCTCTGCCTTATGGGGTTCGTGCAGGACACCCCCGTGATAACGGAAGAGGAGGGAATGACGGTGGTAAACACCACCAACGTGTGCCCGGAAGTGAAGGGATATGCAGCGAACACCCCCGTGAAGATATACATAAAAGGCGGAAAGATACAGAAGGTAAAACCGCTGCGCAACAAGGAAACCCCAAAATACTTCGCCTTGGTGAAGAAAGAGATGCTCGGAAAGTTTACCGGCATGACGGTGAAAAAGGCGGAGAAAGCGAAAGTGGATGCCGTAACGGGAGCCACGATGTCGTCGAAAGCGATTTTGAAAAACGTGCAGAAAGGCTGCGAATACTACAATAAAAACAAGTAAGAAGTGACAATCAAGACATCTGAATTTACCGTGTCGTCGGCAACAGTGAGCCAGTGCCCCACTGACGACAAGCCCGAATACGCCTTCATCGGAAGGAGTAACGTGGGCAAATCGTCGCTGATCAACATGCTGTGCAACCACAAAGGGTTGGCAAAGACATCCGCCACACCGGGCAAGACACTCCTTATCAACCACTTCATCATCAACAAAGAGTGGTATCTTGTAGACCTTCCGGGCTACGGATTCGCCAAACGCTCCAAGACAGTACAGCGCCAGATAGAGCAGATGATAGCCAGTTACATACTCCAGAGGGAGCAACTCGTCAACGTGTTTGTACTCATCGACATACGCCATGAGCAGCAAAAGATTGACAGGGAGTTCGTGGACTGGCTGGGACAGAGCGGCATCCCGTTCTCGATAGTGTTTACCAAGGCTGACAAACTCGGTCCTGTGAAAGCGCGGCAGAACGCCGCAGAGTGGATGAAACAGTTGGAAGACGGTTGGGAAGAACTGCCTCCCTACTTCATCACTTCCAGCGAAAAGAAGGCAGGAAGGGACGAACTGCTGGAATACATAGAAAAGTTCCTGTAGGCATGACACCGTTTCTTGACGTACAGAACCTCACCAAGTCATTCGGGGCACAGGTGCTCTTCCACAACATAAACTTCAGTGTGGGAGAGGGGCAGCGTGTCGGCCTCATCGCCAAGAACGGCACCGGAAAGTCCACGCTCATGAAAATACTCATGGACGAGGAGGGCTATGACAGTGGAAGCATCATCTACAGGCGTGACATAAGGGTAGGTTTCCTCACCCAGACACCGGTCTTCGACCCGGAGGAAAGCGTGCTCGACGCCTGTTTCAACCACCACGGTGACGAAGAAAAGATACTCAAGGCGAAACAGATACTGACGCAACTGAAGATAACAGACCTATCACAGCCGATGGGACAACTGAGCGGCGGACAGCAGAAAAGGGTGGCTCTGGCCAACGTGCTCATCACAGAGCCGGACTTCCTGATGCTCGACGAGCCGACGAACCACCTCGACATCGACATGATAATCTGGCTTGAGGGGTTCCTGCAGCGCGGAAACAAGACACTGCTGATGGTCACCCACGACCGCTATTTCCTCGACCGTGTGTGCGACGTGATACTCGAACTCGACAACCAAAGCATCTATACATACCGCGGAAACTACGCCTACTATCTGGAAAAGCGACAGGAACGCATCGACGCACAGCGCGCCGAGGTGGCAAGAGCCAACAACCTGTACCGCACGGAACTGGAGTGGATGCGGCGGATGCCACAGGCCCGCGGACACAAGGCGAAGTACCGTGAGGACGCTTTCTACGAACTGGAGAGCGTGGCAAAGCGCAGAATCGAGGAGCGTCAGATGCGCCTGAAAGCCTCGAAGGTCTATATCGGCAGCAAGATATTCGAGTGCCAGTATGTGAGCAAGACCTTCCACAAGGACGGCTTCCCCCCGAAGGTGATACTCAAGGACTTCTACTACAACTTCGCCCGGTTTGAAAAGATGGGCATCGTGGGCAACAACGGTACGGGAAAGTCCACATTCATAAAGATGCTTCTCGGGCTTGTGCCGCCCGACTCGGGCCGTTTCGACATAGGAGAGACCGTGAGGTTCGGCTATTTCTCACAGGAAGGACTGCAGTTTGACGACAGTCAGAAGGTCATAGACATCATCACCGACATAGCCGACTACATCGACTTCGGCGGCGGAAAGAAACTGAGCGCATCGCAATTCCTGCAGTATTTCCTCTTCACTCCCGAGCAACAGCACAACTACGTCTACAAACTCTCGGGCGGAGAGCGGCGCAAACTCTACCTCTGTACGGTACTCATGCGCAACCCTAACTTCCTGATTCTCGACGAGCCAACCAATGACTTGGACATCCAGACACTGCAAGTCCTGGAGGAATACCTGCAGGATTTCGCCGGCTGTGTCATCGTCGTGAGCCACGACCGCTACTTCATGGACAAAGTGGTGGACCACTTGCTTGTGTTCAACGGCGAGGGCGTGATACGCGACTTCCCCGGAAACTACACCCAATACCGTGACGTTGCCGCCATGGAATCAAAGGAGGCGGCGCAGGAAAAGGCTGTACGGAAACAGCCGGAAAACACTGTAAAAAAGGATTACCGCAACGACACACGACGCCGTCTCTCCTATAAGGAAAAGCAGGAATACCTGCGTCTCGAAAAGGAAATAGAGCAACTGGAGGCGGAAAAGAAGCAGATAGAGGAAGCGTTGTGCAGCGGAACGCTCGGCGTAGAGGAACTCACGGAAAAGAGCATCCGACTGCCGAAACTCGAAAAGGAACTGGACGAGAAGTCCATGCGCTGGCTCGAACTGTCGGAATACGCCTGACGGCTCAAACCGCCTTCTTGTCTATTCCCTGTCAGCGAGCAGTTTGCGTGACATGTAACGCACAGGATACCACACCGCAAGCCACCCGGCGACGGTGACAGTGATGAACACTATGAGCACGTCAAGGTAGTGTACGCTCACGGGATACGCCGCAACGATGTAGTTGGCGCCTGATCCCATCTTCACGATTCCGTAAGTCTGCTGGAGCCAACAGATGAACAGACCAGCCGCAATGCCCACTACCGTACCTATGGCGGTGATGATGCGCCCCTCGAAAAGGAATATCCTCGAAATCTGTTTCTCGCTTGCGCCGAGATTGCGCAGCGTCTCCGCATCTTTCTTTTTGTCGATTATCAGCATCGAAATGCTGCCGATGATGTTGAAGCACGCCACAATCAGTATGAACGTAAGGAAGATATAGGCCAGCACCTTTTCTATCTGCATGATGCGGAAAGTGTCCGCCTGCTGTTCGTAGCGGTCGAGCACATTGTACTTATCGCCCACAATGTCCTTTATCTTTGCCTTCACCCGGTCGATGTCCTCACCCTCCTTGAGACGCAGTTCCAGTGATGTAGCCTCGCCCTGCATATTGAATATTCGCCTCGCAAAGGCTATCGGGGCGAGTATGACATTCTTGTCGTACTTCGACTGACCCACAGAAAACACCACGGGAGGCAACAACAGGGAGTCAGCGACAAACCCTGTCTCGGGATTGCTCAAGTCAAGTTGCCCCTCACGTTGGGCGGCATAGATTTTCATGTAGTCCTTCCAGTGCACGTCACTGCCGAGCATCATGGCGGCACGCGCACCGACAATGCCGTATTCGAGCGGTCCTGCGTGCAGGCAGAAGTCGCCTTCTCCATACAGACATTCGCCTATCTTGGTCAGTTCGGCAAAGTTGTCGTCCACGCCTTTCAGCGTCAGCATCACCTGACGGCCGTTGTATACCGCCACCACAAGGTCCTCTACGCTTTCCGTAGCCACCTGTATCTCCGGCAGGTTTCTCACCTTTTGCAGCACCGGGTCGTCCGTAGGCATCGACTTGCCCGACACTGCCGTTATCTTCAACTGCGGGTCAAAGTTGGTGAGAAGCGTCGATATAAGGTCCTGGAAGCCGTTGAACACGCTCAGCACTACCACCAGCGCCATTGTGGCAATGGTGATTCCTGTCACGCTGATACCGCTTATGACGTTTATGGCATTGGTGCTTTTCTTCGACAGAATGTAGCGTCTGGCGATGAAAAAAGGGAAGTTCATTTCTTCAGCAGTTCGTCAATGTGCTCTATGTAGTCCAGACTGTCGTCGATGTGGAAGCGCAGTTCGGGGATGATGCGCAGTTGGTTATGCACGCGCGTACCGAGTTCATATCTCACCTGCGAACTGTTCTTGTTCACGTTCTGCAGTATTTCGTCCGCCTTTGTCGAGGGGAATATGCTCAGGTAAGCGGTGCAGATGCTCAGGTCAGGCGACACTCTCGTGCGTGTGACGCTTACCAGTGTGCCGTGCATGGCGCGTGTCTGCGCCTGGAATATGAGGCTCAGTTCCTTCTGGAGCAGCCGTGCTATTCTGTTTTGTCTTGTCTCTTGCATTTCAGAAAATGTATTTTCTATCAGTTGTTCATTACTATTCGTCCGTTCACTATTACCAGACCGCGGTAGTTGTCGTCCACTTTCTGTCCGGAAATGTTGTATTTCTGTCCCTTGGCGGCAGTCTTTTCGCAGTTAACGGTCTCCACTCCGTCGGTCATGCTCTCCACTTTCAGCGACTGGACTTTGTCGTTCCATCCGTCGCCCACATAGTTTGTAGACTCCGTGAACTCCATTCCAGTGCCGCGGCAGGAGTTGCTTTTGTAGAGCGTCACCTTGTATCCGGCGGTCACTTCAAGTGATGACAGGTCGTTGATTTTCAGTCCTATCGCAGCGAGATCCGCCATGCAGTATTTCCCTTCGGACAGTTCCACGCAGTAGCCTCCGAAGTCCGCGTCGCTGTAAGCCTTTGCCACGACAGGCGCACTGTCCTCACTGCGCTTGTAGAAGATGCGGTTTATGGCTGTCGCCCAATCGTTAAGAGTCCGTGCCTCGCTGTTGTAGTTCCACAGGAAACCGCCAACCACCTTGCCGGAATCTTTCCAGTTGGAGAACTTGCTCTGCATTTCCGACAGGTTGCCGTTGCTCTCGCAGTCGAAGCCTACCCACATCGGGATGTCTCCAAAGTCCCAGTCAGCCGGGTTATTGCCTGCTCCTCCGCCGTAGGTCTGGAGGTATACGAGGTCGACAGCGCCGGTTCGGGCGGCGTTGACCTTCTTTACGAGAGTCTGCCAATACGACTTGTTCATGTAGGGTGCTATGGTTGTCTTGTACCCGAGGTCATACATCATCTTGTGAAACTCCACCGCCGTCGTGACGTCATAGTCCTGTTCCTGGTCGTTGTTCACCGCCTCTATCTCGGGGATTGCCTCCTTCAGAGCCTTGAAGTTCTTGTACAGCGTCGAGTTTTCGCCCGTCCCCTCTTTCTTTATGAGGTCTTTTATCTTGCCGTAGGAACCGTTGCCCCAACCGCCTATACATATTTCGATGCGCTTGACGCTTGTCGGAGCGGTGAGCAACTGCTTTATGTCGTTGGCATAATAGGGCTGATACTGACCGAAGACATACACTCCGTCCTGGCAGATGATGCCTCCAGCCTCGGCCGCTTTCTTGTTTCCCCAGTCATAGTCGGTGGTAAGCGTGCCGTCTTCCTGCACATCCACGTTGAAGAGAATGGCGTTCGTGTAGCCCGAGTTCCTCACTCTCGTGACTGCGGAGGCGCGGTTTCTGCGGAAATGTCCGCACACATAGATGCCCGACTGTGCTGCCGCATCTGCGCAGCACAGCGTGAGCATAAGCAGTGTCGCTATGGTATTGCGTGTCCTGTTCATTTGTCTTTATGATTCTGTCGGTCGGTTTACAATTTTCTGATGAGTGTGAGTCCGTCGCGAATTGGCAGTATAACTTTCTCCACACGGGTGTCATTGGCGACGAGGTCGTTGAATTTCATTATCCCTTTTGTCTGTGCGTCACGGGCGTAGGCGGCATCCACCACATGCTCGTCCCACAGTGTGTTGTCGGCAAGGATGAATCCTCCGGGGCGGAGAACGGACAATGCCATCTCGTAGGTCTCCACATAGGTGCGCTTGTCGCCGTCGATGAACGCCATGTCAAAGGTTATCCCGAGCCCCGGGGCGAGGGCTATGGCGTCGCCGATGATGAACTCTATGCGGTCAGCCACTGCCGACTGCTCTATCCATTGGCGTGTGAAGTCCTCCTGTTCATCGTTGATTTCGAAGGTGTAGACCTTGCCTCCGTCCTCCAGACCCTCCGCCATGCAGATGGCACTGTAGCCTGCAAACGTCCCCACTTCCAGTATGTTGCGCGGACGTATCATCTCTACCAGCATCTTCAACAGCCGTCCCTGCAGGTGACCGCTTGCCATCCTGCCGTGCAGCAACTCCACGTTTGTAGCGCGGTAGAGGCGGTAGAGATATTCCGGTTCGGGGTCTATGTGCCGCAGTATGTACTCGTCTATGTCCATCAGCGGTCTGTGCTGTCTCCGCAGAGTGCCTCCACGGCAAGGCGGTAACTGTCAAGTCCGAAGCCGCAAATCACTCCCTTGCACACGGCTGAAATCATTGAGCGGTGCCGGAACTCCTCTCTGCGGTGCACATTGGATATGTGTACCTCCACGACAGGGGCTTTCAGCGAACTTATGCAGTCGCGCAATGCAATGCTCGTGTGGGTGTACGCCCCGGCGTTGAGCACTATTCCGTCGGCGGTGAATCCCTCTTGCTGCATCTTGTCGATGAGTTCTCCCTCCACGTTGCTCTGGTAGTAGTCCAGCGTGACGTGCGGATATGCCTTGCGCAGTTTTTTCAGAAAGTCGTCGAAAGAGGTCGTTCCGTATATCCCGGGCTCCCTTGTGCCGAGGAGATTGAGATTCGGACCGTTGATTATAAGTATTTTCATCACAAACGAATAAAAAACTTGCACACAACAAGATGTGCGTTGTTTTATTTCAATAATTTTGCAGGCAAAAGTAAGAAAAAAGATGCAAAGCGACAAAAAAAGCGATACAAATATCGTCCGCGAGTACATCAGGTATCTCAAACTGGCACGCAACTTCTCGCCCAACACCGTGATGGCCTATCAGCATGACCTGCGTTACCTGCTCGACTTCTGCGCCAAAGAGGGGCAAAGTCCCCTCACGCTCGGCATCGACGACCTCCATCGGTTTGCGGCAAGCATACATGACCATGGCGTAAAGGCGTCTTCTCAGGCACGCATTCTCAGCGGCGTGCGCTCTTTCTACCACTATCTCGTAGACGAAAGTTACCTCGACGACGACCCTTCAGAACTGCTCGAGTCGCCGCAGTTGGGCGTACATCTGCCGGAAGTGCTGTGCACCGAAGAGGTGGATATGCTGGAAGCGTCCATCGACGTGTCAAAACCCGAAGGGCACAGGAACAGGGCTATCATCGAAGTTCTGTTCAGTTGCGGGCTCCGTGTCTCGGAACTTGTCAACCTGAAGATATCCAATATTTTCCGCGAAGAGATGTACCTGCGTATCATGGGCAAGGGAAGCAAGGAGCGGCTTGTGCCCATTTCCGAAAAGGCTCTGCAGGAACTGGACCTATGGTTCGCCGTGCGCCGCACCATGAACATAAAGCACGGCGAAGAGGACTATGTATTCCTCAACCGCCGCGGGGCGCATCTCACGCGCACGATGATACTGATAATGATTAAGCGGCAGGCCCTTGAGGCTGGCATAACCAAGACCATCTCGCCCCACACGCTGCGTCATTCATTCGCCACGGAACTTCTCAAGGGCGGCGCAGACCTGCGTTTCATCCAGGCCATGCTCGGACATGAGTACATAGGAACGACCGAAATCTACACCCATATCGACGATACCATGCTGCGGCAGGAGATTTTGCTCCATCACCCGAGGAATATCCGATACCGCCGGTTGCACCCCGACGCAAAGTAGTCAAAGCGTTTCGAGGATGGGCACGGACAGTGCAAGGTGGTTAAAAAACATGAAATTTTGCATTTATAATAATGTGTACGGAAAGTTTTTGCTTACTTTTGCGCTCCGAAAAAGCAACACTTGGAATATGCAAGACAATCTGGTTATCGTCGAGAGCCCTGCCAAGGCGAAGACGATAGAGAAATTTTTGGGCAAAGACTACAAGGTAACTTCAAGTTACGGGCATATCCGTGACTTGCGCAAAAAGGAACTCAGCGTTTCCACAGACACCCTCGAACCCTACTACGAGATACCCGAGGAAAAGCGGAAACTGGTGGCAGACCTGAAATCAAAGGCGGCTTCGGCGAAGAAGATATGGCTCGCTTCCGATGAAGACCGCGAGGGAGAGGCCATCTCATGGCACCTTTGCGAAGTGCTGGGACTTGACGAAGAGAAGACAAGCCGCATCGTTTTCCACGAGATAACAAAGTCCGCAATACTCGAAGCGATACAGAATCCGCGCCACATAGACATGAACCTGGTCAACGCACAGCAGGCACGCCGTGTGCTCGACCGCATCGTGGGTTTCAGACTTTCGCCCGTGCTGTGGCGCAAGGTGAAGCCTTCGCTCTCGGCAGGACGCGTCCAAAGCGTCGCCGTAAGGCTTATTGTGGAGCGCGAACGCGAGATAGAGCAGTTCAAGAGCGAACCTTACTACAAGGTGAGTGCCGTGTTTGAAAAGAAGCAGAATGACGGAACGGCGCAGGAGGTGAAGGCGGAACTCAACCGCAGATTTGCCACCCGGGAAGAAGCGGAGGCGTTTTTGGAACTCTGCCGCACCGCCGACTTCACCGTGACATCTATCACCAAGAAACCCCTGAAGCGCACTCCGGCACCGCCGTTTACCACCTCTACACTGCAACAAGAGGCGGCACGGAAACTCGGATTCACCGTTTCGCAGACTATGATGGTGGCTCAGAGACTCTATGAAAGCGGACGCATCACCTACATGAGAACTGACAGCGTGAACCTGTCGAGCCTCTGCATCGGAGCGAGCAAGGAGGAGATAACCAATCTCTACGGTGAAGAATACAGCAAACCGCGCAACTACCACGCCAGCGGAAAGGGCGTTCAGGCTGCCCATGAGGCAATTCGTCCTACATACATGAACGAGCCTGCCATAACGGGAACGGCACAAGAGAAACGCCTATACGACCTGATATGGAAGCGCACCCTGGCTTCACAGATGGCAGACGCGCAGTTGGAAAAGACCACAATCAACATTTCCGTAGGCGGAAGTGACGAGACTTTCGTTGCCAACGGCGAGATAGTGTCGTTTGAAGGTTTCCTGAAAGTGTACCGCGAGTCTGCCGACGACGAGACGGAAGCACAGGACGAGGCTGGCGCACTGCTGCCCGACATGAAGAAAGGCGACACTCTCGACCGTAAGGAAATAACGTCCGTAGAACGCTTCACCATGAGTCCGCTGCGCTATACTGAGGCAAGCCTCGTGAAGAAAATGGAGGAACTGGGCATCGGACGACCCTCTACCTACGCCCCGACTATCAGCACTATCCAGCAAAGGGAGTATGTGATGAAGGGCGACAGGAAAGGAGAGGAACGACAGTATGACGTGATGACGCTCGAGGGAGACACCATCTCATCGAAGAAAAAGAAGGAAACCGTGGGCAGCGAAAAGGGTAAACTGATACCTACAGACATAGGAACCGTGGTGAACGACTTCCTCATGGAAAACTTCCCCGATGTCCTCGACTACAACTTCACAGCCCATGTGGAGGAGAGTTTCGACAAGATTGCCGACGGCAAACTGCAGTGGCAGAAAATGATGAAGGACTTTTACAAGAAGTTCGAGCCTAACGTGGAGAAGGTGATGAACGCCCGTCAGGAGCACAAGACAGGCGAACGCCAGTTGGGAACAGACCCCAAGAGTGGCCGCCCCGTGTTCGTCAAAATAGGCCGTTTCGGTCCAGTGGTGCAGATAGGCACTGCCGACGACAACGAGAAACCGCGCTTTGCACAGTTGCCGAAAGACAAGAAGATGGACAGCATAACGCTCGACGAGGCTCTCTCTCTGTTTGCCCTGCCGCGCACTCTCGGCACTCTCGGCGGCCAGGAAGTGACCGTGGGCAACGGCAGATACGGCGCCTACATACTCTACAACGGTCAGTACACATCGCTGCCCAAGGGCGAAGACCCTCTGACAGTGACACTCGAGACGGCGGTAAGGCTGATTGACGAGAAGAAAGAGACAGAGCGCAAGCGCCATATCAAGACTTTCGAAGAGAAAGAAGGACTGGAAGTGCTCAACGGACGCTATGGCCCATACATCACGTTTGACGGCAAGAACTACCGCCTGCCGCGCGCCATGCAGTCACGGGCAGCCGAACTGACACTCGAGGAGTGCATGAAGGTGATAGAGGAAACGCCCGAAAAGAAAGAGACAAGAAGTACACGCGCAAAGAAATGACACGCATCATTCTCATCGGATACATGGGTGCCGGGAAGACAACCGTAGGCAAGGAACTCGCCAAAAGCCTCGGCATGACGTTCTATGACCTTGACTGGTACATAGAGTCGCGTATGCGCAAGACTGTGAAACAGATATTCGACGAGGGCGGAGAGGAGGCTTTCCGCCGTATAGAGCACAACATGCTCCACGAGGTTGCGGAGTTTGAGGATGTCGTAATCAGTTGTGGCGGCGGCACTCCGTGCTTTTTCGACAACATGGAATATCTCAACCGGCAAGGCGAAACCATATACCTTCAGGCGACACCCGAGGTGCTTCTGAAACACCTGCAGATGGGAAAGGGCGTGCGTCCTCTGCTCCAGAACAAGACCGGAGAGGAACTGCTGCTGCACATAAAGGCACAGTTGGGCGAGCGTGAACAGCACTATCTGAAAGCGAAACATGTGCTCAACGTGAACGTGATGGACAGTTTCGACAAGATAGGCGCACACATCGAAAAGATAAGAGCAATGCTCGACATACAGTAAAAGGAACTAACAACAAGGAAAAAGACAAGAACGCAAGGAGAAAATGAAGAAGTGGACCATCGACGACTCGGCAGAACTCTACAACATAAAGGGTTGGGGAGTCAACTACTTTGGCATCAATGAGAAGGGACATGTGTATGTCACACCCAAGAAAAACAATGTGCAGATAGACCTGCAGGAGGTAATGGAAGAACTGGAAGCAAGGCATATGGGTGCGCCGATGCTGCTCAGGTTTCCCGATATCCTCGACACACGCATACAGTCCACGTCAGCCTGCTTCGAGAAAGCGTCGAAAGAATACCAGTACAAGGGCGATCACTTCATCGTGTTTCCCATAAAGGTGAACCAGATGCGGCCCGTCGTGGAGGAGATAATCTCCCACGGAGCGAAGTACAACATCGGTCTTGAGGCAGGTTCCAAACCGGAACTGCACGCCGTGATAGCCACTCACATGGACTCCGACAGCATCATTGTCTGCAACGGACACAAGGACAGGAACTACATAGAAATGGCTCTTCTGGCACAGAAGATGGGCAAGAGGCTGTTTCTTGTGGTGGAAAAACTGCCCGAACTGAAGATTATCGCCGAGACGGCGGCGGCACTGAATATGCGCCCGAATATCGGCATACGCATCAAACTGGCTTCTTCCGGAGCGGGAAAGTGGCAGGAGAGCGGCGGCGACGCGTCGAAATTCGGCCTCAACTCGTCGGAACTGCTTGAGGCATTGCAGATGCTTGACAAGATGGGACTGCGTGATTGCCTGAAACTGATACACTTCCACATCGGCTCGCAGATTACGAAAATACGCCGCATATCAACCGCTCTGCGCGAGGCGGCACAGTATTATGTGCAACTGCACAACATGGGTTTCCACATCGAGTTCGTGGATTGCGGCGGCGGACTGGGCGTAGACTACGACGGCACAAGGTCGTCGAACTCCGCCTCATCGGTGAATTACTCCATACAGGAGTATATCAATGACTGCGTATACACGTTTGTCGATGCCGCCGACAAGAACGGAATCCCCCACCCCAACCTCATAACCGAGGGCGGAAGATCGCTCACTGCGCACCACTCGGTGCTGGTCATCGACGTACTGGAGAGCGTCTCTGCACCCAAGATGCCGGAGGAATTCACGCCCGGAGAGGACGATCACCAGTTGGTGCACGACCTCACTGAGATATGGGACAAACTCTCTCCGCGCTCCATGCTTGAGGACCTGCACGATGCGGAGGACATACGCGAGGAGGCACTCGACCTCTTCCGCCACGGCATTATAGACCTCAAGACCCGTGCACAGATAGAATCCATCTACTGGGCCATAAGCCATGAGGTGTCGGAACTGGCCCATCACCAAAAGCATGTGCCCGATGAACTGCGCAATATGGACAAGCAAATGGCGGACAAATACTTTTGTAATTTTTCCCTTTTCCAGAGTTTGCCCGACAGTTGGGGCATAGACCAGCTGTTCCCTATTATGCCTTTGTCGCGCCTGAAGGAACAACCGACACGCTCTGCACAGATACAAGACATCACCTGCGACTCGGATGGAAAGGTGTCAACCTATGTCAACGGAGGACAGCAGACGAGTTATCTGCCGCTGCACGTCATGAAAGACGACGACCATTACTATATCGGTGTGTTCCTCGTGGGTGCTTACCAGGAGATACTCGGCAATATGCACAACCTCTTCGGAGACACCAACGCCGTGCACATAACGGTTGACGGGGACGGATATTCCATAGACAAGACGATAGACGGAGAAACCGTTGCCGACGTGCTTGAGTATGTTCAGTATGACCCGAAGAAACTCGTCAAGAGATTGGAAATGTGGGCTACGAAGGCCATGAATGAAGGAAAGATAACGCAAAAGGAGGGCAAGGAGTTCATCAGCAACTACCGTGCAGGTCTCTACGGATACACTTACCTGGAATGATGAAAAAGAAACTGACTGTCGTAAAGGTTGGCGGGGCAGTGGTGGAAGACCCCACTCAACTCGCCGGACTGCTTGACTCGTTCTCGGCTCTCGCCGGACTGAAACTCCTCGTACACGGCGGAGGACGGCGCGCCACAAGCGTTGCTGCCGGCATGGGCTTGGAAAGCCGCATGGTCAACGGCAGGAGAGTGACCGACAGTGCCATGCTTGAAGTGGTCACAATGGTCTATGGCGGACTTGTGAACAAGGGTGTCGTGGCGAAACTTCAGGCCAACGGAGTGAACGCAATAGGCCTTACCGGTGCCGACATGGACGTGATACGCTCGCACCGACGGCCGCCAAAGGCTGTGACAATGCCCGACGGCACGGTGCAGGAAGTGGACTTCGGTTTCGTGGGAGATGTCGACAGAGTGGATGCCAAGGCTCTCGGCGCACTGCTGGAAAAAGGCTTCACCCCGGTGATGGCACCGCTGACGCACGACGGGAAGGGCACTATACTCAACACCAACGCCGACACCATAGCATCGGAAACGGCGCGTGCGCTCGCCACTCTCTATGACGTGACACTCGTCTACGCCTTTGAGAAGAAAGGAGTACTGCGCAATCCCGACGACGAAACGTCGGTTATCGGCGAGATAACACATGAAAGTTTCAGCCGGCTTGTGGCCGACGGCACTGTGAGCGGAGGCATGCTGCCAAAGATAGAGAATGCCCTTGCCGCCATTGATGCCGGAGTGGGCGAAGTGAGAATAACGCGTGCCGACAGTCTTGACGGAGGAACAGCCATCAGAAATTGAATTTTACTACCGACATATTGCCCCTGAAGAACCGCCTCTACCGGTTGGCGCTGCGCATAACACTGAGCCACGAGGAGGCGGAAGACATCGTGCAGGACACGATGCTGAAGGTGTGGAGCAGGCGCGACGCTTGGAATGCGCTCGACTCCATCGAGGCTTACGCCATGACAATATGCCGCAACCTGTCACTCGACCACACGAAAAGCCGGGCCGCACAGAATGTCTCGCTCGACGCCATACCGCTTGACCGTCCCGACAATGCCGCTGATCCGTTTCAGCAACTGGCACGCAAGAACAGTGTGGAACGGGTGAAGGATGTCATGAACTCACTGCCCGAAAAACAGCGGACATGTATGCAACTGCGTGATTTCGAGGGCAAAGCCTACAAGGAAATAGCCGCTGTCCTCGGCATAACAGAGGAACAGGTGAAGATAAACATCTTCCGTGCAAGGAAGACAATAAAGGAAAAGATAACCTTGTAAGCCCGTTTTTTCAGTCCAAAACACTCGTTTTTGGTTTGGATTTGCACCACATTTTCTTTCGTTTGGTTTGGATTTGACTCATAAAATCCCTATTTTTGGTTTGGATTTGAACAAAAACAACGCACTTTTTGGTTTGGATTTGAACAAGAGTTAGTATCTTTGCACAATACAAACAGTATGTGTAAATGTTTGAAAGACTATCTATAAGGTATCTTCGTCAGTGGGCTGAGAAAGAAGAACGCAAGCCTCTGGTGTTGCGTGGAGCACGTCAGGTGGGCAAGACAACACTGATAAATTTGTTTGCAAAGGAGTTTGATGTCTACATTTATCTTAACCTTGAGGAAAAGGAAAATGCAGACTTGTTTGCCGCAGACTATTCTTTCGAGGATCTGTTGGCAGGTATCTTCTTTAAGGCAAACGTGCCGCAAGACACCGACAAGCGCACTCTTGTCTTCATAGATGAGATACAGAACGAACCGAAAGCAGTGCAGTCGCTGCGATATTTCTATGAAAAACGGCCTGACATCTACGTTGTTGCGGCAGGCTCTCTATTGGAAAGTCTTATGGGACGGCACATTTCTTTCCCGGTTGGGAGGGTTGAGTATATGGCCTTACACCCCTGTACGTTCGTGGAATTTCTGCGTGCCGTGGGCCAAGGAGAAGTGGCGGATTGTGTGGAGCGTGTGTCTTTGCCCGCCTCATTGCACCCTCATGCCATGGAAATGTTCAGAAAGTATATGGTAGTTGGGGGATTGCCCGAAGCGGTAGCCAACTATTCCGAGTACAGAGACGTAGTTCGTCTGAACGGAATATTCAATTCTCTGTTGTCAGGTTATAGGGATGACGTGGAGAAATACGCCACCAAGCCCAAGGAACAAGATACTATCAGGTATATCCTGAACTATGGTTGGGCATCAGCAGGTCACCGCATACAGTTTGCGAAATTTACCGGTTCCACATTCAAGTCTGCGGAAATAGGCAACGCATTCAGGACTTTGGAAAAGACACTGTTACTGGAATTGGTCTATCCACAAACCTCCGTCACTTTCCCGATATTGCCGGATCTGAAAAAAAGTCCAAAGTTGCTGTGGCTCGACACAGGGCTTGTTAACTATGTGGCAGGCTTTCAGGAGGAACTGCTGTTCAGCAAAGATGCCGATGAACTATGGAACGGAGACATTGCCGAGCACGTTGTAGGACAGGAAATCCTTGGTTCTTCCGTCACTTTCGGGGAGAAGCGGATGTTCTGGGTGCGCGATGCCAGGAACTCACAGGCGGAAGTTGACTTTCTCATACGCTACAAGTCACACCTTATTCCGATAGAAGTTAAGACAGGAAACAATGCAAAACTCCGCTCCCTGCACCTCTTTATGGAAGATTCAAAAGAGGATATTGCTTTGCGACTATGGAACGGTCCGATGACATCAGACACCGTTACGACACCCGGAGGCAAGACTTTCACATTATACAATATACCCCTCTATTATGCAGGACACCTGCGGACGTTTTTGGGAAAAATCTGATTTTATTTTCAGTTGGTTATTCTCTTTACTTCAAAACCTTGTTCGTTTCTTATGCACAGGAGGTTTGAACTGTCAATATAAAATATTGAAAATCAATATGCTTGTTGTGTTTTTTAGGGGATAAAGTTGAGCGATGAATTCCGAGGAAAGGCTTTCTATGGTAGCCTTTCCTCGGGATAAAAACACTATGCTCTTTATTATTTGTCTGATTCTAATTCTTCTACTGCATAAATGGCATGCAGTTCAACTTTTTTAATGTTAGGGTATGCCGTTTCATAATAACCTGTTACATCTTTGACTATACTTTCTTGGTTATAGTAAAATGTAGCCATAACACCTTCCGTATAATTACGAATAGGTAATAAATACCAAACTTCGGAGTTATCAGCATTTGTCTGAATCTTAAGCAATCCATCCATACGAATATTTCCTTTATCATCTGTAATGGTAAGCCTTTTGGCTACGTAAGCGCCGGAAGGAATATAAACACGAGTACGTATTGTATAATATTTATTGTAGGAGTCTTTCTCTATGGCATCAGCAGCAATGGTTGCTGAATCCTCAGAAGAAACACCTTCAACAAAACATTTTCTATCTACCACATACATTG
>CAVDQB010000031.1:0-22746 GCA_963611255.1 Faecalibacterium prausnitzii
GCTACGCTTATAATGCCTAAGAGAGATAGGGCCGAGGCCCTATCCTGTAATATTCGCCCCTTACAGGGGCTGCGAACAGCGAATCGTACAATGGTCAAAAGTAAGCCACAAATATCAACAATCCTTGTAACGAGGAGACATTCAAGGCATTACAATATTACATGATATTTTTACCGGACACCAATATAAAACATTTGCTTTGTGATTGTTACTTCCCGTTGGTCAGTGGGTCTACGTCAAATTTCGCCCTCTTCGAGGACGCTTGTTCCGTTCGAGGGGGAACCGCAGGTTCCCTTCGGTCGCCAGCGGTTATGCACATTGGCCCTCTTCGAGGACCGTTCTATTCTCGGCAGCAAGCCCCTAATATAGAAGCAAAGACATAAAATGGAACATACTCCCGGAGCAGAGGAAGACGAGTATTACGATGACTATGTAAGAGTCTTAATCCTTGTTCTAATGGAACATACTCTCGGAGTTATTACAACGGCAACACACTGAGAGAAATACCAATAGTCTTAATCCTTGTTCTAATGGAACATACTCTCGGAGGATAAACCAAAAAATCAAACAATTATGAAAAAAAATGTCTTAATCCTTGTTCTAATGGAACATACTCTCGGAGACGCAAGGAGGCTTTAGTTTTACTACCAGTGAGTCTTAATCCTTGTTCTAATGGAACATACTCTCGGAGAGCATTCACTTATACCCCTCCAACAGATGATTATGGGTCTTAATCCTTGTTCTAATGGAACATACTCTCGGAGACAAACGAACATTACCGTTTTCAGTTCATGCAAAAGTCTTAATCCTTGTTCTAATGGAACATACTCTCGGAGGCTAATGTGATAATATACAGTGGTGCTACTAAGTCTTAATCCTTGTTCTAATGGAACATACTCTCGGAATGAATTAGCGTAGACAAAACAACAACACCTGAGCAGTCTTAATCCTTGTTCTAATGGAACATACTCTCGGAGGAGTGGTGCTGTTTTACAAGGACAATTCATAGAATTGTCTTAATCCTTGTTCTAATGGAACATACTCTCGGAGACGGAGGGGGTACTTTAGGAGTCTACATAGGCGACCCTTGTCTTAATCCTTGTTCTAATGGAACATACTCTCGGAGTTAGCAAGAGAAGAGGTTATGTAGTCCAAGAGTGCATCCCTATGTCTTAATCCTTGTTCTAATGGAACATACTCTCGGAGTTGATACTGTAGCAGATTGGTATGAAACAAACATGTCTTAATCCTTGTTCTAATGGAACATACTCTCGGAGATCAGAGTTTGAGCCCTTCATTGCGGGATTACCCCGTCTTAATCCTTGTTCTAATGGAACATACTCTCGGAGATGGTAGTATTAAGGAGGGAAAGGTAGAGCAAAATGAGTCTTAATCCTTGTTCTAATGGAACATACTCTCGGAGAAAATCATTCAATATACAGGTGTCTATGGATGTGTCTTAATCCTTGTTCTAATGGAACATACTCTCGGAGTGAAAATAGGAAGCCCTATTCCGTGTGGGAGTATTCGTCTTAATCCTTGTTCTAATGGAACATACTCTCGGAGCAGAGGAAGCAGAAGAAATATCCCTTAGTAGAGTCTTAATCCTTGTTCTAATGGAACATACTCTCGGAGTGAGATTGACCACTTCTATGAGGGTGGTGCAGTTGTCTTAATCCTTGTTCTAATGGAACATACTCTCGGAGACCTTAGGGATCTATATAGGCACCCCTTTAGGGGTCTTAATCCTTGTTCTAATGGAACATACTCTCGGAGAGCATTTTTTGCAAAGGCATGTATATCAAGGGGATGTAGCAATATTTATACATGCTTTAACTTTTCAATGACGAAAATTCAGCCCTGTTAACATATTATTCGGCTACAAATTTAATCAAAATCTGTCAATGAACGCGTAAAAATGGTGAAAAAACGGTCAGAAGAACAACGTGCTTCGACTATGGGTGATCACGTCAAGTTCTATCTTATGACCGATAATCTTCATCATCTTCAGATAGTCCGACGAGACGGGAGCGACGAGAATGCTGTCGTCGTTGTCGTACGCTTCCTGTACAGCGGCCAAATCTTCCTTTATGCGGTTGTAGGTTTCAATAGACGTATCGGCGAGAAAGACAGAGTGCTGTATGGGTGTGCACCCCATACGCTTGAGATACTTGTGTACCAGCGTGCGCACCTTATTGCTCTCTATGTCGTACATAACGAAAAACAGCATTCTTCCAGGGGGTCTTTTGGGTGTTTGTATGATTCCGATGATTTTTCGTATTCTATCACTCAGGTTTTCTACGCTGCAATTCTCTTCAGCCGCGTCCGATGTAGGATGGACGGTAGGGATATTGAGTCCTGCAGCACTCAGTTTGTGCATCTGCTCGACAAACGACAATGATGGCGGTTTCTTTCTTGGCATACATCATCCCTTCCATACCAATCCTTTTTCGACAAGAAAACTCTTCACCACATCGGCCAGCAACGCATTGGCCTCGGCATCCGTGCCAGTACGCGGAGACTGCACCACACTGAAACCGTGCTTGCCATAGAACAGATTGACCTCCGCTTGCCTTGTCGCTATGTGGCAGCGGAGTTTCTGCCCATACTGTATGCCAATGGTTTCGTCGATAACGATATTATTGGCGGTGACATGGTCGCTGAGAGCGCCCATAATTTGACGCAGTTCGTCTGGCACGTACGCTGGCGGCGCTTTTGGTTTATCCTTGATACGCGGGTCCAGTCGACGCTTGATGCTCTCTATGATGTCGGCACCGGGTTCTATGGCATGTTGGCGGCCGAGTAGTTTGTCGCCTTCCTTGGCAGCCTTGTCTACTTCACGCTTCACATCGAAGGCCAATTGCGGATCATCGTCAGGACGGATATAGGCGTTCATGTCGACGGGTTCTGGATTCGGATTGAAGTAGGCATGGGCGTCTGCACTGACAAAACAAGCCCGCGCCACATCGCAGGTACGGGTATCGACAAGTTGCTGCAGGTCGTACTGTACGGAGAGCCTCATGACAAACGCTTTGTAGAACGTCTTGTACAGGCCAGCGTCGTAACACCGTTCGGAGAGTTTCATCATCACCTTCAGCCCGTCCCCACTCGGCGAGGCAAAGCACAACAGCGTGCGAGGCCTACCCTTCATACTCGCGGAACCGCTGGAAACGGAACTGTACGGTGCGTTTGCCGTTGCCCTCGTCGTGTACGGTGCGGGTGGTGGTGGAGCAGATGGTTATTATGCCAAGACCGGTCAGTTTCTTTACCAGGCGGTAGGTGAAACACATTTCGCCCATGAGGTGAACGGTGACCTTGTGGGTCTTGGCGTATGGGGCTATTTGTTGGGCGTACTGCTTTACAAGTTCGTCAATCTGCTTTTCGTCGGCATCGGGGGCTATTTGGGGGAAGGGCATATCTTCGCAAGGGCCGTACGCCTCGGCCGCCTGGCGTTGGTCGTCCTGCCACTCTCGATATGGGTGATTGGAGAGATTGATGAGCAGCGGGGGGAGACCGGGAGTGGCGGGCATTTCCACAGGCTCGGCACTGTTGTTCTCGACCAGATGCTCCATGACGGCAAGAATCTTCTCGAGATTGCTGCGCAAGTTTTGCGCCTTGGCCGGAAGTTTTCTCATGCCCGCATGATTGATGTCATTGCGCACATCGGTCTGCAGGGAGGTAAACCGGTTTACGAGGTTCTCGTCCATCAGACAGTCCGTGGAGACACGGTCGACGAGCGCATCAAAATCCTTGTTTCCGGATCTGCAGAATTCATCTTCCTTGTCTTTTCTTGCAAGCAGGTTCTTTGTGAACGCCTTGTTGACGGCATCCCGCTTTTTCTTGTCATCGACTGCGATGCCATGCCGAAGACAGAAGAACGTGGACACCCCTTCCTCCAGCAGCGTAGCGGCCGCCTGATAATTGCCGAAACGGAAGCAGAGGCGCGCGGCGTGTATGATGTTGGCCGTAGTATCGGGGACGAACGGCGCTGCGACATCACGGATATGGTCGAAGAGCGGCACAAACGGGCGCAGGTAGTTCTTGCCGGCCTTGCCGACGAACGTTTCGACATCCGTTGCCGACTTACCTGCGAGTATGTCCATTCCGCGGCAGAAGGCCATCTCTTCGGAGAAGGTGCTCAGTGCCGTACACAACCGGCGCAGGTCGGATGCCACCGCGTCGCGCCCTTTCGTCTCTTTCAGTATGGGCGTAAGTTCTGCCGTGGCACACTCCTTGAGCCGCTTGGCATCGCCGTGACGCAAGAAGTCGGCGGCGGCATAAGTCCAATTCTGCAGGGTGGAAAGCGACAGGAGATCCATGATGGGCGCACCCTTGTCGTCATGGGCTTCGAAATTGCCGTAGGTGATGCCCCTCACGGTCACGTTTTTCATAAATTTGGCATAGTTGCCCAGCACGACGACAAACATCGGCAGGTAGCGGAAACCATGCGTGACATCGAAATAGAGGCTGTCGCCCTCGCGCAACAGGCCGTAGACAGTATCGAAGATGTCCCACATTTCGGCCTCATCCTTGCCGTCCGCTATTTCGACGGGCGTGACAGGCATGGGGAGCGACAGGGCGTCGAGTTGGTCTTTCAGTCCGATATACTCCTCGTCCGCCTTGGTGCGCGCGTTTCTGCGCACGTTTCCCGGTATCTGCCAGTTGTTTTTCTTCGCGCCGTCGGTGAGCAGTATGTATGCGGCATCGTCAGCGGTCCATTGGGCTTGTGCGACATGCATGGCAAGCGTAGCCTGCTGTATGAAGCGCGTCTTGTAAGCGAAGTCGCCCGAATAGTAGTTGCACTCGTTGTAGAACCCGGTGCCCAGCACCGATATGAAGACTTTTCTTGCCATGATGCCTATGCGTTTTGTGATTTGATGATCTTGTCCAATAGTGAAGGCAGATTGCTGAGATCCCGGTTGGGGACAATGATATGTATGTTGCTTTCCTTTGCCTTTTCCTCGAAACCGTCTTTGATATTGTCTCTGCTGAACGCGATGATGACCCCTTTCGACTTGTAACTGCCGTACGTTTCGCGCACACTCTTGAGTTTGTAGATGTTGTTTTGGTCGAACATCCCCGACTTGCATTCGACGAAAAGCAAGACGTTGTCGATGTTCACCAGGACATCGATCTCATTCTTGGCATTCTCGGAATAGAGTTTCTGAGCAGGGTTGAAGACCACGTTGGTCCACACATCATGTTCCGCACCTGCCCACTGCTTCACGGCATCGGCGACGAGGGTTTCCCACCACTGGCCCTTGAACAACATGTCAAAGGCATATCTGTAGTCAGACCAGAATACTTCCACGTCGTTCTCCTCGATGCGGATTTCACCGTTTGCACGCCGCTCATAGCGTACGCCACGTTGATTGTCGTATTCAGGCAACCGTTGTAAACTGCGGTAATGGTTGGCCAGCACGCCATAAGTTTTTCTGTGCTGGCGTATGAAGTCGCATATGTCGCAGGCACACTGCAAGCGCTCCGTATTATGGACATACACCGTTTTCTCCTTTATCCGCTGTCCTTGAAGGGCAATGATGGTCTCGGTATCCAGAAAGCGGGTGATGGGGTTGTTCGCCATGGTGTCGAAGTCCACATACTTTGTGGTGTTGGTATAGACCACCTTCGCATGATGCGACTGGGCGCAGATCAGCGCGGCGAAGGCCATGAGTTTGGTACCGCAGGTGAGGTTGTAGCAGTATTCGCCATCGTCGCCATTCTCCGCATGTATCTGTTCGCAGGCCCTCAGGCAGAGCCGCATATCGTCTGCCGGCACTGTGCGCCTCACACACTCCACTCCGTGCAGCCTCGCCACACGCTCTATATCCGCCATCTCGCCACGGGTCTGTTCCGTGCCCAGGAGATATACGGTGTCGGGCATGAACTCGTTGATGATGTAGTACACGGGCAGCGTCTCCTTGCTGACCAGTGCTATCTGTATTTTCTTCATTCTGTTGTATTTTTATTGTCACTTTCCGTTGTTGCCCGAAGGCATAAGCGTGCCGTAACCGAAACTTACCTTCTTGCCCAGTCCTACAAACGGAGGCAGCGTGACATTGGCCTTGAAGACAATGTCGAAACCCATCATCCTTATGTTCTTGAATGGGTAAAGCCGCTCGTGCTCCACGCTCTGCAGGGCCACGCGCACCTGTCCGTCGAAGAACACGCCCACGCCCTTGGCAAACGAGAGGACGTTGCCCACCAGACACCGTTCTATCAAGGCGCACCGCTCCACCATGCCGTCGAGTCGCTGGTACTGTTCGTAGTTGGTCTGGTTGAACGGCAAATAGCCTTCCAAGGCATAGCAGTGCATGTCGGGCGTAAGCCGGAGGAGAGTCTCTCCCTTTACGGCACTGGCGATGAGAAACGGTTCGCTACGATGTCCGATGTGCATCACCGGAGGATTGACCGCCATGAAACGTTCCACTTGTTCCACACCGTCGCCGATGCCCACAAGGGCGGCGCACCCGTCGATGCGCTTGTATTGTATCAGCGGATAGGCATAACGCAACCCGTCACCGATATGGTTGTGCCCCAAGACCGTGTCGTCGCCAAGGGCGCGTATCACGGCACCGCGCAGAAAGGGCAGTTCTTCCTGCCGTATGCGGTTGGCGAAACGCACGGTGAGCGTCGTAACGGAAGGGTCAGTCATGGCGTTCCTCATTGTTGAAAAGCCGGTCGGCACGTTCTTTCGACAGATAGCCCGCCACAGCCTTCCAGATTTTGCTGTCGGATTGCTGCCAGTCTTTCGCTTCTTTCTTGTCCTTGGGATTGTCCTTCAGCCGGCATACCACTTCAGCCAGCACGTCCTGTTCACCGGCAGTCAATGCGTCCTCTTTGTTTCTTTTCATCCACGTCTTGAGTTTGTCCGCACAGGTCTTCCAGCAGTCCACCTTGAACCTTGCCCCATCGGGATACATTTCGTTGAGCGCCCCGGCAAGACCGTTGTTGATGTAAGCCTCTTGCTTGGCCTTTTCTTCCTGTGCCCTACATTCCTGTGCCCTTTGCCGTTGCTCGTCAATCTCATGTTTCAGTGCCTCCAATTGCTGATGTTCCGGTTCTGTGGGCACACCTTCCCTTTGCAAGAGTCTGATGAGTTCTTCCAGTTTCTGTTTCGCCTGGTCCAGATTGCCGTTCCCACGCAGCGTTTCTATTTCAGTGTTGCGGGGAGACAAGTTCTCTCTGACTTTTTCCACCCTGCGTCTTCTTGCTTCTTCCAGTTGTCTCATCTTATATTCTTCGGTAAGAGCAGAAGTCAGGCCACGGCTCACATTCTCCGGATAAGGCAGGTAAAAGTCAGGGTCGCTATTCTCCTTGGTACTATACTTCTTGGTACTGGTGTATTCGTCCAACTCCATCATCCGCACTACATCATCCGTGTGTTCGGAAGCGATGGCAACCAGTGTCTTCATCCGGTCGCAACTTGTCCAGTCTTCTTTTATCTTAGATTGCGTAAAGTTGTTCATTTCCGTTTCAAATGCGGCAAGATAGTCACCCTTGTCGTATTGCAGGCCCGAAAGTTTGATGGACGAATACTCGCATTCCAGTTTTCCATACCCGAACGACTTTGCACCGCCCAAACTATGCCATACGCCTTCCGTATGATGAAACGTGATGGCAGAGAGCAGTGCGCCAATCTCCACCTTGCGCAGATTGTGCACGCTGATGCGCATGGTGAAGATCAGTCCCGGCCTCAACGGGCAGAACCCGCTCGTTGTGTTTTCGTTGCCATTGCCTTCCGGCAAGTCGGACACGGTGCTTCCCCGATGTATGCGGTACCGCTTCCAACCGCTGACCTGTGCTTTTTCATTGTCATAAGTGATGTGGTATTTCTTGTTATTATTATTGTTTTCATTCTGTTTCAGGTACAAAGGATAATAGGAGGCCTTTGGCTGACCCAACACGCCAGACCTTTCAGACATCAGCATGTTTGCCTCGTTGACACAAAAGGCGTGGCCTACCTGCACACGTCCTTTCATACTGTTCCCGTCCGTCCAACCGAAGATAGTTTCGCACAGGTCGTGTTCTTCCGTACCGCATGAAGGTTGTCCTCTCCTCACCAGGTCTTCGACGCCATAGCGGTACGGTACTTTTTCCTTCTTCACACGTTTGCTGAAACACGCCTTGCTGTACTCATTGAACTTCCCGAAACTCATGATGGCCATCACGTTGCGCAGCATGCCCTTGAGACTTGAGCCGGGGATGAAGTAGCGGCGTGTGCCATCGGGCAGGTCCACATATGCGGATTGCGCTGTTTCCTTTTTCCTGCACGAACTGTCGCGGATGATGAGCGGCGAGACGTTGCGCCACGCCACCTCGATGATGCCATCCTCACCGTCCTCGAACGGTATGTCCTGTGAAACCTTGTTGTACCACTCCGGGATGTACACTTCCCCGTTGAGGGGTACGAAACTGTATGGGGCTGAAATTCTTTTTGTTGCCATTATTCCCAGTCTTTAAAACCTACAAACACCAGTCTCTTCGGCTGCAAGGCAGCCATTCCTTCGCAGGCATCGTCTGTTTCTGCCTCCCAATATTGCAGGAAGCGCAGTGTGCCGACGCCCGGCATGCGATGGGCAATGTACGCCTTTCGCGTTGTGGCCACCAGACGTTTGTCCGCACCGGCCGCGGTGAAGTTCTTGTCGTCTGTGCCGTGCCACTCGCCGTCCGTCACGGTGGTGCGTCTGACGATATGGTGTCCGTCGACATACCTTATATAGATGGACACACGCTTGTCGGCATCCCACAGGTTGCCCTCTATGACAAACGGATTGGCCGCGTCGTCCAGTTGCAAGGCTACCGGCAATGTTCCGTCGTAGACCACGGGCGTCTTGCAGTCGCTCCACCAGAGGTAGCCCTCATATTTTGCTTCTATCTTTTCACACATAACTTTCAGTTTTTGGTCCATTGTCCTGTGAATGTTCCGTGGCCCCGGTTTACTGTTCCGCCGAGGGGCAGCAGACCGTTGCACACGTCTTGCAGACTGCGCTCGAAGGCTTCCCTGCATTGGTCGTCGGCCAGGGCTGCGTCAGCCACGAGCAGTTCGAGCGTATAGACTTTTCCCATTCCACAAACGCTTTTCTCCTGGAAGAGGGCACCGTCGACCGTGCCGCCCGTGAAGACATCGATGCGGTTGTGGGAAAACACTTTCGCCTGCAGGTCGCCTTCTATCACGTCCGTCATCAACAGACGGCCCGGCGTGGTCTTTCCGCCTTCCATCTTGCCGAAGATTGCAGCCACGGCAGGGTTGTCACTTCCGGTAGTGGCCTTGGTTTTCATAGCCTCGCCACGACTGTCGGCATTCTCCACGAAAAGGCGGTTGAGACGGTTGTAGTGGTAGGCCGTGCGGTGGGCCAGCGCGCCCTTCACGGCCGATGCGGGGATGAGCACCTGCCTGTGGACAACCGTCGGTATCGTGCTGTTCCACGTCACCACGCTTTCCGTCATCGGCGTGTTGTCGGCATCGTCGTCGCCCAACCCCGACCCGAACAGGAAGAAGTCGGAAGGCTCGAGGCGCAGCACGTATCGTGTCCAACCACTCTGCGCACGGCGAGCAGATAGCGTAAAGGGAGTAAAGCGGTTCCACGCGACAGACAGGTCCGACGATTTCGAGATATAGTCGTGCAAATCCTGACCGTCGGTCAGATTGAGGGTGGCCGTCTGTCCGTCCACCACCTTCAACTTACCGTATCCCGAGCGGGTGCCGCCGCCGAAGCGCAAGGTATCGTCGCCCAACACTGCCAATATCTGACTGAATTTCTCCGCTTGGTTTTCGCAGGAGTAGATCTCCATTTCGAACACGAAGCGTGTGCCTTTGTACACCACCTCGTTGTCAAACTTACCGCCGTCCTCGGCCGTTCCGCATTCGTCGATGCGCACATGCTGGCGAACGGGCAGTTGCAGGTAGGCGGCATAGAAATCATCCTGCCAGTCGATGGCGGCCAGCCCGTCAATGGCCTTGCCATCGGTACCCACCATCACGGCATCGGTGAAGACCACCTGCGAACCTTTGCCGCCGTTCTTGTCGTGATGGCCAAAGAGACTTTCCTCGCCATCCTTTATGCCAAGTGCATGGCGCACTACACCCGCAATCGATGTTGCCGGGATGTAGGGCAGACCGTTGACATCGCGTGCCACGGGGGCATCGGTGAGCACATCGCTGTCGCCTGTGCCCACGGCAAGGGCACTGTCGGCCTCCACCGTAAGGCGTGCGATGTGGCGGTATTGATACAAACTATTGTTGATGTTCATAAGACTCTTCTATTTATATTTCTTTGCCATTTCCGCCGCAAGGTTCACCAGGGCCTTGGCCGTGATGTCGCCGAGCGCCGCTTTCTCCGTGTGCATGTCTGTGATAAATTGGCGCAGGACCTCGCTCCGGCCGTTCTTCCACCGCTCTGCGGCAACACCGTGCGTAAGGTAGGCATCCGGCTCCACTGACTGTTGGTTGTATTTCGTCCGCACGACGGATTTCTTCTTCTCGAACAGTGCATACTCGATGCGCTCGTAGGAACGCTCCTGCATGGCGATGCTCCTGATGGTTCCCCACTGCGAAGCAAAACGCTCACCGGCAAACAGTTTTCCGTTGACAGCGACAAACTTGTTCACCGCCTCGTAGATGCATTGGTCTATGAGTGTCTCCTTGCGCCTGTTGTTGAGAAAATCGAGCAGCGGTGTACCGCCCAGGACATCCGGTCGGCCGACAGGCACCGGAGCCTCATCAGGCTTATGCAGGCGGAAGCGGGCACGGCCGTTGCCGCCGTCGGATGAGAGAAAGTCGGGATTGTAAATCACCTTGCCGAACCCCTCATTGCGGAACGCCCCCACATACTGCGAGGCGAAGGTCTGCTCCCCGTCGATGCGCACCACAAACACACTGCCCTTCTCTATACCGCACCGCTCGGCATCACGCGTGCTGCGTTTGCCGTTCCAAGGCGCATAACTGAACGTGCGCACTTGCGACAGCCCCCACACAATCTCGCCGTGGGCAATGCCCAGATCTTGGGCCGTGGGCGTGAAGGTCGGTTCGCCGTCGGCGTCGATGAAGATAAGGCGGCCGTCGGCATAGACGGTGGCATACCGCTTGGTATCAGCCAGACTGAACGTCTGCTGCGTGGACGGCACGTCCGCATACTCACACGGACGGATCTCCACCTGACCATACTGCGCCGTGCGCGAGCGGCCCACATAGTGGATACCCGTCAGCATACGGCCTATGGTGTCGGCAAGGTGTTCGTCGTCGGTCTGCACCTCAAAGAGGAAGCGCGCGCCCGCGTCAATCGACTCATAACCGTACATCATATTGTCGCGCGAGCGGCGGTTGTCGCGGTCGTAGGCCGACTTGATGGCAAACGATTTCTCCGTCACGGCAAGAGACCCCTCATTGTCGCCGAACGCATAAAAACCGTTGCGGCACTGCTTCAGTTGCTGCGGAAAACCACCGTTCTCGCGGTCGTCCTCACGATGATAGAGATAACTGATGTAGCAGCCGCCGGCCAATCCCTTGAGTTTGGGATAAAACACCGCCGCCGGTACGCGCAGGGAGCGCACACCGCTGCGCTGTCCGCTCACGGGATGGGCATCGCCGAAGCGCACCCGTCCGCTGTGGAAGGCCTCAAGGGCTTTGTCGCCAAACTCCGCATAGCGGGAAGCCACAATGCCCAGGAAGGTGTTGCCGGGGATGAAGTCGAGCGTGGCGTTGGCCCCCTCGGTAGCCGCCTTCTGATTGATGATGATGTCCGACAACAGCCGGCACTCGAATTTCAGCGTTTTCATTGTGCGCCTCCTTTCTTCATGTCGCAGCGGCCGAGCCCGCGGTTGCGCTTTTGGCCGATGCGTTTGACCAGTCCAAAACTGTTTTCTATGACTGCCGCCAGTTCCTCCGGCACATCGGTGATCTGTCCGTGCAGCGTGCAGGGCACCGTCACCTCCATGCTGCGCAGGCTGAAGTCCTTGGCCGTGCCGTCGGCGCCGATGGCGGTGGTCGTCAGTTTGTCGTAAAGGTATTCTTGCGCTTTGGCGGCCACGATAGCAGTATATTCCTTCTGCTCGAGCACCGCATTGCCGAAATGCATGCAACCGGTCGTGCCAGTCGCGCCACTGCCGGCCTCGCTACCGAAGGCTGCGGTGAGTAGCTCTGCATGACCAGTATCATGGCAGAGGCGCAGATAGTTTTCTGCGGCCTCGCGCACCAGTCCCTTGACGGTCTTTCCGGGGATGAATGGCATGCCGTTCTTGTCCTTTATCACAAGGTTGTCTACGTCGGCGCCGGCAGACAGTCCCGACCCGCAGTGCCAGCGGGAGAAAAACCGTATGGTGTATGTTATGTCGTGTGTCATATGACTTGTGTTTTTCTTGTGTGCGTGTGTCTTTAGGTCTTTATTTGGTACACTGTTGTTTCACTGTGTTCAAGGCAAGCAGGTCGTAGGCAAGATGGAATAGTCTGTTCCCACGCCCGACGGCTTTTGTGGCGGCATCGTAGAGTGTCTTTTGCTTGTCCGCGAAAAGCGAGAGTGCCCGCTGACGTTTCTGCTCGGCAAGGTTGACATCCGTTGCCATGTCGGTGAGCCACCGCCGGATAGCGGTCTTCACGTTGTTGCAGTCCTCGCGGCTGATCTCAGCCGTGTATTGCAGGAGCGACCCGATGGTGAGACGTTCCGCCTGCGGATAGAGGTAATAGGGGCCGTAGCAGTAGGAGTGTCCATCGTGCGGGATGAGTTCCTTGACCTCGATGTCGGTGAAGTCTTCCACAAAACTGCTCTGCACCTTGTGGAACATCAGGCAGGACGGCACCTTGCCGCCATTCTGCGCGATGACCGCCTCCGACTTGGCATCGGCCTTCGCCTTGCCGCAGAGGGTCTCGGCGAGAGCGTAACCGTAGTGGAAGGGATAGGTCGCCTTGATGAAGGCTATTCCGGCGCAGGCGGTGAGTTTCTCTCCAATCTGCTTTTCGCTTTCCTTCTCAAACTGCTGGAGGTATTCCTGCACAAAGTCGACGGCGATGCCGGCACTGCAGACGATGGTGAGGTCGTCGCCGCCGAGTATGATGGGACGTATGGTTTTGACCGCATCCACGCCCTTCTGCTCCTTGAGAAAGCGGCAGGTCTGCTGCGCAGCGGTCTTGGTGGCACTGTCAAGGGTCAGAGAGAAATCCCGTAGACCAGCAGGTGTACCGTTCTTGCGCGCCACCACCTCGCCCAGGGCGTTGCCGTCGGCATGTACGATGGCTATCCACTCGTTGTGACGGGTAAGGTCGGTGAAGTCGAACGCCACTTCACGGGCACAAGTCTGCCGTCCAAAAAATTCGGAGCAGAGGTGCAGTTGGGCTTCATTCTTATCACCCAGAACTTTGCGTTTGCTGCGCGTACATTCGTCGAGAAAACCGTTTTTCCCGTCTGTCTCCACTGCGGGAAGGCCCGTGGTGCGCGACCGTTCCATAGCCATCAGTCCGGCGACAAGGTTCTTTGGCCTTTTGCTACGTTGCGCATGCAGACGTTTTTCCAGACTATTGCTGGCATCGCGGAAGGTACTGTCGCTACCGTCCCACTCCACCACTGCCTGACTGATGGTGACGCCCGGCGCCTGTTCCATCACCCTTTTGGGAAACCGCAGCACGGCGTTGCGGCACTCCGTCTCCTGGTCGTAGACGCACTTCACATTGCCGGCCGCCGACACGACAAGGGTACCACTTGCAAGAAATTCCTTCTTGAACATGCGGTCACAGATATTCTTCACCAGTTCGCTTGCGCCGATGATGTCCTTCAACTTGTTTGTTTGGAAAATAAAATTCTGTATGCCCTGTACAGAGGCTCCGTATAGGTATTTTTTCATAGATTGTTTGAGGTAGGTGCTTAATGTGTCGGAATTGTATGTAGCGCATCGCACGCATGTCCTTGCGGGCAGTGTCAGCCACACCCGCAAAGTTGGCAAAAAAAGACAAATAAAAAAATTCCGGACACGTGAATTATACATTGCACCAACTAAACCGCAATCCGGAATTTTTCCGGACAATGGTATTAGAGGCTGGACTCTCGGGACGGGTATCCGTTGTTGATATTGCTGCGTCCTAATCCTTGTTTTGGTGGAAAATGCTCATGGAGGATACAATCGAGGTAGACGACTTTGTGCCTTAATCCTTGTTTTAATGGAACATACTCTTGGAGTCAGTTGGGAGGTATGCGGCACGATGAATTGTCTTAATCCTTATTTTAATGGAACATCCTTTGACTGCAAATTTAGTCATTCTCTGTCAAAGGGCGTGTAAAAGCGGAAGGAAAATTGGGCAGAGAATACAAAGAAGGAACTTGAGGGATTGCATAGCCCCATATCCACAGGAACTACAAGAGGCGTTGCATTTCCCAGCCCTGCAGGGGCGTAACAATCCCAGCCCAGGGTAAGCGGAGCGGCAACAGCCGCGAAGCGTCACCCTGGGTTTCTCGCGGCACGAGGACGGGTGGCCTGTAAGGTCACCACAATGATAGCGGGTTGTGCTGACCTTACAGGCCAGCCTGCTCCGCTCTACATGAAAACCCAGGGTTCTTGCAAGCAAGCGGCAAAGCCGAGCGACACCGCTCCACTGCGTTCTGCGGTTCACCCTGGGCTGTGATTGTGTCGCCCTTTCAGGGCTTTAATTACTGTATCCATATAAGAATCAAATAATTGCAAATTTATATCAACATAAAAATCCGCACGTTTTTCTTATCCGATTTTGAGAACCCTACCTTCCAAGGTTCAAAAAAACTGCCATAGTTCATTGATGACCTATGGCAGTTCTTTTTCTGATTATCTGCGTATTCTCTACTTCTTGCCGAGCGACTTGAGCCACTTCAGCGGTTTCTTGATGATGGAGGAGAGGCCGCTGTTCTTGGCGGGTTCGGCCTGCGGAGCAGAGGCCGTGCGCTGGGAGGAGGCGGAGGGATTGGAGTTGGGCTTGCGGGCACCGTCCTTACGTCCCTGTGGACGACGGCGGTTGCGCTGCTGGCGCTCGCCGCCCTGCTGGTTGCCATCCTTCTGCTGACGGTCGCCCTTGGGAGAACGCTCACCCTTGGGGGTACGCTCACCGCCCTGCTGACGGTCTTTCTTGGGCGCACGCTCGCCATTGGCATTGCGGTTGCCGCCCTGCTGACGCTGTCCGTCCTCGCTGCGGGGCTGGCGCTTCTCGCTGTTCTGCGTGTTTTCCTGTCCCTCGGCATTGGCTTCGCCACCCTGTCCGCGACCACGGCGGCGGGAGTTGCGGCGGCGGGAGTTTTTCTGAGCATTGTTGTCCGTGCCTTCAGACGGTGTAGCGGCAGCCACCTGTTCTGCGGGAGCGTCTGACGGAGTCTCGGCGGCGACAGGCTTTTCTGCCTTGGGCTTGCGCTGCTGGTCATCGGGCGAACGGCGCGGCTTGCGCTTGTGTGATGTGGCATCGCGGTCCTTGCGGCGGCGCGACTTGGCCGAGGTCTTGGCACCGCCGCGGCGGTTGGCAAGCGCGTCATAGTCGGGCGCTTCGCCCAGTCCCTCGGGCAACGGAGTCTTGTCGATGGTCTTTTCCAAGAACTTTTCTATCTGCTTGAAGTAGTAAGCCTCCTCGTCACTGACAAAGGTGATGGCCACACCGTCGCGGTCGGCACGGGCTGTACGGCCGATGCGGTGTACATAGTCCTCGCTGTCGTGGGGCACATCGAAATTGATGACCATGGCGATATCGTCGATATCGATACCGCGCGAGAGAATGTCGGTGGCGACGAGCACGTCGATCTGTCCGGTCTTGAACTTATAGAGCATCTGGTCGCGCTCGGCCTGGTCGAGGTCGGAGTGCATCTCACCGCTGTTGATGTGCATCTGCAGGAGAGCGCGGTTGATGAGTTTCACTTTCTGCTTCTTGCCCGAGAAGACGATGACGCGCTTCATGTCGCCGCGTCCGAAGAGCTCCTTGATGATGCCGAGTTTCTGGTTTTCGTAGCATACATAGGCGCTCTGGCGTATTTTCTCGGCCGGTTTGCTCACGGCCACCTTCACTTCCACAGGATCTTTGAGGAGCGTCTTGGCAAGATCCTCAATCTTGTCGGGCATGGTAGCGGAGAACATGATGGTCTGGCAGGTCTCGGGCAGTTCCTTGGCAATTTTCATGATATCCTCCGAGAAACCCATGTCGAGCATGCGGTCAGCCTCATCGAGGATGAAGAACGACACCTTGCTGAAGTCAGCGTTGCCCATGTTGATATGACTGATCAGTCGTCCGGGTGTGGCGATGATCACATCGGCACCCGCACTGAGGCTCTTGAGTTCCTGGTCGTAGCGGTTGCCGTCGTTGCCGCCGTAGATGGCGAGACTGCTCACGCCGTTGAGATAGTAACTGAAGCCCTGCATGGCCTGGTCGATCTGCTGGGCCAGTTCGCGTGTGGGGCTCATGATGACACAGTTGATGGCATCCTGCGGATAGCCGCCGTCGGCCAGTTTGCTGAGCACGGGCAACAGGTAGGCGGCCGTCTTGCCGGTACCCGTCTGCGCTACGCCGAGCACATCGCGTCCGCTAAGGATTTCGGGGATACATTTCTCCTGGATGGGAGTACAGGTTTCGAAGCGCATGGCTTCCAGTGCGTCGAGCACGTCGTCATTCAGATCTAATTCGTCGAAATACATAGTCTTTTTCTTTTTTCTTCTGAGCCTGCCTGTGATTGTCGACGTTTCCCAAACGAGGGGAAGAGAGAATGTACGTTGCCGTGTGGCAGACCCGTGTGTTGATAATGTGTGAGGTGTGTGCGCCCCTGACCGCCGGGGTCAGTTCGGGGCTTTGCGATAGCAGAAGTAGGCCACTACCGCGAAGATGATGTTGGGTATCCATGCTGCCAGCATTGGCGGCGTGTCGGCATTGATGGCGAAGGTCGACGACACGGTCTGGAGCATGATATAGCCGAAACTGAGGGCAAGACCGATACCCAGGTACATGCCCATGCCGCCCTTGCGCTTGCGCGAGGAGAGCGAGGCACCGATGGTGGTGAGGATAAACGAGGCAAACGAAGAGGCTATCCTCTTGTGGTACTCCACCTGGTACTGCACGACATTGCCGCTACCGCGGCCGATCTGTTTGGAGATATACTCCTTGAGTTCGGGCGAGGTGAAGGTTTCCTGCTGTCCCTTGGAGTAGACCAGATCGGTCGGTTCCATCTGTATGAGCGTATCGCGCGACGAACCGCTGGTGATATGCTCGCGCAGTCCGCGCAGTTCGCGTGTCTTCCATCCGTCGAGTGTCCAGTGGTATTTGGAGTCGGAGATGGTGTCATACTGTATGCGCGTAGCCGTCAGGTGGCTGACCAGTTTCTTGTTTTCAAACCGGTCGAGCGAAAAACCGTATCCGCTCTTGGTACTGTTGTCGTAGTGCTGTATGTAGGCGATGGTGCCCTTGTCTACCTGCAGCATCACGTTGTCGGCCGTGGTGATCTTCTTCTTGTTCTTGTACATCGACTCGAAGTTCTGCTTGATCACCGTACCGTGGGGAATGACGTAGGCACTGAGGTAGAACGACAGGGCCGAGATCAGCACGCATGAGATCATGTAGGGACGCATCAGCCGCCGGAACGACACGCCGGCGGCGAGCATGGAGATGATCTCGGAGTTGCCCGCCAATTTCGACGTGAAGAAGATGACGGCGATAAAGACGAACAGCGGACTGAACAGATTGGCGAAATAGGGGACGAAGTTGGCGTAGTAGTCGAAGACAATAGCCCGGAGCGGGGCGTTGTACTGGGTAAACTTCGTCAGGTTCTCGTTGACGTCGAAGACGATGGAGATGGAGATAATCAGCGCGATGGAGTAGAAATACGTGCCGATAAACTTGCGTATGATGTACCAGTCGAGCAGTTTGACGTAGCGGCCGGGGTTGAGTACGCGCAGGAACGACAGCCACCCCAAGCGGCGGCGCGTACCCCTCCAGAAGCGGAGCAGTCGGCGGTACTTTCTGATTGTGGTTCTTTTCATACGTCGGTGTGGGGATTATACACGTTGGCCGAGCCGGTCGATGACGCTGGCTTTCCACTGCACAAAGTCACCCTGCTCTATATGGTGGCGGGCATCGGTGACGAGACGCAGGTAGAAGGCAAGATTGTGTATGCTGGCGATCTGCATGGCCAGCAGTTCCTGTGCCTTGAAGAGGTGGTGCAGGTACGCCTTGGAGTGCAGGCGGTCGATATCGCAGCCATCGGGGTCGATGGGCGAGAAGTCCTGTTCCCACTTCTTGTTGCGCATGTTCATCGTACCGTTGTAGGTGAAGAGCATGGCGTTGCGTCCGTTGCGGGTAGGCATCACGCAGTCGAACATGTCGACACCACGCTCGATGGCCTCGAGTATGTTCTGCGGCGTGCCCACACCCATGAGATAGCGCGGCTTGTCCTTGGGCAGGATCTCGTTGACAACCTCTATCATCTCGTACATCACCTCCTTGGGCTCGCCCACGGCCAGTCCGCCGATAGCGTTGCCGTCGGCACCCTTGTCAGCCACATACTTGGCCGCCTCGCGGCGCAGGTCCTTGTAGGTACATCCCTGCACGATGGGGAAGAGGCTCTGGTGGTAACCGTAGAGCGGTTCGGTCTCATTGAACCGCTTGATGCAGCGGTCGAGCCAGCGCTGGGTCAGTCCGAGACTTTTCTTGGCATAGGCATAGTCGCTCTGTCCGGGCGGGCACTCGTCGAGCGCCATCATGATGTCGGCACCAATGATACGCTCGGTGTCCATCACGCTCTCGGGGGTGAACACGTGTTTCGACCCGTCGATGTGCGACCGGAACTCGCAGCCCTCTTCCCGCAGTTTGCGGATACCGGTAAGCGAAAAGACCTGAAAACCGCCCGAGTCGGTGAGTATCGGCCTGTCCCAGGTATTGAACTTATGCAGTCCGCCGGCCTTGCGCAGGGTGTCAAGTCCGGGACGGAGGTACAGATGATAGGTATTGCCGAGAATGATCTGGGCCTTCACCTGCTCACGCAGTTCGGCGAAGTGTACGCCCTTGACCGAGCCGCACGTACCTACGGGCATGAAGATCGGAGTCTTGATCTGTCCGTGGTCGGTGGTGATGATACCTGTGCGGGCATCGGAGGCGTTGTCGGTATGTTGCAGTTCGAATGTCATTTGGTGGTGTTCTCAGTATTCTTCTCGGTCTTGTCGTCTTCTACGGTGAGGTCTACGGGATGGTCTACAATCTCGTCGGTGAGGGCGAAGTCCCATACGTCCTGCACGTTCTCCACATAGTGGAAGGTGACGCCCTTGAGATAGATGGCCGGTATCTCCTCGATATCCTTGCGGTTGTCCTGACACATGATGATGTCGGTGATGCCGGCCCGCTTGGCAGCGAGTATCTTCTCCTTGATGCCGCCCACGGGAAGCACCTTGCCACGGAGCGTGATCTCGCCCGTCATGGCCGTATTCTTGCGCACCTTGCGCTGGGTGAGCGCCGAGGCGATGGAGGTGGCGATGGTGATACCTGCCGACGGACCGTCCTTGGGCGTAGCCCCTTCGGGCACGTGGATATGGATGTTCCACTGCTCGAACACGCGGTAGTCGATGCCGAGCGCATCGACATGGGCCTTGACATACTCGAGGGCGATGACGGCCGACTCCTTCATCACGTCACCGAGATTGCCCGTGAGCGTGAGTTTGCCGGCCTTGCCCTTGCTCAGCGAGGTCTCGATGAAGAGTATCTCGCCGCCCACGCTGGTCCAGGCCAGTCCGGTGACCACACCGGCGTAGTCGTTGCCCTGGTAGATATCGCGGTAGAATGGCGGTTTGCCGAGCAGATCTTCAATCTGCGCCGGCGTAATCTTCTCGTAGGGCAGTTCGCCATCAAGCGCCTTGCGGAAGGCCAGTTTGCGGAGCGACTTGTCAATCTGCTTCTCGAGTTGGCGCACACCGCTCTCGCGTGTGTACTGTTCCACTATCTTTTCGATGGCAGCCTTGTTGAACTGCGGTTTGTGGCCGTCCTCATCGAGACCCGTATTTTCTATTTCGCGGGGAATGAGGTGGCGCTTGGCAATCTCTATCTTCTCCTCGGTGATGTATCCGCTGACCTCGATGATCTCCATACGGTCGAGCAACGGGCGGGGAATGGTGTTCAGGTCATTGGCCGTAGCGATGAAGAGCACCTTCGACAGGTCGAAGTCCACATCGAGGTAGTTGTCGTGAAAAGCTGTATTCTGTTCCGGGTCGAGCACCTCGAGCAGGGCCGACGAGGGATCGCCGTGCACGGTGGCCTGGGTCACCTTGTCGATCTCGTCGAGCACGAACACGGGGTTGGCCGATCCGGCCTTCTGCAGGCTCTTGATGATACGTCCGGGCATAGCGCCCACATAGGTGCGGCGGTGTCCGCGTATCTCCGACTCGTCGTGCAGACCGCCGAGCGACACGCGCACATACTTGCGCTTCATGGCCTCGGCGATGCTCTTGCCCAGACTGGTCTTGCCCACTCCCGGAGGACCGTAGAGGCAGATGATGGGCGACTTGAGGTCGCCGCGCAGTTTGAGCACGGCCAAGTATTCGAGGATGCGCTCCTTCACCTTCTCCATGCCGTAGTGGTCGTGGTCGAGTATGCGGCGGGCGCGCTTGAGGTCGAGATTGTCCTTGGTCCACTCGTTCCAGGGCAGCGAGACAAACGTCTCGAGATAGTTGATCTGTATGCCGTACTCCGGGCTCTGCGGATTGTAGAGGTCGAGTTTGTCGAGTTCCTTGGCAAACACCTTGGCCACCTCTTCCGGCCATTTCTTCTTGGCGGCCCGCTCGGCAAACTCCTTGCGCTCGGGCGAACCGTCGCCCGTACCAAGTTCCTCCTTGATGTTCTTGATCTGCTGCTGCAGGAAGTATTCGCGCTGCTGCTCGTCGATATCCTCGCGGGTCTTGCTGCGGATATTCTGCTTGAGTTCGAGCAACTGCATCTCCTTGTAGATCACCTTGAGCGTGGCGATGACGCGCTCCTTGACCGTATCCATGGCCAGCAGACCGATCTTGTCTTCGGCGCTGAAGGGCATGTTGGTGCAGATATAGTCGAGCAGGATGACGTTGTTGCTGATATTGTTGAGGGCAAACTGCGACTCGTCGGGGATATCCTCGTTTTCGCGGATATACTCCACGGCCGAATGGCGCAGGTCGTCGATGGCCGTCTTGAATTCCTTGTCCTTCGCCTTGGGCATCTCCTCGACGCAGGGCGTGACATGGGCTTCGAGATAGGGGGTGAGCTGCGTCAGTTTCTCCAGACGGCAGCGGGCAAGGCCCTGCACGATGACGGTGACATTGTTGCCGCCGGTGGGCAGCTCGAGCACCTTGACGAGTTTGGCATAGACACCGTATCTGTACAGGTCGTCCTCAGAGGGTTCCTCCACCTCGGGGTTTTTCTGACAAAAGACACAGAACGTGGCGTCCTTCTGCTTGCGCAACCCTTCGATGAGGGCCAGGCTGGGGGCACGTCCGATGACGATGGGCGCCACAACACCCGGAAAGAGTACCATATTGCGGGTGGCAAGCAGGGGAAGGGTGGCCTCCACGGACTCCCCGAAAAGATTGCTCACATCGCCCTCATAGTCGGCGATCATATGTATCGATGCGTTGGCTTTCTTGTTCATATATCGTTTTTGTTCTACCATGCAAAAAGTATGCCTGTCCCCGACACCGGGCGGTCAGCATGGCGTTTTGGGGTACAAAGTTAGGCAAAAGATTTCAGACAGGCGGACATTTTGCAACGATAAATCACACAAAGTACGACAACGGACAGAGAAGGCCGGATGGAGCGCCGCGCCTAACGGAGCGCCGCCCCAACCCATTTGTTTCCATTCTTTATATAGACATGATGGCTGTCTGGACGGGTGGTCTCTATGCCTTGCAGGTCATAGATGCGGCCGTTGTCCTCCGTAGTGCCGATGCACACGACGTTGGCGATGTCTGTTGTGCCATCTGCGTGGGATATCTTGGCCTTGGTGAGAACGGCATCCTTGGAGGTCTCGATCCAGCAACGGAAACCGTTCATCGTGATGGTGCGGCCCGCGGCCACCTTGTATATCTTGTTGTCTTGGGTGAAGTATGTACCCTTGCTGGTATCGTTGCCGTCAATGGCGGTTCGGGCAAAGGAACCCATAAAACCGACGGTGAACGAACCGTCTGACGAGATCAGCGTGGTGGGGATGGGGTCGGTGCACAGTGTCTTGTCGGCAAACAGATACGGATAACTCTCGGCTTTCTCCGGCTTGATGAGGTAGCACTTGCCCGCCTCGATGCCAGTGGCCTTGGTGAAATTCAAACTGCATGTGCCGTCAGCATCGAAGGTGATGCTGGTGAGTTCCTCCAGTCGGGTGTTGTCGCCATAATTGCTGAGCAGTTCAGTGTCAGCGACATCGAACGGCAAGCACAGCGTGTTCCAGCCGCTGGTCTGCAGTTTGCGGGAGAGGAACACATTGACCGTGCGGTTCTTGTATGTAGCGAGCGTCTGGTCGATATAGTTGGATGTCTCCTTGAGCAGCACACCGGTGTTGCAAGAGACAGCAGCGTCGGCATCGATATAGGCACTGAAGGGCTTGAGGTCGATATTTTCTTCATACTTGACCTTGAACCCAGTGGTAGAGAATTCGAAGTTGGCACAACCATGCTCGAGATGCATGTCTTCGAAGGTGCCGATGAGACCGCTCGCGAGCTCTTGGCCGTTGAGCGTGCCGGTGGTTTGCGGCTTGCTTACGACGTCGCCACGGAGCACCACGTCGATGGCCTCGGTGGGCTTCTTGTTCATACTGATGA
>CAVDQB010000032.1:0-22603 GCA_963611255.1 Faecalibacterium prausnitzii
CGTCAGTCACTGTGCTGCCCATCAATGCCGTCACCCCCATCATCGGCGTGCCAGTTATCCTTTATGTGATAATCAGAAGGAAGTAGATTGTACGAAAAAGAGGGCGTGACTATTTTGTCACACCCTCCTGTGTATTCAAAAAGACTTGATGCTGAGTCGTTAGAACTTCAAGCGGATATAGAATGAGGAAGTGCCGAACTTTATCTTCTGCTTGACATTTTCCTCGGAATCTGTTGACTCGGACTCGTCTCCTTCATCCATATCCAACGAAAATCTGTTGAACTTAGACTTGCCCCAGCGGTATTCATAGCCAACGGATATCATCTTGTATGAAACGTTCAATCCCCAGTTGAAGTATGTGGTGTAACCGCTTTTTATCTCCGTCTCGCCGTCTTCGCCGTCTTCGCTCGATATGATACCGGTATATGAAGGCGTTACATGGAAATAAGTTTGTGCAAGTATGTGCTGCAGACCTTTGCCTGTGTTGTAGAACGGAGCAAACGTAACCGACGGACCGAAGCTCATTCCGGCAGCCAAAGAATAGACGCCGAGATCCATGCCTACTTTATAATCATCATAGTCATAATCATCGTCGTAATCACCCAGGTCGCCTGAAGACGGCAATTTGATGCCTGTTCCACTCTTGTATTTTGCAAAGGAAAGGTTTATGAAAGACCAGTCGATTCCCACTTTCATAAGATTGGCAATAGGCTTCTTGTGCAAATAAAATGTCTTGCCCCAATCGAGAGCAAATCCGACTTTGCTCTTGTATTCCATATTGGCGGCATCCTCGGCATCTGTCATCTTCTGGGAAGAGAAACCTATGCCGAAGTATTTATGGCGTTTCCATACGGCTTGGTCATATTCGTTTTTGCTACGGTTGTCTTCCTTCTGCTGCAATGTGGCAACGGTATTCTGCAAAGAGTCGAGTTTGTTTTGCAATGCAATGGATGTGCTGTCGGTCTGAGCCATTGCCGTTGATACGGAGAATGCGGCGAATAAACTAATTACCCCCCCCCAGTATATCAATCTTCTTCATAATTAAATAAAATTTGTTTTGTTTATATTTTACAATGCCACAAAGTTAATCTTTTCTAAAGATACAATAAAAGGATTTGCCGCAAAAATGTCAATTCCAATACTTTTTTCTTTACTTTTGTCAATGGAGTCCTGATTCGAGTGACCTCGGCGGTTAGATCAACTTCAGTTCTTTCGCTACTCTACAGGCTTCGATGGAGTTTTTTACATGGAGTTTGCCCAAAATCTCTTGACGGTGACGGCTGACGGTATTTGTACTTATATAAAGTGTTGTTGCTACCTCCTTGCTTGTCAAACCTCGGTCTATAAGGTTTAACACCTGTTTTTCCCTTGCGGAAAGAATCTTTTCGCTGTCCTGCTTGTCAATCTCTGTCATCTGTCCGTTTACGGAATTGATTATCATGCATTTCGCCGGTATGTCGAATGACAATGGATTGTATAGACAAAGAGCAAGCCACAAGGTGTTGCCAGGCGATATTGTGACGTAGAAAATGCGGTGCAATACTTGTGTGTAACCGTTCATGCCGTTCTTCATTCGGAGTTTGCTTGCCAGATAATAGTCGGCACGTTGGTTTTCAGGCTGACGCGTGATGAAGTGTGAGAAGCAGAGTTCCTGCAAGTATTTGCTTGCCAGATCGTCGGGATGAATGAGTTTTAGGATTTCCTCTTCCCAAATGGAAGGAACCTCTTCCTCGCTTTTGCCACTGTCGATTCCGAGTGTCTGTGCAAAACTTCCATAGTAGATGTAACTCGTGTTCGTCTGTAGGTCGCTTAATATTGCAATGGCATTTTCCATGCACGCATAATTATATGCAATGCCTTTATATGTGTTCAGCAATTCTGCAAACGGTTGTCCTTTCCCGAAGTTCAACCTGGCAAATTCTTTGTCCAGTATGTCTCTATTGTTCATGAGTCGGTGTCAAAATGGTTATTTATGACTATTGTGTAGCCTGTGGCAATGTCATACCTTTGCAAAGGTAAATAAAACTATCGTTAATAGTATCGGAATATATGGAAATAAGGAAAATTGCATTCTGCGGACTGATGCTTTCCGCTTCGATGACGGGGATGGCGCAGTCGTTGGATAAGATGCAATGGTTTAATGAACCCGAGCAGTGGAAGATAGAAAACAACTCGCTGTCGATGGATGTTACGCCTCAAACAGATTACTGGCGCATCTCGCATTATGGATTTACCGTGGATGATGCGCCGTTTCTCTATACCTTGCGTGGCGGAGAGTTTGAGGTTAAGGTGAAGATATCGGGTGACTATAAGACCCGCTTCGACCAGTCGGGACTGATGCTGCGCATTGACCATGAGAATTATATAAAGGCAGGCATTGAGTTTGTGGACGGGAAATACAATCTCAGTACTGTCGTAACCCATCACACGAGTGACTGGAGCATCATCCCATTGGATAAGCCTGTGCCGTATGTGTGGATAAAAGCGGTGCGCCGGTTGGACGCAGTGGAAATATTCTACTCCTTTGACGACAAGGAATATACTATGATGCGCAATGCTTGGTTGCAGGATAACCATCCTGTCATGGTGGGCGTGATGGGAGCCTGTCCTGACGGAAAAGGGTTCAAGGCCAGATTTGACAATCTCTCAATCAGGCATTTGCCCGATCAACGCAGGGTGGAATGGTTGAGGAAAAATAGTGCGGAAGCGAAATAACACAAAGATTAAAATAGATTCTTCAGCTTTCCGGCGGTGACCATTGTGAAAATGTCATCGCCGGAAACAGTTATGTATGGACGCTCTGCTAATGATGAGCAGCAATGTCACTTTACCTCTACAATCTTTGTTGCAGGCATCTCCTTGTTGCGTCGGTTGACCATTGTAACTACGCTTTGTGCCAATGAGAGGAACGCCTGACCTGTGTTGGAGTCAGTCTTCAGCGCCTCAGGTTCGCCCTCGTCGCCGCTCTCGCAGATACTCTGCACGAGAGGAATGCTCGCCAAAAGGGGGATGTGCATCTCTTCCGACAGGCGTTTGCAACCGCCACGGCCGAAGATGTAGTATTTGTTCTCCGGCAGTTCGGCAGGAGTAAACCATGCCATATTCTCCACGATGCCGAGGATAGGCACATTGATTTTCTCGTTCATATACATGTCGATACCCTTGCGCGCGTCGGCAAGAGCCACATTCTGCGGTGTCGACACTATCACGGCGCCGGTGATGGCGAGCGTCTGCAGCAGGGTGAGGTGGATGTCGCTCGTGCCCGGAGGAGTGTCAAGGATGAAGTAGTCGAGGTCGCCCCAGTCTGCATCCGCAATGAGTTGTTTCAGTGCCGATGTCGCCATGCCGCCTCGCCACACCGTCGCCGTGTCGGCATTGACGAAGAAACCGATGCTGAGGAGTTTTACTCCATATTTCTCTATCGGTTCGATCAACTGGCGTCCGTCCTTCTCTATGCCGTAAGGACGGGCATCTTCTGCATGAAACATCTTTGGCATTGACGGACCGAAGATGTCGGCATCGAGCAGTCCCACCTTGTAACCGAGTTTTGCCAAGGCAATGGCAAGGTTTGCCGACACTGTGCTCTTGCCTACACCGCCCTTGCCTGAACTCACCGCAATGATGTTCTTCACCTGAGGCAGCAGTTTGCCCACCTCGGGGCGTGGTGCCGATTTGTACTCTTGATGAATTGTCACCTCGATGTCGGGCGACAGGTTATAGTGTATGGCAGCCTCAGCCGACTTCACCGTGGACTTGATGAAAGGGTCGGTGTCACGAGGGAATATCAGCGTGAACTCCACCTTCATGCCGTTGATGCGGATGTCCTCTGCCACCATTTCGCTCTCCACGAGATTCTTCTTCGTACCAGGATACATCACCGTGGCGAGAGTATCCATTATCAGTTTGGGATATAAAGTCATAATATGATAAATGCCTCTTGATATGATGCAAAGTTACTCCTTTTTGGTAAATAATGGGCATTTGTATGTCCTACTTTTAGCAAAAACAGGCGATTCATATCTTTGACTTTTATCATCTTCATAGTTTAGAAACTCAATTCGGAATACACAAACCAGCACTCTTGTCATAAAAAGTTTGGAGGATTGACGTAAAACCACGAACTTTGCTCGCTCATAACCAAATAGGTGTTGGAAATCTGTACGCAATAAGATGAAAATTCTGATTACGGTCTGCATGGCATTTCTGCCATGCATGTTGACGATTGTGTCCGCCCGGACAATTGGTGACGTGAACCCGATAAAAACTTCTGCTGGTGATAAAAATGATACTGAGCCGGATACTCTCTATCTTGACGAGGTCGTAGTGACTGGTCAGGGTGGAGCCATACAGCGCCGGCGTCTGTCGTCAAGAATATCCAAGGTGGATGCTGCCGAAATGCAGAAGATGCCTTCGGCACGCATTGACCAGATGCTGCAGGACGCTTTGCCAAATGTGCAGATAAACCTTACAAGTGCGCAGACAGGAACGACCTCGCTCTTCAAGTCGCGCGGTCTGTCGTCGGCTTATGGTAACTCCACGCCGGTGATATATATCGACGGCGTGCGTGCCGACAATATGAATACCGGTGCCACGTTGGCTTCTTCCAGCAGCACTACGGCTCCTTATTCCGCATCGCAGATTCCCATGGGCAATGCTGCCACGTCGGGAACCCTCGGCGACCTGTCTATGGAAAACATCGACCATATAGAGTATCTCACAGGCGGTGCTGCCACGACACTCTACGGTTCGGATGCTGCCAACGGCGTGATACTCATATATACGAAGAAAGGCGGCGAGGGTAAGTTTAATGCCTCTTTTACCACTCAATTCGGACTGGAGGACGCCACTTCGCAGTTTTATCATTTCAAGCGCACGAAGGATTTGCTCAACCAGACTGGCGTTATGCAGCGTTATCGCATAGCCTTCAGTGGAGGCAATGACCGCAGCGGCTATAGTCTTGGTGCGAGCATGAGCCGCAACACGGGCATCATCATAAACAATGGTAATGACACCAAGAAATATGACCTGCGCTTCGGTTCGCATATCAAGTTCAACCGTCTGCTGGAATACCAAAACTCCTTCGGATTTGTGGCGGAGAACTACCGTCGCAGCCGTAACGGCAACCAGGGTCTGTATACGGGACTGTGGACTACGGAGTGCGGTTCGGCATCATCGTTTACATATACCGATGCTGACGGCACAAAGCGCAACTTCAACTCCGACATTGATGCTGCTTCCGATTATGAGTATTCGCAGTTGAAAACTCTCATCGACAAGGCAGAGGACCTGCAAAACAACCGTGAGGACGTGAAGCGCTTTCAGACTGCCCATACCTTGCTCTTTACTCCACTGCAGAATCTCACCTTTAAGGCTACGATGGGTGTGGACTATCGTGCCAGCAACACCAAAGAGATCATCACCAACGAATATCGCATACTGACACAGGAGAAGCCTGCCGGCACCACCGATGCAGGATGGATTCTGAATAACAGCCGCAACTACTTCGGACTGACGATGGATGCCAATGGCGAATACAAATATCGCAGCGAAAGCGGTATCAGCAATATCCTCACGGCCGGATTTCAGTTCTTCAGCACCCGCGACCATCAGGCATCCTATAACGGAAGCAATCTGCGCGATGGTGCTCAGGTGATGAGCGGCGCAGGCACAGTGACAGCCGACGAGTGGCTGAGTTATCTCTACAACTATGGTTTCTTTGCTCAGGATAACCTCGGATTCAAGGACCGTTACTATCTCGACCTCGGTATGCGAGTAGACCACAACACAGCCTTCGGCGACAATGTGGGTTGGCAGTTCTATCCCAAGGTGGGTCTGTCGTATGTCGTGTCAGAGGAATCCTTCATGCAGCGCTTGGCAGACCTGAATATCGTCAACTCCCTGCGCATACTTGCCAACTATGGTGTGGCAGGCAGTTATCCCGCTGCTTTCGCCTATCAGAAGACAATAGACATCTCTGCCTATAACGGCAAGCAGGCTGCCACCTTCGGCAAATATGGCAATGCCAATCTCGGTCCGGAGAAGAAGCACTCCTTTGAGGTGGGCTTCGACGGTTCGTTTCTCGACAACCGACTCTCGCTTGGCTTTACCTATTATTATACACGTACGCGCGATGCCATATTCAACATCCCTACACTTCCTTCGTCAGGACAAAAGTCCAATTATCTTGCCAATGTAGGTGATATAGAGAACAAGGGAGTGGAGATTACCGTAGGGATAACACCTGTGAGAACCCGCGACTGGATGGTGTCGCTCAATGCGTCATTCAACACCAACCACAATGAGGTGCTCAGCACAGGCGGACAGCCTGCCTTCGCCATTGGCGGTTTCGACACATCCACCATACAGACTGTAGTGGAGGTGGGCGAGCCGGTAGGATTCCTGCGTGGCAACAAGGCAGTGCTCAATGAAGACGGCACCTTGAAGGAAGTGCTCCCATTGCAGGATCTGGGCAGCACACTGCCTACCTTCTATGGCAACATGTCGCTCAATGTGAAATATAAGGACCTGCAACTCTATGTGTCGGGCGACTATCAGACGGGTTCGTATGTACACTCCTTCGACCGTCAGTTCCGTTATCGCCGTGGCATCGTTGATAACGAGATACCGCAGACCGCCATCGCAGGACTTACACAGAGTGCATCGTGGCTCTATTTCACCAATTATTTCGTAGACAAGGCTGACTATCTGAAGATAAGGAATATCGGTATAGACTACACACTGCGCTTCCCGCACTTTGTGGTGAAGTCTCTCAATATTGCTCTTAATGTGTATAATCCTTTTTCCTTCACGGCATCTTGCGTCGACCCGGAGGCCACATTGCCAGGAGCGCAGTCGCAGGGAGCAGTGTCAACAGGAGGACTCAACTATGCCACATACTCCTCACCACGCCAGTATGTAGCCTCGCTTAAGTTTGATTTCTAATATCCATGAACATGAAAAGATATATCCATGCACTCTATATAGTTTTTGCAAGTGTCATAGTGTCATCGTGCGGACTGGTAAGTCCGGGCGAGATTGTCAACCCGAATGTGGTTGAGGACGACTTCCTCGATTCCGACAATGCCATGCAGACATGGGTCAACGGCACGCAGAAGCAGTTTGCACTGGCCGTGGGCGAGTATTGCCAGTTGATGGAAATCCTCTCAGACAACTATTACAACAACTATTCGCGCAGCAGCAAGGTGTTTGACCAACCGATACTGATGGCATCAGATGAACTCGTGATTAAGTTGCAACGCTATGTCGGCACATTGCGCGAGTCGGCAGACTATGGATTTAATGTGGTGGCAAAGCACGACAACAACTTTACCGACAAGGAGAAGTTTACACTCTATTACATCAAGGCATATTCATATATCCTCGCAGGAGAATTCTTTACTGGTCTGCCAGTGGAGGAGGGCGGCGAGGTGCAGTCGTGGGAGAAGCATCTCACACTTGCACTCGAGACCCTCGACAAGGCGATGGACTATGCCGAGATTAATGAGGACAAGGCATTTGTGCATACTCTGAAAGCCCGTGTCTACTATCGTCAGGGCGACAAGGCGAATGCCGTGGCTGAGGCTAAGGAGTCGTTGAGTCAGGATGCGGAATTGTGCCGTCAGGTGACCTTTGACGGAGAAAACAATGTCACCAATGTGGCGCAGGAGGCAATATGGGGCACATGGTTTCAGCCCCTGCCGCGTCTTGACTTCCTCGATCCCAAATACTATCAGATAAAGTCTACCGACGAGTGCTCCATCAACATTGCTAAGGCTGAGGAGAATTATCTCATCCTCGCAGAGGCATCGCTTGCCGACAACAATTTGGCAGAGGCGAAGACATATCTCGACAACTTGCTCAGTCTGGTAAACAGCCGTCCTGTGAAGACTGACCTCGATGACCATCTTGACGGAAGATTTAATGGTGGTGCGAAGCGTTATCCCGTAGGCACGGATTATGTGGTGGCAGCATGCGAGGGCGCACCCTTCAGAAGTGGACTTGTGCTCGACCGCACAACCCCCAACCTCATCACTGTGCCTTACATCTCGGGTACATCTGTTACGGAGGATATGATAGTAGGTGCTACGACGGTGGAAGAACTGCTCCACACTGTCTACCTCATGCGTCAGGAGATATTTATGGCAGAAGGACGACGCCCGGCAGACCTTGGCATACGCCTTCCCTTAGGAGATGTGGAGGCTGCCAATCTTGGTAACGCCGACTCCTATATGACTGCTCTCGTCCCTGACTTCATCCCTACGAATGGTCAAATGGATGCCTTCACTATGGACGAAGAGAAGAAACAGGTGACAATTCTCTATGACATGAACAAGGTCATCGTAGACAACCGCCATTCTTCCTACATTGCCCCATTCTTCAAGTAGTCTGTTCCTGCGGTTTGTCCTCGTTCAGGCTGTCATCTTTGGTGACATAGCGTTTCCAATAGGCGAATATAAGCGTTGTCAGAGGAAGTGCGAGTATGAGACCTATGAATCCGAGCAGTGTGCCCCATACTGACAGGGAGAGGAGAAGTACAGCCGGGTTCAGCCCCATTGCCTTGCCGAGAATTGTGGGCGTGACAACAGTGTCGGATATTGCCTGCACCACACAGAATACCAACACTGCCAGACCGAATATGATCCAGAAGTTCTGACCAGTGTCTGCAGCTTTCAGCAAGGCGAGGAATGCAGTGGGGATAAGGGCGAATGTGTGGAGGTAAGGCACAAGGTTCATGATGCCGATGAGTATCCCCAAACCTATAGCCATGGGGAAGTCTATGATTGTGAACCCTATACAGAACATGATGCCCATGCATAGCGACACCAGCCCCTGACCTCTTATGTAGGAGTTGAGAGCACGTTCCACGTCGTGCATAACGTCAGCCCAGAACGGACGTGCTTTCTTCGGGAATATGGCAAGCCACTTCGTGGTGAGGTATTCATAGTCCAAAAGGATGAAGAACATATAGAGTATGACAATGCAGGAGGCAACGATGCTCCACAGAATGCTCGCTGTCTGCCCAAGGAAAGAGAATACCTTGGGCAATGCACTCTTCAGTATATTGGTGAAATCGGGGCTTTTGAAGAATTGCTCCAGTTGTTTCTGGTTGTCCACAAGCACATCCTGAATGTATGCCATGATGCTGTGCGTGTGGGTCTGGTGGGTGACATAACTTGCTATGAACTTGCCGAGCAGGTCAAACTGGTTTATCATCGGTGGTATGATAAGCCACAGAACACCGCCGATGACCGCCGTTGTCAGCAGCATGGTGATGATGATTGCCAGGGCACGCACTTTTACCCTGAGTTTGTATTGCACGAATTTCACTATGGGATAGAGCAGGTAGGCAAAGAACCATGCTATGAAGAATGGCAACAGAACCGTGCTGAGGTGCTTTACCGTGAAGTATACAGCCACGATGACAAGGGCTATCCCTGTCCAGCGTAGCAGTTTGTCAAGTGATACCTTCGACTCCATAGACTCCGTTCCTTGGTTAATATTTCAACTGTTCAATCTTTCAATATTTTACAGTTTGCCCTCTGCCTTCCTGAAACACTCGCGGCAAAGGGGCTCATATTCCTGCGCTTCGCCAAGTAAGACACGCTTTTCGTTGTCCACAAGACGGTGGCTGACATACGCCAAAGAACCGCATCTCACGCAAATGGCGTGTACCTTTGTCACGTCGTCGGCAATGGCACACAGCGCCGGCATCGGTCCGAACGGTATGCCGCGGAAGTCCATGTCAAGCCCTGCTACGATAACTCTCACTCCGCGATTGGCGAGTTCGTTGCACACGTCAACAATCCCATCGTCGAAGAACTGAGCCTCGTCGATACCGACAACGTCAATTTCAGATGACAGCAGAAGTATGGATGCCGACGACTCTACAGGTGTAGAACCGATGGCATTGTGGTCATGGCTCACCACATCCTCTTCCGAATAGCGTGTGTCAATGGCTGGTTTGAACACCTCAGTGTTTTGTTTTGCGAACTTGGCGCGTTTCATTCGCCGGATGAGTTCTTCGCTCTTGCCCGAAAACATCGAACCGCATATTACTTCAATGCGTCCAAACCGGTGTGTCTCTCCGCTTGTGTCGTTTCCCATATAAGGTTATGAGGGGTATTTTATATGTCGCAAAGGTACGAAGAGTTCTAAAAAAACAAAAGAAAAGATACCTTTTTTTTGATAATGTAGATTAAATGCCTACATTTGCAGACACTATGGGTACACTGTATATAGTTCCCACTCCGGTGGGCAATATGGAGGACATGACGATGCGTGCCATGCGCATCCTGAAAGAAGCGGATGTGGTGTTGGCTGAAGATACACGCACTTCGGGCATTCTGCTGAAGCATTTTGACATTCACAATCATCTCGTGTCGCACCATAAGTTCAATGAACACTCGGCCTCTGCGGCTGTTGTAGAGCGGTTGAAGAGCGGTCAGACAGTTGCCTTGATCAGCGATGCCGGCACTCCGGGGATAAGTGACCCGGGTTTCTTTCTTGCCCGTGAGGCCGCCAAAGCCGGTGTCGAGGTGCAGTGTCTGCCGGGAGCCACGGCGTGCATACCTGCCATTGTGGCATCCGGATTGCCGTGTGACCGCTTCTGTTTCGAGGGTTTTCTGCCGCAGAAAAAGGGACGTATGGCGCATTTGAAGTCGCTGAAAGAGGAGCGCAGGACAATGATTTTCTATGAGTCACCATACAGGCTGCTCAAGACTCTCCAACAGTTTGTTGACACATTCGGCAGTGACCGTCCGGCGTGTGTGTGCCGTGAGATATCCAAAATCCATGAAGAGAGTGTGCGCGGGACGCTTGGGGAACTCGTTGCTCATTTCACTCAGACCGAACCGAGAGGTGAAATAGTCGTTGTGGTGGGTGGTGACACTTCCAAGAAAGCGAAGGGAAAGAGCGGTAAAAACAAAGAAGAAGTTTAACTGGACAGATTGATTTGTCCCGATTGTCAGTCCTGTTCACTCTTGTCGTGAGCAGGAAGTTTTTTATGTGTAATGAGGAGTAGCAAAGATAACTATACGTTTCTTGTGTCCGCACCGGTACACCGTGTGATTCTGACCATGGCAATTCCCACCATTGTCAGTATGCTGGTGACGAGTATATATAATATGGTGGACACATATTTTGTGGGTAAGATTAACACCCAATGCACGGCGGCTGTGGGCGTGTCATTCTCTGTGATGGCGATTATCCAGGCGATAGGCTTTTTCTTTGGTCATGGCTCGGGCAACTATATATCTCGTAAACTTGGTGCAAAACTTCATGACGATGCTGCGGTAATGGCTGCTACCGGCTTTTTCTGTAGTTTCATGTGCGGTGTCGTGTTTTCAGTCATAGGGCTGTTGTTTTTGGAAAATTTGTGTATAGCGCTTGGTTCTACTCCAACGATTCTGCCCTACACAAAGGTTTATTTGGGTATAATACTGCTTGGAGCACCGTTTATGACTTCGTCTTTCACAATGAACAACCAGATGCGTTTCCAGGGAAATGCATCTTTGGCAATGGCCGGTATAGTGGCGGGAGCCATTCTTAACGTGATGCTTGCCCCTCTGTTTATCTTTGTCTTTCACATGGGTATAGCAGGGGCAGCGGTGGCGACTCTCATCTCGCAGTTGTGCAGTTTCTGCGTGCTTTTTGCCATGACGCGTCGCAAACAGAATATACACATACGCTTGCAAAACTTCAGATGTTCACGGCAATTGTTCAAAGAGATATTGGCAGGAGGCACTCCTTCTTTGTCGAGGCAGGGACTTGGCAGTTTGGCTACAGTCATGCTCAACGTCGCGGCAGGTGCTTTTGGTGACAGTGCCATAGCCGGTATGTCCATTGTGGGGCGGTGTTGCTACTTCGTTTACTCTGCAATCATCGGTTTGGGACAAGGATTCCAGCCTCTGTGTGGATTCTGTTATGGCGCACGCCTTTATGACAGGGTGAAAGAGGGTTATCTGTATTGTGTCAAGATAGGCACAGCGTTTCTTTCTGTTGTGGCGTTAGTGGGATTTGCTTTTGCCGAACCGATAGTCAGGGAATTCCGTCATGATGCAGATGTCGTAGCGGTAGGTACTCCTGCTCTCAGGTGGCAACTGTTGACATTCCCTCTCATTGCGACAATCATTGTCAGCAATATGCTTCTGCAAACCATACGCAAGCCTGTGCGTGCCAATATACTTGCTGCGGCACGAAGTGGTCTGTTCTTTATCCCTCTCGTCTTTGTACTACCTCATTTCTTGGGATTGTTTGGATTGGAAATCTGTCAGGCCGTGGCGGATATGTGTGCATTTGCCATTACATTGCCTATAGTGTGGAGCGCATTTAATGACATGAAGAAGATGAAGTAGGCTCTGCTGTGCGAAGAAATTCTTGCTGTTGGGGTGATATTGTCAGATTTTATGTTTAACTTTGCCATGAGTCGAATGCCATTCACGGTGGTGATATGAGACGCTTTTGTAAAGTTTCAGTTTGATAACACAATGAGAATTATGAACAGATTGCTTGTTTTGTTGCTGGTGGCAGTAGCCTTCAGCGTAACGTCATGCCAGGAAAAGAAATCGTCGGAGATGACTGACAGTCAGGCGAGAGTGGATTCTTTGCAGCGTGTCATCGTGCAGAAAGACAACGAGATTGACGACATGATGGGCACAATGAACGAAATTCAGACCGGTCTGCAACAGATAAGCGAGGCAGAGAACAGGGTCAGTGTCATGGGCGGAAGCGAAGGCTACAGCAGTTCGCAGCGCATAAAGGACGATATGGAATTTATCTCCGAACAGATGAAACGCAACCGTGAATTGGTGTCAAAACTGCGCCAGCAACTGCGTGAAAGTTCTGTCAAGGGGAATAAATTGAAAGAAACAATCAACGGACTTGTGCAGCAACTTGATGCGAAAGACCGTGAACTGCAACAGCTGAGGGCAGAACTCAATGAGAAGAATATCCATATTGCCGAACTCGACAATATGGTCGACAACCTCAATACGTCGGTAAACTCACTGACGGAAGAGGGCAACTCCAAGAGCAAGACCATTGCCGCACAAGACAAGCAACTTAATACCGCATGGTATGTATTCGGTACAAAGAAAGAGTTGAAGGACCAACATATCATTGAAAACGGCCGTGTTCTGCAGTCAAGTTTCAACAAGAGTTACTTCACGAAACTTGATATAAGGGTTGACAAGGAAATAAAACTCTATTCGAAGTCGGCAGATATACTGACAAGTCATCCTTCGGGAAGTTATACGTTGGAAAAAGACGCCAACAAACAGTATGTCCTGCGGATAACCAATCCCGACAGTTTCTGGAGTACGAGCAAGTATCTCGTCATACTGGTGAAGTAGTCCATGGAGAACAAGGACGAACAGTTCATGCGCAAAGCCCTGCAAGAGGCTGAGGAGGCATATTCTTCTGGCGAGGTGCCTGTGGGCGTTGTGGTGGTCTGCAACGACCGAATCATAGCGCGTGCGCACAACCTTACAGAAGCATTGCATGATGTCACAGCCCATGCGGAGATGCAGGCAATAACATCGGCAGCCAATATGCTTGGAGGGAAATATCTGCGTGAGTGTTCTCTCTATGTCACTGTGGAACCCTGTGTGATGTGTGCCGGTGCGATAGGCTGGGCGCAGATAGGCAGGGTGGTCTATGGTGCGGCCGACGAAAAGCGCGGTTTTTCCGTTTTCGCTCCCAAGGCTCTTCATCCCAAGGCGGAGGTTGTCGGTGGTGTACTTGAGGCTGAATGTAGGGCATTGATGCAGCAATTCTTCAGTAACAAGAGATAATGGCGGCGCACAATGACCTTGGAAAGTGGGGCGAGGATATGGCTGAGGCTTACCTTGTGGAGAAAGGCTACACCATCTGTGCTCGTGATTGGCATCACGGAAGGCGTGACGTCGACATCATAGCCTACACTCCTGATATGCTCACGATAGTGTTTGTGGAGGTGAAAACACGTCAGACGGACGAAGTGATGGAGCCTACGGAAGCGGTAGACCGACGGAAGATAAGGAATATAGGCTATTGTGCCGACGCATATATAAAACAGTTTAACCTCGATATGGAAGTCCGTTTCGACATCATTTCTATTGTAGGGACTTCCGAGGCGGACATGAAACTCCAGCATATAGAGGATGCTTTCAATCCTTGTCTGTTATGAATTGGCAAACGATAAAACTCGATACGGCGGTTTCCACCCACAATCTCATAAAGCGCGCCGACGGTGACAGGGTGGTGGTAGTGGCGGACTACCAGGAAGCAGGACGTGGTCAAGGGCAGAACAAATGGGAGAGTGAGCGTGGCAAGAACCTCCTCTTCTCTGTAAAGACGCCTGTTCCGGCGATACCTGCCAACCGCCAATTCCTGCTGTCAATGACTGGTGCACTCGCCTTGAAAGATGTCTTGGATGACTATGCAGAGGGCTTTGCCCTCAAATGGCCTAACGACATATACTGGCATGACAGTAAAATCAGCGGCACTATAATCGACACTGCCATAAGCGGAAAGGTCATTTGCCAGTGCATCTACGGTATAGGCATCAATATAAACCAGCGCATATTCACCGGCGATGCGCCCAATCCTATGTCGCTGTGCACCATAGTCGGGCATGATGTTGACCGGGATGGGGTTATGGAGAAGTTTCTTCATAGGTTAGAGAACCGTATGGATGCGTTGAAAAAGCACCGCTATGATGATGTCACGGCGGAATATGTCGGCAGTCTTTATCGTCGCAGCGGATTTTTTGAATATGAAGATTGCTGTGGCAGATTCAGTGCAGAGATTGTCGGAGTGATGCCAAATGGTCATCTTGTCTTGTGCGACAGTGACGGCAAAAGGCGTGATTACGAATTGAAAGAAGTGAAATTTATAATATAACAAATATTCTTATGGCTAAGTTTAAGCGTATTCTTCTCAAACTCTCAGGCGAGAGTCTTGCAGGCGAACAGAAACAGGGAATCAACACGGAACGTCTCAATCAGTATGCACAACAGATTAAGGAGATAGCTGATATGGGTGTGCAGATAGGCATCGTGATAGGCGGCGGCAACATTTTTCGTGGACTTACAGGTGCAGGAAAGGGCTTTGACCGCGTGAAAGGTGACCAGATGGGTATGTGCGCAACGGTCATCAATTCGCTGGCCCTCTCAAGCGCCCTTGATGCAATAGGGCAGAAGAACCGTGTACTTACGGCCATCCGCATGGAACCGATAGGCGAATACTATACGAAATGGAAGGCTATTGAGTCTATGAACCGTGGTGAAGTGTGCATCTTCTCAGCAGGAACGGGTAGTCCGTATTTCACTACAGACACAGGTTCAAGCCTGCGTGGAATAGAGATAGAGGCTGATGTTATGCTCAAGGGGACACGCGTTGATGGCATCTATACTGCCGATCCGGAAAAAGATCCTGCGGCGGTGAAGTTCTCGGACATAACTTACAGCGATGTGATAGCGCGTAACCTGAAAGTCATGGATATGACTGCCACAGCCATGTGTATGCAGAATGACCTGCCTATATATGTATTCAATATGGACGTGCCGGGCAATCTCAAGAAAGTGATGGACGGGGAGAATATTGGTACTCTGGTGCATAACTGACCCTAAAGTAACCAGTATGATATCGTTAGAATGCATAAAATTGCCGCTGTTGTTGGACTTTGGTCTACAACCGCGGCAATTTCGTAATGCTTATTTTATTTCTTCGTAGTCAACATATTCTCCCTCGTCATGTGGAATGATTTTCCCCTTGTGCCGTGAAGTGCTGTTGTAGACAGTCTCTTGCCCTTTTGTGTTGCTCCTGTGTGTTGATTGGCTGTTCCCGGTTGCGGTGTTTCCTGCCATGTTTCGGAACTGTCGCACTATCGAACGGATATTGCCGATAGCGGTCAAGACAAAGAAGAACACCATGAAAATGATGAACAGTGCAACCAACGAGAAAAACTTGAATAGTATCATTGTGCTTTTTTGCGGCTGTTATAACACCACAATACAAATGATATCAAAATGTATGCCAAGATGATGAAGGCAAGGCTCAATTCCGGTTCGTCTGTTGTGAGAAAGATAAGCACGGTAATCAAACTGAACGCAAGAAAACCGTACTTTACCTTGTTGCCGTTGTCGTTGAATCCCCAGTGTTTGAATTTAAGTGCAAACATCGGCATCTCGCATACCAAAAGCCAACAGCTGACAAATATCATCAGTATAATGAGTGGCGTGAAGTTACTTGTGTTCTCGATGGTATGGTGGTATCCGCTGATGAGCGACCCCCAAAACAGGGCGTTTGCAGGCGTTGGAAGGCCGATGAAAGAGGTGGTCTGACGCTCGTCAAGGTTGAATTTTGCCAACCGCGAGGCGGAGAATGCCGCCATGACAAATGCCACATAGGGCACATATTCCTTTATCCCAGACATGAAACTCGGATAGTCGAGTACCGTCAGTTCGTTGAAAACAATCGCCGAAGGGGCAAATCCGAATGTGATGACATCAGCAAGAGAATCGAGTTCTTTGCCTATTGGTGACGACACTTTCAGTGCGCGTGCCGACAGTCCATCGCCAAAGTCAAACACTGCTCCAAGGATTATGAACAGCAGAGCCGTATGTGCATCGGACTGAAGGGCAAACACTGTCGCAATGCAACCGCAGATAAGGTTGCAGGCAGTGACTATGTTTGGAAACTGTGATTTCATTTTAATCTTGCTATGACGGTTTGGTCACCGGTGGTGAACTGTCCCATTGACACGCATATCTCAGTTCCGAGGGGGAGATACAGATCCACTCTTGAACCGAACTTTATAAATCCGAGATGCTCGTCAATGAAGCAATATTCCCCTTCTTTTGCGTATGTCACGATGCGTCTCGCCATTGCTCCCGCTATCTGACGGCACAATATCTTCTCTCCGTTGTCTGCTTCAATGAGCACATCGGCGTGTTCGTTCTCCATGCTTGCTTTTGGCAACCACGCCTTATGATAGTTCCCGTTCTGATGACGCACGGACAATACCTTGCCGTCTACAGGAAACCAGTTGGCGTGAACATTGAACAGGCTCATGAAAATGCTGACCATGATTCTCCTGTCGTGGAAATACTCATGCTCATCAACCTCTTCTATGACGACAATCTTGCCGTCTGCCGGAGCCACAACGATATTGTCGGTGTTCTCATGAGGGAACGCGCGTTTCGGACAACGGAAGAAGTTGATGACCACGCCGTAGGCGGTGCCGCACACGACAAGGAATACCCAGAATGGGATATGGGTATCTATATGACGCCAAAGGAGTAGCGCTATGGCGACGAGGAATATTCCGCCCCATATCAGAGTGTTGGTTCCTTCCCGGTGAATACGTATTTTCTTCAGCTTTTTCAGCTTCTCTATTTTCTTTGACATTGAGAGTTTCTCTTGTATTTGCAAAGATAGGTATATTTTTCCTAATCCGAGCAACAATTCCAAATTAATCTTTTGGCGGTGTGACATTAAAAGAGTAATTTCGCAAGACAAATGTAACCGTATCATGCAAGACTTTATCCACCTCCACGTTCACTCTTATTATTCCATTCTTGACGGTCAGTCGCCGATAGACAAAATTGTCGATAAGGCTGTTGCGAATGGCATGAGGGGAATGGCACTTACCGATCATGGTAATATGTTTGGCATTAAGGAGTTGTTCGACTATTGCAATAAAGTCAACGGAAAACGGCAGAAAGAGGGACTTGAACCCTTCAAGCCGATCTTCGGATGCGAGATGTATGTGGCACGGAGGAGCATGACACAGAAAGAGAATGATAAGGGAGACCGTGGCGGTTACCACCTTATCGTATTGGCAAAGAACGAACTTGGATACCGCAATCTGATAAAACTCGTGTCGCGTGCGTGGACAGACGGATTCTATGGCAAGCCTCGTACAGATCGTGCAGACCTTGAACGCTTCCACGAGGGGCTGATAGTCTGCTCTGCCTGTATTGCCGGTGAAGTGCCGGCAAAGATACTCCGTGACGATATAGAGGGTGCAAGGGAAGCGATAGAATGGCACAAACGGCTTTGGGGAGACGACTATTATCTGGAGTTGCAGCGGCATGAAGTTAAGAACCCAAACCAGAGGGCGAACCGCGAGACATATCCTTTGCAGCAGAGAGCGAACAAGGTGCTCATAGAACTTGCGCACGAATACGGTATCAAACTGGTGTGTACCAACGACTGTCATTTCGTGGATGAGGACACGGCAGAGGCGCATGACCACTTGTTGTGCCTAAGTACTGGCAAAAGTCTGGACGATCCTACGCGTATGCTTTACTCCAAACAGGAGTGGTTCAAGACACGGGAGGAGATGAACGAAATATTCTCTGATGTCCCAGACGCGTTGTCCAATACGTGTGAAATCCTTGATAAAGTCGAGACTTATAACATCGAGAGCGACCCGATAATGCCGTTTTTCCCCATCCCAGAAGACTTCGGAACGGAGGAAGAATGGCGTAAGAAGTTCACGGAAGAAGACCTCTTCAGGGAGTTTACCAGTGATGAGAACGGCGAAAACCAACTTCCGGAAGACGAGGGAAAGAAGAAAATAGCCAAGTTGGGCGGCTACGAGAAAATCTACAGGGTAAAGTTTGAAGCCGACTATCTTGCCAAACTGGCATACGATGGAGCGCGTCGCATCTATGGAGAACCGTTGTCCGATGAGGTCGTGGCACGCATAAAGTTCGAGTTGCACATAATGAAGACGATGGGTTTCCCCGGTTACTTCCTCATCGTTCAGGACTTTATCAACTCCGCACGCAATGACCTCGGCGTGTGGGTAGGTCCGGGTCGTGGTTCGGCGGCAGGTTCTGTAGTCGCATATTGCTTGGGAATAACCAAGATAGACCCGTTGAAATACGATTTGCTTTTTGAGCGTTTCCTCAATCCCGACCGTGTTTCTCTCCCTGATATAGACACAGACTTCGATGATGACGGACGCGGCAAGGTGCTCCAGTGGGTAATGGATAAGTACGGAAAGGAAAACTGTGCGCACATCATCACCTACAGTACCATGGCGACGAAGAACGTTATCAAGGACGTGGCGCGCGTGGAGAATGTGCCGCTTGAGGTTTCCAACGGCTGGTGCAAGGCGATTCCCGATCGCTTGCCCGACGGAATGAAGATGAATCTCGGCAATGTGGTGAAGGTCGTTCCCGAGATAAGGGATGCCGAGACAAGTGCTGACATCCGCGAAAGCAATACCATCAAGTATGCCAAGATGCTGGAAGGAACGGTCAGGGGAACAGGTATCCATGCCTGCGGATTTATCATCTGCCGTGACCCGATATCTGATCATGTGCCGGTGTCGACGGCTGACGACCCGGATTTTCCTGGTATAAAGACAGCCGTTACGCAGTATGACGGTCATGTGATTGAGTCCACTGGACTGATAAAGATGGACTTCCTCGGGCTGAAAACCCTCTCCGAGCAGAAGGAGGCGGTGAAGATTATAAAACAGACACAGGGAGTAGACATTGACCTCGACAATATTCCGATTGACGATGAACTGACTTACCAGTTGTATCAGAAAGGTCAGACAATCGGAACATTCCAGTTTGAGTCGCCAGGAATGCAGAAATACCTCAAGGAACTGCATCCCACAGTGTTTGAAGACCTCATTGCAATGAATGCCCTTTACCGTCCGGGACCTATGGACTACATACCTTCTTTTATCAAGAGGAAGAACGGTAAAGAACCTATAACCTATGATATTCCCTGCATGGAGAAATATCTCAAGGACACCTACGGCATTACAGTGTACCAGGAGCAAGTGATGCTTCTGTCGCGACAACTGGCAAACTTTACCCGAGGAGAGAGTGACGCACTGCGTAAGGCAATGGGTAAAAAGAAGAAAGCCATAGTCGATGCCATGAAGCCGAAGTTCATTGAGGGCGGCAAGAAGAACGGCCATGACCCGAAAGTGCTTGAGAAAATCTGGGCAGACTGGGAGAAATTTGCCTCTTATGCCTTTAATAAGTCGCACGCTGCGTGCTACTCCTGGGTGGCGTACCAGACCGCTTATCTCAAAGCGCACTATCCTGCAGAGTTCATGGCAGCCATAATGACGAGGCGCAAGAATGACATCAAGGAAATAAAGAAACTCATGGACGAGTGCTTGTCGCTTGGCATCAAGACTTTGGGACCTGATGTCAATGAGAGTTTCTCCAATTTTGGTGTGAACAAGAATGGGGAAATCCGTTTTGGACTTGCTGCCATTAAAGGAATCGGCGAGGGTGCTGCAGAAGCGATAATCAATGAGAGAAAAGACAATGGACCATACAAGGATATCTACGATTTTGCCCAACGTGTCAATACTTCTGTGGTGAATCGCCGTTGCTATGATTCGCTTGTGGCGAGCGGAGCCTTTGACAGTTTCGGACTTGCACGCGAACAATATTCAGAAGAAGTTAACAAACAGGGAGACAAATTCCTTGATACCTTGCTGCGGTTCGGGCAGAATTATCAGAGTGCAATCACGGAGGCGCAGTCTTCGTTGTTTGGTTTTGACGGTTTCAACGAGACCATAGGCAAGCCGCCTGTGCCGAAAACCTATACGAAGTTGAGCACTATGGAGCTGCTTAACCGTGAACGTGACCTTGTGGGAATATACCTTTCCGCTCATCCGCTTGACGACTACAAGTTTATCTTGGACAAGATGTGCAACACGGTTACGGTGGAACTGGAGGACAAAGACGCGCTTTCTCAAAAGGACAGCATAGTGTTTGGCGGCATCGTTTCTGCCGTCAGGACAGGCATGACAAAGAAAGGAAAGCCCTACGGAATAGTGACTTTGGAGGATTACAGCGGTTCCGGCGACCTCGCAATCTTTGATGACTGGGGTATGTGGAGCGGATATTTCACCGTAGGTGTTGCCCTTTATATCACGGCAACGTGTACTAAACGCTATCCCACGAGCAAGTATTATGATTTCAAGATAGGCACTGTCAACTATATGTCCGACATTAAGGACAAATCAGTGGACAAGTTTACGATTTCGGTAAAATCGGATGAACTGACCGAAGAACTCGTTGACGACCTCACGGCGGTAATCTCCGCCAATGAAGGGGCTGTGCCGTTGTATTTCAGCGTACAGTATACGAAATTCAAGAAGAGTGTCGTGCTGCGTTCCAAGATACCGGGCGTTGATGTCAACCATAGGTTGGTGAACTTCATAGACACCAAGGAAGAACTGTCATACAGTGTGAACTGACGTGTATGACGGTGGTTGTACTGCCAGCAAGAACCGGTCAGATGATGTTGACTTCGGGATTTATCTCTATCCCGAACTTCCGTTTTACATCGCTGCGGATAATCTCACATAGTCTGACAATGTCATTTCCTGTTGCGCCGCCCCTGTTTACGAGTACAAGCGCCTGTTTGTCATGCACGCCGGCTCTGCCCAAAGACTTGCCTTTCCAGCCGCATTGGTCAATCAGCCAGCCTGCTGGAATTTTCTCTTTCGTGTCATCTATTGTGTAGTGGGGCATATTCGGAAAGGCGGAAAGCAGGGCATTGAACTTTTCCTTGTCTACAATCGGGTTCATGAAGAAAGAGCCTGCATTGCCCTGAACGGCAGGGTCGGGGAGTTTCGTCCGGCGTATCTCCATGATGACATCCCTCAGTTGCGATGCTGTGGGCGTGGAAATTCCCTTGCTGTCGAGCACGCTGCGTATGTTTCCATAGTCCAGTTCGGGCGAGAAAAGTAGGGAAAGCCGGTAAGTCACATGGGTGATGAAAAACCTGTTTCGCCACTCTGTCTTAAACCTACTGTGCCTATAGGCGTATTGGCACTCTTCCTTTGTGAACGTGAAAGACTTGCCAGTGGCGATTTCAACCGCTTCTACTGTCTCGATGATATCCTTCGCTTCTGCTCCGTATGCACCGATGTTCTGCACAGCAGACGCCCCTACATCACCGGGAATCAGCGACAGATTCTCTGCTCCATGGTAGTTTCTTGCGACACAGTAGGCCACAATGCCGTCCCAATTCTCGCCGCTTCCGCATCTGATGATGACGTGGTCGTCATACAACTTTTCTTGTATGCCTGTTATCCCGGAGCGGATTACCGTACCGGGAAAATTCTTTGTGAACAGCACGTTGCTGCCTCCACCTATTATAATGTAGTTATCCTTGCAGACGGATGGCAATATTTTGCGTGCCTCGTCAGCAGAAGAGAACTCTATAAAACGGTCGCACTTTACGTCCATACCGAACGTGTTGCGTTTCAATAGGCTGTAGTCTTTCTTGTCAATCATGTGCAGCGGTTATTGTGTCGAGAGCGTTTCGTTTTGCCGTCGCTTATATATGCAGTTCCACAAGTTTCCATTTGCCGCCTTTTCTGCGGAATGTCAACTCTATCTCCTGGCCGTTGGCGATGCCTCGGATGATGAATACTTTCTGGTTAGAACCGTGACATTCCCTGCCGTAGATGATGTTGTAGATCATCTTCGACGGCAGTGGCGGGGCGAATGACGGCCACTGTTCGGGCAACAGGATACCGTCCATGTTGTTGAAATCGTTGTCAGGGTCAGGCCCGGAAAAACGCAACGGATCGTTGATGCTTGCTATCTGGAAGACAGAGTCCACG
>CAVDQB010000033.1:0-18260 GCA_963611255.1 Faecalibacterium prausnitzii
CGCCAGTACCTCTCCGGCGATTGGACAGCCTTACCTTATGTCGACAAAAACCGGAGCGTATGCCAAATGGCTAACCTGTAAAGGACTCGTCCAACAGGAAGTCATATATGTCCACAGTCATGATTCCGTCCTCGTCACTCCATGGTTTCATGTGTTCACCCACTACCACCAACTTGCGGAATGAGTCGCCCACCAATCTCAAAGAACGCTTTTCCTGCTCCATCTTCTCTGCATCGGGTATTCTGAAAGCCGACTGAATGTATATCCGTTCGCTGCCTTTGTTGCATACAAAATCCACTTCAAGGGTCATGCGCTGCTGCTTTCCTTCCGCATTACGTACCCTTTGCGACACGTTGCCCACGTCTACGAGCCAACCGCGCACACGCATCTCATTGAAGATTACATTCTCCATAATATGCGTAGCCTCCGTCTGCCGAAACGAAAGGACTGCATTCCGCAAACCGATATCCTGCCAATAGTATTTGCAGTGTGCCCCAATGTACTTCCGTCCCTTTATGTCATACCGCTCTGATTTCTCTATCAGGAAAGAGTTTTGCATATATTCCAGATATGAGGACACGGTCTTGCCGCTTATGTTCTGAACGTTGCTGACCGACTTGAACGTGTTTGCTATGTTGAGTGTACTTACAGGCGAGCCGATGCTTGAGGCTATTGTTTTTGACAATTCCTCAAATTCCGGTTTGAGTCCTATGGCATTCCTCTCGTATATATCCCTCAGATAGACCGTGCGGTAAAGCCGTCTCAGATAGCCCGACTTCATGTCATCGCCCACCAGAGACAGGAGTTGGGGCAGCCCACCGTACATCATATACTCGGCCCACCCCTCTTCTTTCGTTCCGTCATAGACCGACATGAACTCCGAAAAGGACAAAGGCATAACATGAATCTCGTCTCCCCTGCCACGAAATTCCGTGACTACATCCGACGAAAGGAACCTCGAGTTGGAACCGGTGACATAGACATCTGCCCCTTCAACTACTGACAATGAAGAAAGAACCCCTACAAAATCGTCGACTTCCTGCACTTCGTCTATTATTATATAATAGGTGTCGTCGTCCTTCATATCCCTCTCTATTTTGTCAAGCAAGCGGTCAGGATTTTTAAGCGCCCAGTTTTTACGGCTCTCCATGTCCACAACGATGACGTGATCCTCCCTCACGCCCTCGTCAAACAGATGCCGGCAAAAGAGTTTCTTCAACAAAAACGATTTGCCTGAACGCCGCAATCCTGTGACAATTTTTATCAATCCGTTGCCTTTGGAACGTACTAATTTGTCCAAATAAGTTTTTCTTTCTACTATCATTCAGTTCAAAAAAGTGTCACTTGTGACAGTTTTCGGAAGCAAAGGTACGGTTTTCCCATTGAATACAAGCAACTTAAACAACTTTTTTTACATCCTAAATGATTGTCTGTCCATACGTTTCCGCCCCACCAGAAGCCCTGTTTGCGACAAAACACCGTTAATTTCACTGCATAACCTGCACCGTTTTTACTTTTGCCTTTTACCGCGGTCTTATAAAGTGTAACAACTGCGCAACTGCCCGGCGACAGAGAACGGGACAGGAAATACAGGCAAACGGACAAACATCATGTACAGAAACATCATCATCACGCTGCTCATGTGCCTCGCCACTACGGTGTGCCGGGCACAGGAAAGCGACTTTTCAAAGGAGAGTTATTCACGTTCCGGCATCACGCTACCCTACCGCAAAGCGGTCGTCAACGGCGACGGCGGCGAGGGAAACATGCTCGTCATCTACCTGCACGGAGGGTCGAGCAAGGGCGACGACAATGAAAAACAGATACAGGAAGCCGCCGTGTCGACGATATATTCCTACCTGAAGGAGAAAGGAAAGAATGCCGTCATGGTCGTGCCACAGTGTCCAAGCGACAAGTCTTGGATAGGAACGATGCTCGGCGTGCTGCGCTATTTCATCGCATCATGTGCCGACAACTACGGCGTGGACAACTCACGGATATTCATCATGGGCGGTTCCATGGGCGGCACCGGCACTTGGAACATGATAGCGAACTATCCGGGGATGTTCGCCGCAGCCATGCCTGTAGCAGGAAATCCCAAGGGACTGGACGCCCAGAAGGCAGCGCAGACACCTGTCTACACGGTGATGGGAACGGCGGACAGAATCATGAGCATCCCCACCGTACAGAGTTTCTTGCAGGAAATGGAGACTTTCGGGGCGGAATACCGATTCGACACCGAGGAAGGTTGGACTCACGAGGACACCTGCGAGAAGAGTTACACCGACGAAAGACTTGACTGGCTGTTCGCCCACGCCCGGGAATCAAGCACCGCCATCACCGCTGCCAGCGGCAACAAGCCGCAGACTGTCGCCGTCAACTGGTTCACCGCCGACGGCAAAAGGCTTGCCCACGAACCCGGAAACAACGGCTTTTACATAAAGATGACTGTGTTTGACGACGGTTCATGCCTGTCGGAAAAGTACTGCAAACGGCAGTAACGCACCAGGACTGAACCGCAATACCACACCTTATTATATATATCAGGACGACAGAGAGACGGCGTATGCGCTGCGGAAAAATTTGCTTTCCTTTATGATTTTAACGCATCGGGATGCAAGTTTACCGTTTTTTGTATTAATTTTGCAACAGTTTTGAAACATCCGTTGCACACATTTCCGCAACGCATACGACCTTTATATGATTCTTGACTTGCTAAGCCTACTGGGTGCGCTCGCCCTCTTCCTCTTCGGAATGAAGACAATGAGCGAGGGACTGGAAAAGTTTGCCGGCGACAGACTGCGCAACATAATCGGCTTGATGACCCGCAACAGGGTCATGGGAGTGCTCACCGGCATCTCCGTCACGGCTCTCATACAGTCGAGTTCCGCCACAACGGTCATGGTGGTGAGTTTCGTCAACGCCGGACTGATGTCGCTTGTGCAGGCCATAGGCGTGATAATGGGAGCCAACATCGGCACCACCGTCACGGCGTGGATTATCTCCGCCATCGGCTTCAAGATGGATATCGCCACTTTTGCCATACCCATCATGGCGATAGGTATGCCGCTCATCTTTTCCAAGAAGAACAAACGCAAGAGCATAGGAGAGTTCCTTTTCGGCTTCGCTTTCCTGTTCATGGGTCTCAACTACCTGCAAAAGTCGGCTGAAGCACTCGACATCGGCACTATCGTCGCCAATATGCTGCAGCACGTTTCGGGCGACAGCATCTGGGTGATGATACTCTTTGTGCTCGTGGGAGCGATAGTGACGATGCTCGTACAGGCATCAGCCGCCACGATGGCTATCACCCTCATGCTCTTCGACATGCACATCCCCGGCTTCGGATTCCACCAGGCGGCAGCCCTCGCAATGGGTCAGAACATCGGCACTACCATCACTGCGCTCATGGCTTCGCTCACTGCCAACACGCAGGCGCGCCGCGCCGCCCTGGCGCACACGTTCTTCAACGTGTTCGGAGTGTTGGTCGTGCTCCTCATCTTCTATCCCTTCTGCGACGCTGTGACATGGTTTGTGCAGAATGTCATGCACGTCCACCACAACGAGATGTACCTGCTCTCGGCGTTCCACACGGCTTTCAACGTCTTCAACACGCTGCTCCTGATATGGTTTGTCAACCAGATAGAAAAGTTCATCTGCTGGCTTCTCCCGGTGAAGGAGAACGAGAAACAGGAGAAGGGACTGCTCTTCATCTCTGGAGGACTGCTCTCCACCTCTGAACTTTCACTTGCCGCGGCACGCAAGGAGATAGGTGTCTTCGGCGACAGACTGATGAAGATGATGACCATGGTGAAACAACTGCTCGTCACAGACAAGGCAGCCGAGTTTGCGGAACTGTTCTCCAAGATAGGCAAATACGAGCAGATCACCGACAACATGGAGGTGGAAATCGCCAATTACCTCTCGAAAGTGTCGGAAGGACGGCTCTCCGACGAGTCAAAGGCGGACATCACCCACATGATGAGGATTGTGGACGAGATGGAAAGCATCGGCGACTCCATGTATCATCTGGGGCGCACACTCGAGAGGAAGCGCGAATTTCAGAACATGAACTACACCAAGAAGCAGATGCGCCACATCGACGACATGCTCCGGGTGACGGCAAAGGCGATGACAGAGATGCGCTCCGCACTCGACAAAGACCCGAAGTCTATCGACTTGAACACCCACTACGCCACGGAGATGGAACTCAACGAACTGCGCACGGAGTTCAAGGCGGAGAACATCCAGTCGGTCAACAACCACGAATACGACTACCAACTCGGCGTCTTCTATGTGGACTTCATCTGCGAATGTGAAAAAATCGGCGACTATGTGGTCAACATCGTGCAGGAGTTGAAAGGCAAATAGCATAATTAACGACTTGGTCACACAATAGAAACACCTTTGTAACAAGTATGACGTAACTTTGCATCATCAAACGAAAGGGCAATATGAACAGAATACTTGTTGTGGACGATGAGCAGGACATCTGTGAGATCCTGCAGTTCAACCTCGAGACCGAGGGCTACGAAGTGATGACAGCCAACTCCGCGGAGGAGGCTCTCGAAATCATACACTCGCCCGAAAACGAGGGGGAAAACGAGTTCAGCCTCATCATGCTCGACGTGATGATGGGCGAGATTTCGGGGTTCAAGATGGCGCGCATGCTGAAAGCCGACCCCGAAAAGGCACATATCCCTATCATATTCATAACCGCTCTCGACAACGAAGACGACACCGTGAAAGGCCTCAACATCGGCGCCGACGACTACATATCCAAACCTCTGTCGATGAAAGAGGTCAAGGCGAGGGTCAAGGCGGTCATACGCCGCACGTCGAAAATGCCGAGAGTGGCGGCGGAAAACGCCCTCGACGAGGACAGCGACAACAATATCGTGACCTTCGAGGGACTGACGCTCGACACCGGAAAGAAAGCCGTGACCGTCGACGGCACGGAAGTGAACTTCACCAAACTGGAGTTTGAACTCCTGGCACTGCTCATGGAGAACCCCGGAAAGGTCTACTCGCGCGAGAAGATACTCGCCCGTATATGGCCGAGAGACACCTATGTCACCGACCGCACGGTGGACGTGAACATCACCCGCATACGCAAGAAGATAGGCAACTACGGCAAATGCGTCAAGACACGCTTCGGTTTCGGCTATCTTTTCGAACAATAACGTTTTTCACCGAGGGGCGCAGCGACACCGCTACGCCCGGAAACACGACAAGCATGGTCAGGACAAAGTCATTCGAGAGCAACCTGTTTGTGAGCGTGGGGACAATATTCGTACTCTTCGCGCTGTGCTTCGCCGTCTACCAGTATGACCGTGAGAAAGAGTACAAGGTAGACATCATGCAGTCGGTGCTGCAGACCAGCAACTACGAGATACTCCACTCGCTCGGCGACAGCATCGTGTCGTCAGACAGACTGCGCCAGTTCGTCCACGCCAACGACACCAACGGCATACGCATCACCGTGGTCGACACCGACGGAAAGGTCATCGCCGACTCCGGCAACGGCAATGTCGGCACCATGGAAAACCACCTCCAGCGCAAGGAGATACGCCAGGCCCTGGCGACAGGAAGCGGATATGACATGAAGCGGGAGTCCAAGACGACCAGCGAGACCTATTTCTACTCCGCCACGAAATTCAGCCTGAACGGGCGCAACGGAGGGCACACATATATAATAAGGTCGGCAATCCCCTACTCCGCCACACTCACCGACAGCCTCGAGGCGGACTACACATACCTCTACTTCACCGCCTTCCTCACCGTGCTGCTGGGCTTCGTGCTCTACAGCAACACCAAGCGCGTGAGCCGCCACATCGGCTACCTGCGACAGTTCGCCCTGAAAGCGGAGCGAGGCGAGGAGTTCGACAAGCAGTTGGAGCAGCGGGTGCCCGACGACGAACTGGGCGACATCTCCCACACAATCATCAAACTCTACTGGAAACTGCGCAATTCCGAAGAGGACAAGGAGCGCATCAAACGGCAACTGACACAGAACGCTGCGCACGAACTGAAGACTCCTGCCGCCAGCATACAGGGCTATCTGGAGACGATGATCACCAATCCCGACCTCCCGGAGGACAAACGCCGCCACTTCCTGGAGCGCTGCTATGAGCAGAGCGAGCGCATGTGCCGCCTCCTGCAGGACATGTCGACACTCACCAAACTGGATGCCGTGGCTGACAAAGAGGCCGACGGCAAGCCAAAGAGCACCGTCGACGTGAGGGCGGTGATAGACAATGTGCTCGACGACACGGCACTCGAACTGGAGCAGCGCGGCATCACGGCCACCCTCAACCTGCCCGACGAGATAACCGTTCCGGGCGACTACAGCCTCGTGTACTCCATTTTCCGCAACCTCATCGACAACTCCATAGCCTACGCCACAGGCGCAACCAAGATATCCATCCTCTGCGCCGAGAGCGAGGGAGAGGAGCCGGGAGAGAGCGGACGGACGGAAACCCGGAGATATGAGTTCACCGTCAGCGACAACGGTTGCGGTGTCGCGCCGGAGCACTTGGCGCACATCTTCGAGCGTTTCTACCGTGTCGACAAGGGACGTTCGCGCAAGATTGGCGGCACGGGGCTTGGCATGGCGATCGTCAAGAACGCCGTCGCCGTGCACGGAGGCACCGCCTCGGCGGAGATAACGCCCGGAGGAGGGCTCACCGTCAAGTTCTCGCTGAGGGCATAGACGCCTGCGCAAGCAGGTGGATAGTGTGCAAAAATGCGGTTTCCTCACAATCTTTTTGGGCAAAATCCCGGAAATTCTCACAATCTTCGGGGATATGTGGCGATTTCGGAGCGTAATGCCCGAACAGTGGAGGCGGCGGGAAATGCGGGGGAGCATTGTGCATTTTCGGGGCAGAAATGTTACAATTTGGAAAAGAATGTGCCTTAATTGTGATTTTACTTGCATATTATTACAATTTGTGCTAACTTTGTGGATGTTATGAGTTTGCAGGTTTCACACACCGCAAACACGGAATCAACAACAAAAAAAACACATATCCAAACCATTCAAATCAATCAAAATCATGAAACAGTATTTAAGATTCACACTACTGCTTCTCCTTTCTTTCGTGTTAGGGGGGGGGTATTCTTTAGCGCAAGATGAGACTATTGTATTCTCTGATCAAGGATACTCCAACGGAAAAACACTTACTTCTGAAACCACAAACGGAACAAACTGCAAAATAACTTATGCAAAGGGTAGTGGCAATGCCCCGACATATTACAATAGCGGATCTGCGGTTCGCTTTTACAAAGGCGGTAGTTTCACAGTTTCTTCCGACACCAAGAAAATTACAAATATACAAATTACGATTGGCACTTACGACAAATTATCGCCAAACGGTAACACAGGAGCAAGTTCTGGAACTTTAGACACATCAAACGCCAAGTTATTAGCATGGTCTGCTAATGACGACAGCGGAGTTTCTTCTGTAACATTCACTAATACATCTACAAACAAGGGATATTGGGCTGTCTCGAAAGTTGCAGTCACTTATGCGGCCGATGACGGCAAGACCACAACGACAACAACAATCACCGGCATCACGGCAGGGAGCACCAAGACCATCGCAATGTACGAAGAACCCTCGGCAGCGGCTACCGTAACGGCAGGCGAGACTGTCATTTCGGGTGCCGAGGTGACATACAAGAGTTCCAACGAGACCGTCGCAACAGTTGGCACAGACGGCAGCGTCAAGACCCAAGCCCCGGGAAAGGCGACGATAACCGCAAGTTATGCCGGCGACGACACATACAGCCCGAGTTCCGCAAGTTTCACCCTCGTCATAAAGGCCGCTCCAGAATCAATCATGGATATGCAGAACGAGATTGACAAGAACCCCACAGAGGAAATTGCGGCTGACCTCACTTTCAAGGACATTTACGTGACTGGAGTAAACGGAAAGAATGCCTACATCTCCGACGGCGAGCATGGAATGTTGATATACACGGACGGTCATGGGCTCACAAAGGGAGATGTGCTCAACGGAACGGTGGAGAACGCCACGCTGTGTCTGTATAAAGACGGTTACGAAATCACGAATTTCTCTTCTGAAAAACTGACCATCACCACCACGGAACTGACACCTGCCGAGACCACAATCAGCAGCATCAGCAAGACGAACATCGGAAAATATGTCACGGTAAAGAACCTCACTTACAGTTCAAGCGCCAAGACTTTCACCGACGCCGACGGCAACAGCATAGCATACTACGACGGTTTGAAGACAAGCGTAACCCTCATTGACAAAAACAAATATGACGTTACCGGCGTGGTAAGTTACAACACCAATCTGCAACTCCTGCCCACCGAGGTGACGGCACTCAACAAGGAGGCATCCCTCAAGACCGATGCCGATCCGCAGACCGCACTCAACATCGGCGCCACAGACACCTACACGCTGACATACGACGGTGACGGCACAGTGTCAGTCGAATCTTCCGCCACCGGCGTAGCGACCGCCGCATACGACACAGACACAAAGACCGTGACCGTGACCGCCGTTGCCAAGGGCACGACGACAATCACAATCTCCGCGACCGAGGGCGAATACTGCGGCATACCCACGCCCGTGACCTACACACTTGAGGTGAACGACCCGACGGAATTGACCGAGACGTTCAACGTCAGTGACGAAGATGTGAAAGGAAAGGGAGAATCAGGGGCTAAAGGAACAGGCTTTACAGTTGAAAGAAACGACATTACGATAGTTACAGACGATGCGTATGCGAACGCCTCCAATGGCTACATACAAATCTATGGCAATTCCAACATAACCGCAAATGCCAAAGAAGGCTACCTTGTAACGGGCGTTACACTCACGTTGTATAGCACAAGTAGTGATAAAGGGACATGGAAATGTAACGGCGAATCCCTGTCTACTACCAACGGCAAAACAACTTGGACAGGTATAATTCCGTCCGTAACCATAAACAATGTGGCTGGGTCACAGGCGAAACTCACTTCAATAAAGGTTGACTACATCAAACTTTCCGAGACTGGAAAGACTGTCACAATCGGCGAAACGGGCAAAGGCACCTACTGCGCTACGGAAAACTGCATCGTGGGCGACGGCACTGTGACGAAGTATATCACCGGCACTGAGGAAAACGGCACTACCCTGACCGAGGCCGACGCTGCGGTATTGGCCGACGGAGAGGGCGTACTGCTCAACGGCAAGGCAGGAACTTACAAGGTGTACACGCACGCAAAACTCGCCCCGACAAAGAATGAGGACAACAAACTCGTGGGCTGCAGTGCCGACACATCAGTGCCCACAGGCGCTTATGTAATGCAGAACCAGGACGGCAACGTGGCGTTCTACGTCGTCAATGCATCCGCCCCGATCACCTGTCCGGCAGGCAAGGCTTACCTCACCGGGCTGTCGTCAGAGGCGAAAGCACTGTTCTTCAACGACAGCGAGGCCACCGGCATCAACGCAACGGCTGCCGACGGCGAGGGCGCAGAGCAGGACATCTACACCCTGAGCGGCGTGAAGGTCAGCAAGGCGAACCTCACCAAGGGCATCTACATCATGAACGGAAAGAAGTTTATCGTAAAATAACACAAGCAGGAACACAACATGAAAACAGCAAAGAAATATGTTGCCCCGGAGGCAGACATCGTAAAGATAGGAATGACAGACATGTGCTGCACCTCATTGTCAAGCGACTCGGCAAAATCCGGGTATGATGTCATGAGCAAGGACATCCCCGAGTGGGTGTTTGAGGAAGAGGAACAGTAAGGCATAACAGGGGCGTCCGCCCGAGCGGCGCATCCCTATTGTCACAGAGGTGGGAACGGATTATCCGTTCCCACCTCTTTCGTTTTTATGACCGTTGCCGCATCTCATCAATGCAGTTGCCCATTTGTCCTGACGGCAAAAGCGGTTTGTCCTATCCGCAAAGCAGTCACCGCCTGCGCCGTCGGCAAATGCTCTAACGACAACAAAACGTTGTCCTAACGGCAAAATCACCTCTGCCCCACGCTTTTCATTTGCCGTCTCCGACCGCTTTGCGTACATTTGCACCAAACAGAAACGATTTCATAATCCAATACCACGACACTTGGCCGGAGGCTGGCGCACAATGCGCCGCCTCCGGCCTTTTCCTTGCAGCCAAAGACCGCCGTTTCCGCAGTCAGCAAACGGTGTTTTCGCAGTCCGTAAACAGTGTTCCCGCAGCGGACAACGAACGGAGTACGCTTGTATCACGGTCGTGATGCGGGCGTACTTCGGTCGTGATACGGGCGTACCACGACCGTGGCACGCCGCCCGAGCGGTGCAGTTGCCCCACGAAAAACCACATAAATCATTAATTCCACGCCTTTTATGCAAAATGCAACAACCGCACTTGGCATTTATGCCAAAAACAGGTAACTTTGCCGGAAATGTGATTTTTCCGAAAGGAAATGACAAAAGACGCACTATGAGAACAAACTTTCTGAAAGGCTTCATGGGCACTCTGTTCCTGCTCATGGGCATCACGGCTCTTGCCGACACCACCACCACGACAGTGAACTGCAACGGAATACAGGACATACAGTGGGTAATTGACCTGAACAAAGGGGACTACGTCACGGCGAACGTCACCTTCGGGGACAATGTGTATGTGACCGCCGTGGACGACAAATGGGCTTACGCCACCGACGGAAAATACGGTGTGATGATCCATGACGACTACAGCCTGTTCAAGAAAGGCGACATCATCACCGGCAAGAAAGACAGTGTCAGCCTGTACCTGAAAGACGGCGCATACGCAATCACCGACATCATTGACACCGACGGACTGACCATCACCCACGACAACACGCTGACACCGGCGCTGCTGACGCTCAACACCGTCACGAAAGCAAACGTCGGCCGCTATGTCACCCTGCGAGGCGTGACCTATACAGCATACAGCGGCTACGGAATGATAACCGACGCTGACGGCAAAGAGATATACTGCATCGACGAACTCGGCACGAAACCCGACCTCACCGGCGGCAACAAGTATGACATAAGCGGCATCGTCGGCTACTACAACGGTCTGAAACTGCTGCCCCTCTCTGCCACCGCCGCCACCAACGACGGACAGATCGCCACGAAGATAGAGTTCAGCGGAGTGACGAACTCGAAATACAGCATCACCAACATAAACTCCTTCACAAGTCCGGCGGGACTGGTGAAAGCCGACGGCGTGACCGTGGCGGACACCGAACTGACTTTTACGAGTTCCAACGAGAACGTCGCCACGGTGGGCAGCGACGGCAGCCTATCGATCAAGGGCGGCGGCATCACCAACATAAAGGCGACGTATGCCGGCAACGGTACATTTGCCGCAAGCAGCGCCAGTTACACCCTCACCGTGACCGCCAGCCTCACGTTCATAATGAACATGCAGAACATGATAGACGGCAACCCCGACGAGAACATCCCGGCGAACGTCTATTTCGAGACTGAATATGTGACCGCCGTACACGACGGCAAGGCTTATGTCACCGACGGGACGTACGGCATCATCGTGGAAGACGCCGACAACGAACTCAAAGAGGGAGACATGCTCAAGGGAACAGTGGAGAACGCCATACTGAGCGCCTCCAACGGCGCATACCTGATGAAGGACTTTTCCACCTCGGGACTGACCATCACCCACGGCAAAAGCCTGACACCGGCGGAGACGACGATAAGCGGCATAGAGCGCAGCAACCTCTGCAAGTATGTGACAGTGAAGGATGTGGTATACAACAACAGCGAAGGTGTCGCCACGTTCACCGACAACGACGGCAACAAGATATACTGTTCCAACGACCTGGAGACCACTCTGGCTCTCACCGACGGCAACAGATATGACGTGACCGGCATCGTGGGCTATTACAATGCGCCGCAACTCATGCCCACGAAAGTGACCTCCCTGGCCAAGGAAGCGACACTCAAGATAAGAAGCAACTATGCAAGTACCATCTTATGGAATGAGACACGTTACATTTATATCGACTACGTTGGTGACGGCACAGTGGAGGTCACATCGTCAAACCCCGATGTCGCCACAGTCTATTACAACCCAGGACAGAATCAGATTGGCGTAGTTCACAGGTCAGAAGGCACAGCCACAATCACCATTTCCGCCACAAAAGGCGAATACTACGACAGTCCTGCACCCATTACCGTCACCGTAATGTGCAGAGGCGAAAACTATGAGGAGGCGGAAACATTCAACTGCAGCGACAGTGACATGAGCGGCAAGGGCGGCCATGAGACCGGTGAATGGACGGTGAAGAGGGACTATGCGGCACTCAGATTTGACGATGCGGCAGGCAGGACGGCCGATATCGCCATTTTTTCCAACTCCACCGTGACGGCGACCGCCGCCGAGGGCAATGTCGTAACCAAAGTGGAACTCACGCTCGCCGACGCGACGAAACTCACCGGAACATGGGAAGACGCCGACAAGACTGCGCTCACCCAGACGAACGGAGTAATCTCGTGGACAGGACACGCACCGTCAGTAACACTTAAGAACACTGGCCTGACAGCCTCGCTGGCGAAAATAACCGTGATGTACGTCAGACTCACAGACACCGGCAAAACAGTCACTATCGGCGAAACGGGCAAAGGCACCTACTGCGCTACGGAAAACTGCATCGTGGGCGACGGCACTGTGACGAAGTATATCACCGGCACTGAGGAAAACGGCACTACCCTGACCGAGGCCGACGCTGCGGTATTGGCCGACGGAGAGGGCGTACTGCTCAACGGCAAGGCAGGAACTTACAAGGTGTACACGCACGCAAAACTCGCCCCGACAAAGAATGAGGACAACAAACTCGTGGGCTGCAGTGCCGACACATCAGTGCCCACAGGCGCTTATGTAATGCAGAACCAGGACGGCAACGTGGCGTTCTACGTCGTCAATGCATCCGCCCCGATCACCTGTCCGGCAGGCAAGGCTTACCTCACCGGGCTGTCGTCAGAGGCGAAAGCACTGTTCTTCAACGACAGCGAGGCCACCGGCATCAACGCAACGGCTGCCGACGGCGAGGGCGCAGAGCAGGACATCTACACCCTGAGCGGCGTGAAGGTCAGCAAGGCGAACCTCACCAAGGGCATCTACATCATGAACGGAAAGAAGTTTATCGTAAAATAACACAAGCAGGAACACAACATGAAAACAGCAAAGAAATATGTTGCCCCGGAGGCAGACATCGTAGAGACAGGAATGACAGACATGTGCTGCACCTCATTGTCAAGCGACTCGGCAAAATCCGACCACGATGTCATGAGCAAAGACATCCCCGGGTGGGTGTTTGAGGAAGAGGAACAGTAAGGCATAACAGGTGCGTCCGCCCTATGGAGATGGAAATCTACAACTACTCGCTCTGCGTGTCGCTCACGCTGATGCTGTTCTTCGGTTGCCGTTTCATCTTCGGCAAACTGCCCGACAAGCCGTCGGTGAAGTACTACAAGCGGTCGCGTGCGCTGATGGGAGCAGCGCTGCTGAACCTCAGCACCAACTACTCCATACACCTGTTTGTCACCCCGCGCCTCAACGACCAGGCGGACGCCATACTCATGAACCTCTGTACCTACTGGTTGGCGGTGTGGCTCTTCGGCAGCGCAATGATGCTCCTGCTCGACAGGAGTTACGTCACGAGGAAGCGGTTTGTGCGCCATGTCGCCTCATGGGTGGTCTACTGCCTGACCGTACACGTCATGTGGCGCATCCCTTTCCCCACTCCGCTGCACAGGGCTGTGCCCATCCTGATGGCCGTGTTGTTCCTTGTCTACGCCATAAGGGTGGCACACCGCGTCTTCGCCACATTCCGCCGAACCGTCAGGATGCTCGACAACTACTATGCCGACAACGCCTCCGCCTACATACGCTGGATGTCGGTATTCACCTATTGGGCGGTTTTCTTCGGCGTGGGACAGGGCGTCTTCACATTCGTCCCCAGCCGCTTTGTGTTCGTGTGGATAATCTCCGCCATTCCGTTCTACATCTATCTCTATGTGTCTTACGCCAACTACCTGCTGATGTATGAGCAGGTGGAGGATGCCATCAGCCAGACCGAGCCCGCAGGCACTCCCTCCACGGGCACTGAGCAGACCTCCGGCGACACAAACGGCGACAACCCCGCAACACCGGGCCACGCCCCTGCCAACATGTCGAAGGCGCAGGAGACAATCCTCGAACAGCACATCAGCGAGTGGGTTGACGCCAGGGAGTACACCAAGGGCGGCCTGACCATTGAAGACATGGCGCGCGCCACCGGCACAAACCGCACCTATATCTCCAGTTTTGTCAACACCCACTACGGCATGACGTTCCGCGAATGGATCAACAGTCTGCGGCTCGGGTACGCAAAAAGCCTGATGTCGGAAAATCCCGGTATGCCCCTTGCCGACGTGGCGGCCAAGGCCGGATACCTCTCGCCCAGTTATTTCAGCCGCACTTTCAAGGAGACGGAGGGGCTCACTCCCGGCAAGTGGATAGAGAAGAGCACCGCCTCGTCCTGACGGAAAAAGAACCATTCCAAGGCGATACACAAAGAAAGGTGGACATCATTCCACGACCCAATCGAGCCAGTTGTCGGGAGTGATCACCGCTTTCCCTCTCACATCGTATGCAGAAAGGAAAGTCTTGGGGAACGGAGTGCCGCCACGCCGGGGATTCCACTTCATCTCAAACAGAGAGAAACCGCCATCGCACTCCTCTATATAGTCTATTTCCTGCTGTTGGGAGGTACGCCAGAAATAACTGTTCACATACCTGCCGGCGTAGTGGTTGGCTTTTATCCGCTCGCTGATGATGAAGTTTTCCCACAGAGCACCAGTGTCCTGACGCATGGAGAGGGGGGCAAAGTTCTGCAAAATGGCATTCCTTATGCCGTTGTCATAGAAATAAAACTTCTTGGAACGTTTCAGTTCGGTGCGCAGATTGCGGCTAAAACCGTTCAGCCGGAATATTATGTAGCACTTTTCCAGCAAGTCCACATACTTCTCGACGGTCTTGTTGTCCGTGCCTACGGTCTGTGCCAGTTCGTTGAAAGACACCTCTGCCGTCACCTGCAGAGCCAAGGCGGTGAGCAGTTTGCCGAGCAATGCCGGACGGCGCACGCTCTCCAGGTTGAGCAAATCCTTATACAGATAACTGTCGGACAGGTTGTAGAGAAGTTCCTTTGCGTCGCTCTCATGGTTAATGACATCGGGATAGGAACCGTAGATCAGACGGTTTTCCAAAGTCTGTTTCACTCCAAGCAGTCCGTTGGAATGCAGCAGTTCGCCTGTTGACAGAGGAAAGAGGTGATACTCAAACTTCCGTCCCGTCAGCGGTTCGCTGAGTTTGTTGCGCAACTCGAAAGAGGAAGAGACGGTCACAAGGAGCTGTATGCCGGGAAAGTTGTCAGTTATCCGCTTCAGAACCATACCGATGTTGTCCACCCTCTGCGCCTCGTCTATCACCACAATGCGGTTGTTGCCGATGAGCAGGCGCAGTTCCGGTGTGTTCACTTGGCTCAACATCTCCAGCACCTCCGGCTCGTCGCAGTTCAATGACAACGCCGGCTCGTCACGTTTTTCAAGTATCATCTTGAACAATGTGCTCTTTCCCACCTGCCGTGCTCCAGTCACGATGATGGCCTTTCCGGCGAACATCCGCGCCTCAATCCTGTCTTGCAATTGCCGTCTTATCATTTTCCCTTTTGTCATTATTGCGTCCTGACACTTTCCCGAGTGCAGTCTGCTTTTTGCAAAAGCAGCACAAACGAGAGGAAAGGGAACTCGTTCACAGTTTCCCGAGTGCAGTCCGCTTTATGCAAAGTTATGAAAAAACGCCCCTAATCCCAAAATTTATACTGTTTTTTAGGATTACAATCCCAAAATACACCCTAATTTTTGGGATTAGCAAGTTTCAGACAACATTTTCAAGTACGTCCCCCCCTAGACCAACGCCCTGTCATTGCCCCGCAAAAAAAGTGCAGCGAGAACGCCGCACCTACTGTTTCTATCCGAAAAGATGCTTCAGGGCGGCAACAGGATGATACAACAGCATCCGTGGTCCAGCCCAACGCATGACCATGCGTATGCGCCCGCGCATCTGCGGACTGTAGCAGTGGACAGGGCATTTTTTGCAAGTGGACTTGGCGGCGCCGAACTTGCACCGTTCGAGGCGGCGGAAAGCGTAGTCACGGAGTTTCTCGCACTCGGGGCACAAGGTCACGTTGCCCTCTTTCTTTCGGCAGTAGAGGCGTATCATCTGCTCCACCGTCCGCCGCTCCCTCTCTATCTTGTTCATCGCCATCACATTGTCCTTTCTCCGGCGTTGCCGTGGCAAGGAGGAGGGCAAGGGGTGCAGCGCCTTGTTGACAACAGCGACATCTTTTTGTTTTTCATCACTTCGGCAACCTCGATTCGAAAACTTCCATTTCACGGTTTGAGATGCCAAGGCGTGTCGCCAAAGCCCGCCACCGCTGTGTCGCCGTCACGACCTCCCCGACAATCCGCCGGGCACATTCCTTGGTAATCATATATTCATCTGACGAGTCCAACAGGACCTGCAGATCGGACACATTGGTAGAGGCATTTATCAACAGGCTTTGATAGTCATTGAGCGTAGGATTCATGTCATAGGCAGGAGCGAGCATCCATCCCTGCGGGGTCAAAAGGAAGCCGTGATTGCGGAAATGGTCGTCCGTATTGCGCATTGTTATATTGAAAGCGACACGGCGATAGAGTTCCTCAAGGTTGTCTTTCACATTGCAGCAGTTCTGCAACATGAAATCGACAATGTCCAGATAGCCGTTGCCAGTCTGTGCGTCGCAGCCGTCGGCCAACCCCAACATTGTCATGGCAGAGGCGAAGTGGATGCGCCGTCCGGCAGCATCGCGGTCGAAACGCCGTGACAACAGCGTGTGATAATGTCCTCCCGCAGCGATGACACTTGTCTTTGCCACCTTTATTCCGGCTTCAGCCGCCAACAGATGACAGAGATGTTCCCACAGGGAGACATCGTAATCGTCCTTGCGTGAGGGGAATTTCGCCACATACAAAGTCCCGTCCTCGTCCATGATAGCCGCCTTAGGGCGTGCACCTCCAAGCGAAGTTCCCGGATGGACGAGTTGTTGCAGCCACCTCTTCTCTGGCAACACATTGGAGTCTTCGCAGCGTTCAAACTCCTGACTTGCCGCCAACAGAGACCTGACGTCCACCAAGGGAGGGATGCGCAGGGACTCGTCACTATTGATGAAACTGTCACCTTTAGTGCGGCAAAAACGGAATCCTCCCATGCGTGAGGCATCGTCAATGCCCATGAGAAAGTCGAATGAAGAAAGCCTGCGCACAGGACGGTGCTCCTCCTTTGCCTGCACCTGCTCACGGCGATAGAGCAACGTGCGTCCCCAGCGGTCAGGCAACGCATCGCCGAAACACCCGAAAATATCCCGTCCCTGTTGTGTGTACTGTTGTCCGGAGTAATTGTTGATATCTGCACTGAGCATGATTCCACCATAATGCCGCAACCAATCATCATCAAAACGGAATGAATAGGAGTCAGAGCCACGCAGAGATTCGTAGCCCAATTCACCGACGAGCGTCGGCACTTTCAGCCAGTCGAAGTCGGCATAAACGAACAGTGTCTCCATAAAATCATCCTTTTTTTGAAGCACGCTCACGTTTTTTCACCAGGGAAATGTCCTGCAAAGCATGCCCGAGTTCGTCCTTTTGGGCGAGCCGCACGATGTCGTCATCCAACTGCAAGGCATACAGCACACGCAGATATATCCCTATGGCGACAGTCGGAACGCCCTTTTCTATCCTTGAAACCGTGAGAGGTGAACAGGTGGCACGCTCCGCCACCTGTGCCACACTGAGATTTCGGCGCAGTCGCGCCAGTTTTATCTGCTCGCCTACGGTCTGCATTTTCTGCTCCAGTTTTCTCGGCAGACGTGTGCCCAACGTTGTTTTTGTCATAAACGGACAATGCATCTTTACAGATACAAAGTTACTCCTTTTTCTTTATTTAATGATAAGTTGAGACGAAATATTGTCTTTTCGCATGGGAAATCCTACATAACAAAGCCATTGGTCTATATCCTTATAATATCTCGTAGTGACTTTGAACGGATGCACACATGAGCATTTAGCACATTTAAGGTTCTGCGACGGGGCGGACAGCGTAACCCTGGAAACGGTCGTAACTGTCCTTACTGCGGTAGCTACTGCTGAAGATGAGGTAGTATGCGTACTTGAAGT
>CAVDQB010000034.1:0-17544 GCA_963611255.1 Faecalibacterium prausnitzii
TCGGCATGCACCGTCATCGCGAAGCAAGAAAACAATAGTGCCAGCACGCTGACGAGACCTAATCTCGGCGACACCGGCACGGAATGGGATTTTGAAATCATATTTACGTTTGTTTGTTTCTCGGTATACATTGTCTTTGAACGGTTTGGAACAATATATATATATGTATATATATTAAAATGCAAAATTAGCGCATTTGCGCCTAAAATGCAAGTTTTTTGTCCAAAACATATTATACAAATGTTGCGCACAGACTGCATTTTGACTGTGCGCAACAACTGGTGCAGCGTCACCGCTGCACCCCACACCACCGTTCACTCAAGCGGATGCTTCCACGCGAAATTGCCTGTACCGGCACCGAGTTCAAAGTGCAGGCGCGCAATTCCCATGTCCATCCGGGTGTAACCTATAAGGGAAAACTGCCTGCGGGCATCGACCACAGGGCGTCCATCAGCCGCTCTTTCACCGGTCAACTCAAAGAAAAACTTCTGTTGGTTGGTGGCTGTGGGCGCAAGCAACGCCGCCTCAACGCCACGCACGAACCACTCCGGCGAGCCGGCAACAGCGTTGCTCACCTGCCCTACCGCCTTGCTTTTGCGCTCGACACCCTGTGTCACGCCGTAACCGAGGGCTATGACGCACGCCACACGCTCGTTGTCACCCAAGCGGAACGCATCTCCCACCCTACGGTAAGTCAGTCCGACCCAACAGGAATTCATGCCCAAGGTCTGTGCAAACAGCACAAGCCGCTCTCCATAGTATCCGACGCGCCCCGAGAGCCATTCCTCTTTCGGTCCCGCCATGACGAGATAGTTCTCCACGCCGGAGAATTTGCCGTAGGAAGCAATGCCCTTGAACGCTTTCGGTTCACCCGTCACGAGCCGTATGTGGAGGTTTCCCTCACGGTTGCAGCACGCCACTTCCTTTTCAAGCGCCGCTATCACGTCCGCCGCCAACGGCTCTGGCTTGTAACGCCTTACGCTGTGTCTTGCCGCTATTGCGCTCCGCAGCGCATCCTTCATCTCCTCATCCATATCCGTTGTCCGCTACATATCATATTTCCATATTCCATTTTTCCATCTTGCGCGCCCTGTCCGCCATGCGCACCGACACCTCTCCCACTCCACCCGTCACGGCATCGCAATCGGCGACTGCCCCCAAGCGGAGCGGCAGGACAAAAGTACAAATAAATTCCGAAATGGCGGTCTATTCCCCGGAAACCGTCGGCTTGTCGCCACACAACAGCGTGTATGTATACCCATTACGGCGTTTGTGCAGGTTCATAACGGCATTCTTGTCACCTGCCCACGACCGTGGGCCGATCGAACCACGTCCGTTAGCTGACCGAACCACGACCGTCAGCCGACCGGACCACGGTCGTGAACAACCGCCACAACACCGCTTTCGCTCCACGAACAGACAACTTCAAGACCACAAACAGGTTGCAGCGGAGACGCCGCAACTACCACACGAAAACAGAAAAGACTGCAAGCCGCCTCATACGAGGACGCTTGCAGTCTTGCTTACATTACTGATTGAGTTGGTTATTCCTCGATTGCAGCCTGCGCCGCTGCCAACCTTGCGATAGGCACACGGAACGGTGAGCATGAAGCGTAGTTCATTCCCACCTTTGCACAGAACTTGACTGACGACGGTTCACCGCCGTGCTCGCCGCAGATACCGGTGCGAAGCGTCGGGCGAACCTTGCGTCCGTTCTCCACAGCCATCTTGATCAACTGACCCACGCCGTTCTGATCGAGCACCTGGAACGGGTCAACCTTGAGTATCTTCTGCTCCAGATAGACTGGCAAGAAACTTGCGATGTCGTCGCGAGAATAGCCGAACGTCATCTGCGTGAGGTCATTCGTGCCGAACGAGAAGTACTCCGCCTCGGTGGCAATCTTGTCTGCCGTGAGGGCGGCACGCGGTGTCTCGATCATCGTGCCAATCTCGAAGTCGAGCCTGATGCCCTCCTCTGCGAACACCTCTTCGGCGGTCTTGAGAATCACTTCCTTCTGTTGCTTCAACTCATAGAGTATTCCGATGAGCGGAACCATGATTTCCGGGTGCGGATCAAAGCCCTCTTTCTTCAACTGGCACGCCGCTCCGAGGATGGCGCGGGTCTGCATTGCGGTGATTTCGGGGAATGTTATGCCAAGACGGCAGCCACGGTGGCCGAGCATAGGATTGTTCTCTGCGAGCGAGTCCACACGGCGTTTGATTTCCTCCACAGGCACTCCCATCTCCTTTGCCATGGTCTCCTGTCCGGCTGCATCGTGCGGCACGAACTCATGGAGCGGCGGGTCGAGCAAGCGGATGTTGACGTGCAGTCCGTCCATAGCCTTGAGTATGCCATAGAAATCGGCTTTCTGGTATGGCAGCAACTTGGCAAGTGCCTTCTCACGGCCCTCCGATGTGCGTGCAAGAATCATCTCGCGCATTGCCACAATCTTCTGGTCATCGAAGAACATGTGCTCCGTACGCGTCAGACCAATGCCCTTTGCGCCAAACGCACGGGCAACTTCCGCATCGTGCGGAGTGTCGGCATTGGTGCGCACTTCCATCTTCGTGTACTTGTCGCAGAGGTCCATCAGTTCCTTGAAGTCGCCCGACAGTTCGGCAGCCTTGGTCTGTATCTCGCCGGCATACACCTGTCCGGTAGAACCGTTGAGCGAGATGTAGTCGCCCTCTTTGTATGTCACGCCGTCGATTTCTACTGTCTTCGTCTTGTAGTTCACGTTGATGCTGCCTGCGCCAGAGACGCAGCACTTGCCCATACCGCGCGCTACGACAGCCGCATGTGACGTCATTCCGCCGCGTGCAGTGAGGATTCCCTCTGCCGAAGCCATACCTGCGAGGTCCTCAGGCGATGTCTCTATGCGCACCATTATCACCTTGTGACCGTTGGCATGCCATGCTTCCGCATCGTCAGCATGGAACACGATCTGTCCGCAAGCGGCGCCCGGAGACGCAGGAAGACCCTGTGTGATGACCTTAGCCTTGGAAAGCGCGAGTTTGTCGAATACCGGATGGAGCAGTTCATCGAGTTTCTGGGGCTCGCAACGCAGCACTGCCGTCTTCTCGTCGATGAGTCCCTCTTTCAGGAGATCCATGGCTATCTTCACCATGGCAGTACCTGTACGCTTACCGTTGCGCGTCTGCAGGAACCACAGTTTGCCCTCCTGAACGGTGAACTCCATGTCCTGCATGTCGTGATAGTGGTTCTCGAGTTTGGTCTGTATGCCGTCGAGTTCCTTGTAAATTTCAGGCATAGCCTCTTCCATTGACGGATATTTGGCTACACGCTCCTCTTCTGAGATGCCCGCACGCTCTGCCCAACGCTGCGAACCCAGTTTTGTTATCTGCTGGGGAGTGCGTATTCCCGCCACGACATCCTCGCCCTGAGCGTTGACAAGGTATTCGCCGTTGAACACATTCTCACCGTTTCCCGCGTCACGGGAGAAGCATACGCCTGTCGCGGAGGTGTCGCCCATGTTTCCGAACACCATTGCCATGACGGAAACTGCCGTTCCCCACTCGTCGGGGATGCCCTCCATCTTTCGGTAAAGGATAGCGCGCTCGTTCATCCAACTGCGGAACACGGCGCAGATTGCGCCCCAGAGTTGCTCCATTGGGTCGTTGGGGAAATCGCTGCCTGTCTGTTCCTTGATGGCGGACTTGAAGAGTTCGACGAGTTTTTTCAGAGATTCCACGGAGAGATCCTTGTCGAGAACGACACCCTGTTCGTCCTTAACTTTCTCTATGATTGCCTCGAACGGGTCTATGTCTTCCTTGTTTACAGGTTTCATGCCGAGCACAACGTCGCCGTACATCTGTACGAAGCGGCGGTAGGAGTCATAGACGAAGTGAGGGTTGCCGGTCTTTTTCACCATGCCTTCTGCCACCTCGTCGTTGAGACCAAGGTTGAGTATGGTGTCCATCATGCCCGGCATGGAAGCGCGCGCACCCGATCTCACCGAAACCAGAAGAGGGTTCTCCACTGAACCGAACTTACTGTTCATCAGCGCCTCGACGTGCTTTACAGCAGCCTCAACATCGTCTTTGAGGATTGCGACAATCTTTTCCTGCCCTACAGAGTAGTATTCGTTGCAAGTGTCAGTAGTAATAGTGAAGCCCGGAGGCACCGGTACTCCGATGAGATTCATCTCGGCAAGGTTTGCACCTTTACCGCCGAGAGCCTCGCGCATCTGCGCATTGCCTTCGGCCTTACCATTTCCGAAGGTATAAACTCTTTTCTTGTCCATTTTGTGATTAAGGTTATTACTTTTTATAATAGTCGCAAATTTAGATAAAAAACGCATAACCCCAAAACTTTTACAGACAAAATTGCAATGTCAAGATTACATTTTAGCATTGTCCATATTTATTTGTATCTTTTTTTGCAGTTAGGAAAAAATGTCGTACCTTTGCATCGGTTTTGCACGCAAATGGAGGTTTCCACGCCTGACTGCGACGGAAAGGCGCTCCCGAAGAACAGTATACGTGCAGAAACGCCGATATGGCTCAGTTGGTAGAGCAACGCATTCGTAATGCGTAGGTCATGGGTTCGAGTCCCATTATCGGCTCACATCCCAGAAAATCTTTTTATTTTGCGGTAATAGCTCAGTTGGTAGAGCATTGGCTTCCCAAGCCGAAGGTCACGGGTTCGAGCCCCGCTTACCGCTCTTATTCTCCCCCACCTTATTATATATGCGGACGCTTTCGCATTTTTTCCGCGTACAACATCTCGGCACGAACGCCGCATTGGCCACATAAAAGCATGAATCCCCGCCTCTCAAAGAGAAGCGGGGATTTATGTGTTTGTTTGGAATAAGTTTTTTTGTCTTTGTGTTATGACTCTGTAGCAGGTATAACCGACACTACGCTCTTGTCATACTTTCCCTTGTGGAAATTGACAGTTCCGTCAATAAGAGCATAGAGTGTGTCATCCTTACCCTGAGCGACTCCGCTGCCGGGGAAATGCTTGTTACCGCGCTGACGCACGATGATGTTGCCTGCTACGACCTTTGCGCCACCGAAGATCTTCACTCCGAGTCGCTGTGAAGCCGATTCACGACCGTTCTTAGAACTACCTACACCTTTCTTATGTGCCATTGCTAATTCCTCCTTAACCGATTATGGATTTTACTTCTACTTGCGTAAACTGCTCACGATGACCGTTGCGCTTGCGAGAGTCCTTGCGGCGCTTCATCTTGAACACAATCACCTTGTCGCCCTTGACAAGGGGATTCACGACCTCAACTACTACTTTGGCACCTTCTACAGTAGGCGCTCCGACTGTCACTGCACCGTCTTTGTCTACGAGCAGCACCTTGTCAAACTCTACAGTCTGACCGGCCTCTGAGTTCTGGATGTGGTGAACGAAGAGCTTCTGCCCCTGCTCCACCTTGAACTGCTGGCCTTTCATGTCTACAATTGCGTACATTTTATTATGTATAGCGTTATCTCCGGCAGGCGGACAGCCCTTGTGGCAGTCTCTTGTTTGAGCCTGAACAGAACATTCGGGTACAAAGTTACCTCTTATATCTCATACTCACGATAGTGCAGATAGCCGTATTTAGTTTTTTTAAGACGATTTAAGACAATTCAAACGACAATGCCATCGGAAAACCGACGCACTCAAGAAATGTCAGAAAAATTTCCGACCCAATACAATAAAAACTATTGAAAGAACGTTTTTCGATTGTAAAACAGAATAAAAGACACAGTTGCCTATGAATCATTTTACCCCCAGCGATTACCAGCCTTCAGAGTTTACGCTACAGATACTGCGCACAATAGCACGCAGTTTTCCGGGCAAAAACGTGCCCGAAAACAAAAGAGCACTGCGTTTCAGTTGACAAACCGCCGCAACGCACCACAACCCACGACACACAAAACAAACTATAAAATCGGAAAATCATGGCTGTAATCATATCCCCCTCTCTGCTTTCCGCAAACTTCGCAAACCTGAAAGCAGATATCAACATCATCAATGACAGCGATGCGGAGTGGCTGCATCTGGACGTAATGGACGGCGTGTTCGTACCCAACATATCGTTCGGGTTTCCTGTAATCAAGGCTGTGGCAGAATGCTGCCGCAAGAAACTCGATGCTCACTTCATGATTGTACACCCCGAAAAGTATGTTCAGCGCACGGCAGAACTGGGTGTCATGATGATGACAGTACACGCCGAGGTGTGTGAAGACCTGCACAAAATCATAAGCGACATACACGAAGCAGGGATGAAAGCGGGCATCGCCGTCAATCCGGCAACGCCATTATCCGTGGTGGAGCACGTCCTCAACGAAGCCGACATGTTTCTTGTAATGAGCGTAAATCCAGGTTTCTCCGGTCAGAAGTTCATCGCAGGCTCTACGGAAAAGGTGGCCGCACTCCGCCAGATGCTCCGCGACAGCGGAAGCAAAGCACTCATACAAGTGGACGGAGGCATCAACGGCGAGATAGCGAAAGACCTTGTCGCCGCCGGCGCAGACGCGGTTGTATGCGGCAACTACATCTTCAAGGCGGACAATCCGACAGAGACAATCCGCCAGTTGCATCAGATTGCCACCCGATAAGTGTTTGCCATGCGGCGCATGTTCAACACGGCATAGCGCATACGGCCAAGCGCCGTATTGATGCTCATGCCTGTCGTTTCGGCTATTTCCTTGAATGACATCTGCTGATAGAAGCGCATGAACACCACTTCACGCTGTGTCGGCGGAAGCGCTTCCATGAGTTTCTTTGCCTCTGCAAGGTTCTGCTCAGAAACGAAACGAGTCTCTATGTTGTCATCGAGCACCCCTGCACTGACCACATTCGACAGGTCATTGTCGACCGTGGGCTCTACTATGCCTTCGTGTTTCTGACTTCTGTACATGTCGATTATTATGTTATGCGCTATGCGCATGAGCCATGCCGAGAACTTGCCAGAGGTGGCGTAAGCGCCCGTACGCAACCTTGTTATCACCTTGACGAACGTGTCCTGAAACACATCATCGGCGATATGGGTGTCGCGAACCACGAACATAATATACGAATAAAGCTTCTTTTGATTCCTTGCAAGCAACATATCGAAAGCCTTGTCGCACCCTTTCATGTAAGCAATGGCCAACTGTTCGTCGGTCATATCATTGGGATTTGTCATTTCCTTAATTATTGTTTCTTAAGTAAATGTTGTCCTATAGGCTTTCTGATTAAATGTTTCTGTATGTTACTTCCGTTTGTGTGTGCAAAGATAGGAACATAATGCGAAACGAGCAAATTTTCGGTTAAAAAAAACAAATCACCGAGAAACGAACGGTTTTCTTGGTGATACTGAAATAAAAAGACTACCTTTGCAAGAGACAGAGATGTTCTATCGGAAGTTAAATTACACAACATTTAAGATTCATGGCAAACAAAAGAATGCTCAAAAAAAAGCTCAACGAAGCAGGTAGCGAGATGTTCGCGGAATGCATGGCAGCCTACCTTGACGTGCACGACGAGGATCTGAAACAGGTGGACGACATCCTCACCGCTATCCTGAAGACACATAACGATTATGTGAAGAGAGTATCCTTCCCCGAACCGGGAATGAGCAAAAAGACATACTACCAGACTTTGTGGAACGATTTCACAAAACAGGCCGAAGAAATCAGGGACAACATCAAAGCACTGGTATAGCAATCATGATTCTAAAGGGATTTAGCCGCTGGATGCTCTATGACGTGATGAAGTGGAAAAAGGACGTCACACAAGAGCACCCACGGAAATTTATAATATGTCTTGCACCGCACACAAGCAACATTGATTTCCTCATCGGGCAACTCTATATGAGGGCAGAGAACATGAAAGCCAACTTTCTGATGAAGAAAGAATGGTTTTTCTGGCCTCTCGGAATATTTGCCAGACGTGCGGGAGGCATCCCCGTGAACAGGTCAAAGAAGACACGGCTCACGGAACAACTGGCAGAAGCGGCGAAGCAAAGGGAGGATTTCTGTCTGACAATAACCCCTGAAGGCACACGCTCGCTTAACCCCGACTGGAAAAAAGGCTTCTATTACATCGCCCTTAGTGCCGGCATACCGATACTGCTCTACGGAATCGACTATGAGAAGAAACTCATCAGGTGTACGAAAACGGTCTACCCGACAGGCAATGTGGAGCAGGACATGAAGGAAATTAAACTCTATTACAAGGATTTCAAGGGCAAGCACCCGGAAAAGTTCACTATAGGAGACGCAGAAAATTGAGATCGTTTTCACTCATAACGGTAATAGCCACCTTGTTTTTGTCCTCGGTTCTAAACGTCAGTGCCCAGACTGCACCGAACATGAAGAATGTATGGGGCGACATTGACAGCGATATTGCGCCGTGGGCTTGCAATGTGTCACGCCCCAACAAAATAGAGAAAGGACTTGCAGGACGGCACATTTCCCTGTGGGCAAGCCACGGCAGATACTACGACAACGACAAGGAGGTGTGGAAATGGCAGCGTCCCAACCTGTTCTGTACCAATGAAGACCTGTTCACACAGACCATTGTCGTACCCTATCTTATACCTATGCTGGAGAACGCGGGGGCGTATGTATTCACTCCGCGCGAGCGTGACTGGCAGCCAAACGAGATAATCGTAGACAACGACTGTTCGCTGCCGGCCGGTTCTACATTCATAAACACCACAGACGAATGGCAGTCTGTGACAGGTTTCAAGGCGCATGACGGCGACTATCACGACGATGAGAATCCGTTTCTTGGCGGCACTGCCGTAGCGATAAAGGCGGACAGACCGCGAAAAGCGTCGTTTGTATATTACACTCCATACATAACCGAACCGGGCAGATATGCCGTTTACGTCAGTTACCCGAAACTTGAAGACGCCGTAGACGATGTGCGTTACACCGTGTGCCATAAGGGTATGCAGACGGAATTTACCGTTAACCAGCAGATAGGATACGGCACTTGGGTATATCTGGGCACATTCGACTTCGGCGAAACGCCTGCCGGAGACTTCACAAAGAGCAATTGCGTCATTCTGTCCACCGCATCCAAGCACAAGGGACATATCGGCGCTGATGCCGTGAGGTTCGGTGGCGGCATGGGAAACATACGCCGCGGCGACAGTGTCAGCGGTATGCCTCGCTGCCTTGAGGGCGCACGCTATTACGGACAGTGGGCAGGTGCGCCCTATTCCGTTTACAGTGACAAGATGGGAGTGAACGACTACGGCGATGACATCAATGTAAGATCACTGGAAACCAACTGGCTTGGCGGAGGCTCCTGCTACATCCCGACACTCACCGGTTGCGGTGTACCTTTCGAGTTGTCACTCGCCATACACAGCGATGCAGGCTACCAATATGACGGGAAAAGCATTCACGGTTCGTTGGCAATAGCAACTACCGATTTCAATGACGGTCTGCTGTCGAGCGGAATATCAAGGCAGACATCACTTGATCTGGCTTCGCAACTGCTGAACAACATCAACAAGGACATGACAAACACGTTCGGTACATGGGGAAAGCGCTACCTGTGGGACAGGAACTATTCGGAAACAAGAATCCCGGAAGTGCCGTCGGCCATTCTGGAGACACTATCCCACCAGAGTTTTCCCGACATGAAGATAGCCCAACATCCGTTCGGGAAGTTCACTATCGCACGAAGCATCTACAAGACTGTGCTGAAATACATCTGCAACCAACACGGCAGAAAATACACGGTGGAACCTCTCGCTCCCATAGACTTCCGCATTGAGACAACGGAGAACGGCAAGATAACATTGAGTTGGACAGGGGTGCAGGACTCAAGCGAACCCACATCCGCCCCCACATCCTATAATGTATATACTGCAATCGGCGACGACGGTTTTGACAATGGGCAGAATGTGGAGTCCACAACGGCGACGATGAGGCTTGAGCCCGGCATACAGTACAATTTCAAGGTAACCGCCTGCAATGATGGAGGCGAGAGTTTCTCCACGGAAACCCTTTCCGCATATATCGCAGACAATCCGTCGGGCGAGATTCTTGTCGTCAACGGTTTTGAAAGACTGTCCGCACCATACATCATAGACAATGATTCCCTGCAGGGATTTGACCTCGCAAGAGACGAAGGAGTGCAGCGCGGACTATACGCAGGCTGGTGTGGCAAGCAACTCAACTTTGACAAAACCGCCATGGGAGGAACGGACGAGCGAGGCCTGGGATTCAGTGGCAACGAACTTGAGGGCAAGTTTATCGCCGGAAATGACTTCAACTACGCGGTTGACCATGTGCGTGCGATAGCCTCTACCGGCAGATACACAGTTGTGAGCGCATCGCTATCCGCCGTCAACAAGAAAAGAGTGAATTTCGAAAGATACGCCATGATCGACCTCGCTTTCGGGCTTCAAAAGGATGACGGGCAACTCGGCATCCATTACAAAACGTTCTCCCCCACCCTCAGGACCCGACTTGAAAACTATGCAAACAGTGGCGGAGCGATTCTCGCGAGCGGCTCGTTCCTCGGAAGCGACATGATGTCACCCGACGAGACCGCCTTTATGAACCGTCTGTTCAAGGCGAACTATGTCACGACAACCACCGAAGACATCAGCGAAAGCATCGCCGGGCTCGGGATGAAGTTTGACATATACAGGGCATTCAACGCCAAACACTATGCCGCTCCACACGCAGAAGTCATTTCACCTGCAGGCAACGGCATCTGTGCCATGCAGTATTCCGACGGCACAAGTGCCGCCGTAGGATTCAAAGGCAACTATTCCTGCTTTACCATAGGCTTTCCGTTTGAATGCATAAAGGACAATCACACGAAAGACAAACTAATGCAGGGAATCATAGCATATCTTATCAAATAACTGACAACCAAAACTGTTGAAACATGGAAATTAAAGCCAACGCCAAAGGAAGCCGTTACATCGAAGTGACAGAGAAGCACCTTGAAACAATAAAGGAATACTCTCTGTTCCACAATCTCGTGGGGTGCGACGGCTATGTAGACGACACCACACTCGAGAAACTGCAGTATAATGTCCGCGCACTACTCGAAACAGGCAAGAACACAGACAAGAATCTGCTTGACCTTTGCTTTGATGTCATCTACCACAAAGACATGAAAGCCCTCGGACTGCGCAACCTCATGCTGCTCTATATCAGTTACAACGACGGCAAGGAACTCGACATCGAAGGTTTCTCTTCCGAGCAAATGTTGCTTGCGGCAGAGGATGACGAAAACGGAGACAAGGCATAATGGAATATCGCCTGACCGATTTTCTGCCGACAACAAAGAAAGAATGCGAATTGCGGGGGTGGGATGAACTTGACGTAATCCTGTTCTCGGGCGATGCGTATGTAGACCATCCCTCTTTCGGAGCGGCTGTCATAGGGCGCATACTCGAGGCTGCCGGCTACCGTGTCGCCATTGTTCCGCAACCCGACTGGCACGGCGACTACCGTGATTTCAAGAAACTCGGGCGTCCGAGGCTGTTCTTCGGAATCTCACCGGGAGCCATGGACTCCATGGTGAACAAGTATACCGCTGCACGGCGAATACGCCATGACGATGCATACTCGCCCAACGGACAGGCCGGATTGCGCCCAGACTATCCGAGCATTGTATACACTAAGATACTGAAGGAACTATTTCCTGACGTCCCGGTGATACTCGGCGGCATAGAGGCGAGCCTACGCCGTGTCACCCATTATGACTATTGGCAGGACAAGTTGATGAAATGCATCCTGTGCGACTCGGGGGCAGACATGATAACCTACGGTATGGGAGAAAAGGTGATCCTCGCAGTCGCCGATGCCATTGCCGCCTGTCGCCCTATAGAAGACATCAAGGAGATTCCCCAGACAGTCTTTCTCTGCGAAGAGAAGGACATTCCCGGTGGCATCAACGACAAGGACATAGTGCTTCATTCACATGAGGAATGCCTGAAAAACAAGAAGTTCCAGGCTGACAATTTCCGTCATGTAGAGGAGGAGTCAAACAAGATGCACGCCCAAAGACTCATTCAGGGGGTGGACGGAAAGTATGTAGTGGTAAATCCTCCATACCCTCCGTTGACCACAGAAGAGTTGGACGCATCGTTCGATCTGCCGTACACGCGTCTGCCGCACCCCAAATACAAGGGCAAGAAGATACCGGCCTACGACATGATAAAGTTCTCAGTGAATCTTCACAGAGGATGCTTCGGCGGTTGCGCATTCTGTACCATATCCGCCCATCAGGGCAAGTTCGTGGTGTGCAGATCCAAAGAAAGCATATTGAGAGAGGTGGAGCAAGTCACCAAGATGCCAGATTTCAAAGGATACCTGAGTGACCTTGGCGGACCTTCCGCAAACATGTACGGCATGCACGGACGCAATCCAAAGGCCTGCGAAGTGTGCAAACGACCGTCGTGCGCCAACCCGCAGGTGTGTCCCAACCTTGATACCGACCACTCGGCACTGCTCGATATCTACCATGCAGTGGACGCTTTGCCGGGGATAAAGAAGAGTTTCATCGGATCAGGCGTGCGTTATGACCTCATCCTGCATAAGCAGAAGGACGACAGGAGCAACAAAGTTGCCATGCAATATGCACGCGAACTAATCAAGTATCATGTGTCAGGCAGACTGAAAGTAGCGCCCGAACACACATCCGACAAGGTTCTTCACTACATGAGGAAACCTCCGTTCAGACAGTTTGAGGAGTTCAAGCGCATCTTTGACGACATCAACAGGAAGGAGCATCTCAACCAGCAGATAATCCCATACTTCATCAGTAGCCACCCCGGATGCCACGCAGAGGATATGGCGGAGTTGGCTGCCATCACCAAAGGACTGGACTTTCATCTGGAGCAAGTACAGGATTTCACCCCTACCCCGATGACTGTGGCTACCGAAACATGGTATACCGGCTATGACCCTTACACCCTGGAGCCTGTCTTTTCTGCCAAATCACCCAAAGACAAACAGGCACAGAGACAATTCTTCTTCTGGTACAAGCCCGAGGAAAGACCGCTCATAGAGAAGGAACTGAAACGTATGGGGCGTCTTGACCTGCTGAGAAAACTCTACCCTCACCAGCCTGCACCGTTCCAGAGGGACACTTATACCCACAGAGATGCACCGCACCGCGGCGAGCAGACAAGGCACAACGAACAACAGAAACGAAGTTCCTACAACCCGAACTTCACTCCAAAGAACAAGAAACGGCGGTAACAGGATGGAGGAAAGGCTGAAATCACACCTTATCGCCCTTGCCGACAAGTATGAGACTGAGGACTTTCTCGCCTCTGATCCATCGCAGTTCATGCACCGCTACACAATTCCATGCGAACAGGAACGTGCCGCTTTCATTGCCGCCGCACTCAGTTACGGCAGCCGGAAGCAGTTTATTCCCAAGATTGAGGCATTGCTTGGAAACATGGAAAAGGGGCTATTGCCGCCTGATAACGACGGATGTTTCTACCGTCTGCACACCAACCGCATGGTCAGACGGTTTCTCTCTGTGACAGACAGCCTCTTTTCCACTCACGGCAGTATGCTCAACTGGATGACGAAAGAGAATGTCCACACGGGTTTGGATGCCGTAAAACTTATAACAAACTGTTTCTCCAACCACAACGCAACCGACCTCATACCGAAGAACACCACCTCCGCCTGCAAACGAGTGTGCATGTTCCTGCGTTGGATGGTGCGCGACAACTCGCCTGTTGACCTCGGATTGTGGAGCCGTCAGATAGACAAGTCTACACTGATAATGCCTCTCGACACACACGTCTTGCAGGAAACAGCCCGATTGGGACTGGCAGATATCCGCACCGGGAGCATGTCTGCCGCTATCCGGCTTACGGAAATCATGAAAGAAGTATTTCCCGATGACCCCACAAGAGCAGACTTTGCGCTCTTCGGTCTCGGTGTTGACGACAAGGCAGTGTACTGAACCAATGCCAACCGTCTACAGAAACGACAAGGCAGAACCCCACATCAGGGATTCTGCCTTGTTGGCATTATATTGTTTCATGCCTTTCCCAAGGCAATGACGCAAACCGGATCAGTCAGCCCAATCATCGCCGTCGCTTTCCACGACAGTCTGTTTTCCTCCACCGTTTACGATTCCCGATGCATTCAGAATAGAGCAGTCGGCAGCAAATGCCACAACATTTACGGACGGTTGTATATATGTCTTCTTCATATCTTTCTTCTGTAGAATATTGTTATACGGTACTTACTTGATGACAATCTTCCTGCCTCCGGCAATATAGACACCACTCTTCAGACCGTCAGTAGACGAAGCCTTAGCCCTCACGAGTTTGCCTGTGATGTCGTAAATGTCAATATTTGCCATACCGTCAGATATTGCATGAATGTCTGTTGGCTCGTCCATGGCGGCAACGCCGTTGATTGCTATGACATAAGGTTTGGTTTCTGAACCCTGAGCAGATGTCTGAAGCCAACCACGGAAACCCTTTGCGTGACTGGCCTTGGCTGTATTATACTTCCAGTTTTCACCGCTCAGATAGTAAGAATTTACAGGAATGACATTCTCTTGCTTTGTATATGTACCCATAAAAGTCACATTTCCAGCCGTATTATACACCTCTGCCCCACTGTCACCGGTCACGTTCGCTTCAAAATCAGCGGTCTGTCCGTAGTTTCCGTCAAGGGCGTAGTATGTTCCTTTGGTGAGAGTTATATCATCAGAAGCAGAACTTGTGATATCACCGCCGGTCGAATTGCAAGTCACTTTCTCCGGGTTTATGACATAGAGTTTATTTGCTTCAATACCGTTAGAGGTGCAATCCGCAAAATTAATCCAGTTGGGATGTTCCGCATTATTAGCACCCTGAAGTTTTGAAATCTTTGTACCTTCGCCGAATACGAGTTTAACCACATCAGCACTTATAGAAAACGGCAGGACGATAGAGTTCCACTGACCAGCCTTGAGGGTGCGGTGCAGGAACACTGTTGACTGACCAGACGTCGCCACTTCGTCATTTTGGGTGTTCATATAGGCAATATCCGTCCGGTCTTCATCAAGAACCACCTTGTTGCGAAGTGCGCCAAGATAGGTGACAGTGAAGTTGTCCAAACACGTCCAGGCATTTGCCGGAGCGTCAGTAGCACTCACTCCGAACGTAAGAGGTTTCACATTACCGTCAGAATCCTTGCCTACGAACACCTTGACAGTAAGTTGGTTGGACGCCTCATTCACGAGCGTCTCCGCATCAACGAAACTTGTCACGCTCGCCAGCACAGCCTGTGTGGCTGGGGATTCGGCATAACCTGTTGCCCCGGTCTCGTCTCCTGCCTGTGCAAACAACTTGACTGTGGCAGTAGTCGAACTTGTTCCTACATTTGCCGTCACCTGATACCAACCGACAGTGGCAATGTCGCTTATCGTCTGTTGTATGGTTCCGTCTGCGAAGATATTGGCAGTCCACTTGCCTCCATTTGCGCTTTGTCCGTCAGCATTAACGTCATAACCGTTGCCTATATAATTTGTCCGTCAGCATTAACGTCATAACCGTTGCCTATATAATAGGTTATCTTCGGGATATTGGTCGTTGACGGCACGCTCATCGCACCTTGTGTGTTCACCAGCGACGTTACGCCTTCACTCGTTTTGCCTTTCCAAAAAGCGATATCCACATTATTTCTCGCAAAATCATGGTCTTTGACAAGGAATGAGCACTGGGCATACTGGTCTTCGAAGAGTGTCTTTGACTTGGCAGCAGCACTCACCAGCATGTCTTCCATTTCTTTTTGTGACACAAGAATCCATATATCGGAATTGTCAGTCACAGTAGACAGTTTGTCTTTCGACATGATACAAATGCGGTGACTTTCATCCGCACCTGCCGTTGTACCGTTTACGGAAGTTCCGACCATATAGTACACACCGTCATCATAACTGATTCTGTATTGCCCACTACCGTCTGAGGTTTCCGTAAAGTTAAAGCCGTATGACGTGTCATGGCCTGTCAGGAAATACAATGTATATTGTGAGTTGTTCTCGACAGAGACTGGACAAAGATATGTTCCGTCATCTGTCTGTTTGAAGTAATAGTTGTCATATTCTGAATTATGGTTTATCCCATAGGGAATACCCACATCTGACAACACGGCCTCTTGTCCCCAGTTTCCACCTTGGGCGAGAAAGAGTTTCTTGCCTACATTGTAGAAATAAACAGTCTGCTGTTTTTCTGTACCGTTTACAGCCTCCGCAGGAGCTATTCCATTCCATACAACACTCTCTGTATCGGCAAAAGCACCTGTTCCCGTAAAGAAAGCAAGCGCAAAGAATACAACCAAAGTCTTGAAATTCATCTTTATTGTCATTATCAATAAGTTGCAAAAAGGCTCTCCCCAAATGATTGGAGAAAGCCTTTTATATATTCAACGAATGCTTTCCGACGATTATTCTGCCTCTACAGCAGTGGTCTCGGCAGCAGCCTCAACTGTTTCTGCGGATGCAGTTTCCTCTACAGGTGCCGCAACAGGTGCATTCTCTGCAACTACAGTTACAGGAACCTTAACCTCAACTTCCTTGTGGAAGTGAACGACAGCCTCGTAAGAGCCGACCGTCTTGATATCCTTCATCGTGATAATCTTGCGATCGATGTCGAAGCCTTTTTCCTTCAGCGCATCAGCGACAGTGGAAACGTTCACAGAACCGTAGGTAGCGCCTGTAGCTGCAACCTTGGCTGTGATTGTCAGAGCCACGCCCTCAAGAGCTTTGCCCTGCTTTTCAGCCTCAGCCTTAACTGCCGCGAGCTTTGCAGCCTGCTGCTTCAAGTTCTCTGCGAGCACCTTTCTTGCCGACGGAGAAGCGATTACGCCTTTTCCCTGAGGAATGAGGTAGTTACGACCGTAGCCCCTCTTTACATCTACTATATCGTTCTTGTATCCAAGACCGATGATGTCTTCTTTCAGTATAATTTCCATATCTACTCCTCCTTTTCTTACTTCATCAAATCGGTTACGTATGGAAGCAGCGCAAGCTGGCGTGCACGCTTGACAGCGGTAGCCACACGACGCTGATACTTGAGAGATGTACCTGTGATGCGACGAGGCAGAATCTTGCCCTGCTCATTGAGGAACTTCTTCAGGAACTCGGGGTCTTTGTAGTCGATGTACTTTATGCCGCTCTTCTTGAAACGACAATACTTCTTCTTCTTGACATCAATAGACGGAGCGGTCAAGTAACGAATTTCTGATGTTTCTGCCATTGCTTAAGCCTCCTCTTTTTTAGCATACTTGGCACGACGCTTCTCTGCATAGGCAGCAGCATACTTGTCAAGTTTGACTGTGATGAAACGAATTACTTTCTCGTCACGACGGAATGCCGTTTCGAGTTTCTCGATTACTGTCGGCTCAGCCTTGAATTCAAACAGATTGTAGAAACCTGTCGACTTCTTCTGAATGGCGTAAGCCATCTTTTTAAGACCCCAGATCTCCTCGTTCACAATCTCTGCGCCGTTGTCAGTAAGCACAGTCTTGAACTTAGCGACCGCTTCCTTCATCTGTTCATCAGACAAAACGGGAGTCAAAATGAAAACGGTTTCGTAT
>CAVDQB010000035.1:0-17226 GCA_963611255.1 Faecalibacterium prausnitzii
TGCAGAATGCCTATCAGAAAACAAGCAATGCCATAGGCAAGGCTATCAAGAAGAATAAAGTGAAACTGAAATATGGCACCTTTGTGTACTTGATAAACAGCAAAGACACCAAGAGCAAGTAAACATTAAACACTACGAAGTATAGTCATTGAAACTGGACGTCTCGCTCAGCGGACGGTAGGGAGGGTCAAAGTAGAACAGTGTTTTTCCGTCGGCATAATCCATAGTCCGAGCAAAGTCTCCCTCTATAATGTCGACACGTTTCAAAAGTTCACTATCAGTACGGAGCGTATCCTCATCGCAGATTTGCGGTGTCTGGTATTTACCGCACGGCACATTGAACAGTCCTTTCCTGTTCACCCGGTACAACCCATTGAAGCAAGTGCGGTTAAGAAAAAAGAATTTCGCAGTGTTCTCCACCGGATCAAGGTTTTTCTCATTGTACCTTTCGCGAACCCGGAGATACATTTCACGCTTGGCATCCATGTCTGGTTGCGCATGATAACGAGCTTCCATGTCACGCAACAGAGGTATAAGCGCCTCCACATTGTCGCGTACCGTCTCGTAGCAAACGACAAGGTCGTGGTTTACGTCATTGATTACGGCACGCCCTATATTGCGGTATGTCTGCAGCATATGGAACAACATGGCACCCCCACCCACAAAAGGCTCGATATAGGTCACATTTTCCCAACTGCCGAAATCCGACGGCAGCAATGCGTCAAGTTGTCCAATGAGTTGTCCCTTGCCCCCTACCCACTTTATGAAAGGCTTCGCTTTTGGCATCATAATATTATTTATTCGACAAGAATAGCGCAAACAAGTACGAAGAAAGTATACCTTCAGTTTGCCGAGTGCAACATATCTTCTACAAAGATACATCTTTTAATTGTAAACAGAACCATCTTTTCCGTTTATCCGTAAAATTGCTTTTTCAACATAGAAACGACCAACCTGCTACAACTGTCACATGGCAATGTCTGTCATGGACTTGCTGTTTGCGGCACGAAAGCGGTGTTCTGACCGTGATAGATGCGGTCTTACGAACATGAGAAATAGGGTATCCGACGACGGATTAGGGACGAAGGGCAGTCTGCTTCTAATCCATTCTGTTTTTGTAGTCTTCGTAGGTGAAGCGGCGGAGAACCTCCAGTTCACCGTCAGAACGGAGCAGTGCCAGCGAGGGATGGTGTATTCCGTTGAACATGCACGTCTTTACGGTGGTATAGTGTATCATGTCCTCGAAGATGATTTTCTCGCCTATGCGAAGCGGATGGTCAAATTTCCAGGCACTCATGAAGTCCCCCGACAGACAGGAATTGCCACCGAGGCGATATATATAAGGTGACTCATCAACGCCGGAAGAGGGTTTGTAGTCTTCCAACGTCTCCGCTCCACGCACCGCAGGCCAATAAGGCATCTCCAGACAATCTGGCATATGGCAGGTGAAACTCACGTTAAGCACAGCTGTCTTGATGCCTTTGTCCTCCACGACGTCAACCACTTCCGCGACAAGAGGACCCGTCTGCCATGCGAAAGCGCTGCCCGGCTCGAGTATAATTCTGAGATGCGGATAGCGTGAGTGCAGTCCACGGAGGATGGAAACGAGCAAGTCAACGTCGTAGTCCTTGCGTGTCATCAGGTGACCGCCGCCCAGATTGAGCCACTCCACCTGTCCGAACCAACGCGAGAATCTCTCTTCGATGTGCTGCAACGACCGCTGCAACACGTCAGCACCGCTCTCACAGTGGCAGTGACAGTGCAGTCCGCGGATATCGGAAGGCAACATGTCCGGCAGTTTGTCAGCGGTCACACCGAACCGTGTGCCCGGAGCGCAGGGATTGTAGAGGTCGGTACCCACCTCGGAATATTCGGGATTGACGCGCAGACCGAGGCTTACTGCACTGTTGGCAGCCTTTGCTTTCGCCGCAAAACGTTCGTACTGGCTGAGCGAATTGAACGTAAGGTGACTGGAGCAATGTGCTATCTGTTCTATGTCTGCATCAGTATAGGCAGGCGAATAGGCGTGCACTGGAGCACCGAACTCCTCAAAGCCGAGCCTCGCCTCATAGAGTGAACTCGCCGTGACGGACGATACGTACTCGCGGAAAATGGGGAATGTGCGCCACAGAGCGAACGCCTTGAACGCCAAAATGATTTCTACGCCAGCCTCATGGGCTACGGTGGAAATCAGTTCGAGATTGCGTCGGAGGAGTGTCTCCTCCATTATATACATGGGCGTCGGCACGCCTCGGAAAGTCTGAGAATCCGTCTTCATCTGTAAGAGGTAATGGACCGTACCACCAAAGGACGGCTTTTGACAAAAAACTATGCAAAGTTAGTTTTTATTCTACAGATAATTGCATATACGGACGGATATTTGTACTTTTGCAACGCAAATGAACTTTTCTCTATAAACAAAATATTTCATTTCAAAACAACACTTCCTTCAATGAGTGAAAACAACTCCTTTTCGGTTTTCTCGGGTACTAACACGAGGTATTTGGCAGACAAAATCTGCAAGTCATTGGGATGTGAACTGGGCCATATGTCGGTGACCCGGTTTGCCGACGGCGAATTTGAGATCTGCTTCGAAGAGTCCATTCGAGGCAAAGATGTGTTCCTCGTGCAGAGCACATTCCCAAATGCCGACAACCTGATGGAACTCCTTCTCATGATTGACGCTGCCAAGCGCGCCTCTGCACGCACCATTAACGCAGTGATTCCCTATTTCGGTTGGGCACGCCAAGACCGCAAGAGCAAGCCCCGCGTGAGCATTGCGGCGAAATTGGTAGCCGACATGTTGTCGGTGGCAGGCATCGACCGATTGGTTACAATGGATCTTCATGCCGACCAGGAGCAGGGATTCTTCAATGTGCCTGTAGACCATCTGTACGCCAGCAGCGTACTTATCCCCTACATAGCAAGTCTGAAACTGAAGAACCTTGTCATTGCGGCACCCGACGTGGGCGGCACAAAGAGAGCAAGTTCCTACGCCAAATACTTCAACTGTCCGCTCGTGCTCTGCAACAAGACACGCGAGAAAGCGAACGAGGTGGCGTCAATACAGATTATCGGAGACGTGCAAGACGCCGATGTGGTGCTCATTGACGACATGGTGGACACGGCCGGCACAATCACCAAGGCTGCCGACATGATGAAACAGGCAGGTGCAAACAGCGTGCGTGCGTGCGCCAGCCACTGCGTGATGAGCGGTCCCGCATCTGAGCGAATACAGACCTCGGCACTGGAGGAGATGGTGTTTACCGACTCCATTCCCTACTCCAAGCGTTGTGACAAGGTGAAACAACTCTCCGTGGCTGACATCTTCGCCGAGACGATACGCCGTGTGGAGAACAACGAGAGCATCTCTTCGCAGTATCTGGTATAAGGAAACTGCAAGTCAATACAACTTTACAGGCACGCACGGTCAACCGTGCGTGCCTGTATCTTTTTCTGCTTTTACGGTGTCAGCAAGCAGCCATTTTTATGCAAGAAAGTGCCAAGGACACCCGCCTCAGGGCTTTTTGCGTGTAAAAGTAATTGTCTGCGGCAGTTTCTGCCACTTGCCGTTACGCGCTATTTTCAGCGTTTTGCCGTCAATCTGGCGAAACTTATAAAGCGTGTCATTCTCGAGTGTGAACAGTGCTTCAAAGTCTTCGCTCCCCTCTTCGTTGCTGACCTGTAGTGTGACAGCATTCTTTGACTTTGGTTCGCAGTCAAGAACGAACCACTTGTAGGAGTGTTTCTGGTCACCGATATACCCTGCCATCTCCCCGAAAAGTTCCTGTCCGGGAATCACCACGTTCTTGTCCTTGGCATTGAGAACCATATAGATGCTATACTCCTTATTGTATACCGTGCCGACGAAAGTGCCGTCACCTTGCGCCAGAGCAGCAAGGCAGCAAGGCAAGAGAGCCGTTATCACAAGTATTAACTTTCTCATACTGTTAGATTTAACCGACCGCAAAGTTAACTATATAAATCAAGAAAAGTCTCTGTTTCGTGCTTTTTTGCATCTAAGAAACTTATTTTTTCATTCAAATTGCGGAACTTTGCAACTAAATGCAGACTGCACATGAATAAAAAAACACTGTTTCCCGATGTCATTCTCGAGTCAAGTTGGGAAGTATGCAATAAAGTCGGAGGCATCTACACCGTACTGTCGACAAGGGCAAAGACCCTGACAGAGCGTCTCGGAGACAGCCTCATATTCATCGGACCCGATGTGTGGAACGGCACGCCGTGTCCTTATTTCAAAGAAGACGCGAAGCTCTTGGCAGACTGGAAAGCCCAAGCAGCCGAGGATAACTTGTCATTCAAGGTCGGCAGATGGAACATCCCCGGAAATCCGATAGCCGTGCTTGTGGACTTCAAGCCGTTCTTTGGCAAGAAAAACGACATCTACGCCCGCCTGTGGGAGGACTTTCAGGTGGACAGTCTCCATGCTTACGGCGACTATGACGAAGCGAGTATGTTCTCCTTTGCAGCCGGCAAGGTAGTGGAGAGTTATGTCCGTTTCTTCCTCGACAACACGAAGCGTGTGGTCTATCATGCCAACGAGTGGATGACAGGGCTTGGTGCCCTGTATGTAAAGAAGGCGTTGCCGCAGGTTGCAACAGTCTTTACGACCCATGCGACAAGTATCGGCAGAAGTATATGCGGCAACAACAAACCGCTCTACAACTACCTTTCGGCCTACAATGGTGACCAAATGGCGTGGGAACTCAATATGCAAAGCAAGCACTCCATAGAGAAACAGACTGCCATGAACGTGGATTGTTTCACCACTGTGAGCGACATCACCGCCACGGAATGCCGGGAACTGCTCGACAAGGAATGCGACGTGGTGCTGCCCAACGGCTTCGACGACAGTTTCGTTCCCAAGGGTTCGACATTCACTTCCAAGCGTCGCAAGGCACGCAAAGCCCTGTTGCGTGTGGCGAACTGCCTTACGGGAATCGACTTCAGCGACGATACCGTCATCCTGTCCACCAGCGGACGCTATGAATACAGGAATAAAGGCATTGACGTGTTCATTGATGCCATCAACCGGCTGCGTTATGACGACCGACTGAAAAAGCGCGTCCTGGCGTTCGTGGAGGTGCCGGGCTGGACATCAGGACCGCGCGGCGACCTGCAGGAAAGACTCAAGACTGACACGGTCTACGACACTCCACTCGACTGTCCTACCCTCACCCACTGCCTGCACAACTTCTGCGAAGACAACGTGATGAACGCTTGCTCACGCCTCAACATACACAACGGCAAGGACGAAAAGGTGACACTGATATTCATGCCCTGCTATCTCACAGGCGATGACGGCATCCTCAATCTCTCCTATTACGACACTTTGCCGGCCAACGACCTGTGTGTCTATGCGTCATACTATGAGCCTTGGGGCTACACACCACTCGAGGCCATCGCCTTTCATGTGCCTTGCGTAGCCACAGACCTGTCGGGGTTCGCCATCTGGGCAAACAACGAACTGGGAAAGACAGGCGAGCTCAAGGACGGAGTGAAGGTAATCCACCGTGACGACTACAACTACGACGAGGTGGCAAACGCCATTGAGAACGCCGTCATAGATTTCTCGCTCATGACGGAAGAGGATGTCGCAAAGGTCAGAAGCAATGCGGCAAAACTCTCAAAGAAAGCACTGTGGCGACAGTTCATCGCCCATTACTATACAGCATACAACCTTGCGCTCCGCAAGGCGGAAGAAAGGAAAAACATAAAACAATAAAATCATACAGATGAAGATTAAAGCAGACTACACAAACGCTCCGCAATGGAAGGAGTTGTCCGTGAAATCGGCGCTGCCGAAAGAACTGGAATGTCTCAACGAACTGGCTCACAACCTCTGGTGGGCGTGGAATTACGATGCGCGCGAACTGTTCTGCAGCCTCGACCCTGCGCTCTACAACGAGGTCGGAAAGAACCCCGTACTGCTGCTCGAGCGCCTTGCCTACGACCGCAAGGAGGAGATCGTGAAGGACAAGAAGATAATGAAGAACGTGAAGGACGTGTGCTCCAAGTTCCACGAATACATGAACGTGAAGCCCGACAGCAAGCGTCCGTCGGTGGCATATTTCTGCATGGAGTATGGCATTGACCAGACCGTAAAGATCTATTCGGGCGGTCTCGGAATGCTTGCCGGCGACTATCTGAAAGAAGCATCCGACTCCAATGTAGACATGTGTGCAGTAGGCTTCCTCTACAGGTCGGGCTATTTCCGCCAGAGCCTGTCGATTGACGGCCAGCAAATCGCCAATTACGATGCGCAGGACTTCAACTCACTGCCTATCGAAAGGGTGAAAGATGCCGACGGCACCCCCCTTATGGTGGCTGTACCCTACAACAACTACCAGGTGCACGCCTGTGTCTGGTGCGCTAAAGTGGGACGTGTGAACCTCTATCTGCTCGACACCGACAACGACATGAACTCCGAATACGACCGTCCGATTACCCATGCTCTCTACGGAGGCGACTGGGAGAACCGCATCAAACAGGAGATTCTGCTCGGCATAGGCGGTATGCTCACCCTGAAGGCTCTGGGCATCAAAAAAGACATATACCACTGCAACGAGGGTCATGCCGCATTCTGCAACCTGCAGAGACTGTGCGACTACATCGAGCAAGGAATGTCATTCAACCAGGCAATGGAAGTTGTCCGGGCATCGGGACTGTACACCTGCCACACGCCAGTACCTGCCGGACATGACTATTTCGACGAGTCTCTGTTCGGAAAGTATATGGGCGGCTACCCGGAAAAACTCGGCATATCATGGGACGAATTCATCGGCATGGGACGTACCAATCCCGATGATCACTCGGAAAAGTTCTCCATGTCAACTTTTGCCATAAATACCTGTCAGGGAGTGAACGGAGTTTCCAAACTCCACGGTTGGGTTTCGCAGAAGATGTTCGCCGGAATCTGGAAGGGATACTTCCCCGAGGAGAACGCAGTAGGCTATGTCACGAACGGAGTACACCTGCCTACATGGACTGCAACGGAATGGCGCAAGGTCTATGACAAGTATTTTGACCCGGCATTTATGACTGACCAGTCAAACGAAAGCATCTGGCACGCCATATACAACGTGCCCGACGAGGAGATATGGGCAACGCGCATGACGCTCAAGAAGAAGCTCACCGACTACATAAAGGAGCAGTTCCGCGGCACATGGCTCAAGAACCAGGGCGACCCGGCACGTGTTGTCTCGTTGCTTGAGAAGATAAATCCCAATGCGCTGATGATCGGTTTCTGCCGCCGCTTCGCCACTTACAAGCGTGCGCACCTGCTCTTCACAGATCTTGATCGCCTCAACAAGATTGTCAACAATCCCGAGCATCCCGTACAGTTCATCTTCTCAGGAAAGGCACATCCTGCCGATGGAGGCGGCCAAGGTCTTATAAAGAAGATATACGAGATAAGCCAACGTCCCGAGTTCTTGGGCAAGATTATCTTCCTCGAAGACTATGACATGCAGTTGGCACGCCGTCTTGTATCAGGCGTTGACATCTGGATGAACACCCCGACACGTCCTCTCGAGGCTTCGGGCACGTCAGGCGAGAAAGCGGAAATGAACGGTGTGGTCAACCTGTCGGTACTCGACGGTTGGTGGCTTGAGGGCTACCGCGAGGGCGCAGGCTGGGCTTTGACCGAGAAGCGCACCTACCAGAACCAGGCATACCAGGATCAACTTGATGCGGCTACTATCTACGGACTACTCGAAAACGAGATTGTACCGATGTACTACAACAAGAACAAGAAGGGTTTCTCGGCTGACTGGATAAAGGTTATCAAGAATTCTATCGCCACAATAGCGCCCCACTACACGATGAAGCGCCAACTTGACGACTACTACAGCAAATTCTATTGCGCACAGGCAGAGCGTTTCCACAAACTCGCAGCCAACAATTTCAAGTTGGCAAACGACATCGCCCTGTGGAAGGAAACTGTGGCTGAACGTTGGGACAGCATCCATGTAGTAAGCAAGGAGACCGACTTCCCTGCCGACGGAGTGAAGACCGGCGCGGACTATACTTTCAGTTTCACCATCGACGAGGCTGGTCTCAACGATGCGGTCGGGCTGGAACTGGTCACCGTTGCCACTGTGGACGGCGAGGAGAAAGTGGACAACGTATGTCCTTTCGAGAAAGTTTCTCAGGATGGGAACCTCTTTACTTTCAAGGCAACCTACAGTCCCGACAAGGCTGGAACATTCAAGGTGGGCGTGCGCATGTATCCGAAGAACGACCTGCTGCCTTACCGCCAGGACTTCGCTTATGTGAAGTGGCTCGACTAAGAGACATTTCCCACACATACAAACAGGAGGGGCTGCACCGTCAAGTGCAGCCCCTCCTGTTATTTCATCACGGCTTTGGTCAGAACAATACGTTCATGCCGAGTGCTATGCTTGAGTTTCCGCTCAACGGAATACCCTCTTTACTCATCTTGCCGAGTATGTGGTCAGAGGCGATAAAGAAATTGAAGCCAGTCGGATGGATATTGATTATCCAGCCTGTACTTGCCGTAAAACTGTTCAGGGCGAAACTCACGCCACCGTCAAGCCACTTCAAAGGTTCCCAGTTGGCACTCAACCGCCCCTCAGTCCAGGAATATATACCATTGATGCGTGTGGTGCTCAGTGCACCGAAAGTCATCTTCCGGTAAGCCGGCAGATTGTATGTAGCACCGATATTGAGCGTCGCACCGATGCCAGTGGTACGTCCTCCCTTATTGCCATTGTCCCTCAGGTTGAAGAAATCAGCCATTTGGTCACTGTAATCGTCCGCCTTGTCGTCAATGGTAGAACCCGAGTCGGAGTTCACGGACACGTCATGGAAACCGTCAAACTCGAATGTATTGGATGCCGTTACCGCCTGCATATTGTTCGTCCAACGGATGAAGCCGAGGTCATTGACCGCTGCACTGACCGTCCAATCTTCATTTATCTTGTACACAGCACCAAAATCCACTGCCAGGCCGAAGCCTCCCAGACCGACACCATCAACGTCCATTTTGTCTATATGCTCATATTGGTCGTCACGGGAGTCGTAGTCTTCAGTTTTGCTTTCGTAGGAAAAGCCCGCCATAGACACGTTTGCCTCGGCACTGCCGCTTACCGTCCACTTGTCTGACTGCGACAAATCAGCCTTCATGTCCTTCAGTCGGATGTTAGCATCGCCCACTCCAAAGAGCAGTTTCACTTTCGCTCCCACACGCAGTTGCTCATTTATGTCGCGCGAGTGTCCGAAACCGAGTTCTATAAATGACTGTGCGTGTGCGCTGATGTCGCCCATGTCATAGTTCTTGTTGCCGGTGTTCTTGGCGAAAGAGAACAGTTCATAGGGCAGCGACATACCGATATTGGTACGCGAAGCCAATTCTATGGTGTTGTAACCGCCGAACGACTTGAATCCGGCAGAAAGCAACATCATGTCAACACTCATAGTCAGACGGTTATTGCCTTTGCCGAATCCGCCCAACGCTTCATCCGTTGAGATGTACGGATTCATAAAAGTCGTGGTCTTCTTGGCATCCGCCACCTGACCGTATTGCGGATTCTTATAGAATATGTCCTCATATCCGAAGTTTCCCTGCATACTGCTGTTGATATTGCCAAGCGCCGGTATCGCTACATAATTGCACTCATTGCCGAACGCCGGATTCATGTAGTGGCGATACATATAATCACTTGTGAAATATGCAGTGTTGAGGTTCTGGGCAGAGACCGTGGCTGTCACGCAAAGCAGACAAACAGCCATCACACCTTTTATATATTGTATTCTTCTCATTGTTTTTATGTAATTGTCGTTTGGATAATCCTTTTCACTTCACTCTTTCAGTGGTGTTGCATCAGTTGAGGTCGCTTATCACCTTGCCGATAAGTTTCGCCTTGATGTTTTCCACCTTCATTTTCTGCGTCTTGGAGTTGAGCGTCACGCCTGTCACTATACCGCCCCTGCCGCTCGCACTGCCGTCAACGGTCATGATGATGCCATCGAGACGCTCCAATGCATCTTCGGTCATCAGCGTCATGCGCGCCGTTAAATAAGTCTTGGTCAGTGTTTTTCCATCGGAAGCGTCCACTGTCTCGGGATTCTCCACCTTGATGATGTCGCTGCCCAGCGGCTTTCCGTTCTTGTCAATAGGCTGTATCGTAAGGGTCAGATATGCCGGTATGCGGCTCACGATGTCCGCCTCCAATGCAACACTGGTGTTCTTCGATGCATCCTTACTGTCAATATAGGGTTTTATGTCCTCCAAATCGGAGTGCCAACCATCGAGTGTGTCCTTGTATACGATGCGTCCTTCCTCACCGAATGCCAACGGTGCATAGACCTCATACGACGGCGTCACGGTATATACACGGCCAAACTCGAGTGTCGACTGCCGTGAATTGTCAGCCCGGGGATTGATATTGTCCACCCTTATGGCATCAGGAATAGTCTTGATGAGCGTCGACAGGTTCGGTATTTCCTCTATCTCGTCATAGTCACCCGACACCTTTGCCGCATTGCGGCAGATGCATATCGCCGTCGTCACGGGAACTGCCGGCGAACCGTTTCTTATGTTTATCTCCGGCAAGTCCACGCTCGCAATCTCCCGACCATCCTTTATCGCTACGATGCGCGACTGTTTTCCGTTTACACTTCCGCCTATCTTGGCAGCCACATCCATGTCGTTCTCCACGGTAAAAAGTATCTGCGGATTGTCAAGGTCTGCCACCACGTTGCCGTCGGAGAGGAAATCGGGGACGCCCGTTATCTGCGTCTGCCCGATTTCAAAGTCTATATCGGGGTTCAGTGTGCCTGTCGCCTGCTTTATAACCATCTGCGTTGCCGACACAGTAGAACGTATATAGAGGTCGCCAGAGAGCGACGCTGCATCGACAGACCAGTCAGCCTGCATCGCCACATTGTATTTTCCTGTCAGTGTGATGTTGTGTTTGCTGTCGATGACCAAACTCCCATACTTGCTGCCTGCCGTTACATCTGTGAAGTCAAGACGCCTGACATTGAGGCGGAGTGTCAAGTCAGATGACGTGGAGACATTGCTCAGAGCGATGCTCCGGCATCCGTTCGCCTTGCCAAGTTTTATGTCCACCTGTCTGTTAGGCGTGATATCGTCGGCCGAAATGTCGAAATATTCCGGGATAAAGAGCGTCAGTCGTTTTATGGAAGACACCGCACTGTGTATTCCATCAAAAGACAGTTTAAGTGCGATCTCGGTAGGGAGCAGTTCAACAGAGGTGACACTCTCCACCGCATCAGACGAACCTTCATAATTGATCATGTCCTCCAGACCGGTGGTCTCATCTATATTGCCGCTGATGCGCAACCCTTTGCGGTTGCCCTTCGTGCCAGCCGACAGACTGAAACGAAAATCAGAGACCAGTTCATAGGCCTGTTCCAGTTCTATTCTGTCAACTTCCGGGTGGGCACACTCCACATCGTTGCCAGCCATTTGGAACACATAGTCGCCATTGGACAGCACCTTTACGTCACCGTTTTCATCCAGATCGAGCACATCGGAGAGCATTATCGAATCAGTGGAACTTACCGGAATGGAGATCTCATCGCCGCCTATACCCACCGTCAGGTCAAGGTCGCCGAGGTCATAGTCCTCCACTACACATCCTGCCAGCGTCAGCAAACCTGCCGCAAGCACTAAAGGGAACATCCCTTTCTTTGTGAAAGCCTTTCTCATAACTTGTAATGTTTTTAATGGTTTGTTATTATTGAGGATTGTAGTAAACTGTTTCAAGTGCGTATAGCGCACGCCCCGACTGTCGCCGTCCATGTCGCTCACGTCACCATTAACATTTGCAAATATAGTTAAAGTTTCCCAAATCAACACCAAAAATTCCACAATTATATTCTTTTTCACAGAAAACAGCCGTGCAAGCTGCCGCTAATCGCACGGCGTTAATTGCATTCTGGTGTTCCTGCAAGGATGTCCCGATTCTGTTTCATGATGCGCCACACAGCCTTCTCCAGCCATCCTTCTCCATAACGAAAATATGGAATTTATTGGTTTAAGCGCTTTCCTTTAGAAATAAATTGAGTACCTTTACACATCATAATGACTGTTCTGTCGCAGTTATGCGACGGCTGACAATTGGCAGGTTTTTCCGTTTGAAACGGTTACAGAGTGTCAGAAAACTTCACGAGACAGATATGGACACAACAACAATCATCGGTTTCCTTCGCGACATAGCCGCACACAACAACCGCGAGTGGTTTATCGCCAACCGCAAACGCTATGACGAGGCACACGGAGAATTTGAAAAGGGCGTGGAGAAACTTCTCCCGGCAATAGCTGAATTTGACCCCTCGGTGATGCATCTCACAGTGAAAGACTGTATGTACAGGTTCTACCGCGACGTGAGATTTTCTCCCGACAAGTCCCCTTACAAGCGTCACTTCGGCGCATTCATAAGCGCCAAGGGGAAGAAATCGCTGCACGGAGGCTACTACATACACATCCAGCCGGGCAATTGCTTCGTTGCCGCAGGGTCATACTGGTTGCCTACGAACATACTTACCGCCTGTCGCAACGAGATAATGGCAAATATCGGAACATGGAGGAAGGCTGTGGAGAACGGCAGGTTTGTCAATCTCTACGGCTATGCCGGCGGTAACGACATGGGAGAATATACCGACGGCGACAAGATGCCGCCCAAGGGATTCGGCACATCGCACTTGAAGAAAGCCCCGAAAGACTTCCCCAAGGACTACGAATACCTCGACTACCTGAAGATGAAAGACTACTGCTGTTGGCACACGGTATCAGACGACTTCTTCGACGGCGATGATTGGATTAGCAAGACCGTAGAGATGTTCAAGGCGGCGAAGCCGATGATGGACTTCACAAACGCCGTTATCGACGACTATGAATAGGCTGCGCATGATGCCCGCACTGCCGTTTGCGACGGCGTTTGCCGTGGGCATCATCACTGGCTACTACATTCATGCACTGCGGTTCTGTTGGGTTCTCCTCGCCATAGCCGCAGTTTTCTGGTTTGCAAGCGGTTTTCTAAAAAACAGACTGCTGCGCACGGCGTTCCTGTGCGTGGCGTGCATACCTGTTGGCATGGTGCTCATGGCTCTGCAAAAAGAGCGCATCAACATAGCACTGCCCGACGGTACGGTGCGTATAGAGGCCGTTGTCATCGAACCTCCGCATGAAACGGGGCGGGCATGGACGGCGGATTTCCTCGTCACCAACGGCACTCTAATAGGGAAAAAGATACGCTGCTACATAAACAAAGAGACGGAGACCATACCCCTACTCGGCGCAACCTACAACCTAAAAGGACGTTTGCGCCATTTTGACACAGACAGCCGAGACGGCAATTTCAATTATGCGAGGTGGGCAGACAGCCATTCGCTCACGGCTCAGACCTCTGTCTACGGCAGTAATATCAGCCGTGCGGATGATGCCATGGAGAGGTTGCCGTTCAAGGAAAGGATCATGCTGAAGTCGAAGATGCTGCGTGCCGGACTGTTGAAGAGTCTCCGCACCAAGGGACTTGACGGCACAGAGCACGCTGTGGTGGCGGCAATGGCGTTTGGCGACAGGAGTATGCTGACGAAAGAAACACGCGATGACTACGCACGGACAGGAGTCGCACATCTGCTGGCACTGTCGGGTATGCACCTCGGAGTGCTGTTCATGTTGCTCACAATGGTGTTCGGCCGCCTGCGGAACAAACTGTTGCGGTGTGTGATTGTAGTTGTCACAGTGTGGGCATACGTCATTTTTGTAGGTATGCCTTCGAGTGTCGTGCGCGCTGCGACGATGCTGACAATCTACTCATTGGTATCGGTCAGCGGCAGAGACCACATGAGTATGAACGCCCTGTTGATGACTTTCGCCCTCATGCTGGCATGCTCGCCGATGATGATCTGGGATGTCGGATTTCAGTTGTCGTTCCTTGCCGTGCTGTCTATATTCGTGTTTTTCCCATCTTTATATAATATAGTACCGTCAAAAATTCTCTTTGAGCATCCGCTGTTACGCTTCGTGTGGTCAACGATGACACTCTCCTTGGCGGCGCAGATAGGCACTTCACCCCTGTCGGCGTATTATTTCGGCAGATTCCCATTGGCGTTTATGCTCAGCAATCTCGTGGCGATACCGTTGGTCACCGTATTGCTATATGCTGCGTTTCTCACGGCACTGTTTTCAGCAGTGCCGTTTCTCGGCGGCATGATGATGTCATGTGTAAAGGTATGTGCGACACTGTTGTCGGCTGCAATAGGCGTTTTTGCCTCATGGAAATGGGCAAGTATAGAAAACATCAGCATCAACTGGATGCAAATGCTGCTGATATATGCCATGATGGCAGTGCTTACATATATAGCAGCAAGGTTCATCCGACATTAATTAAAGGTAAGTTCAAAGAATGTAACTTTGCATTAATTTTCTTTCCGTTAGGGGTTAGGAAATCGGAAGTTGGATTGTAATATAGGCAAAACAAGGCAGTTCGTAGGAAATCATCATGATGTCCCTTGGACAGTCTCAAGCAAAAAACTACAGTAAATGCAAACAAACGAGGAAACGATAGAGCGGCTTATGATGAGAAAAATATCCATCCTTATACCCTTGCTGTGCGTCCTCGTGTCCACGGCAAGTGCCCAGCGTATCATTCGCAACTATCACGACCGCAACATGTCGGATGTCCTCATCGACCTCGGCAAGGCTTCGCCTCGTTACAAGGTCAGCTTCATCTACAATGAGCTGGAGGACTTTACCATAACCCAGAACATCCACACGGACAACCTTCCCGATGCCATTCGCAAGGTCATCAGCTACTACCCGATGCAGATGACTGTGGGCGATAGCCTCATCACCGTGGAGTGTACCCGGAAGGCAGACCGCAAGCTGATAGGCAGGTTGATAGACAACCACAACCTGCCCGTGGTGTTCGCCAACATCCAGTTGCTCAGTCCGCGGGATTCCTCCTTCCTCTGCGGTGGCGTGAGTAATGCCAATGGAGATTTCGTGATACCTTGCCAACAGCGACAAGCCATTATGAAGGTTTCGTTTGTAGGCTACAAGACCATCTGCCGACTCGTGGATGTCGCCCGCATCGGCAATGTACAGATGCAAGCGAACGCCTATCATTTGAAAGGCGTTACGGTGGAAGCTGCCAGAGTAATAGAAAAGGTAGATAGACAAATCGTTTTCCCTACGAAAGAACAAGTGAAGACTGCGACCAATGGTTATGAACTGCTGGACAATATGCAGTTGCCTACCATTCTTGTGGATCGCACAGAGCGAAAGGTTCAGTCATTGAAGGGTGGAGGTGTGCAGCTGCGCATCAATGATGTCAAGGCTACTATGCAGGATGTCTTGGCTTTACAACCAGATGAAGTGACGAAAGTGGAGTTTATCAATGCGCCTGGCGTGAGATATGGAGACGCAGGCTTGGATGCCGTCATCAATTACCAAGTGCGCCGTCGCTATGCTGGCTATGTGGGGGGAGTATCTTCCCGACAGGGCATACAGAATGGGCAGAACGATACGGATGGCTACTTCAAATATAATATCAAAAAATCGGAGTTCAGCGTAAGCTATGACTTCTCCTATCGCTCGGACGAGCGCAGCAACCAAAGCCTTGGCACGTATCATCTGCCAAGTGGTGAGACTGTCACAAGAAATTATCTGGGGTATAATTCGCCCTTCCTTTATACTATGAACGAGGTGCAGTTGGGCTATCACTTTTATGAACCTGACAGATACACACTGGATGTGCGATTCAACTTCAGCAATTACAACAGTCCTGTGAGAGGGAATGACCAACTCTGTCAAGAGGACGGCAAGGCATGCCAGTACTTACGGAACAATGTGAAGGATTTGGAACAAACTCCTTCACTCGATTTGTATTATTCGTTGAACATGCCACACAGTCAAAACTTGACTCTCAATTTGGTGGGAACTTACATCGGCACCAACTATCAGTATCGTATGCAGGAATATTCCTTTGACCAATCGCCGGAACAGTCTGTTTTAGGCATTCCTATGAGTGACTATAGTTATGATGCCACGGGTAGGAAACGTTCGCTCATCGGCGAGGGCATCTATACGAAGGATTGGAAAAATATTGCTCTCTCGGGTGGTGGCCAATACACTGTGAGCCATACAGACAATCTCTATGTGGGGAACAACAATGTTGACACAGAATTAAAGTACAGTAACCTTTACCTCTTTGCCCAGTTGCAGGGTAAGACGAAATGGTTTGGCTATCAGATAGGTGTAGGAGCGACCAGGTCTTCCATTCATCAAGGAGGAGATGGCTATACGAGATGGATGTTCCGACCTCAACTGACGTTTCAGGCAAGGGCTGGCGAACACCTGAGCTTCAGATGGAGCAGTGGAGTCTCATCGACTGTGCCGGGCCTGGCAGGTCTGAGCGAGGTGCGACAATACATCAACAGTTTCGAGGCGAGCGACGGCAACAGAAACTTGAAGCCATACCAGAGTTACAAGAATGCCCTTTCCGCCACATGGAACGTTCCTTTTGTGGAATTTTATGTGGAGGGGAGCTGGACCTATGCTGACAAGCCGATAGCCAGCACGATAATTCCAGAACTGAGGGAGGATGGAAGCTGTCTGTTTGTCAACAAGCCAGAGAACCAGAAAAGCCATTCCTTTCAACGCTTCTTGGCACTGCCTACTTTTCACATCATAAAGAATCATCTGGACGCATCGCTGTATGGGGAATATACTAACACCCGAACCAAAGGCTGGGACTATAAGCATCGCTTCGAGTTTTGGCGTTGGGGCGGCAGCATCAAATGGATGCAAGGCAACTGGAATGTGGGTGCCAGCTATTACAAGGCTCCAGAAAACTATTGGGGAGAGCGCATGAATAGTGGTGAAACACACTCACAGCTCAGTCTCTCTTATCACTATAAAGCTTGGCATTTCGGTGCCAGTGTCATCTATCTGCTCACGCCTCACGGTTCTTCCTTTACCGACAAGAAGTACAATCGCTATGTGTGGCAGGATAATCTCATCAGTTTCAAGGGGCAAGCCAACACGATACTCCTGTCGGCGAGCTTCAACTTCCACCATGGTAGAAAATATGAGGCAGGCACACGCAAGTTGAGTAATAGTGATGGGGATAATGGTATCAGATAAACGGTTTTTGATATAGGCAAAACAAGGAAGCTCGGAGGTAAATCATCATGATGCTCCTTGGACTG
>CAVDQB010000036.1:0-16936 GCA_963611255.1 Faecalibacterium prausnitzii
TATGGTACACAGTTACATATGCTTGCTTTCCTTGGATTTTCTGACCGATATTTTCATGGTCTCAAGCCTATACTTCGGAGGCTTTCAATGACGAATCGCAGGTTAGGCTGAAGTCATTCTGCGACACTGTGGATAGGAAAGGCTACAAATTCATGCTGAGCAACTCTGATTGCAAGGGACAAAACGGTGAGGATGGATTTTTCGATGTCCTGTACAGAGGCTACACGATAGACCGTGTCATGGCTTCGCGCAACGTGAATGCCAATGGCGCAAAGCGCGGTAAGATACCCGAAATACTTGTACACAACTACACAAACACAAGATACCGCTGTGCGCAACTGGACTTCGAACCGTTGCAAGTGGCAGAACCTATGATGGAATATGCGTGAAGATTTCGACCTGTTCATGTCTCAACTGAAGGAGACGAACCAGGCTCTGGATACAATCTGCGACTTCGGGAAAATCTCAAAGAACGTGGATGACGTGAAGTTAAGCCTCTGTGTGCTCAACAGCCTGATAGGGTCTGATGACTTGAGGAGAAGTGTCGAGACCATTTGGGAAAGGGACAGAAAGGCTTTCTCGGTACTTGACATCCTCGTCGCGGTCAGAAAACATGACAGGAAAAAGGTTCTTGACGCTATCGGAAACAGTGTTCCGCTTGAGGAAATGTTCTCGTCCGTTGACGGCATTATGGACTTCTTGCAGGGGACAGGGCTTGCTGAAATTATGCAGGACAGGAAGATAGGCAATCTCGTGGATTATGTGTTCGGGATTGAGACAGGTCTTGACTCCAATGCGAGGAAGAACAGAGGTGGAGACGCGATGGCGAATACTGTAGCCAACATATTCTCACGCGCCGGCATAAAATACCGTAGTGAAGTGCGCTCAAGCGAGTGGCCGGCCATTACCAACGCCCTTGGCAGTGACAAGAAACGCTTCGATTTCGTCATCGAAACGATGTCAAAGACGTATCTGACAGAGGTGAATTTCTACAGTAGCGGAGGTTCAAAACTTAATGAAGTGGCACGTTCCTACTCCGGCATTGCCCCGAAGATTAACGCCGTGGACGGTTTTGAGTTCGTGTGGATTACTGATGGAGGCGGCTGGAGGTCTGCAAGGAACAAGTTACAGGAGGCCTATGCGATAATCCCGAGTGTGTATAACCTGACCACAATCTGGAATTTCATAAAGACACTGTAGCACATTATGTCTGTCACTTCATGTTATGTCTCGCCGTCACGTGACTTTGCCGTGGCCAGGGGCGACTGCTTCCGACTGCTTCAGGAGTTCGATTTCAAGTTTGACATGATATTTGCCGACCCTCCGTATTTCCTTTCCAGCGGCGGAATCTCGATGCAGAGCGGCAAGGTGGTGTGCGTAGACAAGGGCGAATGGGACAGACCCAAGTCGCAGGAAGAGATGATGTCATGGAACAGAGAATGGCTTGGTCTGTGTCGTGACAAGTTGAAAGACAACGGCACAATATGGATTAGCGGCACCTATCACAATATATTCTCCGTGGCAAACTGCCTCACGGAACTGAGCTACAAAATTCTTAATGTCGTCACATGGCAGAAAACCAATCCGCCAGCCAACATATCCTGCCGTTTCTTTACTTATTCCACTGAGTTCCTCATCTGGGCAAGACGGAGCAAGAAAGTGCCCCATAAGTTCAACTATGAACTGATGAAGGAAATCAACGGCAACCGACAGATGACTGATGTGTGGCGGTTGCCTGCTATAGGAACGTGGGAAAAGACGTGTGGAAAGCACCCTACTCAGAAACCGTTGCGTCTCTTGGTACGTCTCATCTTGGCATCTACGGATAGGAACGACTGGGTTCTTGATCCGTTCTGCGGTAGCGGCACGACAGGAATTGCCGCCAATCTGTGCGGTCGGCGCTTCGCAGGCATAGAACAGGAACAGGATTTTTGTGACATGGCAAGGGCACGCCGGCAGGAAATTGAAAACATAGAGAAACGCGGTATGTTGCTGCGTCACCTTGAGGACTTGCGCTTTGTGCAGATGACAGAAGGCGTTTCGGAGAGTGAAAGCGTTTGTGCGGAGTTTCCATTTCTGATATAAGGAGGAGGAAGGGTAGGCGCAGGTCACAGAACAAACGCGGACAAGACACTACGGTGTCCGGCGAAAGGGGATGATTGATCCCCCTGCCGGACACCGTAGTTTTGTTGTTGCCGTTTGCAATGCGGCAGATTGCGTGCATTGCATACCTCTCCTGTATGCAGCAGGAGGTCGGCGGTCTATTTCACAGAGAACTGCACCGTTGCGTCGGGAAGTCCCTTTGCGCTCACCGTGAGCGTGGCTTCGCCCTTGCTTTTTGCCTCGACCACCACCACGAGTTGACCGCTGAAGAGCGGCATGGAGGTGGAGTTGAACGGCACAAGGGATGTCGCATCACCGTTGCAGGCGGCGCGGTAGACGGCCGCACCCTCTACCTTGAATGTCATTTCATTGTCGGCAGTGGGGCAGGGAGTGCCGTTCTTGTCTACGAGCTGCACCGTGACGAACGCCAAGTCACAGTCCTCGGAAGAGAGCGTGTTGCGGTCTGCGGTGAGCAGGATGCGTGCTGGCTTTCCAGCCGTGCGCACCGTCTCCGTGGCGGCAACGTTGCCTTTGTCGTCATAGGCGACGACCTTTATTTCTCCCTTGCGGTACTTCACGTCGTTCCAACGCAGACGATAGCGGTCAAGACGCGATGATGGGTCTTTACTGATACGCCCTTGGCTCTTGCCGTTGACGAAGAGTTCAGCCGACGGATACGACGTGTAGCAGTAGACAGGTGTCACCTTACCCTTGCGGTCAGGCCATGTCCAGTGTGGCAGAATGTGCAGTGTGGCGTCGTCGGTGCGCCAGTGTGAACGGTAGAGCCAGTAGCGGTCCTTGGGCAGACCGGCAAGGTCGCAGATGCCGAAATAACTTGACCGCGATGGCCAGTATTCGTCATAGGGCGACGGTTCCCCAAGATAGTCGAAGCCGCTCCACACAAATTCGCCGATAGTCCATGTGCGGTCGTCCTGCATCTTCCAGTCATCGTCGGGCAGATTGCTCCAGTAACAGTACTGCACATCGTAACTTGAGCACTGTCCGTCGGCGTATGTCGTGGAATCGCTCGGAAATACAGGGAACTTGTACACGCCGCGCGAACTGACCGTCGACGCCGTCTCGGCACCGAGGAGGAAACCTTGCGGCAGACTCTTTATGTTGTTGTCGTACTTGTGTACACGGTAGTTGAAGCCAGGGACGTCCATTGCCTGTGCGAATCCGGACTGGATTGCTTCCTCCGCCTTGTCCATACCCTGTGTCACGGGGCGTGTGGGGTCAAGCCTGTGGCAGAGGTCCTGCAGGTGTACTGCTATCTGTCTACCCTCCTCGCTCCACTGTTCGGGAATCTCGTTGCCTATGCTCCACATCACGATAGAGGGGTGGTTGCGGTGGTTGAGCACAAGGTTGGTGATGTCACGGTCAGCCCATTCATTGAAGAACCGGGCGTATCCGTTCTTGCATTTGGGATAGATCCACATGTCGAAACTCTCCGCCATGACCATCATGCCAAGCGAGTCGCACACCTCCATCTCCATTGTTGACGGCATATTGTGGGCGGTGCGTATGGCGTCCGCCCCCATCTCCTTCATCAGTTTCACTTGCCGGATGAAAGCCGACTTGTTCTCCGCCGCCCCGATAGGGCCGAGGTCGTGGTGCAGGCATACTCCCCTGAACTTGCGGCTGATGCCGTTGAGTTGGAAGCCGCCCTCTTTCGATACTTTCACGGTGCGTATCCCGATACGCGTGGAGGTGCGGTCGATGAGTTCTTCGTCATTGTACAACTCCGTCACAAGGGTATAGAGATAGGGCGTCTCGGGTGACCACAGGTGCGCGTTCTTCACTTTAAACCCGTAGGCGGCGTTGCCCTGTTCGTCGAAGCCTCCGCAACCGAAGCCTCCGACACACACACCTGTGGCATCATACAGTTTAACTGCTACGCTGTGTCCCTTGTCGTAGTCGGCAAGACGTGTATTGACGGTCACAAAAGCAGTGCCGTCGGTGATGGAATCCGTACGGAACCAGTTGCCCCAAGTGTCGATAGAGGCGTACTGGGGAGTGGTTATCAGTTTCACCGGACGGTAGAGACCGCCGCCGGGATACCAGCGTGAGGACTCTTCACGGTTGTTGAGGCTCACCTCAATGGTGTTCTCTCCTTCTTTGAGATAGGGTTTCGCATCAATGCGGAAGGCGTTGTAGCCGTAAGCCCACCAGCCGGCGAGTTTGCCGTTTATGTAGACATGGGGCTCAGCCATGGCGCCGTCGAAGCAGAGCAAAGCAGTTCCCGGGATGCTCTGGAGGTTGACAGTGGTGCGGTAGAAGCCACGTCCTGTCCACGGCAGTGCGCCCGAACGTCCCGATTTCTCGGTCTTTTCGGTCTCGCCGTTCTGTTCTATGGCGACGAACTGCAGGTCGTGTTTCATGTCGAAAGGACCGTTTATCGCCCAATCGTGGGGTATTGTCACCTCCTCATAGTTGACGCTGTCGCGTGAGAACTGCCATGTCTTCAGATTGGTGACCTGTCGTGTCTGTGCTGTGGCAGCCACAACCGATGCCAGTGCAACTGCCGTTATCAGATGTCGTTTCATTGTTTTTACAGAAAGCGGCGGCTGGTACACTAGTGCAAGTGCCCCACCGTCGCATACCTAATCTTATGTTGAAATGTTATTCTTCAGTAGAAGAGAAAGCGTTGAGAGCGTCGGTGGGCTTGCCGTTACTGTCGAAAGCACCCATAGCGTAGCCTTCCCAGCCGTTGTAGCATTCGGGCTCCCAGTAGAAGAGACCGAGGCATCCGTCGATAGACTTGCAGCCTTTTATCATCTTGTTGAGCATTGCTTCGGCGTTCTCCGATTCCCAGTTCATGCCTATTTCGCACACCATGACTTTCTTGCCGTAGGTCGTCGCCAGAGTCTTGAGGTTGCTCAGGCAGTCGTCAGTCACCGTTTCCCATGTGTCATCCTCGGGGTAAAGCGACACGCCTATGACGTCATAGTTGGCGTTCTGAGCCTTTAGTCCGTTGAACATCCATGTGAGTCGCGACAGTTGGTGCCCGTTGTTGATGTGTATGATGCACAGTGTCTCGGGGTAAACGGACTTCGCAGCCTCGTAGCCAGCGTTGATCAAGGCGGCGAAACCGGTAAAGTCGTTGCTGCTGACCTTGCCTATCGGCCAGAGCATGCCTGTGGCTGTCTCGTTGCCGATCTGTACCCACTCCACGTCGATGCTGTTGTCCTTGAGCAGTTGCAGCACCTCTTTGGTGTGGTTGGCCACCGCTTCCTTCATCTGGGTGAGGTCATAGTCTGCCCATGCAGTAGGTGTGGTCTGCTTCGAAGGGTCTGCCCACGAGTCGGAATAGTGGAAGTCTATCATTACGCGCATGCCGAGATTCTTCGCCCTCCACGCCTTGATGAGCACGTCCTGCTTGTTGCACCAGCCTGTCGTCGGGTCTACCCAGACACGCAGACGGATAGAGTTCATGCCGAGATCGCGCAGCAATGCCATGCAGTCCTGCTCCGTTCCCGAAGCGTTGTAGAACTTGTATCCTGATGCTTCCATCTGTGTCAGCCAACTCACGTCCGCACCTTTCGCAAATCCGGTCATGTCATATTCCTTTGCTTTCTGCGGTGTCGTGTTGTCGTCATCGTTGCAAGCGGTGAGTGACAAGGCGCACACTGCGGCGAGAAGCATTGTCTTTATAAACGTCTTTTTCATTGTTTCGGTTTTGTTAAACGGGGGAGGGAGCGGTCTCCCTCGCCCCTTTGTTCTTCATTGTTAAGCGTCTGTCTTATGTCGGAAAATCATTTCGTGAAACTCCACTTGAGCGTACTCAGGTCCACCGTTATAGTCACCACGTCGCCTGCTGCGACTCCCTCGGGGAACCAGATGTTCCATGCGCCGCCGTCGGAAGAGAGCGTGTAGAGGTCTGACGGATCAGAACCGTAGTATGTGCCGCTCTCCTTGTCCACGATCTTGAAGTTCTCCCAAGCCTCTGCAACGGTGTATGTGCCGCTGTATGTGCTGTCACCGGTCTTGGTGAGAGTGGTCTTGTCGGTGCTGCCGTCAGTGGTCGTCATGTACAGTTCCGCCGGATATGTCACCACAGGAGTGTCGTCGCCGGTGAAACTTACCTTGCCCTTCTCCACACGGTAGGTGTATTCGCCCTTGTCGTTGGGCTCTACTATTATCGTGTAGTCGCCGGCTGTGGCTATCGTGACGGCAGTTGTGGCGTCGGCCTGGGTCATGATGCCGTCGTTGAGAGCGAACTTCACATTCTTCTCGTTGTAGGCACCGTCGCCGGTAGACTTGTCGGATTCGTGTCCCACTGCCTCGATGGTGAATGTCTCGTTGGCAGAAGTCGTGGTGATGTAGTAGCCCCACTGCTGCTTCTTGTTGTAGTAAGTCATGTCGTAGCCGTTGACTTTGAGTTGCGAGAAGAGCATGCATTTCCACTCGAGAGCCTGTGTGTCAACAGTCACAAACCAGTGTCCTGTACCGTCAGCGAACCATGCGTTCCACTGCGAAGAGTCGTCGCTGAGTTCGAAAGCGTGGCCTGCCTCGCCGTAGTTGCCCCATGTCACGCCGGAATACTCGTAGAAATAGCAGTTCAACCAGCCTGTAGCGTTCATGTAGCCGGTGTAGATGCCGTTTTTCTCGGGCGAGTTGAGGAATGCGAGAGTGTCGGTCTTGTTGGTGGCGAGCACAGCAAGGCGGCTCATGTCGACGTAGTATGGCGTGACCGTCACTTTGCACACGTTGCTGTAGGCAGGTGTCATGTTGGCTCCTTCTGTCGACTTTATGCGGAAATAAAGGTTGCCTGCTGTGTTCACGCTGATGCCCATGTTCTGCGCCAAGGTGTTGAGTTCCGTACCGGTATAGGACTTTGTCAGTCCCTTGACCTCCGACTGCGAAGCGTTGGCGAAGTCCTCGGAGCCTGACACCTGTATGTAGGTGCTGAGCATATTGTCCACTACCGGCTGGTTTTCGTCACTCGAAAGCAGCGTGGGATTCTTCCATGCGAGTTGCAGCACCACCGTCGCGCGCTGGCTGACGTCGAGGTTCAGTTCCGAGGCTGACGCAATCAGGTCAGATGCCTCGAAGCCGTCGACATAGGCAATGTTGCCGTCCTTCTCGCAACTTGTGCACATCACGAGGGCGAAAAGGAAAAGTATTGTTTGGCTTAATGTCTTTTTCATAATGGATGTTTGTTTAATAGTTCTCGTTGTAGAGGTTCGGGTTGGCCGTCAGGTCGGTTGTCGGGATGGGGTAGTAGTTGTATTTCGGGTCTACGGCCATACCGTCCTGAGTGCCGCCTTTCCATTCCCACACATAGGAAGAGGTGGTGAACTTGTCATAGCGGACAAGGTCTGTGCGGCGCACTCCCTCCATATACATCTCGCGTGCACGCTCGTCGAGGATGAAGTTTGCGGTGAGTTGGTTGATCTGGATATTGCCGCTGTCGTCGCCGTAGGCGCGGTGACGCAGTTCGTTCACATAGTCAAGAGCCTGCTGGGAACTGCCTCCCTGGCCTCCGCGCAGCACTGCTTCGGCATACATGAGGTACACGTCGGCGAGGCGGAACAGCGGGAAGTCCGTTGCAGCGCCGTAACTGTTGATGTTGGAAGCAGTCTCTCCTGCGTCCGTGAGGTTCGTCCACTTCATGTAGAGGTAGCCCTGCTGCTGGTTGTCAAAGTCTGTTATGTTCTGGCTCTGGCCCTCAGTGAAGAAGCAGTAGCGACCGTCGGCGTTGCCGTCAGTGAATTTCTCCACCAGTTGAGCGCGTGAGCGGAAGTTTCCCCACGCCGATCCTGCACCCCAGTCGGCGCAGTCAAGCACGGTGGAAGTGCTGCTTATGGAACCTGCAATGAGGTAAGAGGTCGAACCCCAGGTAACCAGATGGGTTGGGTCTTGCGGCAATGCGAAGATGATTTCGTTCGTCCGCTTGTCATTGTCGGCGTTAAAGAGTTGCTTGTAGTTGTCGTTCAGCGAGTAGCCCATAGCCAACACTTTGTTGCAAGCCTCTACACACTCGGTGTATTTTGCCTCGCCCGTGTAGGTCTCTGCGTTGAGATATAGTTTTGCGAGCAGCGTGTAGGCAGCGCCTTTCGAAGCCTCTCCGTAGGGGCAAGTGCTGCGGTCAGCCAAGTCGTTGACGCAATCATTGAGTTCGCTCTCTATGTATGAGAGCGTCTGTGCTGGGGTATAGCGCGGAGGAGTGTAACTTCCCACAGGGTCGTTCTCTGTCACGAATGGGATGTAGCGGAACAAATCGAGTGCGTGATAGTAGAACAGGGCGCGCATAAAGCGTGCTTCCGCTCTGTAACGCTCCATCTTCGACTTGTTCTCTTCGCCGAAAGCGGACATCTTGCTGTCAGTACAGTTGCGCAGAAACTCGTTGCAAAGCGAGATGTTATAGTAGATGCGGTAGTACATGTCGCTCACCCAGATGTCGTTGGCGTCCCATTTTATGTACGACAGATTTGTCAGTCCGTCGCCAGAACAGTATGCATACGCCATCTCGTCTGTCGGCGCTTCCTGTATATTAATATATGTACGCATGTAGTTCTCTCCCTTGTTGCTCGACAGGTCAGTGCCTGATATGGTCTGTCCGGTGGCTGTCATCGATGCGTAGATCTTGCCCAACACGGCCTCGTAATTGCCTATTGAGGTGTACACCTGCTTCGAGGTTGTCTCGGTGTGGGGGTACTGGTCGAGGTCGCCGGTGCAGGCTGTGTTGAGGGAAAGGACTGCTACAGCCGCACAACCGGTCATTATATGTTTGATATTCATATTGTTTTCGTTTTGTTGAAAGTTAACTTTTTTGTCATCGCTTCCCTGTTTAGAACTGCAGGCCGAGGCTCAGAGTGTAGGTGCGCGGACGCGGATAGAGATTGTTGTCCACTCCGTTTGGCACTTCCGGGTCGGGTCCAGAGTACTTGGTAATGCAGAACACGTTCTGCACCATGGCGGATGCGGTCAGCGAGAACCACTTGGTCACCTGCCCGAAATTGTAACTCAGGTTGAGGTTGTCGAGTTTGAGGAACGAGCCGTTCTCCACATAATAGTCGGAGAGATACTGGCGTGTCTGGAATCCGGTCTTGAGATACGAACGGTTGAGGTTGTTTAACTGCAGGCCGTTTGCCCATGTCTCGAGTTCCCATGCACCTGTTCCCATGGCTGTGGCGTTGTATACATAGTTGCCGATATTGGCTCTGAAACTCATGCCGAGGGTCAGTTGCTTCCAACGGAGCGACGTTGACAGGCCCATGATATAGTCGGGCATCGGCGAGTGATAGCGGTAACGGTCGCTCTCGTTGATCGCTCCATCGCCGTTGATGTCGGCGTATGCGCCCTCGATAGGCTTGCCCGAACGGTCGTAGAGTTGGTGATAGACGTAGAACATGTTGGGAGTGTAGCCCTCGGTAAGAACCTGTACTTGGTCAGCGTCCTTTACATACGGGCCCACGATCATATTTGTCACCTCCGAACTTGCCACCTTCGACAGGTTCTTCACGGTCATCTTCTGCCATGTGAAGTTGTAACTCAGGTTCCATTCCCAGTCCTTTGACTTTATGGGAGTGGCGTTGAGGGTCACCTCTATACCGTGGCTGTCCACGTTGCCCACGTTGGTCGTGATGTTCTTTGCGAACTGCGTGCCGGCTGCGGAGGGTATTGTCGCGATGAGGTCCTTGGTCTTGCGTGTGTAGAAGTCGAACGAACCGCTGATTCTGTTGTCGAGGAATCCGAAGTCAAAACCGTAGTTCCACGATGTCGTTGTCTCCCATTTAAGGTTCGAGACATACGCTTCGGGGCGGTAGGTGTTGATCCACTGTCCGTTGATATAGGACTCTGCTCCGCTGGCACTGTAGGTATAGACCGGCAGGTAGTTGTAGTTGCCGCCGATTTCCTGCTGGCCTGTGACGCCGTAAGAGGCGCGTATCTTCAGGTTGCTCAGCACTTTCTGGTCGCGGAGGAACTTCTCCTGCGTCAGCGTCCAGCCCAGACCGACCGACGGGAACGTGCCCCAGCGGTAGTCTTTGCCGAATCGCGACGAACCGTCACGGCGCATTGTGGCTGTGAGAAGATAGCGTCCGTCGAATGAATAGTTCACGCGTCCGTAGTAGGAGAGCAGTGCGTGGCGGTAGTCTTCAGCCTTGTAACTGCTCAGTTCGTCGCCTGCCACATTATAGGATATGGATGCCGGCTTCGTTGATTTCCAGTACTGCCAGTCGTAACCCACGGTCACGTCGACATTGCTCTTCGCTTCCTCGAAGTACTTGCCGTAGTTCGCATAGGCGGTGAAGAGGTTGTTGGTGTTCTTCTGGGGACCGTAGTGGTAGTCGTAGCCGCCGCTTGTGTAGTTGGAAGCGGCGCACTCGGGTATGTATTCGCTGCCCTTGCCGCTCGAGATGTCTGTGCCGAGAGTGGCGTGGAGTTTGAGTTCGGGCAGGAAGTGCACCTTGTAGTCGATGTCGAAGTTGCCGATGAATCGCTTGATAGTACTGTGCGCGTCATACTGGTCGACAAGTCCGCGCGGGTTGCGCTGGCCTGCGGAGGTGTTGATCGGGTTGCCGCTGGCGTCGAGAGACTCCGTGTAGCCGCCGTAGTTGCTGTTGCCCGAGTATACGGGGAGTGTCGGGTTGAATGTTGCGGCAGCCCAAATGGCGCTGCTGTTGTTGAAACTGTTCTTCGAAACAGTGCCTTTCGCATTGACGGTAAGTTTCAGGTGATCCTGGAAGAAACTCGGTGACAGCACGACGTTGCCGGTGTAACGCTTCGCCTGGTCGCCGATGATGATACCGTTTTGGTTGGAGTAGCCTAAAGAAACGCGGAAAGGAAGACCCTTGACAAGGCTGCCTGTGATGGACAGGTTGTTGTCTGTGGAGAGGGCGGTGCGGTACACCTGGTCAAACCAGTCGGTGTCGGCAGTGCCCAAGAGAGCCTTCTGGGCGTCTGTGCCCTGCTCGTTGATGAGGCTGCGGAACTCGTCTGCTGTCAGTGTCTCCACCATATTGGCGCGTGTCTGCAGCGTGTTGTTGGTGGTGAACTGTATTTTCGGTTTCGAGTCAGAACCCTTCTTGGTGGTGATGATGATGACACCGTTGGATGCGCGCGAACCGTATATGGCGGTCGAAGAGGCATCCTTGAGCACTGTCATCGACTCTATGTCCTGCGGATTGATAAGGCTCAGGAAGTTGTTGTCGGCCCCCGCGATGCCTCCGAGTTCCAAAGGCACTCCGTCGACAACTATCAACGGGTCGTTGGAAGCGTTGAGCGAAGCGCCTCCACGCACACGGATTGTGCTGCCGGAGGTCGTAGAGCCCGAGTTGGACATGATCTGCACGCCCGACACCTTGCCGTTGATGAGTTCCTCGGCAGAGGTTATCGAACCCTTGTTGAAGTCCTTTGAGTTGATGGTAGACACGCTTCCGGTGAGGTCACTCTTGCGTGCCGTACCGTAACCCACTACCACTACCTCGCCGAGTTGGCGGTCGTCGGGCTCCATGACTACTTTTATTACTCCGTCAGCCACCGCTACGGTCTTGTCGACATAGCCGATGTATGACACTGTGATTTTCTTTGTTCCACTGGCAACTGTGACGTTGAAGTTGCCGTCAAGGTCGGTCACTGCGCCCACCTTGCCGTCTTCCAGCATGACAGTTGCGCCCATAAGCGGCTCCTGGGTGGCGCCGTCGGTCACCACACCCTTTACGGTTCGGTTCTGGGCCGATGCCGACAGGTTGATGAACGCTACCATGAGAAACAGCAATAGAGCCGTTTTGCCCACGATGCAATTGGATGAAGATAAATTCATATTGGTTTTATTTAGGTAAATTTGGTTATTTCCAGCTTTCTGCGGACATCTGTCCCACTGTTGTAGATTCAGGTTTTGTCCGGGTGCAAAATTATCGTTGTTGATATAAATCAACCGTAACAAATCGGACAAAAGACGCAACAAATTGGACAAAAACGGCTGTAATGCACTGAAAAAGGCGTAGTTTGGCAAATTTGTTGCGCCCCGGAAACAAATCGGACGGCATCCCGTTTTCGGGACAAATAGGCGTGTGGGAAAGGCGGAAACAGTACTTTCGCGACCCGTAACCGCCGTTTTGGCGGTGGCTACCGACCGTGGTACGAGCGTATTTCGACCGATGTTCCATGTGTACCTCGACCGTGGTTCGTCCGTACTACGGTCGGTAGCCGCTGCAAGAACACCGCTTTTGCACTGCAAGGACGGTGCTTTCGCATTGCAAAAACGGTTAATACGGACAAAAAAACGGCAAGGCGTTGTCCGTGTTATGATATTTTCCGTATATTTGCACATTATATTATGTATAAGGTGTACTGACCTATGATGACCGCCAAACGATTTTTGTGTCTTTTCGCAGCGTGGATTCTGCTTTTCGTTGCGGCAGTTGCCGCCGTCAGGCAGTTTGCCAATGTGAGCATCGGTGGCGGTGTAGCGGTGTATGCGGTCGGGCAGGATGCTTACGGCACGGTGTGGATCGGCACTGACCGCGGACTGTACTCCTACGACGGCTACCGTGCAGTGGAGCGTTTCGGGCACGGGTCGGGAAATGATGTCCGCATCTATTCGTTGTGCGTGGACTCCATGCGCATCTACCTCGGCACCGACAACGGCGTGCTGGTATATGACATCCGGAAGGACCGCTACCTTGATCCGCCTGTGCAGAAACTGTCGGAGGTGCGCTCCATAGCGATGTGGCAGGGTGACGTGTGGCTGGGTTCGGCAGAAGGACTCTACCGCATGTCGCCGTCGACACTTGCCGTGACGGCTGTCAGCCGTGGACTCCACAACGTGTATTCGCTGCTTCCTCACGGCAACAGACTGCTTGTAGGCACGATAAGGGGACTTGATGCGGTGGACGCAAACGGCCGTGCCGCCGCAGTGGAGATGCCCGGCGGCAGTCATACTCTCGTGAACGCACTGTGCGAGGATACGGTAAACCGCTGCGTGTGGGTGGGCACAGAGGGTGCGATGTACGCTTTTGACGGCCGTAGGTTGACGGCGGTGCCCGGACTGCAGGGCAACTCAGTGAAGTCGTTTGCTGCGGACGGAGCGTGCGTGTATGTGGGGACTGACAACGGACTTTACACCTATTCCCCCTCGGCGCACTCCATCAGCCACGCCACGCACGATTCGCGCGAACCGCGGTCGATAGCCAACAACATCGTGTGGTCGCTGCTTTCCGACCGTTGGGGCAACCTGTGGGCCGGCACAGACCAGGGGCTGTCTGCGCTCGCGACGCCCAACCAGGCGGCGGAAGTGCCTCTTGCTGACATCACGGGCAACGGTGACGGCAACTGCCTGCACGCCATATACCGCCACAAGGACGGTGCGGTGTGGCTCGGAGGCAGCAACGGACTGATAGCGTGCGCCGCTGTCGGCGGACTGACTGACGGCATGATGAGGGCGACAGCGTGGTACAGGTTCAACTCAACGGCTTTTCCGCTGTCGCACAACCGCGTGCGCCGCATCACCAACGATGCCGACGGTCGCCTCCTCGTGTGTACAGACCACGGCATAAACATCTTCAACCCGGCGACAAGACAGTTCCGCAACGTCATCGTGACCGACGCTTCGGGACGCTACACCACGTCGTGGGCCTACGACATAGTGGATGATGGCCAGGGACGCTACTGGATAGCCTCGTATATGGGAGGCGTATTCGTGATAGACAAAGGTAGGATGCTCGGCGGCGAAAGCACCGTAGTGGCCGACCGTCACATGCTGAAGGAACTGCAGGGACTGCACGTCTGGCAACTGGCTCTCGATGCCAATGGGGGCGTTTGGGCGAGCATGTATGACAACGGACTTGACCGCATAGACACCAGAACCATGGCAGTGCGCCATGTGGCAGACCGCAATACTCATGTGAACAGTGTCGTTGCCGACCGCAAAGGCAACGTGTGGGCTGCCGTGGGTGATGCCGTGCGCTGCTTCGGGACTGACGGCAGGGAAGTCAGGACAGTGGAAGTGGCAGGGTCGGGGAACGGCGGAGTGTCGCTGCTCGCTGCCGTTGAAGGCGACATCTGGGCTTTCCGCGGCAGACAGTGCACAGTCATCGGCGGTGACGGAGCAGTGTCGTGCTTTTCCCTGAAGACGTTTGCTCCGCTGACATTGTTCTATGACAGTGCGACGCACAGTGTGATACTCGGCGGCAACGACCGTCTCGCAAGTATCCCGGTGGCGTCGGCGAAGGCTGCGAGAACACAGCACAGGCTCATGCTCTCCGCCGTGGAGAGCGACGGAAAGGTGCTTGTGCCCGACGGCGGCAGTGCGTCGTCCGTGTCGGGGATAACCGTTACCTACCGCCAGAACAACCTCGATTTTCTCTTTACGGATATGCCTATGCAGGGCGTTCCGGCGTGTCTCTACGCCTATATGCTCGACGGTGCCGACCGCACTTGGCAGTATATGGACGCAGCAGAGATGCGCGTAGGATACAATTCGCTCCCTCCTGGACACTACAAACTGCGCGTCAGGGTGGTGGGAGGTGATGTCAACGCCGCGAAAGACATCTATACGCTCGACGTGAAGATACTTCCGCCGTGGTATTTGTCCGTCTGGATGAAAATGGCGTACTGTCTGATAGCCGCCGCACTGCTGTGGTGGGCGGTGAAGTTCAGCCTCATGCGCCGCCGTCTGAAGCGTGAACGCGAGGAGAGGGAGCGGATTCTGAGGCAGTCGGAGGCCCGTCAGGCGTTCTTCGACAACCTCTCGCGCCGTCTGAAAGAACCTCTCGGGCGTATCTTTTCCTCAGTGCTCGCCATGCTCCATCGCACGGACGATGCCGAGGATGCGGCACGGTTGGATCGGGTGAGGCGTGATGCCGTGGCAATCAACCGTCTCGTCGGCGAATGTCTCGACAGTCCTCTTGCCAACTCGGTTCTGCCCGGTCAGGCGGATAAAGCGCACGTCGAGATAGTCGATTTCTGCCGTCGTGTAGCCGGAGACGCACGGACAGGCTATGGCCGTAAGGCGGCGTTGGACTTCCGTACCGATGTTTTGAAAGCGTATGTGGACACGGATATAACAAGGTTGCAGGCGGTACTGGAACGTATGTTGGCTTTTGCCGCAGCGCAGATGGGCGGCGATGCGGCGCAGGAAACGGTTGCCGACCCTGTAGTGTTGTCGGTGGACAACAGTGACGGACGCATCTCAATCTGCGTTACAGTACCCGGCGTGTCGCTAACGGAACAGGATATGCCGTTCGTGTTCAACCGTTATCTGTCGGCGGAAAACGCTGTAGGTGTGCATGAAATGGGTGCTTTGACTGACGTGAAGGACTTCGCCGACGCCGAGGGTTCTGCGGTGACGGCGTACCTGTCGGGTTCGCAACTCGTCATCAGACTGGCATTTGCAGATGTGCGCCGTTCTGTGCGACAGCAGGCAACGGCCGAAAACGCTGCGGCGGAAGACGCTCTGCCAGAGCCGGAAAGTGCCGACGCACGCCTGCTCGCCAAGGTGACTGCGGCGATAGAACAGAACATCGCCGACTCTGAATTCAATGTCACGCGTCTGCAGGAGACCCTCGGGCTCGGTTCAAAACTGCTCTATCGCAAGGTGAAACAGATTACCGGGAAGACCCCAGTGGAGTTTATACGGCACATTAGGATGCAACACGCCGCGTCATTGTTGCGCAAAGGCAAGTTCACAGTGTCGGAAGTGATGTACATGGTGGGCTTTTCCAACTCGAGTTACTTTTCCAAGTGCTTCCAGAAAACCTACGGCATCACCCCTGCCGACTATGCACGTAACTCTGTGAACCGCATGAATTGATACGGAATCGCTATATTTCGGTCAGGAAATCGGAGGGAGTAAGGATTTTGATTTCGGTTGTGTCGGCATCTTTGAAGTCGTGGATATTCACCGTAATCAGGTAGTCGCACTTGGCGTTTATTGCGGCTCTGAACTGGTAACTGTCCTCCAAGTCAGTGAATTTTGGGTCTGCGACAGCCTCGGACAGGTTGTTTGCAAAGATGTCTGCTATGGAAAAGGTGTCTAAAATGGACGTTAACATCTCACGGAGTTTCTCTGTTCTTAGAGTCTTGTCAACAAGTCCGCCGTGCTTCAGGTGTAGTTCTATCAAATAAGTCAGCGTGTAGAAAGATCCTACAGAGATGTAGCAACTCCACTTTTTCTTCTCTGCGGTATCAAGAATAGCCTCTACATGGTTCGCGTTTTGCCTGTTGCAGAGATAGTCGACGAGTGTACAAGTGTCAAAAAACAGTTTCACACTTCGTACTTTTCGGAAAGAGCGACCTCTTTCATTTCTTCATATGGCAGTGCGGAAGACAGACTCCCGCGCAGATTGCGGAATGCGGTCGTGGACTTGGATTTCGTGTTTTCTTTGCGCTGTACCCCCTGTACCATATATATATACTGTTGGATATATTTGGTAGCCAACGCCTTCAGACTGTCAATGTCAATATTGACGCCAGAAGGAACATCTATGTTTAGAGTCATCTTTCCCATATCTGATAACGTTACACTTGCCGAGGCAAAGGTACACCTAATATTCCCAATATCCAAGCTTTTTCCGACAAATGTGCCGAAAGGACAATTGATACTGTTGTGAAAAACTTTTGAAACTTTTGGTCGGAAATGTTTGGCGGTTTCAGAAAAAAGCAATACCTTTGCACCGCATTTGGCGAAATGCAGTAATTTGATTTATTGAGAAAAGCAAAAGAGGAATGTCGGTGCAGGCATAATGGCGACTGCGTTGCGATGCAGTTTTGTTCCAGTCTACGCTGACAGACCTGTTTTTACTTGAACATGCGGAAATAGCTCAGTTGGTAGAGCACAACCTTGCCAAGGTTGGGGTCGCGGGTCCGAGTCCCGTTTTCCGCTCAA
>CAVDQB010000037.1:0-15022 GCA_963611255.1 Faecalibacterium prausnitzii
TTGTACCCAGAGCCGGGGTCGAACCGGCACGGATTGCTCCACTGGTGTTTGAGACCAGCGCGTCTACCGATTCCGCCATCTGGGCATAGACACAGAAATTTTCGGGTGCAAAGGTAGTTCTTTTTTCGCAAGAGCGCAAATTTGGGGAGATGTTTTTTGCGTTCTCCCTCTCACATTGCTCCGCTCTCCCCTACTCTCTGCGCCGTTATCCCTCGTAGATCATGCCTTTTTTGAGAGCCTCCACCTCCTGTTCCGTCACGAAGGCGGAGAGCAGTTGGTAACCGAAAGCCATGGCTGCACCCGGTCCTTTGCCAGTTATGATGTTGCCGTCGACGGTCACCATATCGCCGGTATAGGTCGCTCCGTCGAGATACTGGTCAAATCCGGGATAGCAGGTGGCGCGCTTTCCGTTGAGGATACCGAGTTTCCCAAGCACCATGGGGGCTGCGCAAATCGCCCCGATGAGCCGTCCGGCTTCATTCTGCGCCTTTAGCGCGCTGCACACGGTCTCCGATTCCATGAGGTTGGTAGCCCCCGGCATTCCTCCGGGAAGGATGAGCAGGTCGGCGTCAGAGAGGTCAACGTCGGCGATATGGCGGTCGGCTTCCACCGTGACTCCGTGGGATGTCTCCACGCTGTGCGACGCCGTGATGCTCACGGTCACCACTTCCACTCCTCCGCGACGCAGTATGTCGACCGGCGCCAACGCCTCAACGTCCTCGAAACCGTTGGCAAGAAATTCGTACACTTTTGCCATTTTACACTTTGAAACTTTATAATTTTTAGTTACTTTTGTAGTCGCAAAGTTAGTGAATATACTGCAAACACACAAAGAAAAAGCGGCTATGATTGACAAAAAACTCCGTTTCGCCATTTTCGGAAACGAATTTCAGGCCAAGAAATCCGCATCCATCCAGAAAGTCTTTTCTGTTCTTTCCGACCGTGGAGCGGAGGTAATCATTGACCGTCCGTTCCTCGATTTCCTGCGCAACGAGCATATTGACGCCGGCAACGCCACGCCTTTCGACGGCGACGACTTCCGTGCGGACTTCGTGATTTCCATGGGCGGTGACGGCACGTTCCTAAAGGCCGCCAACCGTGTGGGCACGAAAGAGATTCCGCTCATAGGCGTCAACATCGGCCGTTTAGGCTTTCTCTCCGACATCATGCCCAGCGAGATAGAGCACACAGTGGAGGCTCTGTACGCCGGAAACTACAAACTGGAAGACCACGCCGTCATCTCCGCCGACGTGGACACGCCCGACGGCACGGTCAGCGGTTGCGCCCTCAACGACATAGCGATACTCAAACGCGACACGGCATCGATGATTACGGTCAGCGTGACCATAGGAAACGAGTATCTCGTGACCTATCAGGCCGACGGACTTGTGGTGTCGACACCCACCGGGAGCACCGCCTACAACCTGTCGAACGGCGGTCCCATCATGGTGCCCACCACCGACACGCTGTGCCTGACCCCCGTTGCGCCGCACAGCCTCAACATCCGTCCCATTGTCATTGACGGCAGTTCGGTCATCACGCTCAACGTGGAGAGCCGCTCGCACAGTTTTCTTGTAGCCGTCGACGGACGCAGCAACACTTTCGGCGAGGGGTCGAAGGTCACGGTAAAGAAGGCAGACCACTGCATCAAGGTGGTGAAACTGCAGGACAAACGCTATTATTCCACCCTGCGGGAGAAGATGATGTGGGGTGCCGACGTGCGCTGACCGGCGCTCAGACAGACGTTTCCGACTATCCGAAATGAGACTCCCCGAACTCCCCACAAACAAATACGGCACCGCCCGAATAGCCCGATGGCTCTGGACGGTGTGGAAAGGCGTCAGGCGACAGGCCATTCTCAACGCCTCGCTCGGACTGGCCTCGGTAGCCGTGAGCCTCCTTTCCGTGTGGGCGGTGCAGCGCGCCATCGACGTGGCGTCAGGCTCTGCGCCGGGCAACATCTACCTTGCCGTGGGCGTCATGGGAGGCATCATCCTCTGCGGTTTTGCCATTCAGATATCCAGAATATGGGTGCGCAACATCCTCGGGGTGCGTGCCCAGAACCGCATGCAGCAGAGACTGCTCGACAGGATGCTGCGTTCGGAGTGGCACGGGCGCGAGTTGCACCACTCCGGCGACGTGATGAACCGCCTCGAACAGGACGTAATCACCGTTGTGGACTTCCTCGCCGAGACCCTGCCCAACACCCTTTCGACCGCCGCACTCTTCCTGGGCGCGTTCGCCTACATGTTCTCCATGGACGGCACACTTGCCCTCATCACCGTGGCAATCATCCCCCTGTCAATCCTTCTCAGCAAGATATACGTCCGCCAGATGCGGCGCCTGACGCGCAAGGTGCGCGATTCCGACAGCCGGGTGCAGAGCGTCATGCAGGAGACAGTGCAGAACCGCATGCTCATAAAGACCCTTGAGAGCGACTCGCTCATGGTGGACAAACTCGAGACCACGCAGCACGCGCTCCGCCGCAACGTGGTGAAGCGCACGCGGTTCAGCGTCATCTCCAACCTCATACTCAACTTCGGGTTCTCACTGAGTTACCTCGTGGCGTTCCTCTGGGCAGCCCTGCGCATGTCGGCACACACCCTCTCGTTCGGCGGCATGACGGCATTTCTGCAACTCGTCAACCGCATACAGTCGCCGGCACGCGACCTCTCGAAACTCATTCCGGCCTTTGTCAGCGTGTTCACTGCGGCTGAACGACTCATGGAACTGGAAGAAGCGCCGCTCGAGGAGCAGGGAGAGCCGCGGCTGATGACACCTCCCTGCGGAGTGAGACTGACCGATGTGGACTACGCCTACGACGACACGCCGGTGATAGAGCACCTCACTTTCGACTTCCGCCCAGGCACCTGCACCGCCGTACTGGGCGAGACCGGTTCGGGCAAGACCACCCTCATACGCCTGATGCTTGCCCTCATACGTCCGCAAAGCGGCCGTGTGACAGTCTATTCCGGCTGCGGAGGCGAAGAGACGGCAAGTCCCCTGCACCGCTGCAACTTCGTCTATGTGCCGCAAGGCAACACTCTCCTAAGCGGAACAATACGCCAGAACCTACTCCTCGCCAACCCCGACGCCACGGAAGAGATGATGTGGCAGGCACTGGAAACGAGTTGCGCAGAATTCGTGCACGACCTTCCCATGCGCCTCGACACCGAGTACGGCGAGAAGGGAGGAGGGCTCAGCGAGGGACAGAGCCAGCGCATCGGCATTGCGAGAGCCCTGTTGCGCAACCGCCCCATCATGCTCTTCGACGAGGCGACATCAGCCCTCGACCAGCAGACGGAGCGCAGGCTGCTGGAGAACATACTCAAATCAAACGACAAGACGGTGATTTTCATCACCCACAGAACGGCAGTCGTCGACTATTGCGACGCCACATTACGACTATGACAGACATTTTCAGCACATTCCTTCTGGGACTTGTAATCATCATACACCCCTGTACGGCCGCGCCCAACATCGCCGCCATGACCTATCTTCAGGGCAAAAGCGAGGACGGGAAACCCGTCCTGTGGATGTATGTACTGGGGCACACACTCCTTTATGCCGTACTCGGGACCGCCGCGGCATGGCTTGTCCGCGAGGGCATCGTCACCTTCAGCCGCCAGACGGAGACGGAATGGGCGGCACCGTTGCTCGCCGCCGTGTTCTTCGTCGGCGGCATCTACCTCATCGGCAGTTCGCTCTTCGCCCACCATCACCACGAAGTGTCCAACCGCAAACTGCTCCCCGGACTGTGGGGAGCGTTCCTCTCGGGCGTCATCATCGCCGTGGCTTTCTGCCCCGAGGCGGCAGTAGCCTTCTTCGGAGTGCTCGTACCATTGTCGGCGGCATCCCCGGCCGGGCTGGCTTTGCCCACCGTCTTCGCCATTGCGACAGCCCTTCCGCTCGCCGCAGTGGCGGTATTGCTCCGCCGCGGCACGGCATTGCGCCTCGGCTATCTGCACAACATGAGGTGGTTTAACCTCGCCCTCGGCATCCTTTTCCTCGCCACTGCCGTGGTGACAGTACTGTTCTGACACTCTCAGCACACCCTTTTTGCGCCGTAAGAACCGTGTTTCCGCAGGTTGTTCACGGTCGTGGGCCGACCGGTTCACGTCCGATATTCGACCGGTTCACGGTCGTTATTCAGTCGAACCACGACCGTGAACAACCGCACGAAAGGCGCTTCGGGAATGTCCAACCTGATGTCTTGCCCTGCAAATCGGCGGAAAAAAGGCGGCAATAATTGTCCGTTACCGCATTTTTAAGTACCTTTGTGCATCATTTATCATACAGTCACTCATGATAACATTCTTCAACACCCCGAACAAAACAGTCATTGCGACACAGTCAGACCACACCCTCACCGCAGAGGAGACGGAGAAACTCTGCTGGCTCTACGGCGGAGCGAGCGTCATGGAGGGCAGTTCCCTCGACGGATATTATGTCGGTCCGCGCCGCGAAATGATTACACCTTGGAGCACAAATGCCGTTGAGATTGCACAGAACATGAATCTTGGCGGCATTTCGCGTATAGAGGAGTACTTCCCGACAAGTTCTCCCGACGCTGAGCACGACCCCATGCTGCAACGCATGTACAAGGGCCTGGACCAGGACATCTTCACTGTCGACATACAGCCGGAGCCCATCCGCCACATCGAAGACCTCGACGCATACAACGAGGAGGAGGGTCTCGCTCTGTCGAAAGAGGAAATAGAATATCTCCACAAGGTAGAGGGGCAACTCGGGAGGAAACTCACCGACTCGGAAGTGTTCGGATTCGCCCAGATAAACTCAGAGCACTGCCGCCACAAGATCTTCGGCGGCACGTTCGTCATCGACGGCGAGGAGAAGGAGAGTTCGCTCTTCCAGATGATCAAGCAGACCACAGCCGAGAACCCTGGCAAGATATTGTCGGCCTACAAAGACAACGTGGCGTTCGCCGAAGGCCCCGTCATCGAGCAGTTCGCACCAGCAGACCACTCCAAGCCTGACTATTTCCGGGTGAAGGAAGTGAAGAGTGTCATCTCGCTGAAAGCCGAGACCCACAACTTCCCTACGACCGTAGAGCCGTTCAACGGCGCCGCTACGGGCACGGGAGGAGAGATACGCGACCGCATGGGAGGCGGTGTCGGTTCGTGGCCTTTGGCAGGAACTGCCGTCTACATGACGTCCTATCCGCGCAAGGAAGGGCAGCACAACGCATGGGAGGAACTGCTCCCGGTGCGCAAGTGGCTCTACCAGACACCCGAGCAGATACTCATCAAGGCTTCCAACGGAGCCTCCGACTTCGGCAACAAGTTCGGCCAGCCGCTCATCTGCGGTTCGGTACTCACTTTCGAACATCAGGAAAAGGACGAGAAATACGCCTATGACAAGGTGATAATGCTTGCCGGCGGCGTGGGCTACGGCACACAGCGCGACTGTCTGAAGGGCGAACCGCAGAAGGGCAACAAGATAGTTGTCATGGGCGGCGAGAACTACCGCATCGGCTTGGGCGGCGGTTCGGTGTCGTCGGTGGAGACAGGACGCTACTCGTCGGGCATCGAACTGAACGCCGTGCAGCGTGCGAACCCCGAGATGCAGAAGCGTGCCTACAACGTGGTTCGCGCCCTCTGCGAGGAAGAAGAGAACCCTATAGTGTCGATACACGACCACGGAAGCGCCGGACATGTGAACTGTCTGTCGGAGTTGGTAGAAGATTGCGGAGGACTGATCGAGATGTCAAAACTGCCGATTGGCGACAAGACGCTGTCGGCAAAGGAGATTATAGCCAACGAAAGCCAGGAACGCATGGGACTTCTGATAGACGAGAAGGCGATAGAACATGTGCAAAAAATAGCCGACAGGGAGCGTGCGCCGATGTACACGGTGGGCGAAACCACCGGCGACGCACACTTCGCATTCGAGCAGGAGGACGGAGTGCGTCCGTTTGACCTCGACGTAGACCAGATGTTCGGGTCGTCACCGAAGACCGTGATGGTGGACAAGACGGTGGAGAGAAAGTATGATGTCGTGACCTACAGCACCGACAAGATAGACGGATACATAGAAGACGTGCTGCGCCTGGAGGCGGTAGCCTGCAAAGACTGGCTCACCAACAAGGTGGACCGCAGTGTCTCGGGACGCGTGGCACGCCAGCAGTGCCAGGGCGAACTGCAGTTGCCGCTGAGCGACTGCGGTGCCGTTGCCCTCGACTACCGCGGCCACAAGGGCATCGCAACGGCCATAGGCCATGCGCCACAGGCAGCATTGGCAGACCCGGAGGCAGGCAGTGTGCTCTCGGTAGCGGAGTCCCTGACCAACCTTGTGTGGGCTCCCCTCGCCGACGGAATGGGCAGCATCTCGCTGTCAGCCAACTGGATGTGGCCCTGCAGGGCACAAGAGGGCGAGGACGCGCGCCTCTACAAGGCTGTGGAAGCACTGTCGGCGTTCTGCCGTCAGTTGCACATCAACGTGCCGACAGGCAAGGATTCGCTGTCGATGACACAGAAATATCCCGACGGAGAAAAGATTATCGCTCCCGGAACGGTGATAGTATCGTCGGGCGGAGAGGTCAGCGACGTGCGCAAGATAGTCTCTCCCGTAATGAAAAACGTGGCGAAGAGCCGCTTCTACCATATCGACTTCTCGTTCGATGAACTGCAACTCGGCGGCTCCGCCTTTGCCCAGACACAGGGAAAGGTGGGCAGTGACGTGCCGACAGTGAAGAACCCGGAATACTTCAGCGACGCTTTCACGGCGGTGCAGCAACTCGTCAGCGAGGGACTTGTACTTGCCGGACACGACATTTCGGCAGGAGGTCTCATCACAACCCTGCTCGAGATGTGCTTCGCCAACGTGCACGGGGGCATCGCCGTCAGCCTTGACAAGATGCCGGAGACGGACATCGTGAAAGCGCTTTTTGCCGAAAACCCGGGCGTAGTGATACAAGTGAGTGACGCGGACAGCACCAGAGTGAAGAAGATACTGGACGACGCCGGCGTCGCCTATATAAAAATAGGTGTACCGCAGGAGGGCAGAGACCTCACTGTAAAGAAGGACGGACGCACCTTTACATTTGATATCGACAGGCTGAGAGGCGTGTGGTATGAGACATCCTACATGCTTGACCGCCGCCAGAGCCTCAACGGCAAGGCGGAAGAACGCCGCGACAACCTCGGCAGACAGCCGTTGGAATACAAGTTCAGCAAGTCGTTCACCGGCAAACTGGCGCAGTGGGGGCTCGACCCCGACCGCCGCACGGAGAGCGGACTGAGGGCTGCCGTCATAAGAGAGAAAGGCACAAACTCGGAGAGAGAGATGGCCTACTCGTTCTGGTTGGCAGGTTTCGACGTGAAGGATGTCACCATGACCGACCTCATATCAGGCCGCGAGACGCTGGAGGATGTCAATGTCATTGCATTCTGCGGAGGCTTTTCCAACAGCGACGTGCTCGGTTCGGCAAAGGGTTGGGCCGGTGCGTTCCTCTACAACCCCAAAGCCAAGGCGGCACTCGACAATTTCTATGCACGCGAGGACACCCTTTCGCTCGGCGTGTGCAACGGCTGCCAGTTGATGGTAGAACTGGGACTGCTCAACAACACGTCGGCAGTGAACGACGCCAAGGACTACGCCCAGATGCTGCACAACGACTCCCACAAGTTTGAATCGGCGTTCGTGAGCCTCACGATACCCGAAAACGACAGCGTGATGTTCGGTTCTCTCAGCGGAAGCAAGATCGGCACATGGGTGGCGCACGGCGAAGGCAAGTTCCGTCTGCCGTTGCCGGAGGACAAATATAATGTTGTGGCGAAATTCAGTTACGACGGTTATCCGGGCAACCCCAACGGTTCCGACTACAACGTTGCCGCCCTGGCGAGCAGCGACGGCCGTCATCTCGCCATCATGCCCCACCCCGAGCGCACCGTGTTCCTATGGCAATGCGCCGACTATCCGCAGGAACGCGTTGGCTCGGACGAGGTCACTCCGTGGATAGAGGCATTTGTCAACGCACGCAAATGGGTGGAGAAGAAACTGGGAATATGATATGTTCTGGCAACTGTTCAAGACATTCTTCAAGATTGGCGTGGTGACCTTCGGAGGAGGTTACGCCATGATTCCGATGATAGAGGCGGAAGTGGTGGACAAGAACAAGTGGATAGAGCGCGAGCAGTTCCTTGATCTCATCGCCATAGCGCAGACGTGCCCCGGCGTGTTCGCCATAAACATAAGCACATTCATCGGCTATAAGATGAAGAAAGAGCGCGGCGCCGTGCTTGCGGCAGCAGGCTCCGCCCTGCCCTCTTTCCTCATAATACTGCTCATAGCCACCGTGTTCAGGCACTTCCAGGACGTGCCCTGGGTGGCAGCGTGCTTCCGTGGCATACGCCCCGCAGTGGTAGCACTGATCGCCGTACCGACATTCAACCTCGCCAAGAGTGCGCACATCAACCTCTACACGGTGTGGATTCCAGTTGCGGGAGCGGCCCTCATCTGGCTGCTCGGGGTCAATCCCATATTCATAATCATAGCCGCCGCCCTCGGAGGATACCTCTACGGCAGGCTCGTAAAGAACTGATACGCCAGACAGCATCTGAGACATGACATTCCTTTACCTGTTCATAACATTCTTTGAAATCGGGCTTTTCGGGTTCGGAGGCGGCTACGGCATGCTGTCGCTCATACAGTCGGAGGTGGTCTATCACCACCACTGGCTGACCACGGCGGAGTTTACCAACATCGTGGCGATAAGCCAGATGACCCCAGGACCTGTCGGCATAAACTCAGCGACCTATTGTGGCTATGTGGCGGTGCACAACGCCGGCTACAACGGAGCAATGGCCGTGCTCGGCTCGCTGACGGCTACGGTGTCGCTGATGCTGCCCTCGCTCATACTGATGATAGTCATCTCGAAGATGTTCATGAAGTATATGAACCACCCGGTGGTGGTGAACATATTCACGGGACTGCGCCCCGCGGTTGTCGGACTCCTCGCAGCCGCCACGCTGATGCTGATGAATGCGGAGAATTTCTCTGCCCCTTCGGTCAATCCGTGGCAGTTCTGGATAAGCGTTGCGCTCTTTGTGGCGACGTTCGTGGGCACGAAATGGGTGAAGGTAAACCCCATACTGATGATAGGTCTTGCAGCCTTTGCCGGGCTGATGCTTCTCTACTGAAATGTGCCAAAAGTGTAAAAATCCTGCAAGAACACAGTATTTACTGCACATTTAGAGTTAAATAAAGTATAAAAAGTACGGAGATAATTATATTTCTGTACTTTTTTTATAAATTTGTATCGCTTTGCTTAATAAGTAAGAACTGCATTACTAAATAGACAATGAACAAAATCAAGATAGGTGTTATAGGACTTGGGCGGATGGGCAAGAAGCATCTGTACGAACTCCAGAAGAACAACATGTGGGAGGTGAAGTACGTTTGCGACACATCCGAGAGCAGAAAAGACGATGCGCTCGCCATTGCGCCGGATGCCATATTCACCACTGACGAAGACGAAATATTCGACGATCCGGACGTAGATGCGGTGGCATTGTGCGCCCTCGCCGATGTCCGCTTCGAGGAAATCGAAAAGGCGGTGGCGCACGGAAAGCACGTCATGGCGGAGAAACCGTTGGCTTACGCCCTCGGGGACGAGTGGAAAGCCGTGGAGGCAACGGAGAAGACTGACCTCGTGTGCACGGTGAACACATACCTGAGGAACGCCTGGTACACGAACGAAATAAAGGACTTCATAGAGAGCGGCGAGATTGGCGAACTGGCGATAGTGCGCATCTGCCACTTGACACCGGGACTTTCGCCGGGCGAAGGACACGAATATGAGGGACCGTCGTTCCACGACTGCGGAATGCACTATGTCGACATAGCGCGCTGGTTCGCAGGAAGCGAGTTCAAGACCGCCCACGCACAGGCGGTGAGAATGTGGGAATACAAAGACCCGTGGTGGCTCCAGTGCCACGGAACATTCGACAACGGAGTGGTGTTTGACATCACCCAGGGACACGTCTACGGCCAGTTGTCGAAAGACCAGACGCACAATTCGTACATGGACATCATAGGTTCGAAAGGCATTGTGAGGATGCACCACGACTTCAAGACGGCGGTTGTGGAAAAGCACGGCGTCACAGTGACGGAGCGTGTGGAGCGTCCACACGGAGGAAAGAACATCGACAGGATGTACCAACTCATGGGAGAGTCAATACTTGCAGGGCGTCAAGACCCGAGACTTCCGAGATTCAGGGATGCCGTGGTGGCGTCGGAGTTTGCATGGAAGATGCTCGAAGACGCGCGCAAACACGACCTGCCGGTAATCGGGACGGCGGAAGAACTGGAACAGATACACCAGCGCCGCAGGACAATGAAGAACGGTTACGGACTGTTGAGATGACAAAACGCAAAACAGAATAACTAAAAATAAAAACTATCATGGCAAATCAACTAATGTTTTTAGGCAACTTGGGCACACCTGAGATAATCCTCATAGCCTTGTGTGTACTGCTTCTCTTCGGAGGAAAGAAGATTCCCGAACTGATGAAAGGTCTGGGCAAGGGAGTGAGAAGTTTCAAGGACGGCATCAACGAAGTGGAGAAACAGATTGAGGCTGACCCCGACCCGAAAAAGGAAAACGACGGAACTACAAGATAAGAACAATCTGTCCCAGTGACAAAAGATATTTTTCACATTATTATAAACAACTAAAAACTTAATGACAATGAACACAATGTCAAGAAGATCGTTCCTCAAAGCAGGAACAGCAGCGGCTGCCGCACTGTCTATGGCACCTGCTGACGTGCTCGCGAAGAAGTCGAAAGCAGCCCCGAAGGGTATGACAAGGAAACTCAAACTGCTCGCTGTGGGCGTGGGCGGACGCGGCCATGCCGTCATCAACGGATGCTGCAAGAACGGCGACAAACTCTATGACGACGTGGAGATGATCGGTATCGCCGACGTGGACTGGAAATATGCAAAGGGCGTGCTCGACGAGTACAAGGGCTACTATCCGAACTGCAAACTCTATCATGACTACAAGACGATGTTCGCGGAATTGCTGGACGAGGCTGACGCAGTGATCTGTGCCACAGCAGACCATACCCACGCAATCATCTGCGCCGAGGCTCTCAAGGCAGGAAAGCACGTCTACTGCGAAAAGCCTCTTACACGTACGGTATACGAATCACGTCTTCTCACCAAACTGGCTGCCAAAGCCAACGTCGCAACACAGATGGGTAACCAAGGCTCAAGCAGCGAAGGTCTGCGCCTGACATGCGAGTGGATATGGAACGGAGAGATTGGTGAGGTGCGCAAGGTGGAGGCTTTCACCGACCGTCCTATCTGGCCTCAGGGCCTGGAGCGCCCGACTGAGGTGCACAAGATACCCGACACTCTGAACTGGGATGCCTTCATCGGCCCTGCTCCGATGCGTCCCTACAACAACATATACCACCCATGGAACTTCCGCGGATGGTGGGATTTCGGTACGGGAGCACTCGGCGACATGGCTTGCCACATACTGCACTCCGTATTCATGGGTCTCAAACTGAAGTATCCTGTCAAGGTTCAGGGTTCTTCGACACCGCTTATGAGCGATTCTTGCCCGAGCGCACAGATCGTGAAATATGTGTTCCCGGAGCGTGAGAACCTGCCGAAGGTAGCCATGCCGGAGGTAGAAGTGACTTGGTATGACGGTGGTCTGAAGCCCGAGCGTCCTGCCGGACTGCCCGAAGGAGTGGATCTCAACACGTCAGGCGGCTGCGTAATCTTCTACGGAAGCAAGGACACGCTCATCGTGGGCTGCTATGCAGACAAACCGTATCTCGTGAGCGGCCGCGTGCCGAACGCTCCGAAGGTGATGCGCCGCGTGGAACTCGACCACCAGCGTGACTGGATCCGCGCTTGCCGTGAGGATGCCAGCGTGCGCGTGAAGACCGCTTCCGACTTCTCAGAGGCTGGTCCTTTCAACGAGATGGTTGCTATGGGCGTATGCGCAATCCGCCTGCAGGGTCTGAACCAGATACTCAACTGGGACGGCGAGAACATGAAGTTCACCAACATACCGACCGGTTCGAAGGTCAGCGCAATGATAAAGGACGGCTTCGAAATCCACGACGGACACCCCACATTCAACAAGAAGTGGTCGGATCCGGTGGACGCACAGAAGTTCGCAGCGGAACTTGTGAAGCCCGTTTACCAGAATGGCTACACACTGCCTGAACTTCCTTAACAAAAAACAACGCCCCTCCCCACTGCGGGAGGGGATTTTTCCAACAACAAAGACAGACTTATGAAAAAGTTGACAATAGCCGTATTGGCTCTCGCCATGAGCGTGGCAGCCATCGCACAGGTGCCGGCATACAAGATAGTAAAGGCGAAAGAGGTGAGCCTCAAGTCTTTCAAGACCGACGCAAAGGACTACACACAGATTTTCAACGGCAAGGACTTCACCGGCTGGAGAGGCTACGGCAAAGACCATGTGCCGGGGAGATGGGTCATTGAAGACGGATGCATCAAAATCAACGGTTCGGGAACTGGCGAGGGACAGAGTGCCGAAGGCGGCGACCTTATATTCGCCCACCAGTACAAGAACTTCACTCTGGAGTTTGAGTGGAAGGTGGCAAAAGGCTCCAACTCGGGTGTCTTCATCCTCGCACAGGAGGTGACGACCAAGGACGACAAGGGCAACGAGCGTTACGAACCGATCTATATCTCATGTCCGGAATACCAGATTCTCGACAACGTGAACCATCCCGACGCCATGCTCGGCGTGGACGGCAACCGCAAGTCGGCCTCACTCTACGACATGATTCCGGCAAAGCCGCAGAACTCAAAGCCATACGGAGAGTGGAACACGGCGAAAATCATCTGCTACAAGGGCACTGTCATCCACTACCAGAACGGCAAGAAGGTGCTGGAATACCACCTCTGGACACAGCAGTGGACAGATATGCTCCAGAAATCGAAGTTCTCTGAAAAGGCATGGCCACTCGCTTTCGAACTGCTCAACAACTGCGGCGGCGAGGAGCACAAGGGATACATCGGCCTGCAAGACCACGGTGACGACGTGTGGTACCGCAACATCAAGGTGAAGGACATGGACAACGCCGACGGCATTGACCTCGAACAGCCTGAGGTATGCTTCCAGATGTACTCCGTGCGCGACCTCATCGGCAACCCTGAAAAGTACGCCCAGAACCACAAGGAGGTGCTGGCGAAACTGGCGAAGATGGGCTACACCTCGACAGAGGCTGCCTGCTATGACAACGGAAAACTCTATGGCGTGACACCGGCACAGTATAAGGCTGACATCGAAGAGGCAGGCATGAAGGTGCTGTCAAGCCACGTCGGTCACGGTCTCAGCGACAAGGAACTGGCATCGGGCGACTTCAAGGAGGCTCTGAAGTGGTGGAAGCAGTGCGTAGAGACCCACAAGAAAGCCGGAATGAAGTATATGGTGATGCCTTGGCTCAACACTCCGAAGACCCTCGCAGAGGCTAAGGTGCTGTGCAACTACATGAACGCCGTGGGCGAAATGGTGAACAAGGCAGGCATGAAGTTCGGTTACCACAGCCACTCGCACGAGTTCCAGAAAGTGGAAGGACAGGTTTGGTACGACTATATGCTCCAGAACACAGACCCGGCAAAGGTATTCTTCCAGATGGACGTGTACTGGGCAGTCATCGCAGACGTCAGTCCTGTGGAATACTTCAAAAAGTATCCAGGCCGCTTCACCATGCTCCACATAAAGGACAAGAAAGAACTCGGACAGAGCGGAATGGTAGGCTTTGACGCCATTTTCAACAATATGGACAAGGCAGGCACAGAAAACATCGTAGTGGAACTGGAGGAAAGCGACGCTCCTGACATACTTGAGGGTATGAAGCAGAGCATTGACTATCTCTTGACCAACGACTACGCAAAATAAGACAACGTGTTTCCCCTCCGCCAACAGGGCGGAGGGGAAACTTTCACAAACAGAACCGTCCGCCCAAAAGGACAGGACAACGTGAACACGCGACATGAGCGAACAGGGAAAAACCGCCACCCAGGAGGCGGAAATGACATTCTGGGACCATCTCGAAACACTGCGCTGGGCACTCTTCAGAGTACTCTGCGTATTTTTTGTACTGTTCATCCTACTGCTGTGGGCTATGCCCTACATCTTTTCAGATTTCGTGCTCGGACCGACATCTGACAGTTTCTTCGTCTACAAATACCTCAACGAGTGGACGCACGGTCTTATAAACTTCCAGCAAGGATTTCATGTCCAGATTATCAATATCAGCGTCACATCGCAGTTCATGACGCATATCAACACGTCGATGGCGTTCGCCGCCATACTGACTTTCCCCTATCTGGTGTATGAACTGTGGCGTTACATCCGTCCGGCACTCTTCGACAACGAGGTACACAACGTGAAGACGGCTTTCACCGGCGGCACGGTGATGTTCTATCTCGGCTGCGCCGTGGGCTACACACTGGTGTTTCCGTTCACTTTCCGCTTCCTCGTGGAATATGAAATCAGCCCGGACATCGTCAACCAGATAAACCTCCAGTCGTACATAAACAACTTTACCATGCTCATACTGGTCATGGGCATCGTATTTGAAATGCCGCTTGTGGCATGGCTGCTCAGTGCTCTGGGACTGCTGCACCGCGAGTTTCTCACCCAATACAAGCGCCACGCGATTGTCATCCTGCTTGTCTTGGCGGCATTCATCACCCCATCGGGTGACCCTTTCACCCTCATGCTGGTCTTCGTGCCACTCTTCTTCCTCTACGAACTCTCCATCTTTGTGGTGAAGCCTGCGCCTAAAAACGAGGAAGAAGCGTAGGTTTGGGGACGAGCGAACCACTTGGGGGTGGGCAATGCAGAACTGGACCCTTTGTCAGATAGATTTCATTCTTGTCATTGGTACTTACTGCATTCCGCATTTAAGGACTGTTATCTTGCATTTGTGTTCTATAGCCATAATTGTTATACTATTTGTTGTGATGAGTAAAAAGCAACGAAACTAACAGACTTAAC
>CAVDQB010000038.1:0-14090 GCA_963611255.1 Faecalibacterium prausnitzii
CAGCTCCACCCTCACATGCAGTACGGCGACCGTGAGGCGGCTTTCCGCTTCGGCTCTATCGTCGATGCCATCATCACCGAACCCTCGCGCGTGGACTTCCTCCACATGACCGTTGACGGCGAACAATGCTCCGAGGATGAGTTTCTCCACGCTCGCGAAATGCAGCGTGCGCTCCGTGCCGAGGCTCGCCGCGACCCTTTCCTTGCAAAGGTGCTGGAGTTGTCCGACACACAGCGGTTCATGGTCAACAAGGCGCAGGAGTTCTGCAACGGCGGCTTCCGCTTCACGCTCGACACGCGCTGCAAATGGGACTGGTGGCTCCCGTCCTGCCATTTCGGTGGCGACCTAAAGACCACGTTCGCCTCAACGCAGTCTGAGTTTGACAACGCCGTGGACTTCTTCGACTGGGACCGCTCCCGTGCATGGTACATGGACATCGCCCGTTCCGACCGCGACTTCATCTATGCCATCTCCAAGAAGAACTGCCGCATCTTCAAGAAGTTCATCAACCGGGGCGACGACATCTACAACCGCGGACGCGAGAAGTACGAAGAACTCGCTTTCCAGTATTGGGCGTTCAACCTCGCATAAACAAAGCACAATAGTTATGAGCAAGATATTATCACAAACCGCACAAGTCAGTCTGCTGAAACGCCTCCGCCGTATGTGTCCGTTCGCAGTATGGGCAGGGCAATACGGTTACACCTGTGGCGGTATGACTGGCGGTGTGCGCTCGTCCTCCTCCATGGCTGCACGCTCCAAAGAGGCTCGTCATTGCCGTCTCGACTGCATGACGCTCCGCAAGCAAGCATTCTGCCAAGGCTACGACATCACATTATCAACCCACAAACTCAATGCGTATGGCTGAGACACTCCAACATCATCTGCGTGTCGAACCCTACGACTACCAAAAGGAGGGCATCCTCGCCGGGTTGCGCTGGCACCGTTTCCTCATCGGTGACGAACCGGGACTTGGCAAGACGCTCCAAAGCATCGGTGTTGTGGACTGTGCCGACGCTTACCCTTGTCTGGTCATCTGCCCGTCCTCGCTCAAAATCAACTGGCAGCGTGAGTTCGAGAAGTTCACCGACAAGCACGCCCTCGTCCTCGACAACTCCGTGCTCACCACATGGCCGTACCTCCTCAAAATGGGTATGCAGCAGGTGGCAATTGTCAACTACGAAAGTCTGCGCAAGTATTTCGTGTGGGATATTAAGGGAAGCAAAACAGGTTTCCGCCTCAAAGACGTGGTCTTCACGCCCGACATCAACCTCTTCAAGTCGATCATCATTGACGAGAGCCACCGAGTGAAGGACCCGTCAGCACAGCAGACCATCTTCGCCCGTGGCATTGCCGAGGGCAAGGAGTACCGCATACTCCTCTCCGGCACGCCTGTTGTCAATCGCCCTGCCGACCTCATCGCCCAGCTCTCCATCATGGGACGCTTGCCCGAATTTGGCGGTCGTGCCAAGTTCCTTGCCGAGTATGGCGGTGGGGAGATTACCAAGGAAAGGCGAGGCAAGGAGGAAGACGACGCTCCGCGCAACCTCGAACGCCTCTCTGCCGAACTCTACTCGCGCTGCATGATACGCCGTGAAAAAGCAAAGGTGCTCACGCAGTTGCCCGACAAGACACGCACCGACCTCATCGTCGACATCTCCAACCGTGAGGAATACGACCTCGCACAAGCCGACCTCGCCGAGTATCTGCATCAATACACCGAGTGCACCGACCGCGACATCCGGCGCAAGATGCGCATGGAAGCCCTCGTCAAGTTTATGACGCTGCGCTCCCTCTCTGCCAAGGGCAAGGTAAAACAAGCCATCGACTTCACACGCACCTTCCTCGCCAACGGCCGGCCACTCATCCTCTTCTGCTCCCTCCACGAGATTGTAGACGAGATAAAGCGGGCCTTCCCCGAGGCCGTCTCCGTCACAGGGCGCGACAGTGCCGCCGCGAAGCAGGCCGCAGTCGATGCCTTCCAAAACGGAAACAGCCCGCTCATCGTCTGCTCCATCAAGGCGGCTGGCGTAGGCCTCACGCTCACGGCATCATCCAACGTCGCCTTCATCGAGTTCCCGTGGACCTATGCCGACTGTTGCCAGTGCGAAGACCGCGCACACCGCATCGGACAACGCGACAACGTCACCTGCTACTACCTGCTCGGACGTTCCACTATCGACCGCACACTCTACGCCATCATCCACCGCAAGAAGTCTGTCGCCAACCAAATCATGGGCACCGACGACGACATCCCGACGGATGAGATGTACTTCGACGAACTTGCCAATCTCTTCCTCAACCCCACCGACTATGGCTGACATCTGCAAAACCGACATCCGGCGCATCATCGCCTATCTTGATGCCGCCGCCATCCTCTACGACAAGCAACCGGGACTGCGCTCGTCAGGACGCGCCTGGTGCATCCGACAACTCATCACCAAACTCAACAAAAAACTCACACACTCATGCGACAAGTCACACATCAACGCCTCACCGGACGCTACGCCATAGTCAAGGTGTTCCCGCATCTCCACGCGCTCAAAGTGGAAGTAGAACAAACCTTCATCGACGAAGACAACACCAAGACCACCGACACCTTTTGGCGGCTCGCCTCCGACAAAGACGTCCTCGAACTCAACATCCCGGTAGCAAAGTGCTACACGGTCAACCAATAACCATTAAAACAAAAAACATCATGACAAAAAACGAAATCATCCGCAAGTTGGCCGAGCAAACCTCCCTCACCCAGTCACAGGCCACACACGCCGTCAACGGCATCATCGACATCCTCGCTGACGCACTTGTCTCGGGCGACCCCGTCTTCCTGCGAGGCTTCGCCACAATCAAGACCGTGCAGCGGGCCGCAAAGACCGTGCGCAACGTCGCCGCCGGTACCTTCATGCAGCTGCCGCCGTGCCGACGTGTAAAGTTCATCGCTTACAAACAACTCCAGGAACGCATCGACCAGCATGAACATCAATGATGCGCTCGCCAAGACTCGCCGCAACAAGTACCATGCACAAAAGTCGGGCGGATACGCCTCACGCAAGGAGCACCGGCGTGCCAATGAGCTGCGCCTGCTCCAGCGTGCCGGCGTTATATCCGACCTACGGGAGCAAGTGTCCTACGAGTTGATACCCGCACAGCACGGACCCGACGGCAAGGTCATCGAACGCGCCTGCTCCTACATCGCCGACTTCGTCTATACCGACCAGCACGGCAACACAGTAGTTGAGGACACCAAAGGCATGCGTACCGATGTCTACCGCATCAAGCGCAAACTGATGCTACATGTCCATGGCATAAGAATCACAGAACGATAAATCATCCTTCATTATGGCTACACAACAAACCAATCCCACAAACTACTTTCCCCACGACGCAAACGCACGGCATGACGAGAAAATCATCCACTTGCGCATGAGGCACGGCGCTGCCGGATACGGCGTCTACTTCATGGTGCTCGAGAGGCTTCGCGAGGAAAACAATTACATGAGTGCCAAAGATTACAACATGATAGCCTTTGACCTTCGTGTAGATGCAGCCATGGTCAAGTCAGTTGTCGAAGACTTCGGGCTATTTGTCTTTACCGACGACGGTAAGTACTTCTATTCCGACAGTTTCAACCGACGGATGAATGTCAAGGACACATTGCGCAATGCGCGCTCCGAAATCGGCAAGGCCGCTGCCCAGAAACGCTGGGGCAAAACAGAAAAAAAAGATGCCCCGCGCGAGACTGAACCCCCGAAGGGAACGCCTGCACCCACCCCTCCACCACCGGCCCAAAGCGAGGGCAGGGCCAACAACCAGGACTGCCTCAAACGCTTCTTCGGGCCGTCCAACCAGGCCAACCTCGAAGTGCTGCTGATGAACTTCGGCCTTCGCCCTGACGAGATGGCCGTCTTGCGCAACACGGCTAAAGACGTGGTGGCCGAATGGGAACTGCAGGACAGGCCGCACAACAACTACACCGATTGGTCGCAACATCTCATCTCCCTCATGCGCATCAAGGTCAAAGAGCAGAAGGCCAAAGGTGCAATCGCCCAGACACCGCCTGCACAGGCCGACTACGACTATGAAGGCGGTTTTGGAAGTAAAGATGTCTAAAAATAGAAACGATAATGGAAGAAAACAAGAAATCCACCCCTGCTCAGTTCTTGAACCAATGTCTTCAGACGGCATGGCGAAAAATGCAACGCGAAAGGGATAAGACGCACGATCTGTCTGACCCCGATGTGTTCCGCGCCCACTCCCGCACGCTCTTGTGGGTGGCCAACAATGTGGTGTTGGCACACCAGCGGCGCCAGTTCGTCGTCGACGACAACAACCGCGACGTGCTACGCTTCCTGCTCTACTACTTCAACGGTTGCCCGCTGGCAGAGGATGTATATCCCGGACGCGGATACAAACTCCACAAGCACATCATGCTGCAAGGAGCTGTCGGTACCGGCAAGACACTGCTCATGCAGGTGTTCTCCGAATATTTGCGCATCACCGAGAACCCGAGGTTCTTTCACAACCTCTCCGTCACACAGATGGTCAACTACTACACGCTCCACAACAACCTCGACCGTTACACCTTCTACGAGGAGGAGAACCGGGGCTTCCAGTGCACGCCGGTCAACATCTGCCTCAACGACATCGGCGTGCAGTCGGCCAAGTTCTTCGGCATCGATACCGACACGCTTACCAGCGAGTTCCTGCATGCACGCAATGAGATATGGACATCATACCACAAGATGGCGCATCTCACCACCAACCTCACCAACGAACAACTCAAACAAAAGTACAAAGACGGCTTCGGGCGACTGCTCGACCGCTTCAAAACCTACAACATCATTCCCCTCAAAGGGGACAGCAGAAGATAATTTATGAAACTAAGACAAGCAGCAAAAATTCTCAAGCGTATCTACGCCTGTAACATCGCCTATAAATACGACGGCGTACCATTGCCCAAAAGTTGGCGGCGCTACATGTTCCTTTGGCACAAGGCCACAGCGGTGTACAACCATCACTCCGGGCCCCTTGGGCGTCAATTCAACCGATGGAGCAATGATCGCGCCGCAAAAATCAGCAAATTGTCCAACCCACACGAAGAACAATCATGACAACGAAACTATCAGAAAGCCAGTTCAACGAAATGGCCGTGGCCTTCGCGCAAGCCTCTGCACTCGTCAAGACCACCGTCGGCGTTGGCAACAACGCCGCATGGATGGCCTGCCTCGATGCCTTCGACCACATACGCCAGCACCCGGCCTACCGCCACAAGGTCAAGGCAGCCTACAAAAGGTGCTTTGCCGCATTGAAGGCATACGAAAGAGGACTTGTGCATGCCAGCAAGAACCGCTTTTTCCATCTCGACGACATGGCGCCGGAAACAAGAAAGATATATGGTGACATCACTGACCGCGAATACTACGACTTTTGGGCGGCATTCGGGTACACGGCGTATCAGGACAATTATCCGTTCTATACCTGTCTCGTCAACAAATTGCGTCTCGCGTATCTTAATCACGGAGAGCAATTCTCAGACATACTGGCATGGAGCACGGCGGCAGGGCTGTGCCTTGATATGGCAAGCGAAATCTACGCCTCTGCCATACGCCGCTGTACGGAAGCCGAAGAGTGGAAACATATAGGCATACCGCGCAAGGGGTGGGAGACCGTTTTCTCCTCGTTCGACATTTCCCATGTGGCACGTCTTTGGACTGATGCACATCGGCTTCTCTCCGGGAGAGACGAGTTTTTGCTCGATCCTACAGAAAAACACAATGTAGATATGGGCTACCGGCAACTCGCTGAAAAATGGCTCGACGAGGAAACGCTCTTCGGATCGCGTATCAAGACCTGCGACGACTACGCCGAGGTATTCCGTACCAATGGGGAGCGAAAGAAAGCGCAAAGGCAGTTCGCTGAGATGAGAGATACAGTAAAACAATACAAATAATCAACATTCAACAATCATGAACAAATTTTTTGAAGTCACAGTGCGCTATGATGAGACCGTGCCAAACGGTCTGCGCAAAGTTACCGAAACCTATCTTCTTGATGCCGTCTCGTTCACCGAGGCAGAAAAGCGCATCACAGAACGAATGCAAGACTACATCATCGGAGAGTTCGCCGTAGTGGCCGAAAGGGTCGTTGGCGCCGAGTGTGTGTGTACCACCAGCGCCGAAACGGCCGACAAGTATTACAAGGTCAAGCGCGGTCTTCTCACAGTCGACGAGAAGACCGGCCGTGTGAAGAAACAGACGCAGTACATCATCGTTCAGGGCGCCAGTGTCGACGATGCACGCCAGCGGTACGAACAGTATTTCCGTGGCAGTACCGTCGATATTGTGCTCGAAGCAGTCAGCGAGACCAAGTACAAGGGCTATTTCCCGGCGTAACTCTAAACTTAACATATTCCTCTCTGCATCATTCCATATCTTTGCATCGAACTTAACGCACAGTCATGATCAAGGAGATACAATATGCTGGCTATACCACTGAGCCGTCGGACTATGAATGTTCCGACGGCCAGTTGGCCATGTCCCTCAACCTCATCAATGAGGATGGACAACTCAAACCGCTGTTCATCCCCGAAACTAAACTGGAATTGCCCGATGGCTGCAAGGTCATATACATCCATAAGACCAGCGCATACGAGCATTATATCATACTCGACACTTCTACGCTCAACCTGTATTGGGTCAAGGGCGGCGTGTCTTCCGCAGCTCTTGACGACAGCAACAAGATAGGCACCTACGATGGCATATCGCACGTCAACGCGGTGGGCAATACACTGCTCGTCTTCACGTCGTCGGCAATCAACTACTTGCTGTGGAAGACCAACAAGTACAGCGTATTGGGCGACCGGCTGCCTGAGATTGCCATATCCTTCGGTCTGATAGGACATCCGCGCCTATACAGTCTTGTCAAGGAAGACGACTCGTCATCAAAGCGTGGCACGTTCACCATATCATTCAACGGTATCAGCAAGGGAGATATATACAACACCTTCAGCGATGAAAACAAGACCAAGATCACATCGCAGGTGATGGCCAAGGTCAACAAGTTCATTGCCGAACAGACCGTCGAGAACGGACGCTTCTGCTTCCCGTTCTTTGTGCGCTGGGCATACCGCCTGTACGACGGCTCGCACATGTACCAGTCTGCACCGGTGCTCATGACTCCGTCTACCACGCCTGCGCCTATCGTCTTGTGGAAGAAAGCCACCGGCAAGGACAAGTATACTGATGCCGAACTCGACATTATGATGGTGGCGGCTGACATCGACTATTACGTCGCACGCTATGGCCAGTATGCCGACCTCGATGACTGGCAGGACATCATCACGGCCGTCGACATCTATATCTCCAAACCGATATACACCTACGACCAAAGCGGAGAGTTCACCAGTTTCAACGACGAGGACAACTTCAACAGCAAGTTCATCGGCCGTCTGTACAATGGCGAGAAGGACAAGGATACCCCCGACACAACGCTGGCTACGGAGATCACGGAAGACCGTATGCTCGGACCATTGACCTCCACCGACTTCATGAGCGAGTACTTGGAGTACACCTACAACAATATCTATGCTATGTACTTCGCCAAGGACCGGCGGATACCGAGCGCCACACTCCACATGCCGGAGTTCTCCGACGACAAACGGGACGAGAGCATCGAGGACAATGCCAACTTCTACAAACTTTCGAGCATCGACATCAAAGATCTGGAGATTGCCAAGCGCAAGACGATTGCCGTGAAAGACGATTATCTGCAAAGCCTTACATCACGTGAAGTGCTGACCGATGACTACCTGACGCATGACAGGCTCATTGCCTCATACTCGTATGGGTTCAACAACCGTCTCAATCTCGCAGGCGTGAAACGGGAACTGTTCGGCGGTTTCATCTCTCACGCATTGTTCCCCTACTGCACAAGTCTGCACTCTTTCAGCGTCAATACATCGACGAATGCGCTTACTGTCAAGCCTATACTTGACATGAGCGCCATGTGCATGCGTATCTATATCCGCGAGAATGGTGAGGTGTATTATGTGGAGAATGCTCCCAATGAGGCGTATATGCCCTACGTCCGGCGTTTCGTCGACAACAATGACTGGGTCAATATCACCTATCTCTCCGACGGTACATACAGGAAGACGGAATACAAATTCAGCGGTGGTACAAAGACGGTTACAACATACGACAGTAGCGGGAGTGTGCTCTCCACCGAGACCACCGTCAATAGTTACAGGCCATCTGCATGGGGATCGTGGCTATACTATCCCAACAACAACGCCTTCAAGATAGCCATCTACGACAACCGGAGCCTTAAATTCGTGACCGACCTCAAAGCGCACGGCTTCCTCAACGGTGCCTATGCCTTCCTCGGGTTCAAGTCCGAACGCAGCAATACTCCCGGGTCGTTGCCGGATGGGACGGCGCTCCCTCCTTCAGGAGATGCAACGGCAGTGGTAGACGTGCCCAACAAGATATACACGTCCGAGGTGAACAACCCGTTCTATTTCCCGCTTCTTGGCATCAATACGGTCGGCAGCGGCAAGATACTGGGCATTTCGTCAGCAAACAAGGCGCTGTCGCAAGGACAGTTCGGACAGTTCCCGCTCTACGCCTTCACCTCTGACGGCGTGTGGTCGCTCGAGGTGTCGTCTACCGGCACTTACTCGGCCAAGCAACCTATCACGCGCGACGTGTGCATCAATGCCGACAGCATCACGCAACTCGACAGTTCGGTGCTCTTTGCCACTGACCGCGGTATCATGCAGATTAGCGGTTCGCAGACACAGTGTATCACTGACAGCATCTTCGCCGAGTCTCCGTTCAATGTGCTCGGTCTTCCTGGTATGGACAGGCTGCATGCTATGCTCGGCGACACGCATACTGCCGACAGTTGTGTCCCGGTGCAGCCATTCATCGAGTTTCTGCAAGCCTGTTACATGATCTATGATTATCTCCATCAGCGCGTCATCGTGTTCAACCCGACACAGGATGATGACAAAAAACCGAAATATACCTATGCCTATGTCTACTCGCTGAAGTCCCAACGCTGGGGCATGACCTGTTCCAGTCTTATGGCCACCGTCAATTCCTACCCGGAAGCGATGGCCATGACGCAAGACTACAAATTGGTGTCGTTCTCCGGCACTGGCGAGAAGGAAAGCAAAGGATTGTTCGTCACGCGCCCGATCAAACTTGATGCGGTCGACGTGCATAAGACTATATCCGCGCTCATTCAGCGCGGCCACTTCCAGCGCGGCGATGTGGCAACGGTGCTCTATGGCTCGCGCGATCTCTACAACTGGCGGCTTGTATGGTCTTCCAAGGACCACTACCTGCGCGGCTTCCGGGGTACGCCCTACAAGTATTTCCGTATTGCCGGTCTGACAACGCTCTCTGACGGGCAGTCTGTCTTCGGGGCATCGGTCAACTTCGAGGCTCGCCTCAACAACCAGTTAAGATGACTTATGAGTTAATGTGTTTATTTATGTGTATATATGATGTTATTTATTAGGTTTTAGTTTTTATATGTGTGAAAAGAAGAAACGCACCTGTCTGTGAAGATAGGTGCGTTTTCCTTGTCAGGGATAGTTCCTGCCCGGTGTCCGGCATGCAGGTGTCTCTATTACCATGGGTGCGATTGTCGGGTGAACACACCCTTGTGCGTGCTCTTGGCTTTCGCGATTTCGCTTTCTACCGCTTCGGCTTTCGCGGCCCAGTTGGCGGCGGCCTGCGGGTTCGTGATGCTCAGCCAGTCGGCAAGCACCTGGTACACCATATATTCGTGTATCAACCGCGACAGAAGGTGCATTGTCGTGCGTGACACGTCCTCCGGTACATGCAGCTCCACCACATACTCATCGGGAGCAAACAGACTGTCGTCTATCTCCTCTTCCAGGGTCTCGGTCTTGGTCCAGGGGTAGAGCAGCTCTATCACTGCCGCATGCACCACGGCAAGAATGCGGGTCACACGGTCCACATTGCCGGCCTCGCCCACTTCCATGAGCACATGCTGCGCGTGTTGATTGTCCTCACCAAGCACGTCGCCTTCGATGTAGGCGTAGTTCTTGATGTCGTAGAGCAACTCGCTACGCAGGAATTTCAAGCGCACCATGCGCTTGCTTTCTTCGCTGTTCTCCCCGTTGCTGCACGTCGTGTCGCAACGGCAATTACAATAGTCTGACATAGGCCTTATGGTTCATAGGTTGGACGGTCGGGGCGGCTGCGCTTGTACAGGGCCTTCTTCGCACGCTCCAGCGACGCATCGGCATCAGCCTTGCACGCATCGGCTATCCCCGGGCAAGTCTGGCGGTACCACTCGTAGATACTGCGGCCAACAATAAACTCATGTATGCCCCCGCCAAGAGCGTCGGCGGCGGCACTGTTGTAGTTGCTGGGCAACAGGAAATCGAACGTTATCGCCTCGCCGTCCTCCACCGTACTGCTGATAAGATTGCTGGTCTCGGTGACCGTCTCGTTGAGATACTCGCCGAGTTCTACCTTGGTTTCGGCGATGGCGTTGTTGATGGCGCGGATGAGCTCGTAACTGTTCTCAAGGTCATCGCTCGCCTGCATGTGGGCTGCTGCCTCGTAGTTCAACTTGCCTGACGCCTGGAGACTGCGGGCCGTCACATGTGTCTTGTTCATGATCGCAAACTTCAATTCCTTGGTTTGGATCTTGACCTTCAGGTCTTTCTTGTTTTCTGCCATGACAATTATTTTCTGTTAGTCTGTTAATCGTATGTCGGGCGTGTGGGTTTCTTCTTGTAGAACGCCTTCTCGCGCACCTCGTCAAGAAGACCCTTGCCTACATCGGCAAACTCACCCGCCTCTTTCTTGTTGGTGAACACATACCACTTTGCGGCGATGCTCTGCACAAAGTAGGAAAAAAGACCCAACTGCATGCTCGGCAACAGGGCCTCGTCAAACGAGGCTGACACGTTCAACTTCAAGGCGTAGGTGTCGCCCTCCATGCTCTCCGAGACAAGCATACGTATGAAGGTCTGTGCCACCTCGGCGCGGCTCTCGTCCCAGAACCTTTGCAGCTCGCCTTGGTCTTCGTTCACCGTGCTGATGCGCTCGTAGGCATTGGCGTCATCGTCCATCTTGGCACCGGTGTAAGAGGTGGTTTGCGCCACCTCATTCAGTACGCTCTTTTGGTTTATGGTCAGTGTTATCTCCATATATTAAAAACTGATTATACTATACGTTATACCGACTCCGACAAACGGCTCCACTCGTTGCTGCTTCATACCGTAGCCGAAGCCTCCCGTTATGCCGATGTGCCATTTGTCGGGCGGCTTACGCTCGCGCGTTCTGATGGTGGTCGTCGGCGCAAATACAAAGATGCTGTCAAGCCGCGCCTCATATCCGCTCACATACGCACGGTATGCGTCGCTTTCATAGCATTTCTGTATAATGGGGATTTCCACCGCAGCACTGTTGCGTTCGTCTGACAGTTGGAGCGGTGGAATGATTTCCCCATTTTGCGTGTGTTGTTCCGGGAATACTGTGTCGCGCTTTACCACTGGCAGGTAGCGGGTCACATACTGCGTCCTTACGCTGTCCTTTGCGGCAGGCTCTTTATACATGTATGTCCCCACTACGGTCACAGTGTCACACACCGTGTCTGCGCCTGTGCCCTTAACGGCCTTCACCGCTATGCCGCCGACTATCATGCCGCACAACATTCCTATGATAGCGGCCAATATCGTTCTTCTGTTCATCCCGTCACGCTCTTTATGTAGTTCACTATGCCTTCCACATGCACATCGACAATGGCCTTGCGGCCCGCGTCGCTCAGCAGGTAGTCCACATCTTCCTTGTTGTCCTGAAACAGGTTCTCCGTCAGCACGGCGGCGCAGTCGGTGTGCTTCAGTATGAAGAAGTTGGCGGTCCAATACTTGCACGCCGGCACGCTACGGTTGCCCTGCAAACCGCGCTTCTCGGCGGCCTTGTACAGGTATTGCGCCAACAGACGGCTGCGTTCGCTGCCGTTCGTATACACCCAACCGCTCCAACCGCTGGCGTTCTTCCAACCGCCGTTGCCCGCCGCGTTGTTGTGGATGCTCACAAGTAGTACGTTCTTCGCGCCCATGGCCTCGCACACGGCGTTCACCCGCTTGCACCGTGCCGACAACGGCACGTCCGCCTCTTCGGTCACAATACGACGCGCCTGGTAGCCTCGCTCCACAAGGGCCTTGCACACCGCCTCGGCTATCTCGCGGCAGTACTTGTATTCTCGCAGCCGCCCGTCAGGGCTGCGCTTGCCCGGCGTGTTCTCGCCGTGGCCGTTGTCAATGAGCACTATCATCGTCTTTTAGTTTGTCAAGGTTCACGTCGAAGTGTCTTGCGGTCTTGTCCACCATAATCCTCTGCAACGTCTTCCATAAACGGCTGTCCTCCTCGTTGCGGCAACTGCTCTCGTTCTCGAAAATGCTCCAAGCCTGTTCAAAGCAGATGGCACCCGTTACGATGTATGACAATGGCGCACTCATGTGGATGAACACCCAGTGTTCCGCCAGATACGCCAGTACAATCAACCAAAGGCGTGTCGGTATCGTCTGTTTTATCACCTTGCCGAAAGCAAACGACGTGAATTTCGCCGTTGCCCGGGTGGTCTTGTCGGGGTACACAACGTGTACACGCTTGTCGAGCCTGTAGGCAGTGTAGGCGTCATACAATATGAACACTACTGCCACCACTATCAGTGGAAATGTTGGCTTGAACTCGGCCAACAACCACCCTGTCATGCCGCCGGCGCACATGGCGACGGTCTTCCATACTTTGAATATCATGCATCAATCGTTACTGTAGTTAATCGACGACAAAGATAATGCGCAACCTGTTCATCTACGTTTTATCTTTTGTGATGCACAGTCGCGATTATGCTCTCATCCCTTCTTCCCTCAACTCCTTAATCAGGCCTGAGAGCATAGTCTTTAGATCTGTCATGGATGTCTCAATCTTCGAGAAACGTTCTTCGGTATCCCGTTTTTCCTTGAAGGCAGGGTTCCATTCGGTCAGGATTGCTTCGCATTGTGCGACGATGGCCCGGCGCTTGTCGGTCTTGGCCAGTTCGTCCTCAGCCTGTGACTTCATAGCCTCGATTTCTTTGAGCATAGGTTCGCGATCGGTGGCGAGGGCCAGCGCATCGCCGGCATAAGTGATGGCCAACGTGTCGGGAATGGTGTATGTCCGGCTCTGTCCATCGGCTTCAATGGTTACGTCTACCACCATCTGCATGGTCTGCATGAGGTTGTTGGCTACCGGTTGAGGGAAATGTGGCGCTGATACTACGGTTGCCTTTCCTGTGGTCAGTCGGATGCCGTCCGTTTTATGGAGCATGTAAACGGGGTACCCTGGTTTAAGGTCTTTGAATGTCATAACTGTTATTTTTAAGATGCGATAAAAAAGGGAACGTGTTAAGCGAAAACCATACTCCTTAACACGTTCCCCGGTTCATGTCGAATGATTACGTTGTAGTGGTTGTGGTTGTCTTCAACGCTGCAATCAGTTCGGCATTCTGACGCTGCTGCGAGAGTTCGAGGCGGGCATCATTGTAGCGTTGCTGCAAATCAGACTGCCAATGCTGATTGAGTACGTCCACAATGCGCTGCGTGTTCATCTCGCCGCTCCGCAGAATGTCGCACTTGTCCTGTTGGTTCTGCGCCGTGATAGTGGCAAGGTTGCGCAATATCTCCGTGGTGATATTGTTGTGGCCCTGCTGCATGGCGAGCGTCTGCGTCTGAATGGTGTTGATGATGTCCTTCTGTCCGAGCTGGCTCTCGTAGCCCATCTTCACGATGTTCTGCTGGGTGGTGCAACAGCAGTCTTTCAACTGCTGAACGATGTTCAGATCACCGAGGTTTGCGGCATTGATTACCTTCTCTGCCGAATAGCCCACCGCACCGCTCACTTGCTGAATGGCCGACTGCACGCTGCATACTGCGCTCTGCAACTGGTTGAAGTCGCAGTTAAGGTTTGCGCCCAATGTCTGCAATGCGGTGTTGTTACCCTTGATGGCATCCATCAGCAGACTGGTGTTGTTCCCGTCCTGCATCTGCGTGGAAAGCTGGT
>CAVDQB010000039.1:0-13627 GCA_963611255.1 Faecalibacterium prausnitzii
TCAAGCCTTGTTTGAGGTTTGATACCCCGTCATGCATCTACCGCTGAACAGTTACCTTCCCTTGCCATTGCAAATGCGCTACCTTTGCATCGTCGTTGAGAGAGACAATGCAAGGGTTCACCTGCAGGAAGCAACTGACCGGGACTATGGTACCTATGGACTGGCGTTGCGAGAGAACTCTACCTTGCGGCTCTCAGACACGACAGAGAGAATTAACCTTATTAATCTGACCGACCCGAAGAGGGTCACATGAAAATGCAGAAGTCCCTTGGCATTTCAAAGTCCGGGTGAAACCGGATGAGTAGGGACGTAAACTATGGCAGTAAGTTATAAGATCAAGAAGTATGTGAACACCGCAAGCAAGAAGAACGGATACTTTTACGCCCGTTCGATAGTGACCGACTTGATGGACATGGATGCAGTGGCAACCAAGATACAGCAGAACTGTTCGATGAAGAAATCGGATGTCTTGGCAGTGATAAACGAGATGGTAGAGGTGGTGACGGAAGCCATTCAGGACTCAAAAAGGGTGAAGTTGAACGGATTCGGCTCTTTCAAGATAGGATTGAGCGGCACTCTTGCTCCGTCTCTTGAGGACTTCTCACAGAACAACATCAAGGGTTTCCACATTGTGTTCCAGCCGGAATGTAAGGTCGACGCAGCAGGAAAGCGCACCGTGAAGATGCTTGAGGGCGTGAAGGCACAGGCGTATGACGAGTACAAGGCTGGCCAGAACTACACCTCCGGCACTACTTCCGCAACTGAATAACCAGACATTACAACAATCTAAAGCCACGGCGGCGGAGACGAATGCTCTCCGCTGCCATTAAGAAAAGACCATTATCATGAGAAACACGAAAGAAACTTGGAAATTCATAGTACAGACCCTGCTGGCGATACTCTCCGCCATTGCCACGAGTTTTGGCGTAAGCAGTTGCATAGCAGGATAACAGAGAGGCTACGGAACAAGATTACAGTCGGATGATGTAGACTTGTCTAACGGAAAGGGCTGGTACTTGAAAGAAAGTACCAGCCCTTTTGTTGTTCGCCGAATAAGGTCAGTCAGCGATAATGTTTTGCATTAATCCCAGCCCGGATTCTGGTGTCCGGCGAGAGCCTTGTTGCGCTGCATCTCATCCTGTGGGATAGGCCACAACAGTACATACTCTGGGATAGCGCCGACTTTCACGTTGTCCACCGGCTTGTTCTGAATCTTCGCATTTGCCAACTCGGTCCATTTCAGGACATCGGTCTTCTGTGTTCCGTCAGCATTGAATACTCCTTCAGGATAGAGACGTGTACGGCGGATGTCGTCCCATACCTTGAATTCTACCGGGAACTCATGCAGACGTTCCGTAAGAATGGCCTGAACGAGCTCGTCGCCTGTAGCCGTCGAACCGCCAAGACCGGCGCGCTTGCGCACCTGATCAAGGTAGAACTTAGCCTTTGACTCGTTGCCGGTGCGTGCGTAACCCTCTGCCGCGATGAGCAGCACTTCTGCATAGCGCATTGTAGGGATGTTGTTGTCGCCGCTCGTTCCGTCGGTAATGGCAGTCTCTTCAAACCAAGCCCAGATGCCGGGATAGTTGAGCGTGTGGGTGATACCTGTGGCATCGGTCCATGTGTTGAAGAAGAACTGCTTCTCCATGCCGCGCACGTCATTGTCGGCATAACTGTTGAGGATGATGTTTGCCGGCTGATAAGCCTTGTGCATGACGTTCATCTTGAACAGCGAATTGTTGTTGGCGTCTTTCCAAGTGGTGGCATCCGTACCCATACAGAGGTTCACATAGCCGTTGCCAATCTTCTGGTTGGAGTAGTCATACTCCTTTGCGAAGATGATTTCCTTGGATGTCTTGGAGTTCTTGATAACGTTGTAGGCGGAGTTGAGGTCTGTTGAACTGCCGTCTTTCTGCTCAAGTTCCGCCGTTCCGCCGTTGACTACCATTTCAGCATACTTGATTGCGTTCTTGTAGTCAGCCTCTCCGCCCTGCATGGGATAGCCTGCGCGCTGGAGATAAACTTCTGCCAAGAGTGTCTGGGCCATAGCCCTTGTCACGCGGCAGTCATTGTCATAGAATGACTTTTCCGGCAGGGCGTTGCCCTCGGCAATGTCCTTGAGGTCGTCGATGATGTGCTGATAAACCTCGGCAGACGCTGTACGCTCCTTGAAAATGCCGTCAGTAGAGGTGTAGGGAGTGTCGATGTAAGGCACGTCACCAAACTCTTTCACGAGATAGTAGTATGCGTATGCACGGAAGAACTTGCCCTGGGCCACATAGTTGTCAATGGTAGACTGTGAGAGAACACCTGTCATCTTCGGAACGTTTGCCAGCACGAAGTTGGCGCGCGAGATGCCTTTGTAGAACTCATGCCACAGTGTCATTGCCGAACTTGTGAACTTTTCCATGTTGAACATGCAGTTCTTGGATGCCTCTGCAAGTTGGGAATCGCCGTGATCATCATAGTAGAGACCGGAGATGATGCCGCCATACATGGTCGCTTTGGGCTGCCAACCGCCGCCGGAATTGTTCAGATAGGGCACTCCGCCAAAGTAAAGAGCCGCAACACCGGACTCTGCATCCTCTGCCGTCTTCCAGAATTCAGACGAAGCTTTCTTGTCAAGCGGGTTCTCTTTCAGGAAGTCGTCGCACGATGTCAGTCCCATCGAAGAGGCTACAACCACGCCTGCCACTAAGATATTGATAGATTTTTTCATAAATGTTCTTACTTTTTATTCGATTGAAGAAAACTGTATCTGCATTAGAATGTCAAATTAAGACCGAGTGTGAATGTCCTTGCACGCGGATAAGAGAAGAACTGACGGTTTGTACCCCAGTTGTTTCCGCCGAGACGGGTGGAGTTGTCAGGGTCATAACCCTCGTAATCGCTCGCTGTGATAAGGAACACATTGTTGACGCCGGCATAGACACGGAGGTTGGATATGCCAAGTTTCGAGATGAGAGACTTGTCAAATGTGTAGCCGAGTTGTATGAGGTTGCAACGCAAGTAAGATCCGTCGCATACCCAGTCGTCGTCAGCCTGGTTGTTGGCACCCATACCGAAGTTGTTGAGACGTATGGCCTGCTCCTGTCCGTTGGGGTTTAATGTCGGATGCCATGCCTCTTTGTAGAGACGGTCGAGACCATTTGTGAGGAAGCGGGCCACAGTAGAGTGGTAGTATTCCTGCATGATGTCGGCTCCCCAAGAGAACTGCATGTCTACAGTAAGGTCAAAATTCTTGTAACTGAAATTGTTGATGAACGAACCTGTCCAGTCGGGCAGACCGTTGCCGATAATCTGGCGCTCCTTGTAAGTCACCTTCTCGCCGACAGTGCCGGGGATGTTCATGGTCTCTGCATCCCAGTGTTCAGGCACGCCGTCATAGATGCCGGCACGCTTGTAACCGTAGAAAGAAGAGAGGGGTTCGCCCTCGCGGATAAGCATGTCGTAGCCCACGAAGCCGTCGGTAGTAATCTGACGCTTGCCGCTGACAGGGTCAACAGACGCGCCCTCGTCGAGTTTCTCCACACGGTTTTTGTTGAAACTGAGGTTGAGGGTAGATGTCCACTGGAAGTCGTTGGTCTGGATTGGGTATCCCTTAATCAAGATATCAAGACCGCGGTTGGACACTGCACCGATGTTGTCCATGATAGAAGAGTAACCGGTAGACTCCGGTACAGGACGGTTGAGGAGCAGGTCTGACGTGTACTTGTAGTAGTAGGAGATGTCGAAGTTCAGTCTGTTGTTGAACAGTCCGAGTTCAAATCCGAGGTCAAACTGTGCTGTCTTTTCCCACTTCAGGTTTGCGTTAGGCATATTGTCAAGGTAAGACACAAGGTGCATCTGGCCTCCGATGATGGTGTTTGACTGGCTTACTGTTGCCAGAGAGCGGTAAGTACCGATCTCGGAGTTACCTGTCATACCGAAAGAAGTGTGGAGTTTCAGTTTGCTGATGGTCTTGTTGTCGCGGAGGAACTTCTCGTTTGACACGAGCCAACCGAGACCGACAGACGGGAAGAACGCATACTTGTTGTTGTCACCGAACTTTGACGAACCGTCGTAACGGCCTGTTACGGTCGCCATGTAGGTGTTGTCGTAGTTGTAAGCGATACGGAGGAAGTAGGAGTTCATGGCCCACTTGTCATAACTGCTGCTTACAGATGGCTTCTCAGTGCCTGATCCAAGGTTGTAGAAACCGTAGTAGTCGTCCATGAACTTAGAGTCATAAGCCGAGAAATATGTGTAGTTGCGCTCCTGCCAAGATGCACCAGCCATGGCGTTGATGTGGTGCTTCTTGATGTCGGTCACATAAGTCAGGTAAGTCTCTTCCTGCCAATAGAGAGAGTTGGAGTTGCCCGCTGAAGCCTCGCCGTTTGCGCTGAAGTCAATGATCTGGTGAGGTTTGAACGGAGTGTAACTCTGGCTGCGGCCGTTGTGATAGTCTATACCGAGTTGCGTCTTCAGGTCAAGTCCCTTCATCAAGTGGAACGTGAGTGCAGCATTACCGAAGATTTGGGTGTTGTAGGACATGGACTTCACACGCTTGAGAATCTCTACCGGGTTGCCCACACCTTCCGGCTGATATCCCTGAAGGCCTCTGTCTGGATTGTCCTTGTCCTTGTATATGGCGGTAGTATTGATCATGTTGTTCTGCATATACTCGCCATCGAGTTGCACAGGGAGGAACGGCAACTGCTCGATCATGGTGCGGAGTGCGCCCTGAGAGTACGGGTTGTCTGACGTACGGTTACCCCAAGTGTGGTTGACAAGTACGTTTATGCCTGTTGAAAGCCACTTTGTCGGATTGTCGTCGTATGACAATTTTGCATTCACACGCTTGTAGTATGAATTGAGGAGGATACCCTGCTGGTCGGTGTAGTTGAGGAATGCGCCTACGGAACTACCGTTTTCGCCGGTGCGCTGCACGCTGAACTGGTGGTTCTGTGATACCGCCGTGCGTGAACATTCGTCCTGCCAGTCGGTGTCATAGATGGGTTTGCCGTTGACAAACAACCTCTCGTCAGTGAAGATCTTGGAAAGGTCGGTGTCGAAGTTCATGCCCTGGAACTGGTTGGCGTTCTCAAGTCCCTGCTTGAATGTTGCCATCCACTCCTCGGAGTTCATGACATTCATCTTGCGGGCCATGGTGCTTACCGAAACAGAACCGTCATAGGAAACGTGTACGCCCTTGCCTGCATTGCCGCGTTTTGTGGTGACCATAACGACACCGTTCGCACCGCGCGCACCGTAGATGGCTGCCGCTGAAGCGTCTTTCAGTATCTCTATGGACTCGATGTCATTGGGGTTGAGCAGGTTGAAGTCGCTCATTGCCACACCGTCCACGATGTAGAGTGGGCTTGTGGAGGCGTTGATGGTCGCGATACCGCGTATGATGACGCGCATCTCACCGCCCGGCTGACCAGTGTTGCTGAAGATGTTCACACCGGCAGCCTTGCCTTTCAGACCGTCAAGAGCGTTGAATGACTGCTGCTTGATGATGTCAGAGCCCTTGGTGTTTGACACCGATCCGGTAAGGTCCGACTTGCGCATTGTTCCGTAACCGACCACAACAAGTTCGTCGAGGTCTGTGTCGTCTGGTTTCAGAGTGACCTTGATTACTCCTCCCTTGGCGGAAGACACTGCCACTTCCTGTGTAATGTAGCCAAGATAAGAGAAGACCAACGTTCCGTCAGAAGGAACTGTGATGCTGAAGTTTCCGTTGATGTCGGTAACGGTTGCGGTCTGCGTGCCTTTCAGAGCCACAGTACCGCTTACAACCTGTTCGCCTTTCTCATCGAAAACAGTTCCTGTGACGGTCTTTGAAGTCTGTGCGTAGGCAGACCCTGCGCCTCCGAACAATAGGCAGAAAATCATGCCTACAAGCACGGAAAAGTACTTTCTTTGTAGTCTCATGTCTGATAAATGTTTTTGAGATTGATAGTTTGGATTTATTTATAAAAGAACGCTGTGTCACTTTTCGTATGATGCACGGGCTTCAAGAAGCGTGCATCCCGCCACTTGGCACTCCATGTTGGATGTGCTGCCGGTAATCGGTTGTGCCCAGTTGCTGCTGAAGTACATCTGCAGTTCGTTCTTCTTCACTCCGTTGCGCCATGCCGTTTCGGCGTTGTTGTTGAGGAATGTGGCGAACTTGTTCCTGTAGATGCTCTCCAGGGCAGGCTCGTCGAGTATCTGGACAAGGTAGCGCATGTAGATGCCCTTGAAGAGTTCGTTGTTGTGGTTGTTGCCTTCGTCGCGGATGATGTTGTTGCCAGTGTCGATGATGTTGCTGGAAGTCATTCCGTAATAGAACGCCTTGCGTGCAGTCTGGAGGTAACTCTGCTCGCCCGTAGCCTTGTAGAGGGCGTAGGCGGCGCCGCCGAATGTGCCTTGGTTATAACTCAATGTGGTCGTTGACAACTCCTGAGTGTCGGTGTTGTAGTTGTCGTAGACGGCACCGGAAGCCGGGTTGTAGAGGTTGCCATACTCCCACTCATAGATGTTCTTCGCCCATTCCAGGTCGGCCTGATCCTTTGTCACATTGTATATATGGACACCGAGTATCGTGGCGGGACCCATTGTGCACGCGTTCTTTGAGTTGCGTTTCTTGACAGTCCAGGCGAGACCGCCGTTCTCTTCGTCCCATGCTCCCTGCAGGTAAGCCCACAAGTCCTTTGCCGTTTCAAGGTATTTGTCCTCCTTGGTGGCTTCATACATGCGCATGATGGTCAGTGCTATCCACGCCGTGTCGTCGTAGTACTCGCCGCGGAAACCGTTTCTGTCCTGCCAGTTGCACTTCTTCACGCCCTCATACCACAGAGGGAACATGTCGGAATACTTCTTGTCGCCGGTGCGGAGATAGGCGTCGATGATGACATCCATGGCGTGTGCCTCCTGCCAATAGGTGTAGTCCACACTCTGGGTGAAGTCGAAATCGTCGTTGATGAGCGTGAACACATGGCGTTCGGTGCTCCAGTAGTGGTTCACGAGAACCGTTGTCGCGCTGTCGGCGGCACTCTCCCAGTTTATCTTATACAGTCCCTTGCCGTACATGTACTCGTCTTCGTAGTTGTCGCAAGACTGCAATGCGGCAACCCCAAGACCTAATGCGGTGACGAGGGCTAATGACTTTATTGCCTTGTTCATGATTTCTGATTGTTGGTAGAGCCAGTATCCCGACCCTCACGGCGGAGGATCGGGATGAGGCTCGCGTTTTCTTTATTTTACGAAATGGGTGTAACGGCCAGCCGCATTGGTGGTGTTGAGGTAGAGGGTCACGGTCGTGTTGTTGCCGGTAACCTCTGTGTCGTGAGTTCCGTGGAACTTCCACTTGTTGTCCCACTGCGAGTAAGGCCACTCCTTGCAATACCAGTAGTCGGCTGTCGGGTCTGCGTTGGCGGCGTCGCTCGGGCGTCCGTCAAGTCCTGAATTTTCCGGTCCCCAGTAGATGTTGCCGTCTGCCGTGTTCATCTCTATCTTGTAACGCTCGTCACGACCCCAGCTTTCCTGCTTGAAAGGAGTTGCTCCAGTGCCTTCCCAGACACCGTTGCCTTGGTAGGTCATGTCCATTATGGTGGAGTTGGACGGGCAGAAGAATACGGCGCAGCCGGTGATTTCCACCATCTTGACAGATGCTACGGCGAAGTCAAGGGTTATTCTGTATACGCCTGTCTTCTCCACTGTGCCGGCCTTGGAACCGTCTGTAGATTCCTTGATGGATGCTCCGTCGATGTAGAAGTGGCGTGCCTGGTCGTCCTTGGTGTCTACGAACTCGTAGTTCTTGCCTGCCTCGAGTTTCGTGAAGATTTCGAAGATGTCGGCTTCAGGTGCTGTGCAGACCACGGCGCCGGCGATGTCGGCACCGCCCTCAGAACCTTCGCCTGTGATGAAGAGCTGCGTCGGAATCTCGGCAAAGCCCAACAGACGGGTGATGGTGAGCGTGCGGCTCTCTTCTGCGAGTTTGCCGCCGATGCCGCGTGTGGAGCGTACGGTCCACTTGAGGGTTATTTCCTCGCCCGAACCTGCACCTGCAAGAGAAGCGATCTTGTCGAGAACCTTGTGCGAAACAGATGCGTAGGTGCGCGCTCCGTTGTCATCGGATGTCAGTGAATATACGGGCTTGGAAAAGTCGCCGTCCGTTTTGTCGAAGAGAACTTCATACAACGGTGCGCCGCCATCGGCGGCATTGGCCGACGACCACTCGAAGAACAGAGAGGCTGTGGCGGACGACACCAGTGTCACTTTCTGGTTTTCCTTGGGTGAATACAGTTGTTTTACTGCGGAAACTTCCACGTCCTTGTACTCAAGATCGGAAGAGCAGGATGTTGTAAGGAATGCGGAGAACGCTGTGCAGACTGCCGCAATAAAGGAAAATATCTTTTTCATTGTTTGTCTTTTTGTTGTTTGAACCTTAGTTGGCATATCCCGGATTGTTTGGTTTCAGGTTTGGATTGATGTCCATCTGTGCCTGTGGCACTGACCACAGGTAGTCACGGTTCTTGTTGAACTTGTAGTTGTCTAACTCGATGTACTTGGTGTTGTTGCTTGCGAACTTCGCTCCGCGCACCTGCTTGCTGAGGTATTCCTCGCCGGCTTGCCATCTCTTGATGTCATACCAGCGCAGTCCCTCGAGTGCCAGTTCGGAGTTTCTCTCGCTGCGGAGCACCTTTCGGAGTGCCGCCTGGTCGCCGTTGGGGAAGTCAAGAGCCTTTGCCTTGGTGAATCCAGCCCTCTGGCGTATGGGGCGTATGGTCTTGTTCCACACCTCTTCAGTCATCTTGTTCTGCTCGTTCATCGCCTCTGCGTACATCAGGAGGACGTCGGCATAGCGCATCGTGATGATGTTCAGGCCGCTGTTCATCGATGCTGCCGCCTGCGGATCATAGTACTTGCGCACATAGTAACCGGTGGAAGTGGCGTTTGAACCGGCTCCCTTGTAGGTGTCGTCGTTGTCGCTTACGCCCGGCTTTATGTTGATGTAGGTGTCGGTGAACTCAGATCCCGGCACGTTCTGCGCCCACTTGTAGCGGTGGTAAATGACCGTTGCGGTGAGTCGTGGGTCACGGTTGTCGTAGGGATAGTTCTCGTTGTAGGTCGTCCCTGCCTCGTCTATGGTGTATCCGTCGAGTGTCAGGTAGTTGTCAACGAGGCTCTGTGTGGGGGCGGTAGAGTTGACACGGCCGTTCTTGGAGATAGGACACATGTCGAGCATGTCGCCCCATGTGCGTGTGAGGGGAACGTAGGAGCAGTCCATGATCACCTCGCAGTTGTACTCGTTCTCCTGGGTGAACAGGCCTGCGTAACTGTTGAACAGGCTGTAAGAGCCGTATTCGCCCGACATGAGCATCGAACAGTATTTCTCGACGTTGGCCCAATCCGACTCGTAGAGGTATGCCCTTGCCTGCAGCATCAGGGCTGCGCCTTTCGTTATCTTGCCGTTTTCGTCGGCAGACAACTCTTCGCGCGTCGGCAGGTCGGCGAGTATGTCGTCCAGTTCGCTGTGGATGAACTTCACCACCTCGTCATGGCTGGTGCGCGATATGGTCTTCGACTCGGCAAGGGTGATGTCCTTGGTGAAGAAGGGGATGTCGCCGTAGAAGTTTGTCAGGCGGAAATAGATTGCGGCGCGTATGTAGCGTGTCTGCGCAATCATGAAAGCCTTGGTCTTGGCGTCAGCCTCGAGACGGTCGATGTTGGCGAGTATGACGTGGCAAGTCTTTATGCCGCCGTAGAGATTGCTCCATTCCGATGCGAACAGACCGGTGGAAGTGTCGGCCGTGCCGTTGCGCATCGAACGCTGGTCGGTGTATCCGCGGCCTTCATACAGGTTGTCAGTGAGTCGCTCGTCGCTCCACATCTTGCCTGCGGAGTACATCTGGTTGTAAGCCATGTTGAGCATTGTCTGGGCCTTGTTGATGTCAGTCCAGAACGTCTTGTCGGTGTAGCTGTTCGTCGGTTCGTTGTCCATCGGGTTGCAGCCACTGAGTGCCAATGCTCCGAAAAGTATTGCTATTGAATATATGTATCGTTTCATTTTATGTCCTCCAGTGTGTTAAAATTCCAAGTCAAGACCGAAACCATAATATTTCAACACGGGATAGTTGCGTCCGCTGTTGCCTCCTGAGTTGGTCATGTTGCTGCCGAACTCCGAGGATTCTGGGTCTATGAATGAGTTGTGAGAGAACGTGAGCAGGTTCTGTCCTGTCACATAGATGCGCAGTTTCTCTATTCCCACCTTCGCTGTCAGCGTCTTGGGGACGGTGTAGCCGAGTGTGATGTTCTTTATGCGCAGGTAACTTCCGTCGAGGATGTAGAGGTCGGAACCCATGCGGAAGTTGTTCTGGGTAGACGAACTGCCAGGTTCAGAGAGCCGCGGGTACTTGGCGTCGGTGTTGGTCGGGGTCCAGAAGTCCAGCTGATGCTTGTAGATGCAGTATGAGTAGTTGGAGTGGAACGGCTCCATCAACTCGCCGCGGAGCATCATGTCACGCTTGCCGACACCCTGGGCGAAGACGCTGAAGTCGAAACCCTTCCATGCCACGTTGTAGGTGAAGCCGAAAGTGTAGCGCGGGAATGCGTTTCCGAGGACATAACGGTCCTTGGAGTCGATGATGCCGTCGCCGTTGCGGTCAACGAACTTGAGGTCTCCGGGCTGTACGGTCACGCCGACAGGTGTGGCGGAAGCCTCTATCTCCTCATAACTCTGGAACATTCCGTCAGTCTTGTAGCCGTAGTAGGAGCCCAACGGCACGCCTACGCGTTTGAGAATCCACAACTCCTCGACGCCTGAAATCTGCTCGTCTTCGGGGAACTTCTCAAGTTTGTTGAACGAGTCTCCGATGTTTGCGGATACGGAGTGGCGCACGTCGCCGGTCTTGAACCTGTAGTTTGCCGACAGTTCCCAGCCGTGGTTTGACACCTCGCCGTAGTTGTCCATGGCCTGGGTCGTGCCGAATACCGACGGAACGACAGGCTTCATGAGGATGTCGACGGTGCGCTTTGCGTAGAGGTCAAGTCCGATGGTGAGGCTGTTGTTGAAGAACGTGGCGTCAGCACCGATGTTGAATGTCTTTGTCTTTTCCCATTTCAGGTTCTCGGAACCGAGTGTGAAGCCTGCGCCCGTGACAGTCTCGTTGTTGTAGGCGTATGTGTTGGTGTACACATTATATGTGGTGTAGCGGTCGTAAGTGCCGATGGTCTGGTTTCCGAGCACACCGTAGGATGCGCGTATCTTCAGGTCGCCGACGTTCTCCCGGTAACTGTTCATGAAGTCCTCCTCCGAAATGCGCCAGCCGGCGGACACGGACGGGAAGAAGCCCCAGCGGTTCTTGGCCGCGAACTTCGACGAACCGTCGTAGCGGAAACTGAACTCTCCGTAGTACTTGTCGGCGTAGTTGTAGGACACACGGCCGAGAACGGAAGTGATGGACGTGCGTGTGGTGTTCATCGGAGTTACCGACGAACCCTTGCCGATGTTGATGACTGCGTCGTCATTGGCGTCAGTTCCGAGGTCCTTGTTGGGGTTCTGTATCTTTATCTCATTGGCTGTCGAGGTGAAAGACTCGTTGGTCAGACCCAGCAGACCTGCCACATTATGCTTGCCGAACGACTTGTTGTAGTCGAGCAACAACTGCGAGTTGATGAGGTAGGAGTCGTAGTTCCAGTCGTCGACATAAGAGTCGTTGCCGGAACTGCTGATGTAACTCGGGTTGGCATTGTTGACGTCAAGGTAGTATTCCACTGCGTGCGTCCTTGTGAAACGGTGCTGTCCCTGCACGTCAACGCCCAACAGGCCGCGCAGTTTCAGTCCGTCGATGATCTTCATCTCTGCCGACAGGCTGCCGTTGAAGTCGTTGTTGCGGTATTTGTTCGTGCCTCCTGACTCGAGTTCTCCCAGCGGGTTGAAGTCGCTCACCACGTCATTGATGAGGTACTTGCCCTGGTCCTTCATCTTGTAATAGGAGTAGTTGGGTATGCGGCTGGCGTTTATCTCGAGGCTTGAACCCGTTGTCGAGATGCTGTTGTTGCGCGTGAACGACATGAGAGCCTCCAGTTTGAACCGCCCTACCTCTGTGGAGAGGTTCGAACGCAGGTTGTAACGCTGCATTCCGAGGTTGCTACGTCCCACATAATTGCTCTCCTGGTCGTAGTAGCCCACACTCACCATGTAGGTGGTCTTGTTGGAGCCGCCGGAGACACTTATGTTGTGGCTCTGCTGCAGAGCCGTTCTGAATATCTGGTTGTACCACCAGTTCTCCTGGTCACGGGCGTCATACTCCGCCTGAATCTGTGCAGGGGTGAACAGGGGGCTGTTGCCTGCGTTCGTGGCAGCGAGGTTGCGGAGCTGCATGTTCTGGTATCCCGGCACGGCCTGGAACAGCAGTTTCGGGTCTTCCCAACCGATTGAGGTGTTGAGTTTCACCTTCGCCTCCTGGTTTACCGAACCCTTCTTCGTGGTCACGAGGATTACTCCGTTTGATGAACGCGAACCGTAGATGGCGGCGGCACCTGCATCCTTGAGGATCGACACGTTGTCGATGTCGTTGGGGTTGAGCATGTTCAGTGCGTCGCTGTTCTGTATGAGACCGTCGATGACGATGAGCGGGGCGTTCGAGTTGGTAGTGGAGATGCCTCGGATGTTGAGGTTTGTGGACTCTCCGTTGGGGTTGTAGCTCCTGCGTTGTATGACAAGGTTAGGCGAAGCGCCCTGCAGGGCCTGCGTGACATTCGCCACCGGCTTGTCCTCAATGGCGTTTGCACCGATGCGGTCGACTGCTCCCACGACACTCTTCCGTGCCTGTGTGCCGTATCCGATGACGACAACATCATTGAGGGTGTTGTTCTCTTCCGTCATCTTCACGTTCACCACGTTGCCGCTGGCAATGGTTTCGCTGGCCTGGTATCCGATATAGGTGAATACCACTACGGGCTTCTTCTCTGAAGTGACGATAGAGTAGCGTCCGTCAATGTCGGTGACGGCTGCACTGTTGGCATTGCCTTTGATTCTCACGGTGACACCCACCAGCGGTTCTCCGTTGCTGTCGGTCACTACTCCAGTGATAGTCCTTTCCCGGGCGACTTGTCCTTGTACGTTTTCAGATGGCTCTTTTCCTTCGGACGAACTTGCGCTGATCCATGAAACGGGCACTGAAACAAGTACAGTCACAAGCATCATCCTTTTCAGAAAAGAATCTACTCGCAATCGGTTTTGTCTCATTCTTGAAATTTGTTTTAGTTAATAATTGGTAAATTATGCAATGGTTTTGTATTCAAGCATATAGGTTTTTTAGTCGCCGAAAACGACGTTGTTTCGGTTGCAAAGATAATCCATCCCGATTATTTTTACAACTTTTTACACAGTTAAATTTATTAATCACGGCGAAATTTTTGTTCTCGGGGGGGTGAAGACACCTTTTCTGTCGTGTTTTTTGTGCCTGTCCTTCGTCTTTCCGCGCAGGTTTCGTTGTGGGAACGGAGGGCAAACGCCGCACTCCGAAACTTTACGTTTGGCGTCGGAGTGGTGCTGTTGTTGTGTCATAACTGTGTTGTTGTCATGCCGGAGTGGTGTTCGTGCAGGTTGTTCACGGTCGTGGTTCGGTCGGATACCGACCGTTATCCGTCCTGC
>CAVDQB010000040.1:0-13576 GCA_963611255.1 Faecalibacterium prausnitzii
ATGACGGCTTATGTATGTAAGGAAAAAGCCGGTGCCGATGTTGATAAGGAAAGAACTGACTCCGCCTGCCATACCGTTAAATCCCGTGATGGTGGCAACCGTGTTCTTGGGGAACAGATCGGAGCCTACGCTGAACAGGTTGGCCGACCAAGACTGGTGGGCAGCACCGACTATACCTATCACTATAACCGTGAGCCACAGTGAAACTTTGCCGAGGGGTTGGGCAATAAGTCCCAACAGCGGGAAGAGAGCGAAGATGAACATCGCTCTCATACGACAAGTGTAAGCGTCACGGCCTGTCTTATTGATGAATATTGTGGGCAACTTGCCTCCGTAGAGCGACAGCATGGTTATGGCATACAGCACAAACAACAGTATCTGTGCCATTGGCGTATCGCTCGAATAACCGTAAACATCGCTGATATATGCCGGTGTCCAGAAGAGGAAAAACCACCACACGCCGTCGGTAAGGAATTTCCCCAGTACGATAGCCCATGTCTGGCGCAGGCACAGACACTCTTTTACCGACAGTTTGCGCCCTCCCCCGTCACTGACCGGTGTCTCCTCACGGTCGGCGGTTTTTATATATGTGCGTTCTGCCTCGTTCACATGGGGATTGTTGTCTATGGGCTTGTACACGAAATGCCACAAGCCCATCCACACAAAACCGAGTGCTCCGATTATCACAAAAGCCATTTCCCAACCGTTGCCCACGCCCACATCCTTGAATGTGCGGGCAAGTGTCGGTATGCAAAGGGGTGCGATGAGTGCGCCCACAGTACTACCCGAGTTGAATATCGATGTGGCATAACCGCGGTCTTTTTTGGGGAAATACTCTGCAGCAACCTTCACTGCGGCAGGGAAATTGCCCGATTCTCCGAATGCCAGTATGCTCCTGCAAAACAAGAAAAGCCACACACTGGTAGACAAGGCAAGCGAGAACGATGAACCGAACGACAGTACACGCACGGCGGCGATTCCGTCAGGACCTTCTATCAGTGTTGTTGCCCAACCGCACAAGGCGTGCATACACGCACCAAGAGACCACACTCCGATTGCCAACATATACCCTCTCTTTATGCCTAACCTGTCGACAACTCTTCCTGACAGGGCATTGGAGAAAGCATAGACGAGCGAAAACACCGCCGCAATGATGCCGTAGTCAGAATCCTCCCAATGAAACTCGGGACGGATAAAGTCTTTCCATGTCAGTGACAAAACCTGCCTGTCCATATAGTTGATGGTGGTTGCGAAAAACAACATTCCGCAAATAACCCACCGATAATTTGTCTTCCTGTTCATGAGACTTAGGCTTTCGAGGTATGGCACGCTTTTTCCGTCCCCACACCTTATCAGTTATAATAACGCACTGCCGTGCATGATATTTTACTCTTTCCTTATTTTCCTTCTTCTTTGCGATGTCTGTCAATTGCCGTAAAGGGTTCTTGCGATTCCCATTTCCAGCCCTCGCAGTTCGGCAAGCCCCCTCATCCGCCCTAAGCAACTGTAGCCCGGATTGGTTTTCTTGGCAAGATCATCTATCATCTGATGTCCGTGATCGGGTCTGATAGGGATTGACCTGCCACTACTTTGCTGTATTTCGAGCAGGGTCTTCATCACCTCGTACATGTCAACATCGCCCTCCAGATGATACGCTTCGTAGAAGTTTCCGTCACTGTCACTCTGTGTGCTGCGCAGGTGAACGAAGTATATGCGGTCGGCAAAACGCCTCATCATTGCTGCACAGTCATTACTGCGCCTCACGCCAAGCGAACCTGTACACAGGCAAAGTCCATTGCTCTCGTTCGGCACAGCGTCTATAAGTGCCTGGAAATCCTCTGCGCAACTCATTATACGCGGCAGTCCGAGTATCGGCATCGGCGGATCGTCAGGGTGAATGACCATCTTCACGCCCACCTCGTCTGCTACCGGGCATATCTCACGGAGGAAAGCGATGAGGTTAAGGCGCAGTTGCTGCGGCGTGACATCACGGTATCTGTCAAGTTCGGCGTGGAAGTTGTCGAGCGTGAAACTCTCCTCCGATCCCGGCAGGCCAGCTATCATGTTCCTCACGAGCGTATCCTTCTCTGCGGCGGTCATGCGCTCCAACCGTGCCTTTGCAGTCTTTTTGTCCTCATCGGAATATTCCTTTTCAGCCTCAGCACGACGCAGTATGTAGAGGTCAAACGCAATATAGGCGGCACGCTCAAAACGGAGCGCACGGCTGCCGTCTGGCATACAGTATGCCAAATCGGTGCGCGTCCAGTCGAGCACAGGCATAAAATTGTAGGTGACAACGGTGATGCCGCATTGCGCAAGGTTGCGTATGCTCTGTTTGTAGTTGTCGACATACCGCACGAAATCACCCATCCTTGTCTTTATATGCTCGTGTACAGGCACACTTTCCACTACACTCCACATGAGTCCGGCAGCCTCTATGGTGTTCTTGCGCTTCATTATCTCCTCCACAGTCCACACTTCTCCGTTAGGAATATGGTGGAGTGCGGTCACTATCCCCGTCGCTCCAGTCTGGCGGATGTCGCTGAGTGACACCGGATCATCGGGACCATACCAGCGCCAAGTTTTTTCCGAAAGTATCGTATTCATCTGTTTCCTGTCATGTAAGGTTATATTGAGAACGAGTCAAAACCGCCGTCAACAACTGAGAGTGCGCCTGTAACGAATGTCGAGGCATCGCTGACAAGGTAGTGGATAGTGCCGAGTAGCTCCCACGGTTCAGCGAACCGACCGGCTGGAGTGTGTGCTATAACGGTCTCGCCGCGGGCCGTCAGCGAGCCGTCCTCATTGGTCAGCAGAGCACGGTTCTGGTTCGTTATGAGGAAACCGGGCACAATGGCGTTGACACGGATTTCGGGACTGAACTTCATGGCAAGTTCTCCTGCCATGTATTTCGTGTAGTTCGCTATGGCAGCCTTTGCCGCTCCGTATCCTGCGACACGCGTCAGCGGACGCAGAGCCGACTCCGAACAGAAGTTCACTATCGCACCCTTGCCCTGCCGGGACATTTCTTCCACAAATACTTGAGTAGGTATCACCGTACCGAAAAGGTTGAGTTGAACGACCTTTTCAAAGGCGTTTATATCAAGATCAAGGAATGTCTTGTCGGGTGCCACCGTCGCTCCTGCCATATTGCCTCCTGCCGCATTGAGTAGTATGTCTATGCTCCCGAAGTGTGATATGATGTCACTGCGGTTCTGTACGAGTGTCTCACGGTCGAGCACATTTGTCTTCAGGAACAGCACGTCCCCCTTTGCGGAGAGCCTGTCCTGCAGTTGTGAGCCGACAGTTTCGTTGATATCGAGTATCGCCACGCGTGCTCCCTGTTCGAGCAGGTACTCCGCAATGGCCTGTCCAAGTATTCCGCAGCCGCCTGTGATGACCACTGTCTTGCCGCTGATGTCAAATAGGTTTCTCATCCGTATCGTGTTTTTAGAATCCGAAATATTGTTTTGCATTGTTATAGCAGATGTCTTCCACCATACCGCTTATGCGTTCCATCTCTCCGACAGGCATCAGCCCACGGTCCACATTGTCACCGATCCGGTTGCACAGTATCCGCCGGAAATAGTCGTGACGGGGATATGACAGGAATGAGCGCGAGTCGGTGAGCATACCGACAAAGCGGCTCAGCAGTCCCTGCAGGGCGAGTGTGTTGAGTTGGTCGACCATTCCGTCGAGGCTGTCGTTAAACCACCATGCTGTGCCATACTGCATCTTGCCCGGCACAGACCCATCCTGGAAATTGGCAGCCATGGCTGCCACCATTGCGTTGTCTGCCGGATTGAGGTTGTAGAGGACAGTTTTTGCCAACCGGCGCTCGCTTTCGAGCGTGTCGAGGAAGCGTGCCATGTTCACGGCTGAGCAACTGTTGCCCATCGTGTCGAAACCACTGTCTGCGCCAAGAGCCTTATACATACGGCTGTTGACATTTCGCAGTGCACCGAAATGATACTGTTGCGCCCAACCTTTCTCATGGTTCATCCGTGCCAACTCCAGCAACAGGTAAGTGCGGAGTTTCGTTCCCTTGTCTCGGGAGAGGGACTTGCCTGCCAGCACATCGTCATAGATGCTCGCCGCCTCATTGCCGCTACACTCCGCAAAAGGGAAATCTCCCAGTCCATTGTCGGCGAGACGGCATCCGCATGAAGCGAAATAATCATGGCGTTTGCGCAGCGCCTGCAGCAGTGTGTCGAGCGAACGGATGTCCGTGTCGGCAGCTTCCGACAGCAGGGCGACATATTCAAGGTAGCCGTCACTGCCCACTGCCACCGCCTTGTCGGCTCTCCATGCCGGCAACACCCTCGTTTCAAAACCGCTCTGCTCTATCTGCCTGTGCCACGACAGGTTGTCTGCAGGATCGTCAGTGGTGCACACGACTTCTACACGGTAACGCCGCATCATGCCTCTTGCCGACATGGAGTCACTGCGCAGCATCTCGTTGCACCGTTCGTAGATGTCTCTTGCCGTGCGGTTGTTGAGGGTTTCGGTGATGCCGAACGCCGTGCGGAGTTCCATGTGCGTCCAGTGATAGAGCGGATTGCCCATGGTGTAGGGCACTGTCTCCGCCCACTTGCTGAACTTTTCCCAATCCGAGACATCGCCTGTGATGTAGCGTTCGTCCACGCCATTGGCTCTCATGATGCGCCATTTGTAGTGGTCGCCGCCAAGCCACAGTTCCGTTATGCTGCGGTAACGATAGTCCAAGGCTATCTGTTCGGGCGCAAGATGACAGTGATAGTCTATTATCGGCAACTGTTCTGCATGGTTGTGGTAGAGTTGGCGGGCTGTTTCACCATTAAGGAGAAAGTCCCTGTGGATAAATTCTTTCATGCTTTCAGCCTTTTGATGATGTCCGCACACTCACGGCACTTATCTGTAATATACTCCCAGTCGCCTGTCTCTATCCTGTCTTTCGGAAACAGTTTCGAACCCATACCCACACAACTGGCACCTGCCGACAGCCATGCCGAGAGATTGGCCTCGTCGGGCTGCACACCGCCGGTTACCATTATGCGGGTCCAAGGCATCGGAGCAAGAACGGACTTCACAAACGCCGGACCGAGAACTTCGCCGGGGAATACTTTCACCATCTCGCATCCTGCCTCCTGGGCAATGCCTATCTCCGTCACCGAACCGCATCCTGCGACATACGGAATGCCACGACGGTTGCAGAGTTTCGCCACGTCGGGATTGAAGAGAGGGCTGACAATGAAGTCCGCACCCGACTGTATGTACAGGGCTGCGGTAGGTTCATCCACCACCGAACCTGCGCCCAAGGACAGTCCGGGGCATTCTCTGCGCACCCGGGACACGACATCACGGAAAACCTCATGGGCAGCTTCACTGCGGTTGGTAAACTCAAACACCTCTACGCCACCGTCGAAACACGCTTTCACGACGCGGCATACCGTGTCCGCATCGGTGTGGCAGAACACAGGCACAAGTGATGTCCTGCACATCTTGCCGAGCACTGTCAGTTTGTCATATCTTGCCATAAACGGTCGTTTTTTTATCGTTCTACTCTTCCGTTTCCGCTACCCGCCGCCAGTGCTTCCACCTCTTCGGGCGAGACCATATTGAAATCTCCGGGAATGGTATGCTTGAGTGCGGATGCCGCAACGGCAAATTCCAGTGCCTCCGCCGGCGTGCCTTTCGTCAGCAGACCGTGTATCAGTCCGCCGGCAAAGGCATCCCCTGCACCCACACGGTCCACTATCGGCAAGATGTCATAGCGTCTTGACTCGTGGAAAACAGTCCCGTCAAAGATGATGGCTTTCCATCCGTTGTGGCTCGCAGAGTAGGATTCGCGCAAAGTGGACGCCACACAGCGGCAGCCGTAGGTGTCGGCTATTGCGCGGCACACGTCCTTATAGCCCTCCGCCGACACGTTTCCCGTCTCCACATCGCTGTCGGGAGTGAGACCGAGACACTTGGCGGCATCTTCCTCGTTGCCTATGCAGACATCGACAAAACGCATCAGCGGCTTCATCACAGTCTGCGCCTCATCGGGCGACCACAGTTTCTTGCGGTAGTTGAGGTCTGCCGACACCGTGACACCGTGACGCTTCGCGGCACGGCAGGCCGCCTCTGTCACAAGGGCTGCCGAGTGCGACAGTGCAGGAGTAATCCCCGTCCAATGAAACCAGTCGGCATCCTGCATGATACTGTCGAAGTCAAAATCCTCCACGGCAGTCTCCGCTATCGACGAGTGGCTGCGGTCGTAGATGACCTTGCTCGGACGCATGGCAAAACCATTTTCGAGAAAATAGATGCCCACACGCTCTCCTCCGCGGTTCACAAAAGATGTGTCTACGCCATAACGGCGCAGGAAATTGACCGCCCCCTGCCCTATTTCATGCCGTGGAAGACGGCTCACAAAACACGAGTGATGACCGAACGCAGCCAGACTGACCGCCACGTTCGCCTCGCCGCCGCCGTAGCACAGGTCAAACGAAGCAGCCTGTACAAAACGCCCGTTGGCAGGAGGTGTAAGACGGAGCATTATCTCTCCGAGAGTTATAACTTTTGCCATGATGACCGAAGATTTAAGTTTTTTGCATTGTCGGAATTGTGCCGATGTCGTCGCAGAGGAACAATCCCCTTGCGACCGCAAAGGTAGCGCATACATCGACAAGCGGCAAGGCATTGCGCAAGAAAATCAGCGCAAACGTTTGCGTACGCCTTTTATATAGGAACATGATGTTTTTTGCACACCATAATTCGTATATTTGCAAACGGAAAAGCAACCTTCTACAAGTGGCGTCGCATATTATGGAAGTACAGAAGAAAGTATCGCTCAAGGACATTGCCGACAACCTCGGCGTGAGCATCGCCTCAGTAAGCCGCGCACTGCACGGCAGTCCCGAGGTGAGTGGAGAACTCAGGGAACGCGTGAAGTATCTTGCCGAAAAATGGAACTACCGTCCAAACCCGTTCGCACAGAGCCTGCGCAAGGGTTCGCCAAAGATTATCGGAGTACTGACACCTTCTATAAACTCGCATTTCCACTCTTCGGTGATAGCCGGAATAGAGGACGAGGCACGCAAGAAAGGTTATTCCGTGATATGCGCCAACTCCCACGACAACAGCCATGACGAGGTGGAGTGCATCGACAACCTGATTTCCATGCACGTCAACGGCATCATAGCCTGCCTGTCACAGGAGACGACGGACTACAGCAAGTTCGGACACTTGGCGGACAACAACGTGCCGACGGTGCTCTACGCACGCACCTGCCTCAACGACAGGCTCTCGTCTGTGGTGTCAAACGACATCATCGCCGCCGAACAGTCCACCCGTCACCTCATCCGACAGGGATGCCGCAGAATAGGATTTATAGGAGGCCCCAACCACCTGGATATGGTCAGACGGCGCAAGCACGGCTTTATCGAAGCGCTGCACGAGGCGAAAATCTCCGTCACTCCCGACTTCTTCCGCTGCAAAAAACTATCCCGACAGACGGCATACGAGTCCACGCGCAGCCTCATAGAGGAACAACAGGTAGACGGAATCATGGCCATCAACTACGACTGCGTCTACGGCGCACTTGACGCGATACGCGAAAAGGGTCTGCAAATCCCTGAAGACATAGCCTTGATCGGCTTTGTCGACACTCCCGACGTGCGCTATCTCACGCCGCCAATATCCTCCATTGCCGACGAATCTTTCCTCATGGGCCAGCGGTCGTGCCAGATTCTGCTGCGGCACATAGACGGCACTAAGAGCATATTCCACGAAGTGTTGCCCATGAGGATAAACATCCGCAAGAGCAGCGTAAGAGTGCCGGGGGCAGACAACGTCTGACTGCCGGCACGGAAACCGTTGCCACGCCATATCCCGGGGGTGTTCCTGCAGTCCAGGAACACCCCTTGCGTTATCTGAAAGCACCGTTCTTGCAGCGGCACACCGACCGTGGTACGCTTGTACTTCGAATGAGGTACACATGGTACAGCGGTCGTAGTACACTCGTACCACGACCGCTGCATCACCGCAAAAGCACCGTTTTCAGACTGCAAAAGCATCGTTTGCGCACCACAAGAACACCGTTTTGCGCAAACGTTTTCGTTGGTTTTACGTCACAAAAAGTAAACTTCCGCTACAAACAATGGTAACTTTGCGGCGGTCTCCACTGACAACTGAAAACCACAAAATGTCTAACCCTTAAAAACTATCGCAATGAAACAAAAAGCACTATTGTTCGTTATGCTTATTATTTCGTCTGCGGCGTTTGCCCAGAACGGAAAGAAGATAACGGGCGTTGTCACTGACACCAACAATGAACCGCTGATAGGCGTGAGCATAACGGTGAAAGGCGGCAAACACGGCACTATCACCGACATCGACGGAAGGTTCTCCCTGCAAGGTGAAGAGAACCAGACCATAGTGGCATCCTATGTAGGGATGACCACGCAAGAGGTCGTATTCACAGGCAAACCGCTCACTCTCGTGATGCAGGATGTCTCCCACGGACTCAACGAAGTGGTGGTCGTGGGATACGGCACCATGAGAAAGAAAGACCTCACGGGGTCGGTAACGCAGATCAGACCCGACAAAATAGCGGCGGACAACCCTAAGACCGTGCAGGATATTCTGCGCGGAACGGCTGGACTTAATGTCGGTTACGACAGTTCGGCAAAGGGTGGCGGTTCGCTGAGCGTGCGCGGACAGAGATCTGTCTACACGAGCAACAACCACAACTCACCGCTTCTCATCCTCGACGGCATGATGTTCTACGGCGAACTCTCGGAGATCAACCCCGACGACATCGAACAGATCGACATCCTAAAGGATGCCTCCTCGGCCGCCATCTACGGTGCAAAGGCTGCCAACGGTGTCATCATCATAACGACAAAGAAAGGCAAACAGGGCAAACCGACAGTGAACCTGAGTGTCAACACCGGGTTCACGCAGAAGTCAAACTTCCGTGACAGGTGGAGCAACCAGTCAGACTACCTGCAGCATTATCAGGACTGGCTTGAGAAAAGCACTTACGGTGCTGATGCCGACGGCAACTGGGCGGCCTACCAGACTGGCGCGAGGGCTGCCACGCCGGGCTATTACTCCAATCCGAACAGCCTGCCCTCGGGCGTGGACATTGACACCTGGCGCGGCTATACCTCCAACAGCGACGGCGAATCCGACCTGAGCATCTGGGCAAGAAGGCTCGGTTTCAAGGAGGGCTCCAACGCTCTGCAAAACCTGCTCGACGGCAAGTTCGTCAATTGGGAGGACCTTTGCTTCAGGACAGCGTTCAACCAGGACTACAACGCAAGCGTAAGCGGAGCGTCAAACAACGCCAACTACTACCTGTCTGTGGGCTACATGGACAACCAGGGCGTATGGGTGGACGACAACTACAAGACCATACGCGCCAACATGAAGGTGAACATGAACGTGACAAAGTGGCTCGAACTCGGTGCGAACGTCAATTTCCAGGAGCGTACTGACGGTGCTGTCGACATAGATCAGGATGCCCAGTTGCGCACAAGCCCCTACGGTGACTACAAAGACGCCAATGGCAAGTATGTGCAGTACCCTCTCGACGGCAACTACTCACAGCAAGGATACAACTATTGGTACAATCTCGACTACTATGACCTGGAAAAAGGCTACACGACATTCAACACCATATTCAACGCAAAGGTAAAACTGCCGTTCAACATAACATACAGTTTCAACGCCGCACCGCGCTACCAGTTCTTCCATGACCGCGATTTCATGTCGGCGGACATCCCCGGGGCAATCCCCACGAACAAGGGTGTGAACCGCGAACAGGCGAAACGGTTTGACTGGTCGCTCAACAACACCGTCTCATGGAACTACACTTTCGCACGGAAACACAACATCACGCTCACTCTTGTACAGGAAGCGGAAGACAGAAGATACTGGTCCGACCGCATAGAGGCCCGGAACATACAGCCATCCGACGCTCTCGGCTTCCACAGCACGCAGAACGGAGACAAGGAGGCAAGTTCTTTCAGCAGCAATGACAGCCATCAGAGTGCCGACGCACTGCTCGCACGCGCATTCTATTCGTACAATGACCTCTATATGCTCACCGCTTCCATACGCCGTGACGGGTATTCGGCATTCGGTTCTGCCAACGTGTACGCCACATTCCCATCGGTTGCATTGGGCTGGACGTTCACAAACGAGAAGTTCTGGAAGTGGCACGGCATCATGGACTACGGCAAACTGCGCGCTTCATACGGACGCAACGGAAACCGTTCGCTCGATAATCCGTATGTGGCACTGTCAAATCTCGTCGCAGGATCGTACATGGGATACGCCACAGGAGGCAACGGGACTGACACGGAGCAAATAAAGACACTGCGTGCGGAGCGTCTCGCCAACCCGAACCTCATGTGGGAGAAGACCGGATCATGGAACTTCGGACTTGACTTCAGTTTTCTCAACGGCAGACTGAGCGGTTCGTTGGAGACATACTTCATGAAGACAACCGATATGATCATGAATCAGAAGATACCAAACTTCACCGGTTTCGCCTCGATAACGACCAACTTGGGACAGGTGAACAACAACGGCGTGGAACTGACCCTCAACTCCAGCAACATCGACACGGAGGATTTCAAGTGGGACACCAACTTCAACTTTGCCTATAACAAGAACACCATCAAGCACCTTTACTACACTTACGAGGATGTAACCGATGCCAGCGGCAACGTGATCGGCACTAAGGAAAGCGACGACCGCACAAACGGATGGTTCATCGGGCAGAGCATAAACGAGATATGGGACTATAAGGTGACCGGAATATGGCAGAAGGGCGAATGGGAAGAGGCCGCGAAGTACGGTCAGGTGCCAGGAGACCCGAAGGTGGCTAATCTCTACACCGACGACGACATCATCAACGAGAACGGCACACGCACCGCAGTATACAACGACAAGGACAAGACATTCCTCGGCACAACTGTGTCTCCGTTCAGGTGGTCAATGCGCAACACGTTCACATACAAGAATCTGTCGCTGTCAATCAATATGTATTCCTATATGGGACAGAAGAAAGCGCGCACCGACTATCTCAACAACGATGACGACGGCGGCCGTATGACCTACTGTCTGGGAAATATGCCTGCCAAGACATATTGGACTCTCGACAACCCGACCAACCATTACGCACGCATAGAAGCAAAAGGTCCCACCGGGGCACAGACACCTCCGATGATCTACAACGGCTCTTTCATCCGACTGGACAACGTTACGCTGGCATACTCTCTGCCGAAAGATCTCGTAGGAAAGTGGAACATACAGAGCGCAAAGGTGTATGCCACAATCAAGAATGCGGCAATATGGAGAGCAGACCGCCACTGGGAATACGGAGACATCGAGTCTGAAGGTCTCGCAGTGAGAAGTTATACATTGGGAATCAATCTATCATTCTAATCTACAGAAAAGACAACTATGAAACGACAGAACAACAAAGCAAGACTGACAATACTCGGTTCGTTGCTGGCAACGGCAGTTCTCTTCTCCGGATGCAGCAAGGACTTCCTCGAGACAGACCCGCTATCATTCTACGAACCGGTAACAACCTTCTCCACGGAATCAGGGCTCAAGGCTGCCATGGCAATGTGTGACAGAAACCTGAAACTGTACTACGCACGCAACGACAACGAGATGATACCTCTGCCGACGGAGTATATGTTCTCTGACCTCGGCGCCGCCTCCGCCACAGACAAGACAAGGATGCTCAGCAATCCGGCGGAAGACCTGACCCCAAGTTCTGAAACGAGCGAAAGCAACCTCAACCGAACTAACTCCATACTCTACTTCTGGGTGCAGAGTTACAAGGCTGTCATGTGGGCAAACACCATTATCCAGTACGCCCCGAAGGTGGACGGACTTGACGAGAACATCATGCATGCGTATGTGGGAAGAGCCTATTTCCACCGCTCATGGATATATCTGAACCTCCTGATGCAGTTCGGTGACATTCCGTTGGTGACGAAAGTGATCGAAGTGCCGAAGCAAAACTACAAGTCAACAAAGCGTGACGCCATCCTCGACATGCTGATTCTCGACATGGAGAAAGCCGTAGAGTGGGTGCCTGAACAGAGTGACATGGAGTCTATTGGCATGGCGAACAAGGGTGCCTGCAAGGTGCTGCTCGCAAAACTCTACCTTGCGAAAGGCGAATACACCAAGGCAAAGACCCTCTGCGACGACCTCATTGAGGGCGGAACATACTCTCTGATAACCGGCGAACAGTTCGGTGACTTTTATGAAAACAGCGCTCCAGAGACATGGAAAGTAACCCGCAACGTGATATGGGATATGCACCGTCCGGAGAACAAATTCCGTTCGGACAACAAAGAAATCATAATGGGCATACCGAACCGCGGTTCAGACAAGGAGTCTTTCGTCAATATGCTCACCATGAGAATACTCTATCCATTCTTCTTCAACAACGGACTGACCGATGTGGACGGCAAACAGGCAATGCAGAACTACAAGCGCAACAACTCGAAGTACGACGCCAACTATGACTACGCAAGGGCTTTGGGGCGCGGAATCGCCACTTACCGCACCTGCTACTGGTACACTCACGGTCTGTGGGAAGTAAATAACACTCTGGACAAGGGCGACCTCAGGCACAGCGTGACCCACGGCAACTGGATGTGCATGGACTCTCTGAGGGTCAACAACAAGGATTCGAAGCACTACGGAGAGAAATTGCGTCTGCGCAACGACGAGGGAAAACTGCTCTGCAATGACACTATACGCCGCTGGTTTGACGTTCCCCACTACAAACTCTGGCTCGACGACCCTGTGGCGGAAGCAGATCTCACAGGCAGCGACGGCTACAGAGGTGCACGCACAGGCAGCAATGCAGACTGGTATCTCTATCGTCTGGCAGAGGTATACCTGCTCCGTGCCGAGGCAAAATTCTATCTCAATCCGTCAGACCAGACCATTGCAGATGATCTGAACGCCATACGTAAGCGTGCGAAATGCGACCAACTGTACAGCGGAACGTGTACTATCGGCGACATAGTGAACGAGCGGGCGCGCGAACTTTACTTCGAAGAGTGGCGCAATGTGGAACTAACACGCATCTCACTCTGCCTCGCAAGAAGCGGAAGACCTGACGAATGGGGCAACACATATAATCTCAGCACATTCGACAAGCAGGCTGGAGTGGACCGCAATGGCGGCTCTTACTGGTATCAGAGATGCATACAGTATGGCATATACAACAAGGAAGGACGTCTCAGCCTTGTCGCCACCAACGCCAATCCTCTGTATCAGATGGACAAAAAGAACATCTACTGGCCCATACCAGAAGTGGCTATCACAGGCAACTCAAAAGGTGTGCTGCACCAGAACTACGGTTACACCGGCTATGACGAAAACTGCTCCGAATGGGAAACATGGCAGGAAGCCGTGGCCGACGAAGACAAGACGGAATAGAGAACTCCATTCAGGATGCCGTGTACAGGAATGTCACGGCATCCTTTATAAGGAAAGACGGCAAATCAAAATACCGATACAACCGGGCATTATATACAACTGCGCTTACGGCAGTTGTATATAA
>CAVDQB010000041.1:0-13475 GCA_963611255.1 Faecalibacterium prausnitzii
GATTCAAACCCACAACCTTCTGATCCGTAGTCAGATGCTCTATTCAGTTGAGCTAGCGGACCTACTTCTGTAAAGCGAGTGCAAAGGTACTGCGTTTTCCTTAAACCTCCAAATATTTCCCGGTATTTTTTGCTTATTTCCTAAAAAAAACGCTTTTCCTGCCCAAATGAGGCTGTTTCCGGTCATACAAACAATGCCGCACACGATGTGCGGCATTGTTGTGAGGTTGCGGAAAACCGCTACCAATGTCTTAGAAAGACACTCCTGTTATTTGATAAGGTCTATCGAACGCTTCAGGAAGTCGTTGAGCGCAGCGCCTTTCAACATTCCGTTCTGGAGCAGAGCGAGGTCGATGAGCTGGTGAACCACCTTGTTGTCCTTGGCATAGGCGGCAATAACCCCGTTACGCTTGTCCTCTTCTGCCTTTATCTTGTCACGGGTATCCTTCATGTCGTCCTTTTCCTGCTGGGTGATGTCTTCCCATTTCTTGTCCTTCTGTGCCTGTTGCAGAACCTGCTCACGAGCCTTCAATCCCTTCAGTTCGCTGACGATGGGCTTCAGTTGCTCCTCCGTGGCGGTGCTACTTGCTTCAAGCACCTGCTTGACAAGCGGATGATCGGAGTTGAGGACGAGAGAATAAGAGTCGGGCATCTCGCCGTAGAACGACATTCCTGCCTGATAGCGGCTCATCTCCTTCATGCGTCGCATGTACTCGCTGCGTGTGATTACCAGCGGCATTGCGGTCTCTCCGAGTGACTGTACCTCCACTTGGAACTCCGTCTTGTCCAGTTTTGGCAGTTGCGTCTTGAATACTTGGGACAAATTGTCAGTCTCTTCCGTTGTCAGACTTGTGGTGTGCTGCTCCTCCTTAGGAATGAGCCTGTCTATCGTGTCGGCATCAACGCGGCTGAAACGGCACTTGTCGAACTTCTGCTCATAGAGCGACACACACGGCACATCCAGTTCTCCGTCAAACAGAAGAACCGAGTATCCTTTCTGCCGTGCGGCGTCTATGTAGGTGTACTGCTCCTCTTTGTCGGTGGCATAGAGGTACACGAGGTTACCGTCCTTGTCCTTCTGAGTGTCCTCGACCAGTTTTTTGTACTCGTCGAAGGTGAACATCTTGCCGTCCACATCCTTGAAAAGGGCGAAGTCCTTGGCACGGTCGTAGAAATCAGGTTGTGACAACAGACCGTAGTGGATGAACAGTTTCAGGCTGTCCCACTTCTCCTCATACTCCTTGCGACTCTCGTTGAAGATAGCCTTGAGGCGGTCTGCCACCTTCTTGGTAATGTATGTTGATATCTTCTTTACGTTGGCATCGCTCTGCAGATACGAACGGCTCACGTTGAGGGGAATGTCCGGCGAGTCGATGACACCGTGCAGCAGAGTGAGGAACTCGGGCACTATGCCCTCCACTTGGTCGGTCACAAAGACCTGGTTACAGTAGAGTTGGATCTTGTTGCGCTGCAGTTCGAGGTTCGACTTTATGCGCGGGAAGTACAGGATACCGGTGAGGTTGAACGGATAGTCCACATTAAGGTGTATCCAGAACAGCGGCTCGTCCGACATCGGATAGAGCGTGCGATAGAAGTTCTTGTAGTCTTCGTCCTTGAGTGTCGACGGAGTTTTCGTCCACAGAGGCTCCACACTGTTTATCACATTGTCCTTTTCCGTGTCCACCTGCTTGCCGTCTTTCCACTCCGTTTCCTTGCCGAAAGCCACCGGAACTGCCATAAACTTGCAGTATTTGTTGAGCAGTTCGCTGATTTTCGCCTTGTCGAGGAACTCCTTGCAGTCGTCAGAGATGTGGAGGATAATGTCCGTTCCGCGCTCCGCACGGTCTGCTTTGTCGAGTTCAAACTCCGGGCTGCCGTCGCAAGTCCAGTGCTGCGCCTCTGCGCCCTCCTTGTAGGAACGTGTCACGATCTCCACTTTGTCGCTCACCATGAAACTTGAGTAGAAACCCAGACCGAAGTGTCCGATTATGGCATTGGCGTTGTCCTTGTACTTGTCGAGGAAGTCTGTCACGCCTGAAAAGGCTATCTGGTTGATGTACTTGTCTATTTCCTCGGCGGTCATTCCTATTCCGTGGTCGCTGATGGTGATGGTCTTGGCTTTCTCGTTGAGTGCCACACGCACCGTCAGGTCGCCCAGTTCGCCCTTGAAATCGCCCTTTTCGGCAAGCGTCTTCATCTTCTGCGTCGCGTCAACGGCGTTGGACACCATCTCACGGAGGAAAATCTCGTGGTCACTGTAGAGGAATTTCTTGATTACGGGGAATATGTTTTCGGTCGTTACCCCAATGTTGCCTTTACTCATAATCTTATGTTTTGTTTGTTTTGTCCTTGTTTCGCCCGGCCTTGTTCCAGGGTTCTGCCTACATACAACAAAAGGTGTGCCAAACCGCCGACCGGCATTCCGCATTGTCAGAGCGGCGGTTTTGTCGTGCGGGAGCAGTGCTTCTGCCCCACGAAAGAGGTGTTTCCACAGGTTGTTCACGACCGTGGTCCGATCGGATACCGACCGTTATCCGACCTGCTATCGACCGTGGTTCGACCGGTTTACGGTCGTGAACCGCCACGAAAGCGGTGCCTGGGGAGAGCCAAAAGATTGGTTAAATACAGCCTGTCCCTATCCTTTTCATTGGCAAACACTTGCAATTATCGCCGAGAAATATTATCTTTGTGGAAGATAACTTTTCAAATCACCGACCCGCATCACCCGTGACGTGAACGTTTTGCTGCCGAGTGATGTAACGGAAAAGCACATTTGACACAACAGAAAACAAACAACAAGAGAAAGACAATCATGGAATATATGTCACAAGAGGGCTATGACAAGCTCGTGGAAGAACTGAGGCAACTGGAGAACGTGGAACTGCCTCGCGTCAGGGACGCCATAGCCGAGGCCCGGGACAAGGGCGACTTGAGCGAGAATTTCGAATATCACGCCGCCAAAAGAGAGCAGGGGAAACTGCTGGGCAGGATAAAGTTCAAGCAGAAAGTGCTCGAAAACGCAAGGGTTATAGACAAATCGCTGCTCCGTGGCGACGGCATACGCCTGCTGAGCAAGGTTGAACTGACCAACACTGCAACGGATATGCACATGACATACACCATTGTCAGTCCACACGAAGCAAATCTCCGGGAGGGCAAGATATCCATAAAGTCGCCCATAGGACAGGCTTTGCTCTACAAGAAAGATGGCGACACCGTGGAAGTGCAGGTGCCGGCAGGAGTGCTGAAACTTCACATCGACAGCGTTGGGCAATAGCGTCCATCGGCAAACAAGGCATTTATGGTAATGTTTTCCGAATTACAGGTACGGCCGGCAACAGCCGAAACACATAACTTTGCAATGCAAAACAAACATTGAAAAGTATGTACATAGAAAACATCAAGTCGCCTGCCGACCTAAAGAAACTGAGTGTCGGTGAACTGAAGACCGTTGCCGACGAGACGAGAAAGGCAGTACTGAACCGTGTAAGCAAGCATGGCGGACACGTGGGACCCAACTTGGGCTTCGTGGAAGCCACTGTCGCGCTGCACTATGTGTTTGACGCCCCGAAAGACAAGTTCGTGTTTGACGTGAGCCACCAGAGTTATCCGCACAAGGTGCTGACGGGACGCGCATCGGGATTCCTCGGCAATCTCGACGACATGAATGCCATCTCGGGTTACTCGTCGCCTGCGGAAAGTCCCGTGTACGACAATTTCGAGGTCGGGCACACATCCACATCAGTAAGTCTTGCCACCGGTCTACAGAAAGCACGCGACATAAAAGGCACTGACGAAAACATCATCGCCGTCATCGGAGACGGCTCTCTCTCGGGCGGAGAAGCCTTCGAGGGTCTGGACGAAGCGTCGGAACTCGGCACCGGTATCATCATTGTGGTGAACGACAACGAGATGTCCATAGCAGAAAACCACGGCGGCATATACAAGAATCTGCGTGCCCTGCGAGAGAGCAACGGCACTTGCGGGCACAACTGGTTCAAGGCGTGGGGATTCGAATACCTCTATTTGGAGGAAGGAAACGACGTGGAACGGCTCGTCGAAACATTCCGCAGCGTGAAAGGAACGGACAAGCCGACCGTCGTGCACATACACACCGAAAAAGGACACGGCTTTACTCCGGCGGTAGAGAACAAGGAAGCGTGGCACTACGGAATGCCCTTCAACATCGAGGACGGCAGCCGTCCGGTAATGCCGCACACTGAATCCTACGAGGAACTCTACAGCGACTGGATGCTCCGTGAGATGAAACAAGACCCCACGCTCATCGCCGTCACCGCCGGAACACCCTCTGCCGCCGGGTTCACTCCTGCGAAACGCAAGGAAGCAGGCAAGCAGCACATAGACATGGGCATAGCGGAGGAACAGGCCGTAGCCATGATTTCGGGAATGGCAAAGGGCGGGCTGCACCCCGTGTGGACAGTTTACAGCACTTTCGTGCAGCGCACCTACGACCAGATAGCCCAGGACCTCTGCATCAACTCCAACCCCGCAGTAATCAATGTGGTGTGGGGCGGCACCGCGTCAATGAACGACATAACGCACATCTGCCTCTTTGACATACCGATGTTGTGCAGCATCCCCGGCCTGACATACCTTGCCCCGACGACGTGCGAGGAATATTTCGCCATGCTGAAGTGGGCCATACGCCAGGACGAAAAGCCCGTCGCGCTGCGCGTTCCGAGCAATGGTGTCGTCCATACGACCGAACCTGTAGACACAGAATACGGTTTTACACCGAGATACAAGGTCACACACAGAGGTTCGACGGTTGCCGTCATCGCCGCAGGCTCGTTCTACCAGAAGGGCGAAAACGTTGTCAGGATGCTTGCCGACAAGGGTATAGACGCAACGTTGATTAATCCGCGCTACCTGAACGAGGTGGACAAAGACACCCTCGACAGCCTGAAGGCGGACCACAAGATTGTTGTCACACTTGAGGACGGCTGCAAGGACGGCGGATTCGGGGAACGCATTGCGTCCTATTTCGGTGCATCGGACATGAAGGTTGTCGTGTGCGGCGTGAAGAAAGACCTGTATGACAGGTTTGACCTGCACCAGTTGCTCGCTGACAACCGCCTGCTTGACGAACAGATAACGGAAGACATAATCAACCTGTTATGAAAGAACTGACATTCAACACCATTCAGGAGTTCAACGACTGCTACGGTCTGGAGACGCAGCATCCGTTGGTGAGCGTAGTGCATTACGACAAAGAGCACACCTTAGAGGAACACACCGTGCACTATGAACTCTACGCCCTGTTCCTGAAAGAGAACAAAGGATGCACCCTTTCTTACGGTCGCACCGAGTATGACTTTGACGAAATGACAGTGACCAGTTTCGCTCCGGGACAGAGCATACACGTCGAGCCGAACCCGGATGTCATCTATCCGAAGTGGACGGCACTGCTCTTCCATCCAGATTTGCTCAACCGCACACAGTTGGGACGCAACATCAGCCGCTATGAGTTCTTCGATTACACGTCGAACGAGGCTCTTCACCTCTCCACAGAGGAAATTGCGATATTCCGTGGGGTGCTGGACATGATAAAGAAAGAACTCCATCACAACATCGACAAGCACACTCGCGAATTGATAGTGAGCAACATCGAACTACTGTTGAACTACTGTCTGCGTTTCTATGACCGTCAATTCATTACAAGAGAAGAGATTAACAACTCCGTGGTAAAGAAGTTCACAAAGTTGCTCGACCGCTACATTGCGGAGCAAGCGGCACACGACGGGCTACCGTCAGTGGCCTATTTCGCCGACAAATGCTGCTATTCGCCAAAGTATTTCGGCGAACTCGTAAAGACCGAAACGGGGCGAACGGCAAAGGACTACATCAATTCGAGGTTGATAAGGGCGGCAAAGCAACTGCTGGCAAATGACGAACTGAACGTCACACAGGTAAGCCAGCGACTCGGATTTGAGTATCCGCAGCACTTTGTCAGGTTCTTCAAGATCCATACGGGCAAGACACCATCGGAGCACAAGAAGTCCGCATAGCGACAGAAAGTCCACATCAGACAACACGCCTCGGCAGAAGGTTTCCGACAATACGGGAAACTTTTGCCGGGGCGTGACACTTTTGAGTGCTATTTTTCGTCCGTTCAAAAATAATTGGTTACTTTTGCATACATATATAAATATGTGTACAAAACGGAATAACACGCAATATGCTTACACTCAAACTTATCAATGAGGAGACCGAGCGAGTGATAGCCGGTCTGGAAAAGAAACATTTCAATGGCGCAAAAGAGGCAATCGAAAAGGTACAGGACATCGACCGCCAACGCCGTGAGGCTCAACAGGCTCTCGACAACAACAAGCAGGAAGCCAACAAACTGTCGAAAGAGATTGGCAAACTGATGAAAGAGGGCAAGAAAGAAGAGGCTGAAGAAGTGAAAGCCAAGGTGGCGGAACTGAAGGAAACGGCTAAAACGCTCCAGGAAAAGCAAGACACCGCCGAGAAGGAACTCACTGCCCTACTCTGCCAAATACCGAATATACCATATGATGAAGTGCCCGAGGGCGCTCACGCCGAAGACAACTGGGTGGTGAAATCAAACCTCAAGGAGTGCGTAATCGGCAAAGACACGGTAGGAAACTGGACTTGCAACCCGGAAAACAAAAACGCCAAAGTGCCCCATTGGGAACTGGCGAAGAAATACAACCTCATAGACTTCGACCTCGGAGTGAAGATTACGGGCGCAGGATTCCCCGTATATATAGGTAAGGGAGCGCAGTTGCAGCGCGCGCTCATCAACTTCTTCCTCGCCGAAGCGAGCAAAGCCGGCTACACGGAAATCATGCCTCCGACAGTGGTGAACGCCGCTTCGGGCTACGGCACAGGCCAGTTGCCCGACAAGGAAGGACAGATGTATCACTGCGAAGTGGACGATCTCTACCTCATTCCGACGGCAGAAGTGCCGGTGACAAACATCTACCGTGACGTCATTCTCGACGAGAAAGACCTGCCGTTGAAGAACTGCGCCTACACTCAATGCTTCCGCCGGGAGGCCGGAAGTTACGGAAAGGACGTGCGCGGACTGAACCGTCTGCACGAGTTCTCGAAGATAGAAATCGTGAGAATCGACACTCCCGAGCACTCCGCAGAGAGCCACAAGGAGATGCTGAACCATGTAGAGGGACTGCTGAAGAAACTGGAACTGCCCTACAGAATACTGCGTCTGTGCGGCGGAGACCAGAGTTTCACCAGTGCGATATGCTACGATTTCGAGGTGTATTCGGAGGCTCAGCAGCGTTGGCTTGAAGTTTCGTCGGTATCAAACTTCGATACATATCAGGCAAACAGACTGAAATGCCGTTACAGAAAGACCGAGGACAAGAAGATAGAACTCTGCCACACGCTGAACGGCTCGGCACTCGCACTGCCACGCATCGTGGCAGCCATACTTGAAGACTACCAGACTCCTGACGGGATACGTGTGCCCAAGGCTCTCGTTCCCTATATGGGCTGCGACATGATCAAGTAAGAACAGAAGACAACAACCAATATTTTCCGCACCAAGAAACAAAGCATCATGAACAGGATTGTCAAGAAGGAGCAGTTCTCAGAAAAGGTATTCAAGCTCACTGTGGAGGCTCCATTGATTGCAAAAAGCCGCAAGGCAGGACATTTCGTCATTGTCCGTGTGGGCAAAGAGGGAGAGAGAATACCGCTGACAATCGCCGATGCCGATGTGGAAAAGGGTACTATTACCCTCGTGGTTCAGACTGTGGGATACTCCACGACGAAACTCTGCAACCTGAACGAGGGGGACTGCATCACCGATGTGGTGGGGCCGTTGGGGCAAGCCACACAGATTGACAACTACGGAACAGTGCTCTGCGCCGGTGGAGGCGTGGGTGTCGCGCCGATGCTCCCTATCATCAAGGCACTGAAAAAAGCCGGCAACAGAGTCGTGTCCGTACTTGCGGGCAGGACGAAGGAACTGATAATACTGGAAAAAGAGGTGCGACAGCACTCTGACGAAGTCATTATCATGACCGACGACGGCAGTTACGGCCAAAAGGGAGTTGTCACTGTGGGCATGGAACAGATAATTCAGAGGGAAAAGGTGGACAAGTGCTTCGCCATCGGTCCTGCCATTATGATGAAGTTCTGTTGCCTGTTGACCAAGAAATACGGCATTCCTACCGACGTGTCACTCAACACCATCATGGTCGACGGCACCGGTATGTGCGGTGCTTGCCGCATCACCGTAGGCGGAAAAACACGCTTTGTGTGTATCGACGGGCCAGAGTTTGACGGCCATGAAGTGGATTTCGACGAGATGTTCAAGCGCATGGGAGCATTCAAGGCTGAGGAACTGGAAGAAATGAAGAAGTTGGAACAGCACGTCGGAACAGCATTCGAACCAGCCCAGAAGCAAGTTTCTCCTGCGGTTGACGCCTCGAACATGACAACCGACACCCCACTCCATATCCTCCTTGACCGTGATGCTGACTGGCGCAACGAACTCCGCAACGCGATGAAACCCAAGGAACGCACCCGGATAGAGCGGTGCAAGATGGGCGAACTCGACCCGGCATACCGTGCAACGACACGTTTGGAGGAGGTAAACAAGGGGCTTACGACAGAGCAGGCTTTGACTGAAGCAAAGCGTTGCCTGGACTGCAAGAACCCCACTTGTATGGAGGGGTGCCCAGTTTCCATAAATATCCCCTCGTTCATAAAGAACATTGAGCGCGGACAATTCCTTGAAGCGGCGCGAGTGCTGAAGCATACGAGTGCGCTGCCTGCCGTGTGCGGACGTGTGTGTCCACAGGAAAAGCAGTGCGAAAGCAAGTGTATGCACCTGAAAATGGGCAGCCCTGCCGTGGCGATAGGCAATCTGGAGCGGTTTGCGGCAGACTTTGAGCGCAACTCAGGAAAGACCGCTTTGCCGGAGTGCGCACCGTCAAACGGCATCAAAGTGGCTGTCGTCGGTTCAGGACCTGCCGGACTTTCATGCGCCGGAGACTTGGCAAAGGCGGGCTTCAACGTGACAGTGTTCGAGGCATTACACGAGATAGGAGGCGTGCTGAAATACGGTATTCCCGAGTTCAGGCTGCCCAATGCCATCGTGGATGTGGAGATTGAAAACCTCAGAAAGACAGGAGTGACATTCAAGAAAGATTGCGTTGTCGGTAAAACCGTTACAATTCAGCAACTTGAAGACAATGGGTTCAAGTGTATATTTGTGGCTTCCGGCGCCGGTTTGCCCAACTTCATGAACATCCCCGGAGAAAATTCCGTGGGCATAATGTCATCCAACGAATACCTTACCCGTGTGAACCTCATGGACGCAAGCAACCCGGTGAGCGACACGCCGATAACAAAAGCGAAATCGGTAATGGTGGTCGGGGGCGGCAATACCGCCATGGACTCTTGCCGTACGGCAAAGCGTCTGGGGGCTGAACGTGTGTTCATAGCCTACCGCCGCTCTGAAGCGGAGATGCCGGCACGCCTGGAAGAGGTTAGGCACGCAAAGGAGGAAGGCATCGAGTTCCTCACTCTGCACAACCCCATAGAATATATCGCCGATGAAAAAGGCGTGCTCAAAGCCGTGAAACTGCAGGTCATGGAGTTGGGAGAACCTGACGCTTCGGGGCGCAGGAGTCCTGTCCCCATAGAAGGAAAAACAGAAACCATTGACATAGACCAGGCCATCGTGGCTGTGGGAGTGTCGCCCAATCCGCTCATTCCGCACAGCGTGGACGGGCTGGAACTCGGCAGAAAGAACACTATTGCCGTAAACGACAAGATGCAATCCTCCATTCCGACAATCTTCGCAGGCGGCGACATCGTAAGAGGAGGCGCTACCGTAATACTCGCAATGGGCGACGGAAGAAAGGCCGCAGCATCAATCATCGAGATGTTTTCCACCTCCAAATAAAACGCAATGACATGAAAAGGATATTTTTTCTCATATTACTGGCGGCGCTGTTCGCCGTGAACGCTGACGCACAGAAGCGGAAAACAAGGACAAAATCCAAGACCAAAGTGGTGGAAGTGGAGAAAACTCCAGAGGAAAAACTCTATGACGAGTTTCTGCCTTCTACAGCCAAGGTGATGTTCATCGACAGTCTGGTGGTAGACAAGGCGGACTTCCTCAACAGGATAGCAATGCCCGAAAGTCTCGGAAAAATCACCCGTGCGGACGGAAACGTGACTTACACCAACGAGTTTGGCAACACGGAGATATTCGCATCGGGCGACACTATCACAGGGCGGCATCTTTACATATCGCACAAGTACGGAGAAAAATGGGAGGAACCGCGCAAGGTAAGCGAGATAGAAAACGCGATGGCAGACTATCCGTTCCTCATGGCTGACGGCGTGACACTCTACTTCTCTGCCGAAGGCGAGGGAACGGTGGGAGGACGTGACATCTTCCGCACAACATACAATGCCGAAGACGCACGCTTTTATGACGCCACAAACATGGGACTGCCCTACAATTCCCCTGCAAACGAGTATATGCTGGCAATCAGCGACCTTGACAACATCGGCTGGCTTGTGTCAGACAGGAACCAACCTGAGGGCAAAGTCTGCATCTATATCTTCGAAGCCAAGTCGCAGCGTGAAACCTTTACCGATGGCACGGACGAGGGACAACTCAAGAAATACGCACTGATTGAGGCGATAAAGAGCACTTGGGGATTCGGCAACAGGACTGACGCTCTGGCAAGATACAACTCCATGCTGAAGCAGACCGCCAAAAAGACAAATACGGACGGCGTAGAGTTCGTGATAAACGACAAACTCACATACACATCTTTGGCTGATTTCAAGAACAAAAACGCGAAAAAGGCTTATCAGGAATGGGTCAAAGGTAAAAAGGAACTCGCTGAAATGAACCGTCTGCTCGACAGCGCACGCACGAGTTACTCACAGGTTTCCAAATCAAAACGACATGAAACAGGACGGCAAATAGTGTCTCTCGAAAACGAGATTGACGTGCTCGAACAACAGTTGCACGCACAAGAGAAAGAGATACGCCGACTGGAAAACAACTGAAAATCTATATTGCAATGAAACATTTTCCTGCATCTGAACTGCCGATAAACAGTGACGGCAGTGCTTTTCACCTCCATATCAAACCGGAACAGTTGGCTGACAAGGTGATACTTGTGGGCGATCCGGGTAGAGTGAACACCGTGGCAGCACACTTCGAGAACAAAGAATGTGAGGTGTCAAGCCGCGAATTTCACACCATAACAGGAACTTACAAGGGCAAACGCATCACAGTACTGTCTACAGGTATAGGTTGTGACAACATAGATATCGTCGTCAATGAACTGGACGCACTGGCAAATATAGACCTGAAAGAACGAACCGAGAAGCCTGAACACCGCACACTGACGCTCGTCAGAATAGGAACTTGCGGCGGACTACAGCCGGAAACGCCCATAGGAACGTATGTGGCTTCGGTGAAATCAATCGGTTTCGACGGACTGCTCAACTATTATGCCGGACGCAATGACGTGTGTGACCTTGATCTGGAACGTGCTTTCACAAAGCACATGAACTGGTCGCCACTAAAGGGAGCACCGTATGTAGCGACTGCGAACGAGGAACTCATCAACCGAATAGCGGGTACGGAAATGGTGCGCGGCATTACCATAGCCTGTGGAGGGTTCTATGGTCCGCAGGGAAGACAGATACGCATCGCCGTGGAAGACCCTCACCAGAACGAGAAAGTGGAGGCATTCCGCTACACAGTACCGGAAACGACCGCTGTCGTTGATGCCGGTACGGAACTGAAAATCTGTAATTTCGAGATGGAGTCTTCGGCTCTTGCCGGATTGTCTTCACTCCTGGGACATCATGCCATGACTTGCTGTATGGTGATAGCCAACCGCTATGCACAGGAAATGAATACGGAATACAAATCGTCAATTGACGATCTCATAACACTCGTTCTCAACAGGATATAAGCAGAATGGCTACAATCTGTGCGTCTGCGACAACAGTAGGCGGAGCGATTGCCGTTGTCAGAATCAGCGGCGAGGAGACGTTTGGCATCCTTTCAAGCGTTTTCACAAAGGATATTCATGACGTTCATGGCTACACCGTACACTATGGCAACATCGTAAACGGCAATGAGGTGATAGACGAAGTGCTCGTCACCGTATTCCGTGCGCCCCATTCTTATACGGGAGAGGACGCTGCGGAAATATCATGTCACGCTTCCACCTATATCGTCCGGGAGATTCTGCACACGCTGATAGCCAATGGTGCGGTGGCAGCAGAACCAGGTGAGTTCACCATGAGGGCGTTCATGAACGGCAAAATGGATCTTTCGCAAGCGGAAGCGGTGGCAGATCTCATTGCATCCGCAAACAAAGCGTCGCACGATATAGCCATAAGCCAACTGAGGGGAGGCTTCTCTTCGGAACTTGCTACACTCAGGGAACAGTTGTTGAGACTCACCTCCTTGTTGGAACTGGAGTTGGATTTCTCCGACCATGAGGAACTTGAGTTTGCGGACCGCAGCGAGTTACACACTCTCGCACTCAATATTGACAAGCGGATAACGTCTCTTGCGAAATCATTTGAAGTCGGCAAGGCAATAAAAGAGGGCGTTCCTGTGGCAATAGTAGGCAAAACGAATGTGGGCAAAAGTACGTTGCTCAACCGTCTGCTCCATGAAGACAAGGCGATTGTGAGCAATATCCACGGCACAACACGTGACATCATCGAGGACACGACAGACATTAACGGAGTTACTTTCCGCTTCATTGACACCGCCGGTATACGCCACACGGACGATGAGGTGGAACGTCTCGGCATCGAACGCACTTATACGAAACTTCACGAAGCTCGCATCGTTTTGTGGATTACTGACTGCGAACCGACCGAAAACGAACTTTCCGAAATGAAACGCCTTACAGAGGGGAAATCACTTCTCATCGTAAGGAATAAAATTGATGAATTTCCAGCGTCTCCAGACAATACAGGAGACAACTTTAACAGTACAACCGTATACATCTCCGCAAAGGAAGGAACAGGCATCACCACCCTTGAGAACGCCATATTGACCGCTGCAAACATTCCGGAAATCCGACAAGGTGACATAATTGTAACCAATGCACGCCACTATGGAATACTTTGCCGCGCCCAAGAAGAGATAAGACAGGTAATAAACTCACTGGAACTAGGCATCAGCAGCGACCTTGTTGCTGAAGAATTGCACCCCCTACTCCACACTCTCGCCTCCATTACAGGAGGTGAAATCTCCACTTCCGAAACCCTTAACAACATCTTCAAGCACTTTTGCATCGGAAAATAATCGCCTGCAAACAAAGCTCCATCATCTGCAAATAAAACGCAGAAAACTATTGATACTCAAAGAAATCCGCAAAATTTTAATTGCAGATTTTCTTTGGGTAAGTTTCTTTTTTATCACTTTTTTGCCGTAACTTTGTCCCCAGATTGTCCCCC
>CAVDQB010000042.1:0-12146 GCA_963611255.1 Faecalibacterium prausnitzii
TTATTTTGCAAGCGTCGCTTGTCCACCTTGCCTCCTGTCGAGAAATTATACACCAGTTTGCACCATACATTTCTATACTGTCTCTCTGTGTAGAAATTGTATTTCAGGACAGGAACGATGTTGGTGGATTTCCGTCGTATCGTGTTGAAAACATCGTCCATGCCTATTTGTATGGACAGAGCCTTGTTGAACAACGTGCGCTTATAGGAAATATCAAAGGTGTAGTACCCCTCTTGATATGAGTTGCCACTTGCTGAAGGAGTGACGGCACTGAAGTCGATGGTGAAGGCTCCGATGTGTTCCCAATACAGACGGTTGGCCCAAGAGAAAACGCCACTCCATAGATGCTTGCGGTTGTAACTTTCGGGGAGGTCGGCCACGTCTGTAGGATGTGCTGTCGTTGCAATTAGAACATACACAAGTCACCTTTAATCACTTTATCGTTCTTCACTTTGATTCTATAGTAGCATGGTTGACCATTTTGTTTAAGCATGATCATTGAACCGCCCAAATATGGATCTTCGACTATAGAGGCATCTATCGTTATACCTTTTTTCTTCAAAGTATCAAACTTACCTTGGATGTAATCCTTGTAAGCACTACTGTCAAGGGAAGCGAAGACCCATTGTGAGTCATAGACAAAACCGTCATCTAAATGCTTGATTATAAGTTCCGCATTGAGCGTTTGCCAGGCAACACAGAAATCGTTGATGATAATATCGTTCATGTTTAAAATCACTATAAATTCCGCAACACTATAATATACTACTTTTTATAGGCACCTGGACACCAAAAGTAACTTTTCAGCGCTCCTAAAGATGTTCGTCCGACATATAGTCTAAAATCGTCCGTAATTCGTCCGATGTATAAAACGAAAATCAGCGTAACTTGTTGATTTTCCAACTCGTTACGCTGACTTTTGCGGAGAGAGAGGGATTCGAACCCCCGGTGCCTCTCAGCACGGCGGTTTTCAAGACCGCTGTAATCGACCACTCTACCATCTCTCCTAATCGGCTTTCGCAAGTGGCGTGCAATGCTTAAAACCGGGTGCAAAGGTACAACAATTATTTCGAACCGGCAAAATATCGCCGACTTTTTACCCTGTTTTTGTGGCGAAAGCGGTATTTTTCCCTATCTGACAACCTTTCTGCCGTTGTCAATCAGCACTCCTTTCGCTGAGCGTCCCACCTTTTGACCTGCGAGATTGTATATATCGGAAGTGCCTGCCTGCGCTGCTTCCGCACCGTTGATGCCCGTGGCGTCAAGTTCCGGCGTGGGGTTGACGACGAAACGGTCAAGATCCGGACCGAAGCCGTTGTCGTTTCCGAAGGCGACAGTGTTTGTACCAGCCCTCAGTTCCACCTCAAACTGTTGGAACTGCAGACCGTCCGTGTTCCATGTCCCTCCGTTTCCGCGTATGGTGTGATAGTCTTTTGCGCCGCCGTTGATTTGGAAATAGAGGTCACGATCCTCCCATGTGATGTAGTAAAGCGTGAGATAATACTTGCCGGTGTGCGGAACCTCCACGTTGCAGGTGACAGTTGCCGAGTTGCCGACATTGGTGACATACTTGCCCTCACCGCAGTTTCCGGCGGCATCGTCCTTGACGTTCGCCCCCTGGAGGTTGCCTTTTTCCATTTCCACACGGATGTATTGCGGCTGGTGTACGGGCTTTTTCGAGATGCGCACAATAGCACCGCCGTTGTCGTGAACATCAATCACGAGCGACGAGTTCCTGTCAACCACCGCGTCCTCATACGCCACGTCCGAGGCGCACACGCCGTCTTTCCATATCTGTGCGGTATAGTTGCCGTCGCCGATGAACTCCAACGGCACGGTGACTGTATGCGCCTTGCTGCTTATAGTGGACAGATAGTAGTCATCACCACTGCGTTTCCACATCGTTACATACTGGTCCGGTTCCGCCTCAAGGCACACACTCTCGTCCCATGCGGCAGGCACCACCTTGAGCAGAGGAGCCACCACATTGTTTATTATGTTGTCATAGCAGTCGGCAACGGTCTGTATTCCCGACTCGAACAGACCGAACAGAGCCGTCTGTCCGCTCCAAGTCGTGCAGTGGCGGCACACTCCGTTGCGGTCGGCATACTCCCCCGGAGTGTACTCCATCGGCCCTGTCACGTTGCGTGTCAGGCACAAGTTCACGTTGTAATCGTTCGGATTTGCATCGCCGATGTAGTAATACATCTCGTTACCGTACACCGCTTCGCTCGACAAATGGTTGGGATAGGTGCGCCTGCGCCCTGTCGGCTTCGTGCATCCGTGGAAGTTGAGCACCATCTGCAGTTCTCCCGCAATCTTCAGAAGCCGCTCGTATTTCTGGCTCATGGCTTGCGAATCGTCCTCGAAAAAGTCTATCTTGCATCCTGCGAACCCCTGTTTTTTCCACCCGGCCAGTATCGAGCGGATGCTCTCTTCTGTATTGCTGAAGCGGTTTTGGTGCGTCCATATAATCACCTTCACGCCCTTTTCCTTCGCATAATCCACCACTTCACCGAGGTCATAGGACGCTCCGTCCCACCCGTCGTCGAGAGTCATGTAGGGCCAACCCATCTCCGCAGCCTGGTCAATGGTCTGTTTTATCACGTCGAGGTCACGAGTCTGCCTGCCGTCCATGCCTCCCCAGTCCCACGACGACAGTCCAGGCACGATCCAACTCACGTCCTTCAGTGCCGTGGGAGGGTTAAGGTTCTCCACCAAGGACGACGTGGCTATGCTTGTGAGCGGCCCCATGAAGACCACGCGCCACGGCAGCGAAGTGCGGTTGTACACCGTAAACTCGCTGTCGATGGAGAAGTTCACCTCGCCGCGGTTCACCCTTTCACCCGTCACAAGTGCCGAAACGCAACTCTTGTCGTCCACGTCCGCTTCGGTGACAAGGGTGTAGTAGTCATCACCGAGGGTGCTCTTTATGAGCATCGGAGCACAGAATTTCCTGTCACCGGTGTTGTAGACCTGCGCCCAGGAGCGCGGTTTGTAGTTGGCCTCATAGGACTTCACATACTGCATAGCCCACGATTTCGTGAACGTCGGGACTACCACCTGCGCCTTGTCTGCGGTGAACCTGAATGCAGAGATGCCGGCAAATTCGTAGCGGAAAGCCACTCCGTCGTTGTAGGCTCGGAATATCACGTCAAACTGTTTTCCGTCTTTGTCCAGCGTCACGGTGGCTTCGCGGCAGTTGTCACGGTAGGTGCTCCGTTTTCCGACAGGCAGAGTGTAGGTGTCGTCTATGTCTTTGTAACTCACGTCTTTCGCAGTCAGTCCCGACGTGAAGTCCGTTGTAGAGGAAGTAAATCCCACTTTCGACTTGCCGACGAGTTCCTGTCCGTTGCGCCTCACGGCATAACTCAGTTCGCCCGAGTCGCTCATTTCCACGCTGACAACATTCTTTCCGTCGGGCGACGACAGAGTTGCAATCTGACCTGTGGCGGCCATGTCGGCGGCAAAGAAGAGAAACAGGGCGGCGGCAATGCGCCGTTTAGGAGAGTAGCAGTTCATCAGTAATCCGGTTTAGTCAGTTAGATTGGCATTTGTGGCAAAAGTAACAAAGTTTCCTTACAGTTTGACATTGTAAGCGTAATTTAACTTATTTTTTATCACAACGGATGTTTACAGAGGGCGTTTTTTGAGTAATTTTGCCGCAAAATCAACGTTTCAGGATATGGATTGGACGCTGGGGCTTACCCTCATGTTTATCGGAATGGCGACCGTTTTCGTCATAATGTATCTCATAATATTCATTCTCCGCGGGCTCATACGCCTCGTCAACACGGTAGCACCGGCGAAAGAAGCCGTGGCGAAACCCTCCTTTGCCGCTCCGCAGCAGGTCGACGCACTGACGGCAAGCGTCATTGCGGGTGCGGTGAAACAGATAACCGGTGGCGCAGGAACGGTGAAGACAATAAGAAAAATATAACATAAAATGGCAAGAGAAATAAAGTTCAGCCTCGTATTCCGCGACATGTGGCAGAGTGCAGGCAAGTATCAGCCACGCGTGGACCAGCTCGTCGACGTGGCTCCTTCTATCATCAAGATGGGCTGTTTCGACCGTGTGGAGACCAACGGAGGAGGCTTCGAGCAGGTCAATCTGCTCTACGGGGAGAACCCCAACCGCTCTGTGCGGGAGTGGACGAAACCTTTCCGCGAGGCAGGAATACAGACCCATATGCTCGACCGCGCCCTCAACGGCCTCCGCATGAGCCCTTGTCCGAAGGACTTGCGCCGCTTGTTCTATAAGGTAAAGAAGGCCCAGGGCACCGACATCACCCGAATCTTCTGCGGACTCAACGACCCGCGCAACGTCATACCGTCCATCCACTACGCCAAGGAGGCCGGAATGATTGCCCAGGCATCGCTTTGCATCACCCATTCCCCCATACATACGGTAGAGTATTACGTCAATCTGGCGAAGAAATTCATCGATGCCGGAGCCGACGAGATATGTCTGAAGGACATGGCCGGCATCGGGCGGCCTGTCTCGTTGGGCAAAATCGTGAAGGGAATCAAGGACTACCGCGCCGACATAACGGTGCAATACCACTCCCATGCGGGTCCCGGCTTCTCCATGGCGTCCATTCTCGAGGTGTGCCAGAACGGCTGCGACTATGTAGACACCGCCGTCGCACCGCTCTCGTGGGGTACTGGCCACGCCGACATCATAGCCGTACAGGAGATGCTCAAGGATGCCGGATTCAAGGTGAAGGACGTGAATATGGAGGCATACATGGAAGTCCGCAGCAAGATACAGGCGATGCTCGACGACTTTCTCGGCTGTTACTGCCCGCAACAGAACCGTCTTGACAACTCGCTTCTCATCAAACCGGGTCTCCCCGGCGGCATGATGGGTTCACTGATGACCGATCTCGAAGAGAACCTCCAGTCGCTCAACAAGTGGAAGACGAAGCACGGACAGCCCACGCTCACCACCGACCAGTTGCTGGTCAAACTCTTTGACGAGGTGGCCTACGTCTGGCCCAAGGTGGGATACCCCACTCTGGTGACGCCGTTCTCACAGTATGTGAAGAACCTCGCACTGATGAACGTTATGCAAATGGAAAAAGGACGCGAGCGCTGGAGCATGATTGCCGACACAATCTGGGACATGATACTCGGCAAGGCAGGCGCTCTTCCCGGCCCGGTAGACCCGTTGTTCGTGGAAAAAGCCAAGGCTGAGGGACGCGAGTTCCTGACCAACGACCCGCAGGACAACTATCCCGACGAACTCGACGCATACCGCAAAAAGATGCAGGAGCACGGCTGGGATACCGGCGAGGACGACGAGGAACTCTTCGAATACGCCATGCACCCGACACAATATGAGGCTTACAAGAGCGGAAAAGCCAAGGCCGACTTCGAGGCAGACCTCCAAAAGCGCCGTGCGGAGAAAGCGGGCGGCACTCAGGCGGCACGTCCGCAGAGCGTCACAGTGACCGTCAACGGCGTCAACTACGAGGTAGGCATTTCCTATGACGGCACTCCCGGCACTACGGCGGCACCCGCTGCGGCTGCCGCACCAACGTCGGGCGGAAAGGAACTGGTCTCTCCTCTCGAAGGGAAATTCTTCCTCGTGAACTCCCCCGACGAGGTTGCCAAGAAAGTGGGCGACCGTGTAGAGATGGGTGAAGTGGTGTGCTACATAGAGGCGATGAAGACTTTCAACGCCATAAAGTCAGACACTGCCGGCGTCATCACGTCGATAAGGTTCGGCGCAGGCGACACCGTGAGCGAGGACGACATACTCATGACAATAGCATAAGGAAAGGTTATGGAGATTCTTGACAAGATTTGGGACATGACGGCATTCTCCCAGACGGGAGGAAGCTGGTCGTTCCTCGTGATGATAGCCATCGCTTGCGTGCTCCTCTATCTGGGCATCGTGAAGAAATACGAGCCGCTTCTGCTCGTACCGATAGGTTTCGGAGTGCTGCTGGCCAACTTCCCCGGCGGCGGAATGGGGGTCACCCAGGCCGACTCGGAGGGTTTTGTGACGCTGGCAAACGGCATGAGAGAGAACGTGTGGGATATGCCTCTGCACAAGATAGCCCACGAATTGGGACTGATGAACTTCATCTATTACATGTGCATAAAGACCGGCTTCATCCCGCCTATCATATTCATGGGCGTGGGAGCGCTCACCGATTTCGGTCCCATGCTGCGCAACCTGCGCCTCAGTTTCTTCGGTGCCGGGGCGCAGTTCGGCATCTTCGCCGTGCTGCTCACCGCCCTCTTCATGGGCTTCACGCCACAGGAGGCGGCATCGCTCGGCATCATCGGCGGCGCTGACGGCCCCACGGCAATCTTCACAACTATCAAACTGGCACCCCATTTGCTCGGTCCGATAGCCATAGCGGCCTATTCCTACATGGCGCTTGTGCCCGTCATCATTCCGCTTGTGGTGAAACTGCTCTGCACAAAGAAAGAACTGATGATCAACATGAAGGAGCAGGACAAACTCTATCCCGACAACACAGAGATAAAGAATATGCGCGTGATGAAGATCATCTTCCCCATCGCCGTGACGATAATCGTGGCTCTGCTCGTGCCTACGGCCGTTTCACTCGTGGGAATGCTCATGTTCGGCAACCTGCTCAAGGAACTCGGCTCCATGACGAGCCGCCTGTTCGACACGGCAAGCAACGCCATAATGAACACCGCCACCATATTCCTCGGACTGTCGGTCGGCGCGACGATGACGGCAGACGCGTTCCTCAACGCACAGACACTGGGCATCGTGCTCGGCGGTTTCCTCGCCTTCGCCATCTCGATAGCCGCCGGCATCACCATGGTAAAGATATACAACCTCTTCGCGAAGAAGAAAGTCAACCCGTTGGTGGGCGCCACGGGACTGTCGGCAGTGCCGATGGCATCGCGCGTAGCCAACGAGATCGCCACAAAATACGACGTGAAGAACCATGTGCTCAACTACTGCATGGCATCCAATATATCTGGAGTCATCGGCTCGGCCATAGCGGCCGGCGTGCTCATCTCGTTCCTCCAGTAGTCTGACAACGCCGCTCTGATACTGCGCAAACTGTGCTTTTGCAGTGTCAAAGCGGCGTTATTGTATCGGTACAACGGACGAGGTACGCTCGTATCACGCCCGAAGTACACATGGCACAGCGGACGAAGTACGTCCGTACCTCGTCCGCTGTGCCGCTGCGAAAACCTAGAGTTTCTCTCCGTAACACAGGTCTCCTGCATCGCCGAGACCGGGTACAATGTACTTGTGTTCGTTGAGTTTGGGGTCGATAGCGGCGGTGTAGAGCACCACATCGGCAGAAGGGAACACCTTCTTCAGGTAGTTCACTCCCTCCTGAGCGGCTATCACGCTCGCGAGAATGAGCCTCTTCGGCCGGTTTTCGGCCGTCAGCGCCTTGTAAGCCAGTTCCATACTGCCGCCGGTAGCGAGCATCGGGTCAACCAGAATCAGCGTCTTGCCCTCAAGAGACGGGGCGGCCATGTATTCGGTCTTTATGCCTACCTTTGTCCCCTCCTTGTCTTCATAGTAGCGGAAAGCCGACACAAAGGCGTTGTCAGCCCTGTCGAAGATATTGAGAAAGCCCTGGTGCAGAGGCAGTCCGGCACGGAACACGGTGGCGAGAACAATGCTGTCGTCGGGCGTGTTGGCGGTAGCCGTGTCGAGCGGTGTCTGTATCTGTTTTTCCGAATAGGCGAGCGTCTTGCTAATCTCATAGGCCATGAGTTCGCCGATGCGCTCTATGTTGCGGCGGAACACCATGCGGTTGCTCTGGTAGTCCTTGTCGCGTATCTCGGCTATGTACTGGTTTATGATGCTGTTTTCGCGTGCGAAGTTGACTGTTTTCATTTTTTCTGCTGTCCTTTTTGTATACTTTTTGCAAAAGTAAAAAAAGTATTTGTGTTTTGCCACACCAATGTGTCAATTGCGAAAACGGCCGTGTCATTTTATAACTCTTTAACCTAAAAAGACTTCCCGAATATCTAAAAGAAAATTAAAACGTTGCGTGCGTTGTCCGTTTTTTGTAATTTTGCGTTGGAAAAATAACGGATAACCAATTATAAAATCAATATTCGAAACAAAATGGCAAAATTGGATTTGACACAGTATGGTATTACTGGTTCGACAGTACTTTACCACAATCCTTCCTACGAGCAGTTGTTTGAGGAGGAGACGAAGCCCGGTCTCACAGGTTATGAGAAGGGTCAGGTAACTGAACTCGGTGCAGTGAACGTGATGACAGGTATCTTCACCGGCCGCTCACCTAAGGACAAGTACATCGTGGACGATGCTCAGAGCCATGACAACGTGTGGTGGACTTCTGAAGAATACAAGAACGACAACCACCCGATGAGCGAAGAGGTCTGGGGAAAAGTAAAAGATATCGCAAAGAAAGAACTTTCCAACAAGAACCTTTACGTCATAGACGCATTCTGCGGTGCCAACAAGGCAACCCGTCTTGCAGTGCGCTTCATCGTTGAGGTGGCATGGCAGGCACACTTCGTGACCAACATGTTCATCCAGCCTACAGAAGAGGAACTCGCTAACTTTGAGCCAAACTTCGTTATCTACAACGCTTCCAAGGCTAAGGTAGAGAACTACAAGGAGCTCGGACTGAACTCAGAGACTTGTGTCGCTTTCAACACTACAACCCGTGAGCAGGTTATCATCAACACATGGTACGGCGGTGAGATGAAGAAGGGTATGTTCTCTATGCAGAACTACTACCTCCCATTGAAGGGTATCGCTTCCATGCACTGCTCTGCCAACTGCGACATGAACGGCGAGAACACAGCCATCTTCTTCGGTCTCTCTGGTACAGGTAAGACTACTCTTTCTACCGATCCGAAGCGCAAGCTCATCGGTGACGACGAGCACGGATGGGACGATGAGGGTGTGTTCAACCTCGAAGGCGGTTGCTACGCTAAGGTTATCAACCTCGACAAGGAGTCTGAACCGGACATCTACAACGCTATCAAGCGCAACGCTCTCCTTGAGAACGTGACAGTAGCTGCTGACGGCAAGATTGACTTCGCAGACAAGTCTACAACAGAGAACACTCGTGTTTCTTACCCGATCAACCACATCACAAACATCCAGCCCGGTTCTTCCGCTCCGGCAGCAAAGCAGGTTATCTTCCTGTCAGCTGATGCATTCGGTGTACTGCCTCCGGTTTCCATCCTGACACCTGAGCAGACACAGTACTACTTCCTCTCTGGCTTCACAGCTAAGTTGGCAGGTACTGAGCGCGGTATCACCGAACCGACTCCTACATTCTCCGCTTGCTTCGGCCAGGCATTCCTCGAGTTGCACCCGACAAAGTACGCTCAGGAGCTCGTAAAGAAGATGGAGGCAAACAACGCCAAGGCTTATCTCGTGAACACAGGTTGGAACGGTACTGGCAAGCGTATCTCCATCAAGGACACACGCGGCATTATCGACGCAATCCTGAGCGGTGACATCGACAAGGCACCGACCAAGCAGATACCTATGTTCGACTTCAAGGTGCCGACAGAGTTGCCCGGTGTAGACCCTGCAATCCTCGATCCACGCGACACTTACGCTGATGCCGCACAGTGGGAAGAGAAGGCTAAGGACCTCGCTGCTCGCTTCATCAAGAACTTCGGCAAGTACACCAACAACGAAGCAGGCAAGGCTCTCGTTGCTGCAGGTCCGAAACTCTAAGCGAACTACACATTAATTATATAAGGGAGTTGTCTGCCTCATGCGGACAACTCCCTTTTGCGTTACATGAACGCAATTTTCAGCACAGACATATAGGACGTTTTCAATAGTCGTCATAATCGAAATCGTCGGATTTGAGATCCTGGTAGACGGTCTTCATGCCGTCCGTCCCGATTTCGATGTCCCTGTCGACGAAGCGCGGACTGTCGGCAGTGGAGTGGCTCAACAGCCAATCGTAGGTTTCCTGCATATAGAACACGCGCGCCAACGCACCGTGTGACGCACCCTGAAACCAGTCGTAGCGCAGCAAGCGGTCATTGCCCTCGCCGACCAGACTGTCCACAACTTTCTTCGATTCCCTTATGTTCACCGCCCTGTCGGCAGTGCCGTGCATTATCCACAGCGGCAGTTTGCCCATGCCGCTCACGTCTTTCAGCGTAGTGCCTCCGCAGAGAGCCATCGCCGCAGCCACTTTTTCGGGATAGGTGCCCACGAAGTCGAGCGTGCCGTAACCGCCGAGGCTCATGCCCAAAACAAACACACGCGTGGAGTCAATGGCGTAGTTTTGTTTCATCCACTCTATCAAGCCGTCAATCTTTTCTGGCTTCCACGCTCCACCGGGATTCTGCGGTGCGAGCACGAACATCGGCAAATCAAGTCCGCGGTCTATGGCATCGAGCACTCCGTAGCGGCGCACTTTCTGCAGATTGTTGCCGCACAGGCTCGCTCCGTGCAGGAAAACGACCAGCGGCAGGGGGTGCTTGTCAGTCTCGTATTCCTCGGGCGAGAACACCCAGAAGTTGTATCCGCCGTCCACCACGCCCCTCTTTTCGAGAAAAGAACCCCGGGGCTGGCTCTGTGCCACGGCTGCAATGGCGGTGATGACGGCTATAGCCAGTGTCATGAGCCGATTTTTCCAAGAATCTGATATTTTCGTTTCCATGCCTTCTGCAGTATCGGGTTGTTTTTACAAATGTAGCGTTTTTCCATGTAAGCACTGCCGAAATATACGTTTTTTAACCCGAAACCGACAGCCGAAACAAGTGAAAACACGCAATTTTCCGACCCTAAATATCAGATTATTTGGCGTTTATTCTTAATTTTGCATCCACAGTCCGAAACATCATAGATATTCACCTTGGAAGCGAAGACGCCACATATCAGACATTTGTTCCTGCTTGCCGCACTGTCTTTTGCGGCAGTAGGCGGTTTCGCACAGTCCGTCTCGGACAACACCATCAAGCGTTTGCCGGTCAAAAGGGACACTGTCGCACTCTCGCCTCACTCCGCCGAACCGCTGACAACGCCCATCGCACCTCAAAAGCCCTATGACGTGATGACGCGGAACGCCGGTATCAGTCTTGCCGACAGCGCTTTCATCACCGACAGAAAAGACTTTTCTTTCCCGAAAGGCAAGCCCTTAGTACACGGTCAACTGTGGGACAATGCGTTTGATATCAGGGATTTGGGACTGTCCGTATCATCTTCCGAAGATCTGTATCCCCACCTGCTTAACCGCAGGAGCGCCGCTTTCGCACTCGAATACCAGAACAACGGCTTTTACATAAACGCCGGCATTGTGGCAAACAGGTACGAGACACGAACCGTCACGGCACAATTTGGCATCAACGGTCTTATGGAGTACAGGTTCTCGCCGCACTGGTCCATGGCGGTCTTCGGAGCGTTCTACAACCGCAATCCCTATTTCTCCATGGCGGCATTTCCCTTTGTCGAGACCTCGGAATACGGCGGTTGGGTGAGATACGAGGGCGACCGCTTCGGCGTAAAGTTGGGAACGAGACGCTATTACGACACTTTCCAGCGGCAGTGGCGCATGGAACCGATAGTCACTCCCTCTGTCCGCCTCGGCAAGAAATTCGTTCTGGAACTGCCCGTAGGACCGTTGGTGCAGAAGTCCATGGAGAAACTGCTGAAGAAAGACCGACGAAACGGCCCGACGATAATGCCCGACTTCGAACAGTAAGTGAGACACCTTCAATACACAAAAGAACAGCTCAAAATACCAGAATCGGGTCAAAATGCGGTTAATCATTCATAAAACCAGGTCTAATTGACCCGATAAACGGAATAGTTGTCGTATTTTTGACCCGATTAAAGATTATAGCTATGACACTAGACGTATCAATACTTCGAGTATTGTATTCGAAGTTGACAGTATTATGTATTTGCCAAATCCTGCCGAGCGTACCTGTGTCGCTCTCTATTACACGGGCAGCAATACTACCACCAACATCAACATGAACAATACCGTGGAATATAAGGGCATAAAAATGACAGTAAAAGAAATAGGACCTTATTTCCGATATGGCAATAAATATGTGAAAGAAGTGGTCGTCCCCAACGTTGAAAAAAATAGGTGATTACGCTTTCACTGGATGTTCTTCAATTGAAAGCCTGACATTTGGAAGCAATCTGAAATCAATTGGCAGTGAGGCTCTTT
>CAVDQB010000043.1:0-11803 GCA_963611255.1 Faecalibacterium prausnitzii
CATTTCAAAGAGACATATACCAATCAGTACCCTCTTTCATGGATGCTGACCGAAATATTGCCGTTTGGTGTAATCACCAATATTTATTCTAACATCAAGAATAAGAAGATAAAGAAGCGTATCGCCCAGTCGTTTGGCTTGCAAGTTGCTCCTTTTGAATCTTGGCTTACCATTATCACAGTGACACGAAACTCTTGTTGTCATCATGCACGTGTATGGAACAGGGTATTCTCTATTCGTGCAACCATGCCAATCAGAATGTCACATCCTTGGATTACATTGCCGACAGACCCATTGAAAGTGTACTTCGACATGTGCATCATCAAGTACTTCCTTGACATCATATCACCTAACAATGATATGCTTGACAAACTGAACAAACTTTTTACTGCGTTTCCAGAAATAGATAAGGCAGCCCTTGGCTTTCCTGTTGGTTGGGAGAATGAACCACTATGGCAATAATCGACGTGTGTGGTGACTACTAATCACCACATATCACCCACTTTTTTGTAAATTCGGTGTAATAGAAAGTTAAATACGTTAAACCTTCACCTTTTTGTATTAGAACCCACATAGTCACCTTTCTGTCGTTTAGAGCATATAATATTGATAATCAACCAATAATAGATACGATGGCTAAAAAATTCGGGGAAAGGTGTAACTTATTCCGTTCCCATTCGTCTTTACAATAGAGACGGACAGAAAAGATATGGACTACAAGTACATCAACCAACTCTTGGAACGCTATTGGGAGTGCCAGACCACTCTTGAGGAGGAGGCCATTCTCCGTGCGTTCTTCAGCCAGGACGACATCCCGGCGAGCCTGTTGCCATACCGCAGTCTGTTTGTCTACGAGACAGAAGAACCCAAGGAGGACGTTCTCGGCGACGCTTTCGACGCACGGATGTTCTCCCTCATTGGCAGGGCAGAGCCGGTGAAAGCCCGCAGGATAAGTCTTGTGCAGCGTATGCGCCCCCTCTTCCGTGCCGCAGCAGTGGTGGCAGTGATACTCACACTTGCCAATGCCATGCAGGCTCCGTTTGCCAATGACGGCGGTATACAGCCTGCCGCAAACACGGGAATGACAGTTCAGAAAGCGCAGGGCGTGGCTAAATGCGACACGGCAACGGTTGACTCCACACGCCGTTCGAGCCTCTTGAAACGCGAAATGGACGCTGCGGTGAAGACCGAAAACGTGGAAAAAATCGACAATCAAGCTTTTCTAATAAAATAAGTTATAACAATCAACCTTTCCGAAACGTAAAGTTTCAACCAAGTTAAAACCAATAACACTGGAGAGCTGGCCTGATGAAGGTCGGCTCTTTCTCTTTTCCCGCACGCAAATTCCTATGAAATGAGGATTGCAGATGACGGATTACGGCCGTAACTTTGCACCCGTAATCCAATCCCCACATATCGAATGAAAAACAGATTTTTTTCCGCTCTGCTGCTCTGTGCTTCTTTCTCGGCAGCGGAGGCGACGGAAATAGACACTGCAAAGGTGGTAACCCTTTCCGGCATAGAGGTGGTGTCGACCCCGAAAGAGTTCGGTGACATGCGCCAGCAGCCGTCAGCCGTCAGCGTGATAAGGCGCGACAGGCTCGCCGACAACCAGACGACATCGCTTAAAGGACTGTCTTCGCTCGTGCCCAATTTCTATATCCCTGACTACGGTTCACGTCTCACAAGCGCCATATATATAAGAGGTGTGGGAAGCAGAATAAACACTCCGGCAGTCGGACTCTATGTCGACAACGTGCCGTATGTGGACAAGTCGGCATTCGATTTCCGGTTCTTTGACATCGAGAGGGTCGATATTCTGCGCGGTCCCCAGGGTACTCTCTACGGAAGAAATGCCATGGGAGGCATCATAAAGGTGCATACACGCAACCCGTTCCGCTATCAAGGTACCAACATAGGACTTGGCTATGCCAGCGGCGACAACCACCGCAGCGTTAGCCTCACCCACAATCACCTTGTGTCAGAGCGGTTTGCATTCACCGCGGGAGGATACTACGAAGGCGGCGACGGTTTTTTCCGCAACAGCACCACAGGCAACAAGGCGGACAAGATACAGGCCGGAGGCGGACGGATAAGGGGCATCTACATCCCCACTGCCGACCTGAAGGTGGACATCAGTGCCGGTTATGACTACAGCGACGAGGGTGCTTATCCCTATTTCTACACTGGAACAGTGTCGGGAACGGAACTTTACGCCGACCAGACAGGGAAAATCAGCAATAACAGGGATGCCTCCTACCGCCGCGGAGTGCTCAATGCGGCTGTCAACATAGAGTATCAGACTCCGCAATATGTGCTTAACGCCGTGACAGGCTACCAGCACCTGAACGACAGGATGTTCCTCGACCAGGACTTCATAGCAAGTGACATATACACGCTTGAACAGAAACAGCGCATCAACACCGTTTCAGAAGAAGTCACACTGCGCCGCAACAGTCCCGGAAAATGGCAGTGGCTGACAGGCGTGAACCTCATGTACCAGTCGCTGCACACCACCGGCCCTGTGACGTTTTACGCCGACGGGATGAAGTGGCTCGAGACCACCATAAACTCATCCATGCCCTCTGTCAGTGACATTCCGATGCTCGCACGGATGGGATTTACCGGTATGGCTGTGCAGATGCAGGACGACAACCTGCTCATGGACGGCACCTACGACACCCCGGTCTTTGGTGCGGCACTCTTTCACCAGTCCTCCTACAGTTTCAACGACAGGCTCTCGCTGACGGCAGGACTGCGTTTCGACTACGAACACCAACAGATGCGCTACCGTGCCCCGGTGTCTCTCGGCTACAGTTTCACCATGCCCAACGCCTACAACAGTCTCATGTCGATAGACCTGCAGGGACTTCGGGCATCGGTGCTCTACGGAGGCGAGATGTCAAACGACCGTTTCCGCATACTGCCGAAACTGTCGCTGAAATATGAATTCGACGCAAAAAGCAATATCTATGCGTCCGCTTCCATGGGACAAAGGTCGGGCGGATACAACCTGCAGATGTTTTCCGACCTGTTGCAGGGGGCTTTGCGCGTTAGCATGATTGACGGTGTGAAGGACAAGGTGGGCGACTACATGGACAGACTTGCGGCGAATGTGCCCTCGATGCCAAGCCAGATACCCGACCCTGACAACCCGGGCACCATGGTGTCACTGCCCGATTATGTGCGCAGGGTTATGGACAGCAGTATGCCGTCAACAGAAATGCCTACCACAGATCAGGTTGTCTACAAGCCGGAATACTCATGGAACTTTGAGGTAGGCGCGCATCTGACCTTGCTTGACAACACCATGGACCTGGATATGGCGGTGTTCAACAACATCATCTACGACCAACAGATAGCGCGGTTTGCGCCGTCGGGGCTGGGCAGAATGATGGTCAACGCAGGCAAGAGTTACAGTCGCGGGGCGGAGATGTCGCTCAACTGGCAGCCTGTAGAGCACCTGTCGCTCATCGCCAACTACGGTTTCACCTACGCCAAGTTCAGTGAATACGACCTCGGCAACGGCAGTGACTACTCCGGCAAGTATGTTCCTTTCGTGCCGAAGCACACCGTGAACGTCGATGGCGCATATACTTTCGTGCTCAGAAACGGCTTTTTGAAGAACCTGACCTTAGGCGCCAACTGCACTCAGGCAGGCAAAATATACTGGGATGAAGCCAACAGTGCGGCGCAGAAATTCTATACCCTCGTGGGCGCACGACTGGTCTTCGGTTGCAAGTTCGGCAATGTCACACTGTGGGGCAAGAATCTCACCGGCACAAAATACAACACTTTCTATTTCGAGAGTTCCGGCCGGGGATATGAGCAGCACGGCAAGCCGCGCCAGATAGGAGTGGACGTCAACCTCAACATATAAACGGTCGGGGCATACCTACTACCATTCCCCAAGATTGCTCCGGCTCTCCACCCTGTCTTCTATGTCGTCGGCAAGTTGCCAGAAGAAGTCCATGCCTGTGGCTTCTTCCACCTCATCCACCGTCTTGACATAGTAGTCCATCTTGTGGTGTCCTGTCTGGTTGGCGTAGATGAAGCCTATCGCCTTTGTCGCGTCAGAAGTATTGCCCAACCGCAACACCACTTTGAAGAAAGCGTCGGGCACTGCCACCTCATTCTCTCCCACGGTCTTGTATTCCGTGCCATGGAATATCGGTCCGGCAACAATGTATATCTTGCCGTATTTTTGCGCCCAGTCACGGCACGTCTCCTCAAGATATTTCCAGTCATGCTGGTTGAGATTGCCGTTTTGCGGACATATATTGGTCATGAGAAAAGCGTCTTCCTGCGCCTCGTATGCCCACTTGTTGTCGCCGGCCGGACACATGTGACCGCGCTGATAGCCGCACTCGCTCTCCCGTATGTCATAGTATGTGGCACGCGGAGCCGGCACATCAGTGTCCTCCGTGAACGAGTGGCCTTTCCTGAAATACTCTCCGTCGGTTTGTTCGGCGGTCAACGACCAGCCAACCCAGTTGGGATTGCGCGTCTCTTTGTTGTATGACGTAGTGTAGGAATAGCGTTTCAGCACCTGCGAAGCCACCCCTTTGACCTTTATTACTGGTATTTCATATCCGTCGGCCGCAGTTTCCGGTATTGCGGAAACTGCGGTTTCCGCCTTTTCTTCCGATGATGTCTGGCGTTCAGAATTGCCCCATCCGTAGCCGGCAATCAGCAGTACGGCCAGCAGAGCAGTAGTTGCAAGTTTGTATTTCCTCATGTTTCCTCAGTCAGTTAACTCCTACAAAGTTACGTTTTATAGTCAATATTCCACACTTTCAGGCACTTGGCCGGTATGACACCAAGCGAATACCGACCACACATATTTTCTCTGAATAATAATACATGATGTCCATTGCCGCTTTTTCTGGCGGCAATGGACATTACCATGCACTGGAATTTTACAACGACGTGCAGCGTTTATTGCTTCTGCGGATTGTATGCTCCCGCCACGAAATCCAGCAATTCGTATACCTTACCTTTCCAATTTTTCTCCTGTATAGCCTTGCATAGCGCAGGGTCATCAGATATTACTTCTTCCACAAGCATTTTTACTGTCGTCTTGCTTCGTATTTCCAATATTCCGAGCAGACCGAAATGCTGGTATTCTGTCGATACATCCGGTTTTATGTAGATAAGGTTTGGTCCGAGTGAAGTTCCCTTTATTCTCATTATAAGTCCGGTTTTCGTCATGTAATACACGCCCAGACAAGAGTAGAATTTCAGGTGTTTTCCCTCTCCTACCAAGAAACTCCATCCGCTGAGTTCTTTGCTTCCGTCGGCTTTCTTGCTGACGCAACACCACAGTATGTCGTGCGATTCCTCAGGTGCTTTGGGGTGCCAAAGTTCCAGGTACGCCACATCCTCGAACCTGATGGTGACTTTCTTTCCAGATTCATCTTTCGCTGTGAACTTCTTGGCGCCCGATGGCGGAATCTTGATGCTTTGGAATTGTTCCTGATGTCCGTCGGCATAGTGCACAATGCCGGGTACTTTCCTGGTGTCGAAAATGCCTGCTTGGATGGTCATTACTGTCAAAAACATGAGCAGAAAGGATAGTAGTCTTTTCATTCTTCTGTCTGTTTAAGGCGTTACACATATATTTGTATGCATACAAAGGTATGTTTTTTCTGCCATATCACAAAATTTTGTACTCCACAAATGCCTCCATTGCCTCGTAGCAGGCCAGTCCGAGACGGTCGTAGATCTTCGCCGTGTTGCGGTTGCGGTCCTCAGAGCGCTGCCAGAAGAGGCGCTCGTCATTGCCGAGGAACGGCGCACTCTCCATCTGGCTCTGGTGTTTGAGTATGGCGTTGCGCTTCGCCCTGAGTTCCTCGGGGCTCATCGGCACGCACATCTCGATATTTTCAATTTCCCATTCGGCCCATGCCCCGCGGTACATCCACACCCTGCAGTCGTCAAGCCACTCCTTTTTAGCCTGCTTTTCCAAGTCTATGGCGGCGAGGACGGCATCCGTACACTTGCGGTGCGTGCCGTGCGGATCGGCGAGATCGCCCGCCACATATATCTGGTGCGGCTTCACGTCGGCTATGAGCGTGCGCACGATGTCCACGTCTCTCTCCGTCATGGGCAGTTTTTCTATCTTTCCGCTCTCATAGAACGGCAGGTCGAGGAAGTGGACATGGTCAAGCGGTATGTCGTTGAATGTGCATGCCGTGCGCGCCTCGCCACGCCGGATGAGCCCCTTGACAGTAAGTATGTCGCGGGAGTCGGGGTCTCCGTCGTTCTTTCTTCCGAGAAACTCCTTTATTTCCCTGTATTTGTCCTTTATCACCTCGTCCCTGTTGCTGCCGAAGAGTTGGTTGAATCCGTTGATGAAGTGCATGAAGCGCATCACTTCCTCGTCACCCACGGCTATGTTGCCGCTCGTCTCGTATGCCAGATGCACCTCATGCCCCTGCTCGACAAGCCTTCTGATGGTGCCGCCCATGGATATCACGTCGTCGTCAGGGTGCGGCGAGAACACTATGACACGCTTGGGATAGGGCTTTGCGCGCTCCGGCCGGTATGTGTCATCGGCGTTTGGCTTGCCACCGGGCCACCCCGTTATGGTGTGTTGCAGGTCGTTGAATATCTTGATATTGGCGTTGTAGGCCGACCCGTACAGCGTAAGCAACTCCGAAAGTCCGTTTTCGTTGTAGTCTTTGTTGGTGAGTTTCAGTATGGGTTTGCCCGTTATCTCGCACAACCACACCAGAGCGGCGCGCGTCAACTTGTCAGTCCACCTGCAACTTGTCACGAGCCAAGGATGCACAATGCGTGTAAGCCGTCCGGCGGCGGCGAGGTCGATGACAACATGGGCATCGTTGTGGGTCTGCAGGAATGAGGCAGGCAGCGAATCGCTTATCTGCCCTTCCACCGCTTTCTGTATGATTTCCGCCTTTTCCTCACCCCATGCGGCGAGGTATATCTGCCGTGCCTTGAGGATTGTTGAGATGCCCATGGTGACTGAACAGGGCGGAACGGTCTCGCTGGTGGCCTGGCTCATCGACATCTCTTCACGCGTCAGGCTGTCGATAAGGATAATGCGTGAACTGGAAGAGAGACCCGAACCCGGTTCGTTAGCGGCTATGTTGCCTATGCGGCCTATGCCCAGGAGCATTATGTCGATGCCTCCGAAATCCTCCATGCGCTGCTCGTAGAGACGGCAAGCCTCGTGCACGCGCTCCTGAGGCATGGTGCCTTCGGGCGAGAACACATTCTGCGGGTTGATGTCAACATGGTTTATCAGCCGCTCCTTCAGTTGGTTGAGCGTGGAGTTCTTGGCGTCAGGCTGCAAGGGGAAATACTCGTAGGCGTTGAAGACTACAACATTTGAGAAGCCAAGTCCCTCCTCACGGTGCATGCGTACGAGCTCGTCGAAGACAGGAGTGAGCGACGAGCCTACGCCCAATCCGAGCACGCAGTGCTGCCCTGTCTGGTGCTTCTGCCTGATGGCCTTCGCTATGGCGGCGGCTATGCTGTGTACGCCGTCCTCCGTTTTCGGGAAAATGGCGGTAGGGAGTTTCTCGTAGCGTGTCAGTTCCGACAGTTCCACTGCCGTCTTGGGACGGTAGAATTCCTCCGCCACCTTGTTGAGTACAATCTGTGATGTCAAGTTCAATCTTACCATTATGTGTCGCTTGTTTTTATCCTACATCGAATATCGAACCGCCGATAAACTCCCTCATGAGCGATGTGCGCGGTATCTGGCTGCCCCAAATTGGCTTTATGCAGTGCAGAAACTGCAGCAGTTTGTCGGCTATGCGGTATTCCATGGCATCGGAAGGCACCTTTTCGAGCACCTTCTCCGCCTTGGGGCGGAGGGCGGCGAGTTCATAGAGCATCGAGGTATCGAAGACGGCGTCAGCCTCTTTCATGAAAGGCAGTATCCATTTCTTCTCCCCTCGCCTGACAGAACCCCAACTCGCTATGGTCTGCTGGGCTGTTTTTCCGCGCGTCTGGTAGTCTCTGCTTATCCTGCGGAGCAGTCGGTTGGCTGTCGTGGGTATCCAGTGCTGTCCGTCAAGTGATATCGGACTCATCGGTGCGGCGAAGATTTTGTATTTCTTTTCCGGCGCAATCTGCTGCGTGAGCAACGGGTTCAATGCGTGTATTCCCTCTATCACGAGTATCATGTCGGGTGTGAGCCTCAACTTGTCACCGTGGTATTCGCGCTGGCCGGTGGTGAAATTGAACGTCGGAAGGCTCACTTCCTCGCCGTCGATGAGCCGCTGCAGGTCGGCGTTGAAGAGGTCAAGATCCATGGCGCGGATAGTTTCGAAGTCGAGATTGCCGTTCTTGTCGCGCGGAGTATCCTTGCGTTCCACGAACCAGTTGTCGGTAGAGAGCGCCACCGGGTGCTTGCGGCAGGTCATGAGTTGTATGCACAGTCGCTTGCTCGTAGACGTCTTGCCGCTCGACGACGGCCCCGCCAGCAGCACCATGCGCACGTTGCCGCGCGAGGCTATCTCCTCGGCTATGCGGCCGAGACGCTTTTCCTGTATCGCCTCCGTCACGAGTATCATGTCCGAAGCGTGTCCGCTGTCGATGACCTTGTTGAGAAATGACACCGTGTGAATCTTCTTTTCCTCTATCGTGTTGTAGTCGTGTACTGTATACAAATTTTCCATACGCTGCTTTCTTATGATTGTCTGTCGGTAATAATTCCGTGCAAAAATACGATTATTTTGTGTCATTCGTCCGCAAGGAAATGTTTTTTAATTAATTTTGCAGATGACGTTATGAAGACAAAAAGCGGCGTTACGGTGCGACAGTGGGCGGAAAAAATCCGCGGCAACGGCAGGACCATGCAGTTCGTAAGGTTCGGCGTGAACGGCGTGTTCGTCACCGCCATACAGTACGGAGTGTACATTTTGCTCCAGCAATACGTCAGCGTGAACATTGCCTACACCACAGGCTATCTGGTGAGTTTCGCCGTCAACTTCCTCATGACATCCTATTTCACGTTCCAGTCGCGCCCCTCGCTCAGGCGGTTTGCCGGTTTCTGCGGCAGCCACGCCGTGAACTACGCCGTGCAGATAGGCCTCCTCAACCTCTTCATAGCCCTCGGCATGAGCCACGCCTCAGCCCCCGTGCCCGCCATACTCGGTGCGGTGGCGGTGCAGTTCACCATTCTAAGACACGTCTACACCAATGTCAAGTGACGCCTGTACTGTGGTCAAGCGTCGCCTGACCACAGTTTCCGCACCGGCGCGACGGTCGGAGTACACCCGAACCACGGTCGTTGTCCGATCGAACCACGACCGATATTCACCCGCACCACGACCGTTATCCGACCTGTTCACGGTCGTGAACAACCGCCAAAGCACCGCTCTTGCATCGCAAAAGAACCGATTAATGACTACAAGAAGACCATTCGCACACTTTTCTATCTGTCCAAAAGGATTTCAAGAAAGCATTTTGCCTTGGTTTCGTCAATGCTATTAACGAAACCAGACTCGCCAAACATTCTGTCTATAACTGCGCCATTGAATTGTGCAACCCCTCTTGTATTTCTACCAGCCCAGTGGAACTGTAGGATTGTATTGTCTACCAACTTGTCATGATAGATGGAACAAAGGAGCGTTTTGAATATTCTGTCCTTATCCATACCTATGAAAAAGAACAGAAACACGCTTTTTCCGTCAGCCATCTGCTTCAAGAACTTATCCACATTGTATGCCTTTGGGTTTGAGTTAAGGCATATTATCTTTGTCTTGATGTCCGTATATGTGTCACCGTTGTCAAATTTCCGGCAATAGTCTCCGAGTCCGTTCCGGGTGTCATAAGAGGGTAAGGCAGCCTCAAGACTGTGAAGGTTTTCCATTATTTGCCGCCTCTCATCGTCGTCAGAGGTGATAAGGCTTTCTATCAAACGGCCTCTTATGTTGGTGTTTTCTATGTGAGAAGCAATGAGAATCTCCCTGCTGCTACGGTTACACCTGTCGTTCAGATCTTTCTCAAGCACAGAAAAATTGTCTGACTTGATAAATGCCGAAGCCCTTTTTATGGAGTTCAGTATATTTGACTTTTCCTGTTCAGTGGGATTGAACTTCTGGTTTACAGGTTTGATATGTGATGAAGCGTCTACCAAACGAGAAAGGTTGTCTTCCCAGTCAAGACCTTGGTGAACAGCAAACAGAAAATCGAAGTTTTCTGGAGTATTTGTTTTTCCGTCATAGTTTCGCATAATGTCGGAACCATTAAAACTACCACGGATGTTTGTCATGCTAAGTTCCTGTGAACTGTGACTTATCTTCTTCAAGAGAGTAGTATTCGACAGGAGTATCAGATTGTCCGTTTTCTGTCTGACAAGAACCACAAAGAACGGTATCTTGTCATACTTCTCAAGGGCAGAAAGTGACAGGACAGTGTTGCCAAAGACATCTGACGAGGACTTTGAGTAGCTGAACCTTACGGCAAAATATTCATTGTGATATACCTTTCTGTCCTTTGTCAAATTGTATTTATCACATACGGCGGCTTCCAAGAGTTGTTTGTTGTGCTTAGGTGCACAGGTTGTAATGTACTCAACAAACTCTCTACAATTTGTATTCATTTCATTTAATGTTTATCTGTCATACTTTCACGACATCGAAAAGAGTTGGAGAAATCGGTAAATACTTTGTTCTCGCAGTCCTTTTTGCTTTGACCGTCTTGTCCGCAACTTTTGTTGCTCGCTTTTTCTGGTCGCCCAAGGAGTTGCGTTCCCAAAACACATTGTCCGCATAACCCTGTATTGTATTGTCTTTTCTGGCATTTATCAACCTTTTTACAGACCACAGACAGTACTCTCTGTTAATCTCTATACCACAGCATGACCTGCCTAATTTGTTGGCGACAACAGCGGCTGTTCCGCTCCCTGAAAAAGGATCGAAAATTCTGTCACCAGGCTTCGACGAGGCAAGAATCAACTTTGCGTAGAGTTTTTCGGGCTTCTGTGTCGGATGATCTGTGTTCTCCGGCATAGACCAAAATGGTATGCTTATGTCATCCCAAAAGTTAGATGGATATGTTATGCGAAAATTTCCCGATTCCGTTTCCTCCCAGTCCTTAGGTTTGCCGTCAATTTTATATGGCGCTATTACTCTGCGCTTCATCTTGACAGCCTCGACATCAAAGTAATAGTCCTTTGGATTCTTTACGGCAAACCATATATCTTCCATGGCATTCTTCCAATTTGACTTTGCCCCACGACCTTTTTCCCTCTGCCAGGTCACCCTGTTAATGACGGTAAGACGCTCCTCTATTACTCTCTGCATAGAGGATGTACACTTCCAGTCGCCACACATATAAAGTGTACCGTTGGGTGCAAGTTTGTCACAAACCTTGTAGAACCAACTTCTAAGATACTCTTCGTAATCGCTGGACTTCATGTTTGAGAACTTATTTCCATGAAAATCCTTATCAATATTGTACGGAGGATCAATTATAATAAGGTTGAAATGTTCATCGGGAATATAGTCAATACAGTCAAATAAGTCTGCATTGATTATTGAATTATCAGCGAACGACTTTTTTATATCATCCGTATTGAGGATGAATTTTTCCAGTTCAGGTATCTCATTACTGCTGACTGTCAAAGTTCTATTACGTTCTGCGCGTATTCTATCTGCCATGACAAACTTTTGATTACTGTTTGTAATTAATGCAAAATGGATTAGTACGGTGCAAATTTAGTCAATCTTCGTGAGACTTCAGTACTACTCCTTGTTTTTAAAAACAAACTGCACACTTTATATGGTACTGTGCAAAAAAGGCGCATTTTTGATGTAAAAGTTTG
>CAVDQB010000044.1:0-11581 GCA_963611255.1 Faecalibacterium prausnitzii
AGCAGATGCTGCAGACCGGCAGTTTCCCGTTCTCGGATGAACTGCTGCAAAGCATACAGTCGCAGAAAGAGCAGGTGAGCCAAGGGCAGATGCCGCAAGGCGTGTCGCCGCAACTGATGCAAGAGGCAGCATCGCAAGGCAATCCCGAGGCACAGGGAAAAGTGCAGCGGATGCTGCGGCAGTAGCGTATACAATATAATAAGGTGTAGGAAAGACCTGTTCCGTGAGGGGTGGGTCTTTTTGCATATTGGCATGCTCCCGAATCAGACAACAGGACAACATTTGCCTGAAAACGTTAAAATACTGTTCCAATCTCCGGATTAATCCGTAAATATTTTACGGACAGAGAAAATTTTGTATCTTTGTACCCGAAACAAACAAGAAACCAGTTGGATATGCTTACAAAATTCGCAGTAACGAACTATAGAGGTTTTCGGAAACGCATTGAGTTGGTCTTGTCTCACCCGAGCAATTATTCATTCAACGCAGACGCCATTCAGGATGGCATCGTGAAAAACGGCATCATCTATGGTCCGAATGGTGCAGGCAAATCAAACTTCGGCTTGGCCATCTTTGACATTGCCAACCACCTGTCGCACAAATGGAAGAAGCCCGACTACTATCTCAACTATGCCTGTGCGACTTGCCATAATGCCCCTGTGGAGTTTGAATACACCTTTGCCCTCGGCGGTCACACCTTGTCGTATACATATAGCAAGGTGGCTTCAGAACTGAAGGGGGAAATCATGCGTGAGCAGTTGGCGGTAGATGGAAAACAGTTACTGCTGAAAGACAGAGACGTCCTGGAGATTTCCGATGAGTTTGGACTGACAGCCACTGCCGTCCAGAACCTGAAAGACAGTGCCAACAACATCTCCATCGTGAATTATCTGCTCGGTGCTGTACCTCTGCCCAAAGGTCATGCTTTGCTGCTGCTCAGTGACTTTGTGGAGAATATGCTTTTCTTCCGCAGCCTTGACAACAGAGAGTTTATAGGTTTGAAAGAGGGTGGCAGCAACATTGAGGAGTACATCATCAGAAACAATCTGGCTGACGATTTCGCCGCCTATCTGAAAGAGGTCAGCGGACAGGAATATGAGTTTGCGCCCAATGCCCAGGGAGAGAATACGCTGTTCTGCAAGATGGGTGACGTGAAGATTCCGTTCCAATGGGTTGCCTCCACCGGTACCAGAAATCTGGAATTGCAGTACTATTGGCTGAAAGAGATGGCGGCGGCTTCATTCGTGTTCATAGACGAGTTTGACGCTTTCTATCACCATGAACTTTCCTACAGAATCTCCAGGCTGCTGTTCGAGGGAAAGAATCAGGTCTTCATGACTACGCACGACACTTTCCTGCTCAGCAACGACCTGCTGCGTCCAGACTGCTTCTTCATATTGAGAGACAATGCCATTCATGCCATCTGTGACATGACGGACAAGGAACTTCGCTTCGGCCACAATCTGGAGAAACTTTACAGAGGCGGTACGTTTGGCTTATGATACTGTTTGTACTGGAAGGCAATGAACGTGAGCCGCGACTTTACAGGACGTTGGAGAGGCTCTACTTCCCGAAGGAGAACGACAACATCATCTGCTCTTTCGGAAACAACATCTATGACCTCTACAGTGAACTGAAGGAGTATGATGACTGCGGTGACATCGTGTCACTCATGCGTGAACGTCTTGCAAACAGGAACGACACCACGTTGGACGGCATCAGGAGTTCGGACATTTCGCAGATTTTCCTGTTCTTCGACTACGATTTCCAGAACACCCAACTTCCCCTTGAAGAGACGAACCGGAGGCTGAAAGAGATGCTGACGCTCTTTGACGACGAAACCGACAACGGAAAACTCTACATCAACTATCCGATGATTGAATCCATCCGTTACACTAAGGAACTGCCTGACGAGGCTTATGCCCGCTATGTGGTAGGCCGGGAAGAGTGCAAGGACTTCAAGCGTCTGTCCCGTGATTTTTCCGCCTATAGCAGTCTTGACCATATTCTCTTCAAGGATGGAGAGAAGCCGAACAAGGAGAAATACCTGAAGGTGAAGGACAACTGGCAATACCTGAGGCAGATGAACGTCCGCAAGGCCAATCTGCTTACGACCGGTCATCATGCCATACCGATTGACAAGTCAGACATCAATCAGTTGGCTGTCTTTAACAGCCAGATGGCGCAATTTGTAGAGCCGCACGGGCAAGTCGCCGTATTGAACTCCTTCCCTATCTTCATCTACGAGTATATAAAACAAGAAAACGCCCACGCCAAACTGTAGTTTCCGCAGGAAACGGCAACGCCTTTGTCAGACGACGGAGGCGGCGGAGTAGGCTTTCCTTTTGCCGAGAGCCTTGGCGTGTTGCACCTGTTCCCGGGTGACGGCGGAGGGCAGCGGCATCTCCTTGAAGCATACGTGCAGTCCTATGGCACGTGTCATGAGCAGGTCGTCGTGCTTGCCGAGGATTGCGCCGTAAGAGCCGTTCTGCCTGCGCTCGTAGCAGAGGTACTCGTCAAGGCAACGCCCGTCACGCTCTATGTAGAGACCGTCACGGATGACCTTTACGAGCGTGGAGATGATTTTCGGCTTCGTGGACACGTTGGTGTGGAAGCCGTACTTCCGCGGCGCACCCTCCGCGATGTCCGCCTCTGACTGTTTCCGGGCATAGAGATTCCCATAGACGTCCTTTATCTGGTTGAGGATGAACTCCGACTGGTCTCCGTCCACATGGCGGTCACGGTCTTTCGTCTCGAGAGTGTTGCTCTCTATGACGAGCAGTGCGTTGTCGTACCACGCCGCCACCTGCGCCGCCTTCCAGGCAAGCAAGTCCATGTCTATGTGTCCGTACCACTGCGCCACCACGGACGGTTTGTCACCCTCAATCATCCAGTAACGGTCAAGGACGAGGATGACAGACCAGTCCGCCTTTGCGCCGCGTCCGCCAATATCCACCACAGCAAGGTAGCGGTTGTTCACTTTCTCATCATCATATATCTCAGGCTTTTCCCATACCCACAGCTGTCCTTGCGGGTCTTCCGCAAAGTGCAGTCCGGCAAGTGCGTCCCTGCCCTCGTCGCCTTTCGCCTGCACCTCGCCGACGAACTGCGGAGGCCGGCATCCGCCCTTGAGGGCGTTCACCTTGTAGCGGTCGAACACCCTCGCCCCGGAATATGTGAACGCCTCTATGTCGTCAATGGGGAACTCGCTCGCCATGTCCTCGTGGTCGTGGTATTTCTTGCGCTCCTGGATATACCAGTTGATAGCCCCGAAGGTAGCCCCCAGCGTCCACATCTGCCAGTAGAACCTGCCGGGTTCGGAGCGGTCGTCGGGGACGTTGGCGTTGTCACGGTTCTCATAGAGCCAAGTGGCGAATGCGGTTTCGTCCTCAACTTCCGCAGAATAGGCTTCTATCTCCCAGCAGGCGACGAACATTGCGGCGAACATCGAACGCCCTGCCTTGGCATCGTCATACTCCCTCTGGAAGAAGTTGCCTGTGCCGTTGGGCGAGGATTCGTAGACTATCATCGTGTAGGGCTGCGGCAGAGCACCTGCACAGGCGGAGCGGACTATCTGCTCCGGCTTCTTCCCCTCCGTCTTCTTCCAGAACGCCACCTCCGTGCAGTGGACGAGGGCGGAATCGCCCCCTCGCGCGGAATCGGGTTTCTCGGCAGTGCCGACCTTTATCTTGCACTTGCGCTGCGGCACGGTATGGATATTCTGCGTGTGCGGGTCTCCGGCGTACTTCGTCTCCCTGCCGTCGTACTGTTCGCCGATCGGGTGCAGGTACTGCAGGGGATACGCCTCTATGACCTTCTTGAACATGCCCTCCACCTCGGCGGAGGAATCCTTCTGGTGTCCGACGATGATGCTGTTGAGACCTATCTTGTGAACCAGCTGAAGCCACGCCATGTATATCTGCGTGGCGGTAGAGCCGCCCCACTGGCGTGACTTGGCGAGCACGAGGCGTATGGGTTTGTCCGCCGTGCGCTGGGATTCGTAGACTTCCACGAGCCTGCGCTGCTGCCGGTTCAGGCGGAACGGTATGTCGTCGCCCTCACCCTTTGGGTGTATCTTCACGAAGCAGTACGCCCAGAACGGGAAGTCGTGCCTTATCCTTATGCGCAGCAGCTGGTCTGCCACCGCGTCGAGCATGGCGTTCCACTCCACGGCATCCACGGCGTTCCTGTCAGCGCCGTAGTCCTTTTCCAGCCAGGCGGCGATGCCCTTCCTCCTTACTATCTGCCTGACGAGGGGCACGCCGAGCATTGCTTCCGGCAGCCACAGCGTGCCGACTTCCCCTATGGTCACTTTCCGGCGCACGCCGACAGAACCCTCCCCGGTGACAGGGTTGAACGGAGTGTGCATGAGGGCGACCCTCTTCCTGTTCTCAGCGATTAAAGACCTTGCATTTTCCATACGCATATACCAGTCCGCAGACGAAACACCACAGATGAACGCCCCATGCGATGTGGGGCAGCACCAGCCCCATGGCGATGAAGCCGAGATTGGACAGCAGATACTTTCGCTTGTCGCGCACGATATCGGCTATACCGCCAAGGAGAAAGAACACTACTCCCGACAGTCCCACGACAGGTTCTCCGCCGATGAGGACTGAGGGCACTGTTGCCGCAGCGAGCAGTGCGGCGAGGAACATCCAGATGTCCGCCCCGAAGAGGAACACAAGATAGAGCAGTGCCCAGAGGTTCATGCCGAGATGCAGCATGTTGGCGTGGCAGAACATGTACACTATTCTGTGCCACCATGGGGCGGACGGCATGAGGGCGACCTCTTCCGTGCCGGGAGACACGAAGAGCATCCCCACGCACATCAACGCCGCCAGCAGCGTCAGCCCTTTCGCACCCGACCGTCCCATACCTTGCGTATCCTGCACAGTATAACCACCGCCGACTTCGGCGTGAGGTAGAACCTCGGAGCAGGCTGGCGGACTACATAGTCCGTGAGGTCTGCCACCGACCAGCCGGGGTGTTCCTCCCTTGCGGCGAGCACCCTGCGGAATATCTCGCCGTACATCTCCCTCCTCGTGGGGCTCATGCCGTCCAGCCCCTTGCCCCGGAGCAGTCCGTACATGACAAGGGTGGCCCTCTCCCTGCTCACCCAGAACCGTGACGTGGGGGACATCACCGTACGCTCGGCGCACTCCGGCAGCCGCACCATTCCCTCCTGCATGAGGTGCAGGCGGAACGTGCGCAGCAGTTCCGCGTCACGCTCGTCCTTGAGTTCGTATACATCACCTGTCTTTCTCATCCTGTCGCGCTTTGTGCAAATTTAGCGAATGCAAATTAAAAAATAAAGCGGGAACGTCGGCGCAAGGGCTTATCTTTGTCCGCAGATATAACAAGCAAGCACACACGAATATGGAAAAACAAGAAAATCAGCCGATTACAAGCAAGCGTGAGGCGCTTCTGGCGAAGTTGCGCGAACGCTATCCCGACCAGACGTTCGAGAGTGACGACGACTATTCCTCGCGTATTTCCGACGATTACGATGATTTCGACAGGCAAATCAGCGAATACAAGGGGCGTGAGCAGCAGTTGTCCGACCTGTACACGAGAGACCCTCTGGCGGCGAAGTTCATCCAGACATGGATGGACGACGGCGACCCCCGGGTGCAGTTACTCCGTGCTTACGGCAGGGAGGGCATAGAGGCAGCGTTCGAAGACCCGAAAGTCATGGAAGCGATGGCAAAGGCCGACAGGGAGTTCCAGGAGCAGGTGGCTCACGAGAAGGAACTGTCGGAGCAGTGGGAGAAGAACCGTGCGGAGAGTTTCGCCAACATGGAGAAAATCCGGAAGGAGAACGGCTACACGGACGAGCAGATGGACGAGGCGATGGAGTTCCTCAGGGAACTCGCCCGGCAGATTGTGATGAACAACTTCACGGAGGAGGCGTTCAAGTCCGCCATGCACGCCCTGAACTACGACAGGGACATCGCCGACGCCGAGCGTGTCGCCGAGGTGAGGGGACGCAACGAGAAGATAGAAGAGCAGCTGCGCAAGCCCAAGGGAGACGGCATGCCGCAGTTGGGCGGCGGCTCGTCAGCGCCGAGGGAGAGGGGCTACACGCTGCCCGGCGCGCTCGGCAGGGACAAGAAGAGCATCTACGACCTCGGCGGCATGAGACGCATACCGCGCAAACAGCAATGACAGAACATAACCATAACCAATTTTTTACAACAATGAAAAAGTTTCTTTCTTTTCTTTTGACACTCGCGGCATCCGTATTCGGAGGCAGTGTCGCAATGGCAGTGTCGGGAGACCTTCCCGACGCAGGTACTACTGATGGCGGTTACGGCAAGGAGCAGGACAGCAATTCCGCACCTACCACGAACAACCAGAAGGGTGACGGCATGGCATCGACTACCGAGAATCTTGACGCCGACCCCGATTTCCTCGACAAGGAGATTGACCGCAAGATTACCAAAATCCGCCCGATGTCAACCCCTATCGACCAGATTTCGCGCTATGCCGAATCGGGCACTACCAAGCAGTTTTCGTTCAAGTACTTCAGCGTGGGCACGCGTCCCGTGAAGACAACCCTTGCGGCGAGCATCACCGGCGGCGGAGCGACGGCGAACGTCACCGTCACCAACCCGGAGATATTCACCGTGGACGACACGCTGCGCATCGTCGGCGAGAAGGGCAAGTACAACTACAAGGCACAGGAATACGGCACGCTCACCGGAGTGAAGACCCCCGACCTCGTGCTCAAGGTGGCGGAGATTGGCACTGACGGCACTCTGAAGTGCTTCGCCGTGAACGGAAACCTCGACAGCGCGAACCAGCCGTCCGTCGTTCCGTCCGTGACCCTCGCCGAGACCCCCCAGGTGGTTATCCGCATGGGCAAGGCGTGCGGTGAGCTGGACGTGCAGACAGGACGCTTCGCCAACATCCCGACGGCTACCGAGCAGTACTGCCAGAACTTCCTCATGCAGGTTGAGCAGTCGACCTTTGACAAGATTTCGGCGAAGAACGTCGACTGGACTTTCAGCGACCTTGAGGAGGACGGCGTCTACGACATGCGCCTCGGCATGGAGGGTTCGTTCCTCTTCGGCGACATGGGCTGCATCAAGCACGTCAGCAAGAACAACATGGCGACATGGTTCACCAAGGGAATCTGGTGGCAGGCAGCCGGCACTGACATTGAGGTCGGCACTTACGACAGCAAGACCAAGCAGACCACCATCACCGACGACGACCTCGTGGACATCGCCAAAGACCTCTTCGTGGGTACAGGTTCGGGAACGAAGCGCAAGATTATGTTCTGCGGCAGCGAGATGCTCGCCGCCCTGAGCAAGATTGACAGCGACAAGTTCCGCCTCAAGGAGAACGTGGAGGCGTGGAATCTGAAGTTCAAGTCCTGGGACACCGACTTCGGCGAGATACTCACCATACACCACGAGCTGTTCGACCTCAACGGCATGGCGGACTGCGCTCTGTGCATCGACCCGGAGTATCTTGGCAAGAAGAAATACATCTCATGGACACGCAACGTCCTTGACCTGAAGACCGCCGGAGTGCGCAACACCGAGGCTGTAGTTCTCCAGGAGGCATCCGCACTCTACCTGCGTTATCCGAAGGCGCACTTCCGTATGCAGCTGGCAAAGGGAGAATAGCCATATCCATTTTTCATTAACCGAGGGGCGAGGGTAAAGACAAAGCCCTTGCCCCGTTTTTAATTCGCAAGGTATGGCAACAAGGAAATACACCGCTACGGCAGGATTCAGCATCACGCTGCTCGTCAGGGGCAGACGGATGCACATCAGGTTCGAGGAACTGGGCAACGGATGCAGCCGCTTCATAACGGGCGACAGGGACGTGCAGAGGGAACTGGAAAAACGCCGGTCATACGGCGACATCTTCCGGGGCGAGACTGTGGAGACCCCTGCGAGGGCGGAGGAGACCGCACCGGCAGAGGAAGCCAAGGCGGAGAAGAAGCAAATCCACGTCGGCAGTCTCACGGAAGCCAAGGAGTACCTCGTGCAGTACTGCGGATTCGGACGCACGCAGCTGCGCAGCAGGGAGAGCATCCTTTCCGCGGCTGAGAACAACAACATCGAATTTACGGGAATAGGGCAATGACACTCACGGATTTCACTGCAAGGGTCAGGAAAGTGCTGGACATGGACAACATCTCCGGACTGATTACGGCGAACGACACGGACGCCGCCACTCTCGACGCAATCATAGAGGGCAACGCCGTGCCGGCCGCAAGGGAGATTGTGTCACTCGCCCCGGCACGCCTGCTTGCGGCAGGTGCGCGGACAGACGGCGTCACCGTCACCCTGGGGGAATCGCATGGAGCGTATATCGCCACGGCGGCACTGCCGGAGACTTTCTTCCGCCTGCTGCACGTCAGGATGAAGAGCTGGGAACGCCCGGCGAGAATCATCACCGACGGAGATGCGGAGTACGCCCTGCAGTCAAGTCCGTGGCAGGGACTGAGGGGCAACCCCGGAACGCCTGTGGCAGCCCTCGTCAAGGACGGCGCGGAGAAATGCGGATACAGGCTCGAGCTGTACACGAGCGACACTGCGCACGACACGCTCGGCCGCATCGGGTATGTGACGCTGCCGTGCATCGAGGGCAGCAGCCTCTCCGTTCCCGGAAGACTGGAGGACGCCGCCGTGTACGCCTGCGCCTCCCTCACGGCGGAGACCTTCGGCAACGCAAGCCTTGCCGCACGGTTCATGGCACACGCCTGCAGGCTTGCGGAGATAACAACGACAAACACGGAGGACAACAATGGAGACAAAGAATGACGAAGAGAGGATCGTGGTGAACGGAGGGTGCTTCCCCCTGCACTGGGTGCGCAAGTTCTTCAACATTGCGACCGACGACATAGAGGACAACGCCGTCACGGAGGCGAAACTCTCCGAGGCGGTGGTGACGAAAATCGGACAGGCCATCACCGGCATGAAGATGACCTTTGACGCCGTGTCGGGGACGGTAACCCTCACCGACAACGCAGGGAACACCGTCAGGCTGTCGGTGACGGCAGCCACTGAGAACACCGCCGGGCTGATGTCGGCGGCGGACAAGACAAAGGTGGAGAACGCCGTGAAAGACATGACGCTGACAACGACTATAGACACCGTGACCCTGACGCAGACGAAGAACAGCGGCACGACGTCAACCGTGGACATGGAGGCGGCATCGGAAACAAGGGCGGGAGTGATGTCGGCGGCGGACAAGGCGAACCTTGCAGCCGCACAGAAGGACATAAAGAATTTGAACGTCAATCTGGAGGCGGCGGAAACGATGATCAGGGCGGACATGGACAGCCTTGTATCCATGCTGCAGGACAGCGACGGCGAACTGTTCGACATGGTTTACGCCCTCACGGCCAGGGTGGCGGCTCTCGAAAACGGCGGAGGGACGTGCGGATGCACTGACATCCCCGACGATGAGGTGGACAAAATCCTGACCTGAGAACAAGCATATTTTCAAACTTAATAAAACAAAACATTATGGCACAGTATTTGGACGAATCGGGACTTAAAGTCCTGTGGAGCAAAATCAAGAACACATTTACCACAAAGACCGAGTTCAGTACCTTGGACACGACCTTTGCGGAGGTGGTGGAGGAACTGCCCACATCGGGCATCAAGAAACACCTGTACCTGATGAAGACAGAGCCGGACAGCGAGGCTCAAGTCTATCAGGACTCATATTCGGAATACTACTACAGGGGTGACGTTACCGCCACCGCCACATACGACTCCTCGAAATGGGAGAAGCTGGGCGAGTACAAGGCGGAAGTGGACCTGTCCGGCTACCTGAAGACTGCGGACGCCGCGAACACCTACGCAACGAAATCGTTCAGCAAGATTGCCGTGGGGGCAACCACCGTGGAGGCGGACAGCAAGACGGACACCCTCACGCTGGCAGGGAGCAACGTGACGCTCACACCAGACACCACGAACGACAAGGTGACGATAGGCATCACGAAAGCCAATGTCATAGCGGCACTGACCTACACGCCGATGAACTCGACAGTGGACGTCGACACTTGCATCAAAGTAGGCGCGGTCAACGGCACTGACAACGCCGCAGCCACTAACGGCAACGTGTACATCAACGCCGTGAGGAACAACACCGCAGCGTCGAGCAACCTCATCAAAGGCACTAACGGCACTACCGTGACCTCGGACGCATCAGGCACCATCACGATTACAGGTCCTATTATCAACGTCATGGGCGCAGCGACGGCAACCTCAGCCGGAGTTGCCGGCTACGTCCCTGCCCCGGCGGCAGGAAAGCAGGCGTCATTCCTCCGGGGTGACGGCACATGGGCAGTGCCCACGGACACCGACACCCACTACGCATCGTCGACTGCCGTGGGGGCATCCGGAACGACCGACAGTGCAGTGACCACCAACGGGAACACATACATCAAACATATCGAGAACGGTGTAATAAAATCATCGCACAAGATATGGGGAGCCGGTGCGACAAAGGTTGAATCGGATTCGGCAGGCAACATCTGCATAACGTCCACGAACACCACCTACAGCGCAGCCACTACGAGCGCGAACGGTCTGATGAGCGCTGCGGACAAGACGAAGCTCAACGGCATCGCCACCTCGGCGACCGCCGACAGCGCAATACCCACGGCGACCATAGAGGCGCTTTCATAAACACCAGGCAAGGGGGAGGGACGGTCTCTCCCCCTCTGTAAAAAAAACGAAATGACATGAGCAAATATTTGGACGAGACAGGGCTCACGACCCTGTGGACGAAGATAAAGACATACGTCGCCAACGCCTTCTCGGCGGTGACGCAGACGACGACAACGACTTACCGGACACTGAAGTTCACGAAACTGGGCGGCAGCACCGCATCCGTCACCCTCTCGGCGGCGACGACAAGTGCGGCAGGGCTCATGACCACGACGGACAAGACGAACCTGACGAACCTCCTGCACCTTCAGGGCACGCAGTCTTTCTACAGGAAAGGACAGGCGTCGGTATCATACCTGTCACTGTTCAGTGTCACCCCCACTACTGTCTCCGTAGGCAGTTACACCCCCACGGCGTTCCCCATTGTGGAGTTCGAGCTGGTGGTGGTCAGCGCAGGAACATCTACATACGTCTGCGCCGCCTACAAGTGCACGCTGTGCCTTAGCAGCACCCCCACGATAAAGTGGCAGGTTCAAAACACCATAGGAGGCGCTGTCGCCAATGCCGTCAAGTCCATTGTGTACGACAAGACGAACAAGACAGTGCTTGTCGGCGTGGACAGTTCGTCGAGTTACCTCACGAACATGCACCTGCAGGCGTACGTCTACAGGAACGACCACTGCACGGTGGCTGCGTCCACCACCACTACCACGGTAAGTTCAAGCATAGCAACATTCTTTGTAGAAAGCACATTGTCATGACGAACGGAGCGAACATAGGAAGCCAGGGACTGACGTGGGCGCTGCTGGGCAGCGAGGCCATAGGGGTGCTGTATGACCTGCGGTGGATGCTGATGTGCACGGCGGTGCTTATAGTGACGGATTTCTGGTGGGGGACGAAGGAGACGCAGCGGCGGTACGCCGAGACCAGGGACGAGA
>CAVDQB010000045.1:0-11574 GCA_963611255.1 Faecalibacterium prausnitzii
CAGATTTCCCGATGCATGAAGAATGCGTCGGGAAATTTCGTAATAGGACAATGTGCTAAACCGATTCGATGTTTCTCGGCGGTGAAAAAGTTACGGAATAAAAGTATTTTATTGAAATATATTACGAATTAAAGGTGTAATTGAAATTTGGCAGCGAATTTATTGGTTGTAAAAGAAATAATACTTACCTTTGCCGAACTTTAATGAAAGAGGGCGGTTGCTTCCGTTCCGGGAGACGCCTGCAGAGAAGTTTATTTATTAAAACAAGATGAAGAAACAGTTAAGGAGTGCTGTCTGTACGGAAGGACGCAGGATGGCGGGAGCCAGAGCCCTGTGGGTTGCCAACGGAATGAAGCGCGAACAGTTTGGCAAACCTATCATTGCCATAGTCAACTCATTTACTCAGTTCGTACCGGGACACACTCATCTGCACGAGGCCGGGCAGATTGTAAAGGCAGAGATAGAAAGGTTGGGCTGCTATGCAGCGGAATTCAATACGATAGCAATAGACGATGGCATAGCCATGGGGCATGATGGAATGCTCTACAGCCTGCCTTCCCGTGACATCATTGCCGACTCTGTGGAGTATATGTGCAATGCCCACAAGGCGGATGCAATGATTTGCATCTCCAATTGTGACAAGATTACGCCGGGTATGCTCATGGCTTCGATGCGCCTGAACATCCCTGCTGTGTTTGTTTCTGGCGGTCCCATGGAAGCCGGAAAGTACAAGGGCGAGAACCTGGACCTTATCGCTGCCATGGTGAAAGGTGCTGACCCGACGGTCAGCGACGAGGAATTGGCAGAGGTGGAGAACCGTGCCTGTCCCGGTTGCGGATGCTGTTCGGGTATGTTTACCGCAAATTCCATGAACAATCTGACCGAGGCTATCGGTCTCTCACTGCCCGGTAACGGCACAATTCTCGCCACTCATGTCAACCGTGTGGAGTTGATGAAGGCTGCCGCACGCCAGATCGTGAAGAATGCATTGGCATATTATGAGGACGGAGACGAGAGCGTTCTGCCGCGCTCAATAGCCACACGGCAGGCTTTCCTCAACGCCATGACGCTTGACATCGCCATGGGCGCGTCAACCAATACGGTGCTTCACCTGCTCGCAGTGGCGCAAGAGGCGGAAGTGGACTTTACAATGAAAGACATAGACGCCCTCTCCCGTAAGACGCCTTTCCTGTGTAAACTCGCTCCGAACAGCCAGAAGTACTCCGTGCAGGAGTGCGGTCGTGCCGGAGGAATGATGGGGTTGCTCGGTGAGTTGGCGAAAGGCGGACTGATTGACACCAGCGTGAAGCGTGTCAACGGACATACCTTGGCTGAAGACATAGACAAATACTCTGTTCTAAAAGACACTGTTGACCCAGAAGCAAAACGCATTTACTCAAGTGCACCGGCAGGAAAGTTCTGCAACAAACTCGGTGCGCAGAACACCAATTACGACACTTTGGATACCGACCGCACCGCTGGCTGTATCCGTGACATAGAGCATGCCTACACGAAAGACGGTGGTATGGCTATCCTCTTCGGCAATATCGCACAGGACGGATGTGTTGTCAAGACCGCCGGAGTGGACGAGTCGATTTGGAAATTCGCCGGTCCGGCCGTCGTGTTCGATTCTCAGGAGGACGCATGTGAGGGCATCTTGGGCGGTAAGGTGAAGAAAGGCGATGTCGTGGTCATCACTCACGAAGGACCAAAGGGCGGCCCTGGTATGCAGGAAATGCTTTATCCCACATCCTATATAAAGAGTATGCACATGGGAAAAGAGTGTGCCCTCATCACAGACGGACGCTTCTCTGGCGGAACGTCGGGTCTTTCCATCGGACACATATCCCCCGAGGCTGCATCGGGCGGCAATATCGGAAAGATTGTTGACGGCGACATTATAGAGATAGACATTCCAAACCGCAGTATAAACGTGCGCCTCAGCGACGAGGAACTGGCTGCACGTCCGCAGCAACCGCTTAAGCGCAACCGTGTAGTATCAAAGGCTTTGCGCGCTTATGCACAGGCAGTCTCATCGGCAGACAAGGGCGGTGTAAGAATAATAGACTGATATGGAGAGAATAACAGGCGCCGAGGCGCTGATGCGAAGCCTCGAAAACGAGGGCGTTGATGTCCTCTTCGGCTATCCTGGTGGTGCTATCATGCCCACCTACGACGCACTTTACGATCATAGAAAACAGATGCACCATGTGCTTGTCAGGCACGAACAGGGGGCGGTACACGCCGCTCAGGGTTATGCCAGGGTAAGCGGAAAGGTCGGTTGTGCCATTGTCACGTCTGGCCCGGGAGCAATGAACACCATCACGGGAGTGGCAGATGCCATGATAGACTCCACGCCTATGGTGGTCATCTGCGGTCAAGTGGGAGCGGCGTTCCTCGGAACTGACGCTTTCCAGGAGGTGGATGTCATCGGTGTGACACAGCCTATCACGAAGTGGGCGTTCCAGATTCGCCGTGCGGAAGATGTGGCATGGGCGGTCAGCCGCGCCTTTTTCATAGCACGCAGCGGTCGTCCCGGTCCCGTGGTGCTTGACTTCGCGAAGAATGCACAGACAGGTATGGTCAACTATGAACCGGTGAAGGTGGACTTCATCCGTTCCTACAAACCAGTTCCACAGATGGATCACGAAGCGGTGGAACGTGCCGCCCAACTCATCAACAACTCCGTCAAGCCGTTTATGCTCGTCGGTCAGGGTGTGGAACTGGGTAATGCCCACAAAGAACTCCTCGCCCTTGCGGAGAAAGCGCAGATTCCGGTCGGCACCACATTGCTCGGTTTGTCGGCACTGCCAAGTGACCATCCGCTGAACAAGGGAATGCTTGGTATGCACGGAAACCTCGGTCCTAACGTGATGACAAACCAGTGTGACCTGCTTATAGCCGTAGGTATGCGCTTCGATGACCGTGTGACCGGAAACCTCGCAACATACGCCAAGCAAGCCAAAATCATACACTTTGACATCGACCCAAGTGAGATTGACAAGAACGTGAAGACAGATGTCGCCGTCCTTGGCGACTGCAAGGATACGCTCCGTGCCGTCACTGAATTGGTTGACAGCGCCACTCACCAGTCATGGTGTGACAGTTTTGCGCCATACGAAGAGAAGGAATACAACAAGGTGATAGACAAAGCCATTCATCCGATTGACGGTCCTCTGCTTATGGGAGAGGTTGTGAGAAAGGTGAGTGAGGCAAGTCACAACAAGGCGATATTGGTCACTGATGTCGGACAAAACCAGATGTTCGGCTGCAGATACTTCAAGTTTACCGAGGGAAGGTCGGTAGTCACCTCTGGAGGATGTGGCACAATGGGCTTCGGATTGCCTGCTGCCATCGGTGCAACATTTGGCGCTCCCGATCGTAAGGTGTGCTTGTTTGTAGGCGATGGCGGTCTACAGATGACCATACAGGAACTTGGCACTATCATGGAACAGCGTTCGCCGGTGAAGATAATCCTGCTCAACAACAACTTCCTGGGCAATGTGCGCCAGTGGCAGTACATGTTCTTCAACAAGCGTTACTCGTTTACGCCGATGCTCAATCCCGATTACGGACAGATAGCGGCAGCCTATGGCATACCGTCACGCACGGTTGTGGACAGGGCGGAGCTCGATGATGCCATTCGGGAGATGCTCTCCACGGACGGTGCATTCCTGCTCCAGTGCGCCGTAAAGGAGGAGGACAACGTCCTTCCGATGACACCTCCGGGTGCAAATGTGGACGAAATGCTGTTGGAGATAAAAGATTAGGACAACCATGACGGAAATAGACAATAGCCGGAAACAGACAAACCAGACAGGAGGAATGACCGGCGGACAGTGCGGAGACTGCCGCTCGTGCGAGCGGCACTGTGACGAGAGGGTAGAACCCAACGACTCCCATGAAGGACAGACGTTCTTCACGATGATCATATACTCCGAAAACTTCGCCGGAATACTCAACCAAATCACCGCCGTATTTACCCGTAGACAGGTCAATATAGAGAGTCTCAACGTTTGTGCGTCGAGTACTCCGGGCGTGCACAAGTACACTTTGACATGTTGGTGCACCGAAGACATGGCGAAGATGCTGGTGAAACAGATAGAGAAAAAGATAGATGTGCTCAAGGCGGACTATTTCCGCGACGAGGAACTGTTCTTCATAGAGTCTTGTCTGATAAAGATCAGTACACCCCTGTCGCTCGAAATGCCGGAGGTTGGCAAGATAATCCGCCGCAACGGAGCAGGCATCGTAGAGGTCAATTCCACGTTTTGCATCGTGGAGCGCAAGGGCAAAAGCCACACGATTACGGAACTTTACAACAGCCTGAACGAACTTGGTGTCGTACTGCAATTCGTGCGTTCGGGACGCATAGCCGTAACTCGCAGTTGTATAGAACATCTGGATCTCTACCTTGAAGAGAGGGAAAACGAACGGCAATGATACTCTCAAAGACAGGAAGATACCGCAATCTGGCTGAACCGTTCCATTGTGACATGAACAAGGAACTGTTCATGGGGCATCTGGGAAACCACTTGCTGAACGCCGCAGACTTCCATAGCAACGACCGTGGATTCGGTATGGTGTATCTGCAGAGCATACACAAGACGTGGGTGCTATCCCGTCTTGTCATCGAAATGGATGCCATGCCTCACATATACGACGAGTTTTTCGTCGAGACTTGGGTGGAAAGCGTCATGCGGTATTTCACCAACCGCAACTTCCGCATAGAGGACAAGGACGGTCGCTCGATAGGTTACGGTCGCTCTATATGGGCGATGATCGACACCGAAACGCGCCAGCCGGTCAACCTGTTGGATGTTCGCAGTGGCGAGATTACGGAGTGGGTGGAGACAGAAAAGGAGAATCCGATAGCCAAACCCTCCCGTGTGAAGATGTCGGACAGTGCGGCGCTTGTCGGCGAATATGTGGCAAAGTACAACGATGTGGACATCAACGGACATGTAAATTCCGTGAAATCCATTGAGCATGTACTTGATTTGTTCCCTGTGGAGGCCTATCGCACGAAACGGCTGAGCCGTTTGGACATTGCCTATGTGGCGGAGAGCCACGCCGGAGACACCCTCCGCTTCTATATGGAGGACGGCTCGTGCCCGGGCGAACACCTCGTCAGGATAAGCAAGGTGACCGCCGATGGCGAGACGGAGTGCGTCCGTGCGCACGTCAAATTTACGGAAAGATAATGTTAAACCTTATAAATAAAAAGTTAGAACTATGGCAAAAATGAATTTTGGTGGTGTTATTGAAGAGGTAATGACACGTGAAGAGTTCCCCCTGGAAAAGGCTCGCGAGATTCTCAAAGACGAAACTATAGCAGTCATTGGTTACGGTGTGCAAGGTCCTGGCCAGGCTTGTAACCTTCGTGACAACGGTTTCAATGTCATCGTAGGACAGCGTCAGGGCAAGACATTCGAGAAAGCGAAAGCCGACGGATGGGTTCCCGGTGAGACACTTTTCTCTATTGAGGAGGCTGCGAAGAAGGGTACTATCGTGATGTGCCTGCTCTCCGACGCTGCCGTAATGTCGGTTTGGCCTACTCTCAAGGCTTGTCTCAACCCGGGCGACGCCCTCTATTTCTCACACGGTTTTGCCATCACATGGAATGACCGCACCGGTTGCGTTCCGCAGAAGGACATCGATGTCATCATGGTTGCGCCCAAAGGCTCTGGCACATCGCTCCGTACGATGTTCCTTGAGGGTCGCGGTCTGAACTCGTCATACGCCGTTTATCAGGACGCGACAGGCAAGGCTCTTGACCGTACGCTGGCCCTCGGCATCGGCATCGGCTCCGGTTATCTGTTTGAGACCACTTTCCAACGTGAGGCGACATCTGACCTTACGGGTGAGCGCGGCTCTCTCATGGGTGCCATCCAGGGTCTTCTTCTCGCACAGTATGAGGTTCTTCGTGAGAACGGACACACTCCCTCAGAGGCTTTCAACGAGACTGTAGAGGAACTCACGCAGTCGCTTATGCCTCTCTTTGCAGAGAAGGGAATGGACTGGATGTACGCAAACTGCTCCACAACGGCACAGCGTGGCGCCCTCGACTGGTATCCTAAGTTCCACGATGCAATAAAGCCTGTCGTGCAGGAACTCTACAATTCTGTGAAGTGTGGCAATGAAGCGCAGATTTCAATCGACGCAAACTCCAAGCCTGACTATCGTGTCGGTCTGGAGAAAGAACTCGCTGCGCTCCACGACTCTGAGATGTGGCGTACCGCAGAGGTCGTTCGTAAACTCCGTCCTGAGAACAACTAATTCCTCTACAAGGATATTGGAATTTCAATAAAGTACTTTTTCCGGCGGAAAGTTCTTCTTTTAGAGAGCTTTCCGCCGTTTTGATTGCGTGTGGTATTGTGTATGCAGACATTCGGTCTGTAACGTTTCTGCATCACCAAAAGGATGTTGGGGTGCGGGGGAAAAACTCATGTGGGAGAATTGACTGCATTTGCTTATAAAAACGGATGGTGGAGTGGGGACGCTTTCGCTGGATTTTGTATATCTTTGCAGTACGCAATAACAGTGTAACTTAGCATATAAAGAGACATGAAAACGGATTTTTTACAGTTGGCACGGGATCGTTACTCGTGCAAGAAGTATGACAGTGACAGGCAGGTAAGTGCCGAACAACTTGACGCAATACTTGAAGCCGGACGCCTTGCGCCGACAGCCAAGAACCTGCAGGAGCAGCACATATATGTCGTGCAGTCGGCTGAGGCTCTCGCAAAGGTGGACGCTGCCACGCCCTGTCGCTACGGTGCACCTACCGTACTTGTGGTTTGTTTTGACAAGGACAATATGTATGTCTATCCCGACGGCAAGCGCGATTCGGGCGTAGAGGACGCTTCCATAGTGGCAACCCACATGATGTTGGGGGCTGCCGCCGTTGGTGTCGACAGCTGTTGGTTGAATTGTGTACACATGGATCAGTTGCACGACGCTCTCGGACTGCCTGAAAACGAGGATATACTGATGCTTCTTGACCTCGGTTTTGCCGCCGCTGACGCCAAACCGCTGCACAACCATTACAGCCGCAAGCCCCTTGAGGAGACTGTGACTTATTTGTAACGGGTGACGGAAACACCGTCAGTGAAACGTGAAAAGGGTGGTAAGGGCTTTATTCCGAGGCGTTTCGGCTTAAAGCCTTTGCCACTTGTTCTTTGAGCCAACGGTTCTGTTCGTCGATGGTCATGTGGCTGTTGTCGAGCAAGAGGGCGTCATCAGCCTTGCGCAATGGGCTTGTAGCGCGGTGGGAGTCGATGTAATCGCGCTCCTGTACGTTCTTCAGAATGTCTGCGAAGTCGGCTTCTTCGCCCTTGCTTCGCAGTTCGTCGTAGCGGCGTTGCGCCCTTACCTCGGCAGAAGCAGTGACGAATATCTTGAGTTCGGCATCGGGAAAGACCGTCGTGCCGATGTCCCTGCCGTCCATGACGATGCCTTTGCCTTCGCCCATGCGGCGCTGTTGCATGACCATTGCCTTGCGGACGAATGGGATGGCGGCTATCGGACTGACATGGCTGGACACTTCCATGAGGCGTATTTCCTGTTCCACGTCCTCGCCATTGAGGTATGCGTCCGCCTTGCCGCTCGCTTCATTGAATCTGAAACTGACTTCTATCTCAGGCATCCGTGCCTCCAGTTCGTCCGTCTTCACACTTCCGTCCTCACGGAACAAGCCGTTACGCAGGGCGAAAAGGGTGACAGTGCGGTACATGGCGCCGGTGTCCACATACACATAACCGAGTTCCCGGGCAAGTTGTTTTGCCATTGTGCTCTTTCCGCACGATGAATGTCCGTCGATTGCTATAGTGATTTTATTCATATAATCTTACAGTTTGTATGACAGGTTGATGACTATGCTTGAGTTGCCGACGTGGTATTTGCCCCACGAACAGTTGACGGCGAAACGCTCGAGATTAAGTCCTGCGCCCAGTGAGAACCCCGCTCCATGTGAACTTTCGTCGTCGCCGGTGCCTATGCTCATCTCGCTTGCCCTGCGGAAGTTGTAACCGCAGCCAGCCCAGATGTAGTCAGACAGTAACAGGTCGGCTCCGAGGACGAGGTGGTTCTTGAGTTTGTAACCGGTGTGATTGAGATCTACGATCGTGGCGTGCAGCCGTAGCGGCGTGTTGACGAACCTTTTGCTCACGCCGAACTGCAGGTCGAAAGGCATCGGTTCATAGTTTTCGTCGTATGCCTTGAGTTGTCCGCCGAGGTTCTTGGCGACAAGCGACAGCGAGAGATCACCGTTGTTGTTGAGGTAATTGACTCCCAAGTCGATGCCGACTGCAAGAGAATTATAGTCACCAATATAGGAAGTTATCAGTTTTGCGGCTATTCCGGCGGAGAAATTGTCGTTCAGCAGGTAGGCGAAATAGCCGGAAAGGGAGATGTCTTTCGCCCTGAAGTCACCGGTGATGCTGCCGTCGGCATCGGTCTGCTTCATACTTCCGTAGTCCATGTATTGCCCGGAGAAAGCAATGGCGGCTCTGTCGAAAGGCATAAAATTGTAGGTTGCGCTCAGCGTGTTGGCTCCCTGCATGTAATTCATGTAGTTGAGACCGATTGTCTTGTCGCCCGTATTGGTCAACAAAGCGGGGTTTGCAAACACCAAGGATGCCTCATCGTCGTAGAGAGAGATGTTGTCTCCGCCCAATGCGGCGGCGTGTGCGCTGACCGGAATGCGCAGGAAATTGTATTCCGTACGGCTCTCGTTCTGCGCTGAAACGGCGGTGGCACACAACAGCAGGTATATCAGGATGAGACGTTTTTTCATCTTTCACATTCTAAATAATAGGCAAAGTTACTGCTTTTATGGAAAAACAATGTTACTTTTGCATGGAGTTTGCGCTCCGGGAACAGGCATCTTGGATGCTTCATACAAGTCTTAAACGTTGCGGACCGGGAAAAATTGCAATGGCAGACGGAAAAAACAATGTCGGAAGAGAAAAAAACTGAAAGAGTCAATATCGAAAACCGCAGGACGGAGATGTTTCTCGTCGCCGTCGTGTTGATACTCTCCTGCGTGTTCACTGCGCTTGAATGGAATGCCAATGTCACGGAGCGGATGAGCGATGACGAAGTGGAAGACCTGCTGGAAGATATCGACATAAACAGCTTGAAAAAGGAACACGACATGGTGGCTGCCATATCCCACACGGACAATCCGGCGGAGGTGACGAACATAAAGCCAGTGGAAATGGTCACTGACAAACCGTTGGCGGAGACGGAAAACAGCAAACTGGTCATAGGTGACGGTAAAGCCGAATTGCCCGAAGCAAAGGTGGAGGAAGTGAAGCCTATGGAACTGGAAACCAAAGAGGAAGTGCCAGAGGGAGTGAAGGCGGTGGAAGAGTTGCCCGAGTTTCCCGGTGGGGCTGGCGCATTCATGAAATGGATAACGGCAAACCTGAAATATCCCAAGACGGCACAGGACAGGAAGATAGAGGGTAGGGTGGTCGTCAGTTTCATTGTCGACAGGGACGGCACTGTGAAAAATCTCCGTCTGGAAAAGTCTACCGACCGTATTCTCGGCACGGAAGTGATAAAGACTATGGGCAGAATGCCGAAATGGAAACCAGGAACGCAAGGAGGCAAACCGTGCAAGGCGATGATTGCCGTTCCGATAAACTTTGATTTATGATGTACACGTCAACAGAAATCCAACACTTGGTGAATGATTTTATTGCTCATATTCCCAGTGAGCGCAGTCCGAAATCACTCTATGAACCGATAGAATATGTGCTTTCGGCTGGAGGGAAGCGCATAAGGCCGGTGCTGCTGCTTATGGCATACAACCTCTATAGGGACGACATCGCTCCGGCAATGTGGACGGCGAGTGGTCTGGAAACATATCATAACTACACCTTGTTGCACGATGACCTCATGGACAAGGCGGACATGAGGCGCGGACGGCAGACTGTTCACAACAAGTGGAACGAGAATACGGCGATCCTTTCGGGCGACTCCATGTTGGTGCTGGCATACGAACGGATAGCAAAATGCGACAGTGACAAACTGCGTGAGGTGCTCGACTGCTTTACAGAAACTGCGCTCGAGATAGGCGAAGGGCAGCAGTATGACATGGATTTCGAAAACCGCAATGACGTTGCGGAAGAGGAATATGTAGAGATGATACGTCTGAAGACGAGTGTTTTGCTTGCTTGTGCCATGAAGATTGGTGCCATACTGGCCGGTGCGGATGCCGAAGACCAGGAGAACCTCTATCGCTTCGGTGAGAACATAGGACTGGCTTTCCAACTCCAGGATGACTATCTTGACGTGTACGGAGATGAAAAGATCTTCGGAAAAGCCATTGGTGGGGACATCTGCAACAACAAAAAGACATATATGTTGATTAACGCCTGCAACATGGCAACGGGGGATGACAAGGCTGAACTGGAGGCTTGGATTACGGCAGAGTCGTTCGACAAGGCGGAGAAAATAAAGGCTGTGACGGCGATATACGACAAACTGGGTGTCGGCGACCTCGCTCTGAAAAAGATAGAAAAGTACTTCGACATAGCAAAAGGGTATCTTTCGCTCGTGAAAGTCGATGCCGCAAGAAAGGAAGAGATAGGCAAGTATGCAGTGGAACTGATGCACCGAAACTCATGATTGACACCCATACGCATCTCGACGGTGAGGAGTTTGCCGAAGATCTCGGCGAAGTCATAGGCAGAGCAAAGGTCGCGGGGGTGGAAAAAGTGTTCATCCCTGCCATAGACTACAAGAGTTGCCTGAGTACATTGGCTGTTTGTCGCCAGTATGAGGGCTACGCCTATCCTATGCTCGGACTGCATCCCGAGGAGGTAAGGGCTGATTACAAAGAGGAACTTGACCGCATACACGGTCTTATACTGTCGGAACTGGAACGCCGGACACCTGTCCTCGCAATCGGCGAGGTCGGTCTTGACTACTATTGGTCTCGTGAATACGAGGAGGAACAGTTGGATGCATTCCGCATTCAGGTGGAATGGAGCGTCGAATTGGGGCTTCCTCTCATGATACATTGCCGGAAAGGCCAGAACGAAATGGTAAATTTGCTCCGGCAATATGAGGGGCAGTTGAGGGGTGGGGTGTTTCATTGCTTTACCGGAAACGAAAAAGAGGCGGAGCAACTGTTGCGTTTTGACAATTTTGTGCTCGGTATCGGCGGAGTGCTTACATTCAAGAAAAGCAATTTGCCGGCAGTTCTTGCCGCTGCAGTCCCGCTGGACAGAATAGTGCTTGAAACGGACTCGCCGTATATGGCACCCATACCCATGCGCGGAAAAAGAAACGAAAGTGCGTTCGTCAAGCACGTTTTGGTGAAACTTTCCGAAATTTATGGTGAGGCAGAGAGCCGTATTGACTCCATTACGACACAGAATGCGCTCCGAATAGTTAATATTTAGCAAATCTTTAACCTTTTCTTGCGTTTTAGACATTAAAGGCTTACCTTTGCAAAAGATTTCTAATAGGAAAGGTGCTCGAGTGGCTGAAGAGGCACGCCTGGAAAGCGTGTAATCGGCGAAACCGATTCGGGGGTTCGAATCCCCCTCTTTCCGCTTA
>CAVDQB010000046.1:0-10937 GCA_963611255.1 Faecalibacterium prausnitzii
TGGTGTATAATTTCTCGACAGGAGGCAAGGTGGACAAGCGACGCTTGCAAAATAACAATGCGATAAAAGACAGACTATAACATTTAGCGTATATAAAGAGAAACGAAACATCCCGGGCAGTAGTCCGGGATGTTTCGTTTTTTCTCGTATTTTCTGCTATCAGAACGGCAGATCGTCTGCGCTGCCATCCTCAGAACTGCCTCCAAACGGAACAGGAGAAACCGATCCATTGGAAACAGGAGCCGCAGCGGCTGGTTGTGCAGTCTGCACAGGCGCTGCGCCAGTAGCACCTACAGACGCAGGATCGACCTTACGCACATCGAAAGCCCTTATGCTATTGAACCAGCGTCCATTGTATTCATGGGCATCAATGTCAAATGACACCATAACTTCGTCGCCCACTTGTATGTTGAATCTCTGCAAACGGTCATCTCCAAACACAGAGAACACCATCTTTTTGGGGAAATTGTCGTGTGTCTCAACGACGAAATCCTGTGCTTTCCACTCTCCGCGCGCACTCACTCCGCTCCTTGCCGGAAGCGCGCTGATTATCTTTCCTTGTAAATCCATTTGTCGTTATATATGTTGTATTGACTTGTCCAAAGGTACAAAACTAATCCTTTTGCGAAATTAATAAAATAGTTCTAAAAAGAAAAACTTTCCTTTTGTTTTTTTGTAGCGGCCAATATATTTTCGTATTTTTGCGAAAGAATACAAAACAAGAACAAGTTATGAGATTTACCTTATCAAGCAACGAACTCTACGGACACTTGCAAACACTCTCAAAAGTCATAAACAGCAAGAACTCACTCCAAATTCTCGAATGTTTTCTGTTTGAGGTTTCCAACGGGAAAATGACCATTACGGCAAGTGACAGCGAGAATGTCATGTGCACGACCATGCCGCTTGAGAACACGGATTCCGACGGAAAGTTCGCCATATCAAGTTCTATCATACTCGATGCAATGCGTGAGCTGCCTGAGCAACCGCTGACTTTCGATGTTGACACGCAGGCTCTCACAGTGAAAGTACTCTACCAGAACGGTAACGGAAAGTTTGATTTCACTGCCATGAACGCCGATGAATATCCCATTATACAGCCTATCGGCGACGGCGCATCGGTCATCACCATAAACGCTACCATTCTCAACTCAAATATATCGCGCTCCATTTTCGCGACTGCACAGGACGAACTGCGCCCCGTAATGAACGGCATCTACTTCGATCTGACTGCCGATGCCCTCGCCATTGTGGCGAGTGACGGTCACAAACTGGTAAGAAACAGAAACTACACGGTGAAATCTGAGACTCCGGCATCGTTCATCCTGCCGAAGAAGCCTGCCAATCTGCTGAAGAACGTGCTCGGCAAAGATGGCGGCGACGTGGTGATCAAGTTCGACAGTAGGAACGCGGAGATAACCTATGGAGACGGCACTCTCAGTTGCAGGCTTATCGAAGGACGCTACCCGAACTACAACAGCGTCATACCGCAGGACAACCCCAACAAACTCACAATAGACCGCAAGACACTTCTTTCAGCCCTTCGCCGCGTCCTGCCTTTTGCCAGCGGCACCCAGTTAATACGGTTCCAGTTGGAGACGGGCAAACTTGAACTGAAGTCGGAAGACATTGACTTCGCTACAAGCGCACAGGAAAAGTTGACCTGCGACTACACCGGCAGACCGATGAGCATCGGTTTCAAGGGAGGCGCACTAACTGAAATACTCAACAATCTCGACTGTGACGACATTACGATAGAGTTGTCTGATCCGAGCCGTGCTGGCGTTATCGTGCCCACGAATCAAGATCAGGAAGAGGAAATACTGATGCTTGTCATGCCAATGCTCCTCAACGACTAAACAGGTATATCAAAAACAGAGCGCATGATTCCAAATCTGACAAAGCCATTGGTGGTCTTCGATTTGGAGACCACTGGAGTTGATGTCGTAAAGGACAGGATTATCCAGATATCATACATCAAGGTCTACCCGGACGGAAAGGAAATCAGAAAATCGCATTTCGTCAATCCGGGCATGCCTATTCCCTCGTTTGTAGAAGAACTTACACACATAACCAACGATATGGTGAAGGACGCTCCTGCGTTCAAGGATCTCGCCGTGTCACTGAAAGAAGAATTCTCCGGCTGCGATTTCGCCGGTTACAACTCCAACAAGTTTGACATCCCCATGTTGGCAGAGGAGTTCATACGCGCCGGAATAGACTTCGACTTTTCTAAATGCCGCCTGATTGATGCCATGGCAATATTCCGCAAGATGGAGCGGAGAAACCTTGCCGCCGCCTATAAGTTCTATTGCGGAAGGAAGATGGAGGAAGATTTCCAAGCCCACAGAGCCGATGAAGATACCGAAGCGACATGGAGAGTACTGCAAGGACAACTTGACATGTATGCCCCGGGGAAGCAAGAGGATGCGGAAAAGACCCTCATCAACGATATGGACGCCCTGAACGAGATGTCCAAGCAGGGCAATTTCGTTGACTTTGCAGGGCGTTTCTTCTGGAAAGAAGTGGTCGGAAAGGACAACAAGCCAGAACTTGATGCCCAAGGGAATCCCATTGTAAAGGAAGCGTTCAACTTCGGAAAATACAAAAATCAGTTCGTTTCCGATGTGCTGCACCGTGATCCCGGCTACTACAGTTGGATGATCGGAGGCGATTTCCCTGCCGACACGAAACAGGTACTCACCCGAATCCGTCTCAAGGAACTTGCGTCAAAGAAATCATAAACGATGATTCTTAGGCACACGCTCATAACTCTCGCTTTGCTTTTGATGGTGTCCCTCGGTTCCAGAGGACAGGAACTGAACGCCACCGTCAAGATTAATCATGCGCAGATACAGGGCACTGACATCAGCGTTTTCGATGAATTGGAAAACAATCTGACCAAGTTCATCAACGAAAGGCAATGGACAAGTCTCCAGTTTCAAAAGAATGAGCGCATCCAATGCTCATTTAACATCACCGTAACCAAGCACGCCGACAACGTATTCACCAGCCGGGCCGTCATCCAAGCCAACCGTCCGGTGTATAACTCGTCCTATACGACGACCATATACAGTAACACCGACAACGACTTCACCTTTGAATATGCGCAGTTCGACCAGATTCAGTTCAACGAAGAGAACGTCAACAACCAGCTGACAGCCCTCATTGCCTATTATGCATATCTTATAATAGGAATAGACCTCGACACCTTCGGTCCGATGGCAGGGGAGGACATTCTGCAGCGATGCTTCAATCTCTGCAACAATGCGCAGAACCTTGACTTCCCCGGTTGGAAGGCTTTTGACTCCGACAAGAACCGTTACGCTATAATCAACGACTATCTTGACAGTGCCATGCAGCCGTTCCGCCAATTCCAGTACGACTATTACAGGAAAGGACTCGACGAGATGGCATCCAACGCAGAGCGTGGCAGGACTAACATAACAACCGCTATCGAACAGCAACTCAAGAAAGCCCACGAGAACAGACCGCTGAGCATGCTGCCCCAAATATGGACAGACTACAAGCGTGACGAGTTGGCAAACATATACAAAGGCAAAGGTACACAAAAAGAAAAGGAGTCCGTTTACGACATCCTCTTTGGAATCAATGCGAGCCAAAGCAACTCTTGGGATAAACTGAAGGAATAATGCTCAGGCATCTTTACATAAAACACTTCGCTCTCATCGATGAACTTGACGTCGATTTTCAGGAGGGCTTTTCCGTCATCACAGGAGAAACCGGAGCGGGAAAGAGCATCATTCTCGGTGCTCTCGGACTGCTTTTGGGCAACAGAGCCGACACAAAAGCCATCAAGGAAGGCGAAAACCGCTGTACCGTAGAGGCACAGTTTGACACTGCAAGCAGCGCTGTCGACGAGTTCCTTCGCCGTAATGACATCGACACAATTGCCGGAGAGTGCATTCTGAGGAGGGAAATCAACGTCAGCGGAAAGAGCCGTGCCTTCATCAATGACACTCCTGTGAGCCTTCCGTTGATGAAAGAAATCGGCGAACAACTTGTCGATATCCACTCGCAACACCAGAACCTACTGCTCCAAAAGGACGATTTCCAGTTGTCTGTAGTAGACATCGTTGCCAAGAACAAACCGCTCCTCGCTTCCTACAAGACCGTCTACTCCGCTTTTCACGAAGCAAAACGCAAACTGGAAGATACGAAAGCGGCGATTGAAACAAACCGCCAGAACGCCGATTTCCTGCGCTATCAGTACGAGGAACTGTCACGTCTGCAACTTAAAAGCGGCGAGACGGAAATCCTCGACAGGCAGTCGAAGACCATGCAACACGCCGAAGACATCAAGGGAGCGTTATTTGATGCCGACGGCAATCTCGGCAACGAGGACTCAGGAATACTCACCCGACTTCACCGCAGCATCTCTTCCATCAGCGCAATAGCATCCGTTTATCCTCCGGCAGGAGATATCTCTGACAGGTTAGAGGCGGCATACGTCGAACTGAAAGACCTCTCTTCTGACATCACCGACCGTATGTCAGAAATCGAATACGACCCCGATGAGATGGAGCGCATCAACAACAGGCTTGACGCAATCTATGCTCTTGAGCACAAACACCATGTCGACAGCGTCGATGAACTCATCGCCCTGGAGAGTAAACTCAAGGCGGAACTTGCCAACATCGACAACAGTGACATAGCGATAAGCGAGTTGGAATCCGCCGTAGCGAAGTGTCGGGAAGAAGCGCAGACCATTTCCAGGCAACTTTCCGCACGGAGAAAGGATGCCGCCACAAAGATTGAGGCGGACATGTCTGCCTGTCTCCGTCCTTTGGGATTGCCAAATGTCAGGTTTGAAGTGTCGCTTCAGCCCAAGGAATTGGCTGCCGACGGTGCAGACAAGGCGGAGTTTCTGTTTTCTGCGAACCCTGGTGCGCCACTGCGTCCGGTTAGTGATGTCGCCAGCGGAGGCGAGATTGCGCGCGTGATGCTGTCTCTCAAGGCGATGCTGAGCGAGACAACCGATCTGCCGACGATTATCTTCGATGAGATAGACACCGGCGTGTCGGGACGTGTGGCAGAACAAATGGCGGTGATAATGAAGCGTATGGGCGATGCCGAACGGCAGGTCATCAGCATCACCCACCTGCCGCAGATAGCAGCCATGGGCAGCAGCCACTACAAAGTATACAAGGAACAACAGACCGACCATACCGAAACTCACATGAAAAAACTCTGCGACGAGGAGCGCATAGCGGAAATTGCGCAGATGCTGAGCGGAAGCAATGTGTCGGAAGCGGCGATAAACAATGCAAAAGAACTTTTGGGATTATAACATTTGACAGAAGAAACATGAAAGTAACACTCGTCATACTATCATTGTTGTTGGGATTTTCAGTTCAGGAAACAGCAGCACAGGACAATGTCGTCCGCAAGGCTTCAAAGTCCGTATTCACCCTTACCACCTATAAAGCCGACGGCAGTCTGCTCGCCACAACGCACGGCGCATACTGTGCAAACGCCGGTGAGGGCATCTCGTCATTCTCTCCTTTCGTCGGAGCGTCGAGTGCTGTGGTCATTGACGGTGCAGGAAACAAATACGATGTTGACGCCATTATCGGTGCGAACAGTGTGTACGACATCTGCCGTTTCCGCCTTTCCGGCAGCAAAGGTACGCCGCTACAGCCAGCGACAGCGGCGGCAAGCGGCAAAGTGTGGGTTGTGGGCTACAGCACGAAGAAGCCTGCAATCACACCGTTGACAGTCAAGAGCGTGGAGGATTTCGCCGAAAAGTACCACTATTATGTGTTCGATGAGGAAATCGACGATGACATTCAGGGTTGTCCGATACTCAATGACGCAGGCGAGATTATAGGTCTTGCCGAAAAGTCTTCGACCAACTACAACATCCATTCCACCGATGCCAACTACTATTCGTCGCTCACAAGCACCGGCTTGTCGGCGCATGACGCCACACTGAAGCAGACACGCATCAGGACTGCCCTGCCCTCCGACCAAGAACAGGCACGCCTCATGCTAATCATGACAAGTGCAGAGGACGACTCCATGAGCGTTGTCAGGAACACGAAAGAGTACATCGAACGCTATCCCGGCGACATCGACGGCTACTCGGCAATGGCAAAATACGAGATCAGCCATCTCAACTTCGGCAAGGCAACGACCACAATGGAAACGGCGATAAAGAAGATGGACAAGAAGGACGAAGCATACAGGGAGTATGCGGAACTCGTCTACAACACTGTTATCTACCTTTCCGACTCAGCAAGACAGGGCTGGTCGCTCGACCTGGCGGAGGAAACCGTCAACAAGGCCATTGCCCTCAACAACCAACCAGTGTACCGCCACTTGCTGGCACAGATAAAATACGCCAAGCAGGACTACGCCTCCGCCCTCTCAATATTCGAGGAATTGGGCAACGGAGACATGGCTTCGAGCGAGGTGTTCTACGAGATTGCACAGTGCAAGTCGCAACTCGGAGCGGAGAAATCAGAACTTCTCGGCTATCTGGACAAGGCTGTCGAGGCAAGCCCCAAGCCTCTCACGAGCATCAGCGCACCGTATATACTCGCACGCGGAATGGTTCTCGACGAACTGGATGACACAAAGAAAGCCATGCAGGACTACAACCAGTATGACACACTGATGAATTTCCGTGCCAGTGCAGACTTCTATTACACACGCTACAAGTGTGAAGTGAAGCGCAAACAGTTCCAACAGGCCATTAACGACATATCCCATGCCGCCGTACTTAATCCCGGCGAACCCACCTATTTGGCCGAACTCGCCTCGTTGCAACTGCGCGTGGGCAAGTTTGAAGAGGCTGTGCAGGCGTGCGACTTGTGCCTGCGTCTCACGAAGGAATATGCCGATGTGTACATCGTGAAGGGCGTTGCGCTCAACTATCTCGGCAGGAAAGAGGAAAGCACCGAAGCCCTGCTGAAAGCCAAGGAACTCGGTGACCAGCGTGCCGACGCCTATATGGAAAAGTTCAAAAAGGAGAAATGACGGGAAAGGCGCGGTTGGCGGTCATCGACCAGAATACCCTTGCGGCAATCGGACTGAAGCAGATTCTCAACGACATCATGCCCATCGCCGAGGTCGACATATACGGCTCGTTCGGTGAAATGACCGACAACAGATATGCCTACGCCCACTGTTTCATCTCGTCACGCATCTATTTCGAGCACGCCAACTACTTCCGCAACAATCCCATGCGCCCCATCATTCTTGTGGCTGGTGACATGCAGATAGCCGGATTCGCCACTATCAACGTCTGCCAAAGCGAACAGACGCTTGCCAAGAGCGTGCTCCACATAATGCACAGGGGACATCACGGCAACAGCAAGGCACCTTCGCCTTTCATCACACCTGACAACAGCACCGCACTATCGCCGCGTGAGGCGGAGGTGGCGGCACTCCTTGCCCGCGGAATGATAAACAAAGAGATTGCCGACAGGCTCAACATCAGCGTCACGACAGTAGTTTCCCACCGCAAGAGCATTATGGACAAACTGAACGCAAGGTCGCTGGCGGACATCACAATCCACTGTGTACTCAACGGACTTGTCGACATTGCGGAGATATAACCACCCCTAACGGATATCAGAAATGAAGAAACGGACACGCACACTCAAGATTTTTGCGGCGGCAGCCGTCGTCATCATCGTGTTGCTTGCAGGTGCGAGCGAGTATTTTCTGCACTATTCACTCGACCGTGACAAGTGCGACTACAGTACTGACCGCGAGTTTGCCAACATCAGCAAGACCTGTCCATGGATAGCGGAGTGGCTCGACAGCATCAGGACGAACCGTGTGTTGCGTGACACTTTCATCCTTGACAACGACGGAAAGAGGCTGCACGCATGGTATGCCGCCGCTCCCGGGAAGACCTGCAACACCGCTGTTATAGTCCATGGATACAAAAGCAATTCCATAGAAATGTTCCACATAGGCTATCTCTACAACCGTGACCTGCAGTGGAACATCCTCATACCCGACCTCGCTGCCCACGGCATGAGTGAGGGGACGACCATACAGATGGGCTGGAACGACCGCCTCGACGTGATGCGTTGGATTGATGTGGCGAGAGAGAAGTTCCGTTCCGACACGCTGGTTGTGCACGGCATATCCATGGGAGCAGCCACAACGATGTGCGTCTCGGGTGATGACGGCAGCCCGTATGTTAGAGGCTACGTCGAAGACTGTGGCTACACGAGCGTTTGGGACGAGTTTCACGGAGAGATGAAGGTGCGCTTCGGACTTCCTGCCTTTCCGCTCCTCTACACCACAAGTGCCCTCTGCAAGTTGCAGTACGGCTGGAGTTTCACCGACGCAAGTCCCCTCCGGCAAGTCGCGAAATGCCGCAAGCCCATGCTGTTCATCCACGGCAGCACCGACACATTCGTCCCCACAGTGATGGTTCACACCCTTTTTGCAGCCAAGCCACAGCCCAAGGAACTATGGATAGCCGACGGCTCGGAACACGCCAACGCCTATCGTGACCACCACAAGGAATATACAGAGAGGGTCAAACTGTTCGTGAAAAATCTGAAATAGACATGCTTTTGTCGCATAACCAAAGATCAATGTGAAGCATCTCAATTTAAGAAGTGATTGAAAATGGGAGTTAGTGCCCCATGCGCGAGGTGTCGACTTCCTTTACTCTCTTTTCCTTGTAGCCGCCGAACTTGTAGATGGCGGAGAGGGAAACGCTCGCCCAACTCTGCCCGACGGTCATTCTGAAGTCTTGGTTGCCCTGCACCGAGCGCGTCTCTGTCTTGTTGTTGAAGATGTTTCTGCCATTGAGGCGCAGTCCCCATTTGCCGTCTTTGGAGTTCCAGCGCAGTGTGGCGTTCATGCGGAATATCGGTTCTATGTCATAGACTCCCTGTATCGCCTTCGACTGGAAGAATGGATTGAGCACGAGGCTCAGGTCCTGCGTTTGGCTGAGTTTTACGGATGCCGTGCCTCCGAGTATGGCAGTCAGCCTCTTGCGGTCAAACGGCAGGTCGAAGAAATTGCCGCTCTTGTCGTGACGATAGGCTCCGACGGCGAACACGTTGCCATTGAGCCACTTTCCTGCACTGAACATTGCCGATGCATTGAGCATAATCGTGCGGTTGTAGTCGAAGTTGATTTCCTTGAGGATTACCGCCATGCGGTCCGACGTCTGGTAGGGCAACTGCGTGAAATAGTCGGGCTGCAGGTCGGCTGAAAGCGTCAGCGTGTAGCGCCGTTTCATCTGCCACATGAGGCTGACATTATAGTCGGAGCACGGCATAAGGTCAGGGTTGCCCCACTGTTCGGTGTACATCGATCCGTACATGACGCTGCTCATGATAGCCCAATAGTCAGGAAATGTCGAGTTGGAACTGAACGCCAGATTAAGCACATGGTCATCGTTGATGTTCCACAGGGCATTGACCGTCGGATATATGCGCCACTTGTCCCACACCGGGGAGTGATACTGCTCGGCTTCGACGGACGCTTCGAGACTGACAGCCTCGTTTATCTGCTTGCTGAAACCACCGTAGACGCTCCATATGCGCTCATTCACGTCGACGCTGCTTGTAGCATCGGGCCACACGTTGCCGTCCTTGTCGCGCGTGGTCTGATAACTGTTGTTGTTGGAAAACTGTGCCTTCACTCCGTATGACAGCCCCCATCCGTGCGCCAGCGAGTGGTTTTGGTCGGCGGTGAACATCCATTTCTTGATGGTCTGTTGGCTCAGGCTGATCAGGTCGCGCTCTGTGTTGACGTCGGTGTTGCCGGTGTCAAGCGTACCGTCAAGGCGGTTTTGCGTCGGCGAACGGTAGTAAGTGAACGAACCGTCGAGGCGCAGCCCAAACGGCAGCGAGTAGTTCACGTCCACATTGTGTATGTATGTATGACCGTCGTATCCAGCCTCGCTCTGGTCAGAACCTGTCGTGTGGATATTGGCACTTATCTTTTCCCATTCACCGGTATAGGCCACATCGAGGCTGTGATCCTTGGCAAAGGCGTAGTTCATGGCCACTCTGTAGTTGTTGTCTGCGTCGTAATTCTTGGTCCGGCTCTTGCTGCTGTAAGCCACGCGTTTGTCTCCCAGCGGATGGTTGGCGCCGAATGAGTTGCAGCGATATGTGTTTCCGTTGTCAAGCCCGTAATATGCGTCAAGCCCGAACTTGCCCCTCTGCACCGAGAGATAGCCCTCGCCGTTGCCCTCGCCGTATCTGCTCTGCCGCCATCCGCCTATCAACTGTCCCGACACATGGTTGGTTCCGGCATAGTCTTTCGTCACGATGTTTATCGCCATTCCGCGCACATGATAGCGCGCCGGGGCGGAGAGCATCACCTCGGCTTTTGCCAACTGCGCCGCCGGCATGGTCTTCAGGCGTTCAGTCAACTGCTCTTGCGTGAGCGTGGTGCTCTGTCCGTTGATGATGAGTGTCACGCTGCCGCCAGAGAACTTGACGCTGCCGTCCACCTCGCTGACACCCGGCAGGCGCATCAGAGCCTCATAGGCATTGTCGGCAGGCAGTTTTTCCAGCAGCAGAGGCATATTGTAAGTCAGCATACCACGCTCCGCCTTGACAGCCGGGCGCGAGCCTTTTATCAGCACTTCGGGCAGGTTCTGCACTATCCGTTCCATTGAAAGCGTGTCCGTAGCGTCCGTTTCCTGGGCGCTCATTGTCACCGCACTGCACAGCAATGCTGCCATTGCCAGTTTTCTGCAAGTAGTATTCATGATATCTCTCTTTAACAGTTGGAAACCGTAAACGGCGGCTTCCGGCATTGCATTGATTCTCATGCCGGTGCAAAGGTAACACTTTTGCAAAAAAAACGGTTTTTAATTTACTTTTTTAACGAAAGGTGCAGTCTTTTGCTTGCACTTTTCCTGAAAAGCCGGAGAAATCCTTTCCGCACCCAAGGAAAAAACAGTAATTTTGCGGAAACAACGT
>CAVDQB010000047.1:0-10890 GCA_963611255.1 Faecalibacterium prausnitzii
TATTCGTCTTCCTTGAACGCCATGGGCTTTTTCAGCACTGCGCAACCGTTTACACGTTGGCTGAACCAACTTTGCGACTTGCCGAAATACTGCTTTGCCAACTGCGACTTGTTGATGATATCCTCCAGTTCGCTGAATGCGGTTGCAGTTGCATCCGGTTTGTACTTGATACACTTTTTACGGCGTTCTTCATATTCCGCCGTGTCAAGAATCTCCTTTTTGCCTAAATACATAATGTTTCGTGTGAATCTGCTCCTGAATTATTGGAGGCTTTTGGTTAAACTGTCTTTTCTCGTATTCTATGGATTAATGAATAGATATTCCTATTGAAAATCTATTGTTGTTGCTTGATGTAATCTTTGCTGCAAAGATACACACTGTACAAATGTATTCCCAAGTGTTCTGTGCTAATAGTTGATAACGAGTATGCAATTGTTGTTAACTGGTGCTATCCGTAAACCGCCAGATGTTAAAATGCCCCCCCCTATAAAGAGAAAATGAGTGTTTTATGCTCTCAATATAAATGGTTTATGTAATTTTGCAAATTAATTGTGTTTTTTATATAAACGCTATTTGGGGTGTTGGATGATGGTTAGTGATAACTGGTTAAAATATGCGATTTTGCGATGTATGCATGTATCGGGCATACTGCGTATCATTTCCGTGATTGTGGTCCTTATTGCTATGTTCCCGGCAAGAATGTCTGCAGATGCGGTAAAGGAACCGCAGAGCAAATACTATATGTTGTTTGAAGCCAAAGATTTGCTTTGGTTTGCGGAACAGGTAAGTGCCGGTAACGATACTATTTGCGGCAGATTGTATAATGATATCTATCTGTCATCACTTGAAGAGGAGTATTGGAATCCGATAGGAACGCAGAATGCTCCTTTTAAGGGACTGTTTGATGGAAATGGTCACACTGTCCATGGATTGACACTGCGTGTAAGGGAAAATTCAGGACTTTTCGGATATATACAGAATGCCACCATAGAGAATGTCACTGTCGAGGGCGTTGATGTGTCACCAATTGAAATTCCCAGTGTACTTGGTAGCATAGGCGCAGTGTGCGGTTTGGCAAAGAATTCTGTTATCCGTAATTGCCATACGCAGAATGCCAGTCTCGATTTCACCAAGAATCCGTCGTATATGAATCCTTGTTACGTTGGCGGCGTGTGCGGTGATCTACAGGACGAAAGCCGGATTGTAAACTGCTCGGTGACAGGTGTCGTGCGTTCAATGAAGGATTATGTCGGTGGCATAGTGGGAAAAATCACCTTGTCAGAGATAGACAGTTGCTGCATGTCGGTAGGCGACAGCATAACAACAATATATGCCGGCAGTTATGCCGGTGGAATAGCAGGCGGTGTGTTCTATCGCTCCATTGCGGCATCAATAAAGAATTGTACTGTCATAGGTGATGTGGAGGTCTCTTCTGACAATGTGGGCAAATCCGCCAATATCTGTGCGCTGGAGAAACTCTTTGACGAAATAAAAGTCTATGACGGTGTATACGAGATATACAACGCCTCGCAGTTGGCAATGTTCGGGGACAAGGTAAACGGTGGAGACATAAAGATAAACGGCCGACTGATGAATGATGTCAATATGTCATCGGCAGGAACGTTTACTCCTATAGGAAAGCAAAGCAACGGAGGTTATCAGGGAATATTTGACGGACAGAACTTTACGATAGACAGCCTGACCATCGTTGACCAGGAAGATGCCGGACTATTCGGTTACATTGCCAAGGAAGGTACGGTGGTGAAGAATATTGTGCTACACGCTCCAAGCCTGAATACTGCCGACAACGACAATCTCGGTTTTGTGGTGGGTATGGCAACTCAGAAAGCTGCGGTGGACAACTGCCATGTGACCGACGGAAACCTTCTGCGTGTTGCCTGTGGTGAACCCCAGTGTGTGGGCGGCATCGCCGGCAAGGCGGATGTGGGCGCCACGGTCAGCCACTGCTCATTCCAAGGAATCGTGAAAGCCATGGAATACAAAATCGGAGGTATAGTGGGTGAACTTAATTCTGGTGCAGTTATTGCCAGTTGCTATGTGCTCGGCCCCTCCACTGTGTGGGGCAACGACTATGTCGGCGGAATTGTCGGCGAAATCATAGACGACGCTACTACTGCTACCGACTGCTATGTCAACCAGGCAAACGGACAGGTGACAGTGCATGTCACCGACGGACACACCAATACAGGACTTATCTGGGGCAAGAACGGCAGCAAGAATGCCGGAACGTTTACCCGATACACCGAAGGCGGACTTGTGTATGAAAAGACAGGCAAGATAAGCAATGACATAGAAAGCATGATGGTGACAGGTGTGGCGGACAAGTCGCAAAGTCTGCACCATGTGGTTTATGACATAGGAACAAAGTATGATTACGCTACAGACAGCATACAGAATCTGCAGGGAGCAAAGAACATTGACTTCATAGACTGCATCAGTAACATTGCGGGAACAAAGGCCGAAAAATGGATAAACATCGGCATTTGTGACGGTGCATTGGATTCTGGTTTCGAGGCAATCTATATGCGCTATACCGTCTATGCAGGTACAGATCATGTGATGATGCTCCGGCCGACGGATGTATACCCGACAGGAGACAAGTTATTCCAGAACTGTCCGAATGCAAAGGTATACATAGATACAGACCTTTATGCGGACTTCTGCAATGACCCGGTGTGGAGCCAGTACAAGGACCATTTTGTCTCCACCACATCCATGCGCAAGGAAGTGGACTTTACCGAGGACGGTGTGCAGTATGCGTATGAGCGCAACCATGATGCCACAGGTTCTATACTGGAAAAGAAGGCTACCCTCAACAATTCGTCGTCAAAAGTGCAGATGGTGCAGGTCGTGGGATGCGACAACAGCAAGATAAAGGACAAGGGCGGAGTGCTGAAAGTATACAAAGACATCGGTGAGACCTATAATTACAACACGACGAGGATTCTTGGCGGTTCGTTCAAGGACAACGAAAACATCAAGCAGGTAGTGTTCGAGGAAATCATGAGCGATGCCAGTGATTCTTACTATGACTTGGGTATAGGGATTGGCGACTCTGCATTCAAGAACTGCACGAACCTGGAATATTTTGATGTCGTACTGTCTTCGTCAAAGAACAAGAAGCACTACACTTCCATCCATGCAAAGGAAATGCCCATAGGTGACGGCGTTTTCGACGGATGCCCCAACGTGAAGATCCGCATACCCGGTCCTTTGATGGATGAGTTCCGCACAGACTCTACATGGAGCAAGTACAAAGATTTGTTCGTTCAGACAGATTTCAGTATAACGGCTTTCACGGAAGGCGGCGTGACCTATGCTTACTATATCTCAGATGACGGCAAGACATACTACACCAATAAGAATGCTGACGTGATGAGGAGTGTGCTCGTCCCTTATGTGAGCCAAATCCGGAATTTCAAAGCAGATGACGTGCTTGATGCCGATAACAGCAATACTCTTTATTATGTGTATGCCAGCGGTGTCGACAATGACGCGATTAACAAGAAAGGCGGCGAGTTGCGTCTCTATAATGATATCGGATCTTACTACAACTATAAGACCATTGCCGTTAGTTCTACAGCTTTCCGCAACAACGGGAATATAAAGAAGATTGTGTTCGAGGACTGTGCAAGTAATGTCAGCAACTCCAACACCATGATTTCGCTCTTCATTCCCGACGGCGCATTTCAGGGGTGCAGTAACTTGAAGGAACTCAATCTCTATTATCTGCAGACCGATGACAACAACCGGTACTATGCTCTGAAACCAACTGAGATTTTTGTCGGTTCGGATGTTTTTGACGGTGTTGACGACAATTTCCGTATTGTCGTGTCTCCCGATTATTACAACGACTTCATTACCGACCCCAACTGGAGTCAGTACGCAAAGTATATCGTGGCTTCAGAGTATTTGCCTACCACCAAGGCATCAAAGACTGTTGACGGACTGACCTATGATTATGCTGCCAATTCGCTCAACACCATACCGACATCAACGATATCCGACCTCCAACTGTCGTATGTCTACACGGGATTGCATATAGCCTACATCATAGCATCGACTGTAACCACGTTTGGTTTGAGCGTCATTGACAAGACGGCACTCTACGCTTGGAAAGTGGCAAGTTGGTTGTCATTTTCCTTCACCTTGGCAAAAGTAGGGGCTCTGCAATATCAGGCTTTCACTCAAACAGATGCAGAAGGTATGTCTATGACGGACAAGATAGCTTTTATAGAAGGAATGGCGGCTTCTTACGGATATTATTATGCCTTGTATTATGCTATTCCCGGTCTTTACCTGCGTATTCTGGCTGGTACGGTATTGGAGGCGTCGTCTTATCAGGCATATTATACTGTTGACAATTTTGTCCGTACATCTATGACCAATAAACTTGACTATCTGTCCCATCGCATAGAGCGTATGTACAAACGTGCTACTATCAGTCGCAACGACGGTCTCGGCATTTACTACACCCAGCAGCGTAACAATATCCCACAGATGTATCTCAGCCATGTGAGCGACGATTTGGAGACAGCCCGAATATACAATGATATTGGTACAGGTTCTGACGACTATTGTACTGTAGCGGTGGGACGCGACGCTTTCCGCAACAAGACAAAACTTAAAACTGTGGAGTTCTGCGATCGCCCCGACGCCTATCAGTCTTTGTCGTCGATGCAACTTGTGCTGCCGGATTCATGCTTTGCCGGATGTACCAATCTGCAGACTGTTGACCTCGTTCTCACGAGCAAGCGCTCGGGTGGAAAGGTCGCTCTCACACCTGACAACTTTATCCTCTCGGGACGCAACCTCTTTGCCGATTGTGACACCACGAAACTGCAGATTCTCGTAGGTCGCGATGTGATAGATGAGTATCTTGAAGACCCTTTCTGGGCATATTACTCCAACCGCTTCGTGCCGGTGGACGTACCTTCCAATCCGGTGAAATACACCGAGGGAAACGTCAACTACGGCTATGCCTACTACAACAACACGACACCTCTTAAGACGGAAGAGAACGACCACAGTGTCGAACACCTCAACGTGGTGAGCGGTAATGACGAGAAACTCAAGAACAACAGCGGACAGGCCACACTCGTCAATGATATAGGAACGTTGTATTCCTACACCGTTGACAACATAGAGAAATGCGCCTTCAAGGGGAACGACAATCTCAAGTCTTTCCATTTCATGGATACCAATTCCAATATCGGACAGGCGCACACGGATCTTAGTGTCAACATCTGTGACTCCGCATTTGCCAATTGCAAGAATTTCAGAGACCTGAATTTGGTATATTGGAAAACCAGTGGAGTTAACAGTTCCGCGGGAATCTCTCCCGACTCGCTTCGTTTGGGCAATGGCGTGTTCGATGGATGTGACAACCTGCGTATAAAGATTGACCTTACCCAGGATGCAGCTTTCCGTGCAGACACTTGTTGGAACAAGTATTCAGATAAACTTGTGACATGTTTCTTCGCACCGCGTGACGGAAACGTCTACGACCTGCTCAAGACGTATGCCTATGTGTCTCCGCTTCCCAATCAGACTACCGACCACATTGACATTTCCGATGTCAACCCTTGGGACTTGAAGGGTAAATTCCGGTTCAAGAAGTCCATCAAGTCCTTTGACGAATTTCGCATATTTGCGACATGCGGAATGGATTCCATCTATAACTTTATGTTCCAGGGGTGCAGCGAAATGCAGAGCATTACTCTGCCAAGTACTATCAAGAAGATAGGTATGTATGCCTTTGGTGACTGTGCAAAACTCACGAGTATTACAATTCCCCAAAGTGTGTACTGGCTGTCTGACTATGTGTTCAAGGACTCGGGTTTGAAGGAAATCATATTTGAACGCAATGTAGCGCCCAATCTTAAAACAAATGATTATTACACATTTTCAACTGTTTTAGGGAAAAAAACAGGTGTGGTGATCTATGTGCCCGACGATGCCGTCGATAACTATAAAGAGCACTGGCCGAATCTGGCTCCCCAGATTAAGGGTATAAGCCAGAGGCGCAGTCTCAAGGAAATTCATCTGACTGAGCCGGGCACTCTTGCCGATTCGCTCGGACTGAAATACAACTATGTGACAGATTCGTCCGAGGACATAACACTCGACGGAGGCTATGCGCGATATGACTCTCTGCGCATCAGCGGTCCGATAGATGGCCGTGACATCGGAGTGCTGCGTTTCCTCGGAGGACGCGATGTGGAGGATTGTGATGTAACCCCTGGTAATCTGAGGTATCTCGATCTCTGTGATGCGGACATCAAGGCTGGAAGTTACGAATACAACAGACACTATACGACAGATCAGTGGTTGGAAATCACAAATCAGTATATCAAGCAAGACAACTGCCTGAGTACAGGTATGTTCTACCATCTTGATGCCCTCGAGACGCTCATTCTTCCGCGCAGCGTAACCCAGATTGAAGACTATGCAGTTTCCTATTGCTCCAATCTGAAGACACTTGTCGTGGGTGAGAATGTGACAAGTGTCGGGAATAAAGTTGTCTATAACGACCTTGCGCTCGAATTCCTCGTGATGTCAGGCAAGAAAGTGCCTACTACAGAGGATAATGCGTGGGACAAGCACGGAACCCTGCTCAAGGCGACAGTTGTTCCCAAAGAGGCGAGATTTGACTACATGGGGGCATACGCCTACTATCATTATTCCGATACTATCACCCATTTGTTTGTGGATGAGGCTCTGGGGGAGGTCATGATGGAACACCATGTCCACACTCCCTATGATGTAACAGGTATATCTGATGTCAAAGGGTGGCTGAATGGCAATGACAAGATAAAGACATTTGATGAACTGTACTGCACAAAGATACTTGGTTTGCGTGACAGTTCGTTTGTCGATGTGAGTGCCCTTGAGCAGATCACGCTGCCTGCTTACCTCCTTGCCATTACGTCAGGAGCGTTCAAGAACTGTCCGTCTTTGCGGACTATATGGGCTATGGGCGACTTTGTTCCGGCTCTTGGTGCTGACGCCTTCGAGACCATCAATCCTGACTTTGTGGTGTACGTTTCGGAAGACAAGGTGGAATATTACCGCAATGCGTGGTCACAGTATGCTGACCACATCCGTGTTGCCGGCATCAGCAATCCCACCGATGACCTCATAGAAGTGACTCTCACTGAGCCGAACACTCTGGCAAAAGCGCTCGGACTGACTGTGGCGTCGGAGGAGGGGACTATTATGTATGACAGTCCTGTTAGCGGTATCGTGCATGAAGAAGTAAGGATGATTAAGGGCATTACCGGAGATTACGGCAAGATCAAAGCCTTGAAAGTAAACGGTCCCATCAGCGGTGAGGACATTGCGGTACTCCGTTTGCTTGGCGGACGCGATGCCAACGAAAACAACAGAGTGTACCTGTCCCAGATGTCATACCTGGACCTCTACGATGCCGACATCGTAACAGGTGATGAGAAAGTGGTCTTTGCCCACAATCCCAAGTTCTATGGTATTATGCACATTGAGAATGACGTGCAGCGTTATGTCAAGGAAAATAACAAGATTCCGCGCATGATGTTCCGTGCCCTTGACAACATCAAGACGCTCATCCTGCCGCGTTCTGCCGTAGAACTTGGCTATGAGTCGTGTTATGACATGTACTCTCTCAAGAAACTTGTGGTGGGCGATGACATGACTTTTATCGACAATGATGCCCTCGGAGAGTGCAATAACCTCAAGTCCATAGTGATGCTCTGCAAGTCGAAACCCAAACTCGACGGCGATGCTTTCACCGATCCTACGTTTGAGGGCGACGTGCTGAAAGTGGATCATTTCTATGTCCCCAAATCACTCAGTGCCGACTATACGTCTGACACGGAGTACACTTCGCATTCCAGTGCCATCTCTGTGGTCTTCGACGGAGGCGCTACATTCCATGCTCTCGGCCGTAACGCCATCGTCACAAGTGACGATCTCTCCCAGGTGAAGTCCTATAAGCGTCTTTTCAGAAGACATTGCGATGACGTGACTGACCTGAGTATGCTCAACCTGACGGCTGCCGACTCTGTCCATACGGGCGATTTCAGTAATGTGCCAAACCTGCATCGGCTCTCATTGCCGGCTACTGTCAAGGTTGCCGAACCTGACGCTTTTGCCAACAACAAAGCCCTGCACTGGCTTGACATCAGTGCGTGTGATTCTCTCCACGGATACAACGCCGATCTCGGTGTCAGTGATGGAGCCATTGTCTATATACCCAACTCCTTTGGCGAGTCTGACAAGGACAACGTGGTCTATGGCGATGGCGGCGGTCTGAAGTGCGCAAAATACAATCTCAGCGATGCTCACGACTACGATGTGCCAAAAGCCTTTACAGCCCAGTCTGTCACTTTTGCTCATACCTTTGACGTTGACAGCGTTGCCACTCTCACCCTGCCGTTCACTTGCCGTGTGCCTGAGGGCGTAAGGGCATACCAGTTTGAGGACGGCTACTACAATGAGATTCATTTCGGACAAGTGGATACCATCCGAGTAAACCAACCTTACGCCGTCAAGGTGGACGAGGATTTCAAGGGATTCGACATCGACAGCGAGACAGCCATAGAGACCACTCCGGTGCGTGTGCCGCAGGTCAACGGTGCCGGCTACACTTCATTCGGTGCGCTAAGCACTGTCGCTGCCGCCTCTGCCGCTGACCAGAACCTTATGGTGATGAATGGTGAAGCCAAGTGGAACGTGGTGTCTGCCACCGACTCAGTAGGCATTCTGCCATTCACGTCGTATCTGCAGCGCAAGAACGATGACGCTCCGACAAAGGATGTCATAACCTATTTTGACGATTTCTTGACACCAAACGTCGCTTTGTCTGAGAGTAAGGAAAATTCCGACACTATTGACTGCTATGACATGAGGCGTGTAAACGCACACCTCACGCGCACTCTTGTCGGTGGTGCATGGAACACTTTCAGCGTACCGTTCGATGTCGCCGTCGACAAGTCGCCGCTCAAGGGGGCAACAGTTCTCGGTATAAAGGAAATCAAAGACAACTGCATCAGTTATAAACGGGTGGAGAGTCTGAAGGCCGGTCAGGCTTATCTCGTGAAACCGACCGACAATATCGTCAACCCGACATTCGAATATGTAAGGCTTCGATCCGTCTATCCGGAGTATGCCGGAGGCTACGACTTTGTCGGTACATACAGCCCCATGACAATTGATGACACAAAGACGGTCTATTTCCTTGGAGGTGACGGACGGTTGAAACTCGCCAAAGCCGGCAGCGTCATGAAAGGTTTCCGTGCCTACTTCAAGGTGGCGTCGGCAAGTGACGCCAAACTTATGATTGATTTGGATGACGAGATTGTCGATGCCATCGGTGATGTTGACGAAGACCAGTCAACAGATACGTCCGTGTCAATATATTCTATTGACGGTCTTTATGTCGGTGACGACCTCAATGCCTTGCCTCAGGGCGTTTATATAATGAACGGACGGAAAATCGTGAAGTAAGGAACAGACGTGAACAGAACTAAACCTTATATGCCACCATGTCTCCATATTGTTAATGTGGAGACAAACGGTATGCTTATGAGTTCCTCTTCTGCGACTTATGACAATGAAGTTCCGGGAGGAGGTGACAGTGGCTTCGATGTGATTGTCACACCCGGTTATGATGACGAAGGGGAAGATGCTGGTGACGCATTCTGAGAAAACGGTATACACTCCTTCCTATTCCGCCGTTGACTTGGTCTGTGGCACGCAGCCTTCAAAGTCTGACTCTTCCGTCATATTCTGTGCCTAAGCGGCGTTCACGGGAGAACTTAAACCATTCGACCATTCCAATATCGCTGGCGATTATGTGTCAAAAGAGAAAAGATACTACAGATAGGGGGAAATCTGTGCGTTGCCTTTACTGAGGTTGTGCAGTTCTTTGATTGAACTTGCAGGAATAACACGTATCGTATTACTCCTTTTTTCTTTTATTTCTCCACCAGTCTGAATTGTCGATTAAGTCTACCAAGACACATAGTCCGAGGAGAGCAAACGGGAACCACCACGAGGCCAGGAGAGAACAAATTAGAATTTTCGAGAGCGTCCTCAATGCGGTCTTCTACGTCAAAAACTGAATACATAATAATAAAATTTTTAAGGGTTTATAAATTGGTTATAACTAAGAGAGGAACGAAATGCTGTCGCTCCTCTCATAAATTTTGTCATTTGTTTTATTTCTTACTTCCATTTGTCAGACCATCCGAAATATTCGGAGACAATCCATAATCCGATACCCAGCAAGGGTAGCCACCAGGCAAGGTCTGCCAATACAATATAAGCAAAGAAGAAAATAATGATATACAAAATTAAAGCCATACTCTTTGAAATTGATGTTTGTTATTTTGTTGTATTCTATGGTTTTCCTACATCAAACCACAACAGATACAAGCCTTTCAAGTAAAGAATCAGCGTTGTATTCTATGGTTTTCCTACATCAAACCACAACAAAGATGCATAAGGACATATCTCTTCCTTGTTGTATTCTATGGTTTTCCTACATCAAACCACAACAAGGTTGCTTGAATAATATCCAAAGCACTTGTTGTATTCTATGGTTTTCCTACATCAAACCACAACAATGTTCCTAACCTCAATGCTGACTTCGTGTTGTATTCTATGGTTTTCCTACATCAAACCACAACTTGACAACGGCAAATGTCTTGACAACACAGGTTGTATTCTATGGTTTTCCTACATCAAACCACAACTAGCGAGCTCTTTGGAGAATACCTGTCAAGTTGTATTCTATTGTTTTCCTACATCAAACCACAACTAAACTGTCGTATATTCCTAATTTTGTGCCGTTGTATTCTATTGTTTTCCTACATCAAACCACAACAT
>CAVDQB010000048.1:0-10856 GCA_963611255.1 Faecalibacterium prausnitzii
TTGCAATACCTGTCGTGCCTCCGGTATCCATAAACTCGGCAAACCACTTGTGGTAAGGCTTCGAGTAGTCCAGCGTACCGGCCTCATAGCGTTTGAACAGACTCACGAGCAGGCCGTTCTTCGCATCCCTCAGACTCTTCGCCGTTATCACTCTGCCCGCCGGAGCAAGGCCCATCGCCATGAAGTGCTTCTCGAATTTCATCCAGTAGGCAGCACCTTCCTTCGCCTCCAGCAGATGGGATGCAAAGCCAAAGTCCCGGATGGTGTTACGCAACATAAACTCGGGATTCCACGATGTCACGCTCTGTGCCAGGAAGCGGTTCACCGCCGCCAGTGCAGTATTGCTGGTCTTGTTTCTCAACAGGCCGTTCAAGGCCTGGGCCGCACGCGGATTGCCGTTGATGAGATAGTCGTGTCTGCGTCCGTTTATCCATACCGACACAATATGCTGCGAGCGGTCGCTCTCCGGCAAGAACTTGTACGGAATGTTGTCACGCGTTGTCGTTTCCACCGCATCGCCCGTCTTGGCCATTGCCTCCATCTGTTGTTCCCAGACATCATAGGCTTGCATGATGCTCACTTGGTCGGTATCGTCTGCCGGAATCGGCGGGTGTGCCTCCGTCCATACCTCATTGCCGTTGGCATCCACAGACTTCACGGCCCAGCCTTTTATCTCTGTCACCACACGTTCCTTCTTCGGGGCTTTCTCATACTCATTGACCATGCGGGCAAACGACTGGCGCATCACATTGCCGCCGCCACGATACATCGAACTGTCGGCCATCGCACCTATCTGCGCCAGCACATTCACATCGCTCAGACTCTTGCGGCCCTTGGCTTTCTTTATCGTAAGGCCGATAGAGTTCGATGCGTTCACGCTGCCCGTCAGATAGGAGTAGGTATCCTCCATCGTCTGCTCGTCATAGCGGCGCAAGGGTACATACCAGTCGAACATATCGCGCAGGCGCTCGTAGCCTTCCTTTGACACATACCCGGTACGGTACTCTTCATGGATGGCAAAGTCCGTTGCGTCCTTCACGCTCTTCCATAAATCATGCACACTGCCTGTACGGTTACCCTCCATGCGGGCCTCGGCTGCCATCACATCGGCTATCGCACCCGCATCATCATACGGGTCATTGTTGTCTATATCCTGCAGACCGTGCATACCCGAGTAGTCATGCTCCTCGGCCTTGTACTTTGACTCTACATATAAGCGTATCCACTCGTCCATCTCTTGGTAGTATTCCGCAAGGTTCATCTGACCGTTGCGCAGTTTGTCACCAAGGTCTTTCTTCTTGGCATTCCACTGACGCTGCAGTATGTCCGCTCCCTGCTCGTCACCTTTCTTGCGCATCTTGCCGATATAGTCACGCACGTAGAAGACGCGGTTTCTTTCCAGTCCGTGCTTCTCTATCATATACAGACTGGTCGCACGCATACGCTCCTCGGTGTTCTTTCCGGGGAAAGCGTCTATTGCCTCATTGTACGCCTTGGTCAGACGGGCCATCTCCTGATTGACAAATTTTGTGCCGCGGGCCGATATCTGACTTGCCATCAGATTCTCCGCCATCATCGGGTTCATCATCGGGTTCACATCCTCCACGCGCTCCATGCCGGGTATCAACACCTTCATCAGTTCCATCACGGAGTTCATCTTGTCAAGGTAACTCTCCTTCAGCATCGCAGTCTTGCAGCCCACAGTACGGTTGTACTGGTCTATCTCGGTGGCAGTAGCGGGAGAGGTGGAGAAATGTATCTTGCCGTCCATCTCCCCGTCTATCACATCGTCCCAGTCCTCTACATGGCCGTCGTTGTCCACCAACTCGCCGCCGCGCTCCTTGGACAAACGCACCTCCCTATGGTCTATCTTCCACTGGGCAGCCTCCGCACGCATCTTCCATACCGGGTCGTCCGGATGCTTCTGCACGTTCTTCGCCAGCCACAACATATACTGCACATCCTTCACATTCGGAGACACCCGGAAGCCCGCTTCCTGCAAAGCCTCCGTCACCCCATTGCGCAGCCCGTTCCAGAAGCCCGGCTCGCCCTTGCCCTTCTCGGCAGCGTCAGCCACATACTCCTCAATGGCATCATACATCGAAAGGCTGTCCTTGTCCGTACGGTCCTTCACATACTCGCGCAAGTCCGCATTGACAGGATTGTCAAGATCATACCACAGGCCCTTCAGCCAGTTGCGGTAACCTTCCTCGCCAAGCAGTCCGCGCATACCCTTGTGTCCCACCGTCTCGTGCCACACCACCTTCTCGGCAGTGTACTTGTCCTTTACGTTAGGCAGATACACGCACACCTCGCCGGTCTTCCCGTCATACCAGCCCTTCACCTTCTTGCCCGCAGCAAGCGCAGCCTTCACACGCTCATCCGTCACCTCGTCCGCACCGGTCACCGTGCGCACCTTGCCGCCCACCTTTTTATTGACCTCAATGATATGGTCGGCTACAACGGACGTAGTATCACCTTTCTTCTTACGTTTGGAGCGGTCAATGTCTTCCTTTTGAACTTTCTCGGCATAAACCTTGGCGGTCTCAGGCGGATTGGTTAAATTTGCAATAGGTGTAGAATTGCTTTGGGATTCATTCCCATAGGTATTCCGATTAGTCGGTAGGAGCAATTCCGCACCTTTTTCTATTTTATTGCGCAAGTTGTTGTCATTCTTTATATGGACAGAACTTACATAATCTTCCACCTCCCCATATTTGTTTACAACAGCAACATTATAAATCTTGTCTTTATTCTCAACTCCGAACCGTTTCACATAGATGGTACTCCCATCCGCGTCTTTTATAGCGAAATCTGCATCCTGTATCGTAGGAAGAACTGCCCCTGAAATATTCTTTCTGCCGTTTCTGACAATCTTATTGAACACCTCGTCCTTCACTCTGACCATTTCACCGATAATACTACGAATCGGATTCGCAAAAATGTGCCTAAAAGACGATACGTCTTCTATCGTTTCCGGCATTTTCGGAGCGGATTTTTCTTTGAACATGGAATCGATTTCCGCCAGGGCTTCTTCTCCCTTTAGGGACTTAAACATCTCACGGTCTATCTTATTCCGTTCTCTATTGTCTAATCCTTTTCTCTTCGACCGGTCAATACCGTCTTCCCCCGTCGCCTCCATAAACTTGTCGGAGTCACTGTTGTTGTCGAACTGGCTTCCGTCCTCCTTTATAAGGTCATCGACCTTGGCCTTGCCGTTGACAAGCAGGATAGCCTTCTGCGCGATCTCCTTCTTGTTGATGTCGGTGTTCTTGATGGTACGCTCACGATTGGCAAGCATGGAGTTACTGTCCACCATCCTGCCTTCTGCATCCACGCCCAAAGTCATGCCAAGGGTCTTCTCGTCTACTGCGAAGTCTCCGGTCACCGCCTTGTGGGGTGCAGGTATCTCGTCTACCAGTCTACCCTCCGCATCGAACACCGGCTGATAAGCAGTGTAGTCGGTCAGCACTTTGTAGTATTCGTCGAATACACCGTCGGTTGTGCGCTTGTCCATCTCTTGCATCAGGTATCCATTGGGCTTATAGCCCTTCTTGCGGCACCAGTCGGCATATGCCTTCGAGTTGACCGCCCACTCAAACCGAGGAACAAGACCGTTGTCCGCACACCATTTCACATAGTCGCGGGCACGCTGGCGCATATTCCATCCCGGTTCGCTTTCGTTCTCATAGAAATTGAAGTCCGACTTCACTGGAGTATTCTCGCCCCATTTGGCCTTCACTCTTCTGCCGTTCACGATAACGCCGGTATTCTGCTCATTGGTAAAGTCACGGTAATACTGGCAGTCGGTTGCCCGGCGTGCCGATATCGGCATACCACTAAGATGGAAGGGGATGACCTGACGGATGTACCCTTGAAGCATCGCATAGATGCTATGGTTGGCCGAAACGCCTACCATGATGGCGCCGCAGTTGGCATTGTATTCGGGATTGCGGTAGATGGATTCGGCAAACTCCTTCGATACCGAATGCGAGTCACTCAGCTGCATACCGACAATCTTGTCTCCGTCCATGTCGAGACCGGCATTCTCACGGATTCGCTCAAGCGCCCTCTTTCGGCTCTCGCCCTTCGTATTCTTGTAGGCATCGACCAAATCCTTTGCCGGACGTGCCTCCGGGAGCATTGACATGTTTATCTTGACACCGCTCTTGCCGAAAATCAGTATGTAGGGTATCTCCTTGCTGTACGACTGCACTCTCGCATTGCGTGCTGCGCAGTCCCACATTATCTGCATGATGTCGAACACTTTCGTAATGTCGAAGTCCGAGAAGGAGAACAGTCGTGCTCCGCCAATCTTGTCGGCCTTGTCAAAGGCATTCTGCGACACGTCGATGATTTCTCCGCTATAGGGCTGCGCGTCCTGCACTACCTTCGGTGTTCCGGTTCCATTGGCTGAGATGATGAGCGAATACATTTGTGCAAATGCCTCTCCGCCGCGCTTCCGGATCTCGGTCAGTCCTTTTGAACCGACAAGGTCGGACACGTCCAGCGTATGCTGGAGTTCAGGATGTGTTGCAATCATTGACACCATTCTACCGACAACGTTCTTGCTGTTCTTTCCGCGCAGGCTACGCAATTCTCCTATCTGTGCATTGGTCAGCGAGAAGTCGTTTCCGCTACCATGCTTGCCGACAAAGTCCTCGTAATAAGACTGCAGTTTGTCTTCCATCGCCTTGGTATTGGCCTGCATCCGGGCAAGGTCAGCCGGAAGTACTCCGTCATGGTCTCCGACAATCCTTGCCACTGCATTGATCTGGTCGACAACCGACTGCGGAGTAGTACGCTCGTCGTAGGGCGCATCGGGAACAAACGTCCCTTGCCCGAAACCGAATGGCGTCACTTCACGGTCTCCGACCACCCGCTTCACAGCCTCATTCCATTTCACGGAAACAGATGTCGCCCATTTCATGATATTCAGGCGTTTGCCTTCAACGAAACACAAAGGACAGGCCACCTGTATGCCGTAACTCTTTTGAAGCGTGCGCAATTCCTGTATCTTCTCCGGAGTCAGCTTCTTCCAGAACGTGCCGCCGATATTGACCATCTCGTTGATGATTTGGGTGAAAGCCTCACGTTTGATACAGTCGGTGGACAACTCAAAATTCAAGGGATACTCACCATTGGTCACCAGCGTAGAGACTGCACGGACGATATTCCCTTCATAACGCTTGTACAGCGGGGATGTCTGCGACCATGCATGGAAGGAATCAAAAAGGAAATTGCCGTCCTTGTCCACCAAATCTGCAACCTTCCCGGTCAAGTCGTACCAGTAGTCCATATTGTCGACAAACTTCTTGATGTCGGCCTTCTTCATTTCCTGGGACTCAAGATGCTCTATGACACCGCTTCTTGTTCCTTTGTGTCTGTTCCCGTCCTCATCCGTAAAGTCCTTGTAGGTACGGTGGCTGAAGGCAATGTCGCCGGCATCGTCCATACGGGCAATCACATCTCCATTGTCATTGCGCATTTCCATACCCGGCGTAAGACGTTCCTCGTCCGCCTTCTCCTTCGCCGTCTTGAAGGCATGCACCACGGCCTCGAATGCGGCGAGCGCATCCTCAGTCTGCTTCAACTCTTCCTTCGCACCTATCGACTTGAGGCGGTCGATAATCTTGTGCCATATCTCACGGACCTTGGCAATGATGCCGGGGTCGCCCTTCAACTCGCGGGCAAGACCTTCGGCCATCTTCCTGTCATGGAGTATGCTGCCGACAACGTCGCCTGTCACCTCCTCTTCGAGTTTCGCCTCGGCATAGTCTTCCTCACGCTTGCTCTTGATAAGTTCATTCCACTTGTCCTCACCAATCAGACGCTTCACCGCATCGCGGAGTTTCACAAACTCAGCCTCGCTCGATTTGCGGATGGCATGCGTAGATTCATGGCCGAACACCGCATCAAGAGGATTCTCGGCATCCTCGGCAATGTGTATCTCCTTCTTTTTGTAGTCGATATAGCCGTTGTCCTGCAGCGTGTCGCGCCATACCACCTTGTACCCCAAGTCCTCGGCAATCGACTCCAGCGCAGACCGCACCTTCTGCGATACCTTTTGTTTCGGACGCACATCCTCTTGGTCCTGCTGCCCGCCACGGCCACTATTTTCCGTTTCCGTCTTGGCAGCCTTCTCCTCGCGATAAGCATCTGCCGCGTCCCTGATGCCCTGCATCGGGTCCTTGGAAGGCTCAATTCCATTCGGATTGATGCCTTTTGCCCAGTCAGCCAGCACCTTGTCGGCCACCTCCTCGGCGCTTGTGAAATGGATGTGCAGGAAGTCGGCAACACCCCTCCAATATTTCTGCAACGCCTCCTTGACCTTGCCGATGAAACCTTGCGCTTTGGCACTCTCAGTAACAGTCTTACCTTCTTCGGAAGCGAGTCTCCTTGCCTCCGTTTCCAGTTTCTTTGCGCCCCCACGTCCTGAATAGGTGGTAATTATTTCCTCATAGAGGTCATCGCCCTTCAGTTCGGGATACAGTTTCTGTACCTCTTCTTTCAGCCCCTCTACCTCATCGAAGAGTTTCTTCACGTTCTCCCATTCCTCCGGGTTTACACGTTTAAGTGCCTCGACCCACAAGTGGCTATACTCGTGAATCGGAGTTTCCGGCTTCATTTTCTTAAGATTAAGGTATATCTTTCCGTCTAATGCGAATCCGTATACTTCACCGTCCTTACCGCGGAATTCCTTGCGGCCCTTGGGCGAGGGATGGTAATCATTGGCCTCTGCCAAGTCAACATATTCACCCCTATCCACAAGGTCAAACAAACCTCTTGCAATATTCTTCAGTCGGGCCTTGTCTGGGTTTTTGTAAACGTACTCTTCTACTTTCGCCCACTTGTTGCCCTTGAACGTCCCTTCGGGTGTTTCCGTTTCGGGAGTCCTTATTACGATGGAATATCCCTTGTCTGATTTTTTGCCCATAACGATAATATTACGGGCATTTCCACTATGGTCAGACAGGCGGATAGTAATACGCTCGCCATCTTCTGTTAAGTAGTGAACGTAATCAGACAACTGCTCCGTAGGTTTTTGTATGGCCTCAATGAACGATTTGGCAAAGTTGTTAGCGTTAACGCCATTGCTCTTTCCGAAATTATAGACGAATTCTGCAATTTTTTTCGCCATATCGCTTGCTTTATGAAAACCTTTTTGCACCTTTGCATCGGGAGTCGCGCCCTGTACGCCTGAATCATCAGGGGAATACTCGCCATCGGTGAGAGGTTCGGCAGGGTTACCGTGGTCGGTGTTGTGAGACGGCTCCTCACCTTGGCGATGCAATTCTGCGATGCGTTCATCAATTCGCTTGATTGCATCGTCTTTTTCTTTCTCGGAAAGCCTTACCCTGTTGTCTATCTGCAAGCCTTTCTCCAGGGCTTCCAAAATCTGCTCAGACTTCTTTACGCCTTTTTCAGGCGCACCTATCTTAAATCCGGCCTCTTCAAAAGCAACTCTCTGTTTGGGAGTCAATACGTTCTCGGGGATTTCTACCTTTGCCTCGCCCACAAACTCCTTTGCCCTCTGAGCGACCTCGGCATCGTCAAGCACTCTAACAGGCTTGCACCAACGAGAGAGTATTACCTTTCTCGCCCTACCAGTCTGCTTGAACACCTCGCCGCTCACACTTCCGCTTTTCCAGTCAACCTCGCCGACGGCATCCTTGGCTCTCTCTGCCTTGTAACCGCTGGTCAATTCGCTGACAGGAACTTCACATTCCACGACAACAATGTTCGGACGAATCCAAGCCGATTTAAACTGGTCGTTCAGTGGAGAACGAGACATGTGCCAATAGGGATTGTAGGCTGCATTCACATCGGTAGCCTTCTTGCCAGTGGCATCCTTGCCACCTTTGTCGAGTTTGAATTTCCATTTCAGTTCGCCTGTCTTCTTGTCGATTTTCTGCAGTCCGGTCTTCGGGTCAATGTCAGGAATAGCCAAGTCGGGGTTTTCATCGGCACGGATCCATGTACCCAGTTCGTTATCTTCAACCAACTTGCCATTCACGGATGCTGCCATGGGAGGATAGAGTTTACCGTCTATCACCTGCATAGCCCGATAGACCTTTATGGTCTCTCCGCTGTTCAACTCGTTCAAGACACCTTGGTCGGTCTCCTTGTGATACTTGACGTTGGAGTCCGTAGCCAAGGCATCCTCCAATGCGCTCTGTCCTGCGCTTTCGTCCGTCACTACACCAACCCCAGTCTGCTTGGTTATCTCCGTGGCGATAGTCTTCAGCGCCTCGTCAACCTGACGTTGGGTTTCGGCTACTCCTCCTCCGGATGCCTCTTCTTCCAAAGCCGCATCCTTATGATGGCCTCCGCGCACTTCCGCTTCTCCTTCTCCATGTCCTGCGAGAGGGCCGCCTCCTGCGGACTCATCAACCCCTTCTCCAGACAAAACTTCACCGCCTGCACCATGTACCGGCTCTTCTCCTGTGGACTCATGTCCTTCAATTCCTTTTCCATGTTCCTTGTCTATTTGTTCGGTTATTTCCACTGCATGTTCCTGCAGATACTTTCCCTCGTCAAAGTTACTCAGATTTCCTATCACATGCACCATCTCCTGTTCTGCATAGTCCAGATAATCCTCATAATCACGCACAGCCTTCGCCTCATTCGGACGGGCAAGCGCACGCAACTCACCACGGGTCTTCGCCATGCCCAATGCTTCAAGCACCGCATTGCGGGCCGCCGCATCATCACCGCCGAAGTAACGTCCGTTATAGTAAGCACGGTCCATCTCAGCCACATTCTCCGCAATGCTGGCAATCGACTTGCCGCCGTTCTCCGCCTTCGCCTGCATACCGACAAAACTTTTAAGGTCTTTCGCCTTGAATCCGGTCTCCGCCTTCAGACTCTCCGGCGTTACCTTTGAGTCAGCAAGTATTGCTGCAGCAAGTGCCACGCCGTTCTCCGGCGTATCATCCTCTACAATCATGGATTCCTTGGCGACAGTACCGTCCAACTCACGTTTCTGCTCCTCCAATTCCTCGGCAGTGGTATGCGTCAGACGCTCGATGTCATCCTTCACGCCCTGCCAGTAGTCTACGCTCGCCTCGGCCTTCTTCACTGCGGCCTCATACTCCGCCTTCTTGCGCAGGTACTCATTCACCTTGGTTCCCATCTTCGGTGCTTTCTTCTGCAATGACTCGACCCGTTTCTCGGCCTCGGCCACCTTCGCAGTGGCAAACTCACGGGCAAGGCCGCCGTCACCGAGTCTTCCGAACAAGTCCTCTACCGTCCGTTCCTTCGGCACGCCCTCATACATAGGCTCACCCTCTCCGTCCGTCGGAATGGCGTCCTTGTCATAGTTGCCCGACGGTTCTTCTGCGGGTTCTTGTCCGGATACAGACGCAGGCTCGCGATAAGCCTCTCTTCTTGCCTGGTCTTCCTCCGCCATCCGCCGGTTGTGTTCCATCAGACCTTTAGCCTGTTCCTCCGGAAGCGACACACCACCACGCTGCATCTCGGCATCAAACCCATCCTTGGCCATTCTCCGCATAGCCTCGTTGCTGCCGCTCTCATCGGTACCCGCCCCCGGCAGTCCTTTTGCCCCTTCTTCCGTAGGGCTTTCAGCAGCCACAGGTGCTTCTTCCGGCATCTCATATCCCGCCGAGTTCGCCTCCTGTAGTTTCTGACGGTACTTCTCCGCATAGTCCTTTGCCGGTTCCGAACCGACAAACGTCACATCCTTCGCCGACACATACACCATCTCGTTCTTGTCCAAGTCAAGGCATATCAGCATATCGCCCGACACCGCACGGCCCTTCTCGTCAAACCGCACACCGCCGGACTTGACCATCAGTCTGCGTTTTTTCGCATCCTCCACATACAGCATCACAGGCTCTGGCACTTCACCCTGCCCGAAGTCCGTGCCTTCCCACTGCCATGTAGACACATGATCTTGCACCGTCTCCTCTATCTTCTCCTGCGTACCGCGGTACATCGACTGCGCACGCACCGTAGCACTCACCACATCGGCCAACGGAGCGAGACTCTCCTCCGTGCCGTAGCCGTTCTCAAGCATCCACTCGTAAGCCTCCGTCAGCCCCATGCCCTTTTGTTGGGCAGAACGGAAACCGTCGGCAAGCGCATCATCACCCTTCATCGCATCCGACCAGGCACTCTGTGCCCTGCGCAACTCATCCATCGTCGCACGCACCGCGTCACTCTGAGGAGACTCCGTGCCCAAGCCGTTCTCCTCCACAATGTCAGCACCCTCACGCTCTGCGGCATCATTGTTCACATCTCCCCGAAAATCAACGGGTCACCTGCAAAAACATGTGGATAACTAAACACGATAAGATTTCAATTGTACGTTTATAATCAAAAAGACGTATGGAAATGGAACAATATAAATTACTTGCAGAATGTCTTCTTCCCGAGCATATGCTTGATTGGTTTGAATTGAAAAAAGTACAAGTAGAAAAGCAAGGCGATACTCAAGTTGTAAACCTTTATCTTGATGAAAACGAACAGAAGCCAGACGATCGGGACGACTTACGTCCGAATGGCTTTACCCGTGGGAGCGTATTCCATGATTTCCCCATACGTGGCCATGAAGTCCTTCTCCATTTACGTCGCCGTCGTTGGCTTGATATGGATGGTCACAATGTGATGACAGAATGTGATTCTATCCAAGAGTCCACCCGCTGCTCTACGGAGTTGGCGGCTTTTTTAACCTGCATAATTCATAGAGCATCTTCAGCTTCAGATTTTGCGACAGTCCTTCTCAAAAACAGGAACTCAATGTTGTGCCTATGCAGAATAGAGGAATGACTATGCAAGTTTTCTGCATAGACACAACATTGAGTTCCGATTTTTTGAGAAGGACCGAAAAAAAT
>CAVDQB010000049.1:0-10648 GCA_963611255.1 Faecalibacterium prausnitzii
ATTGTTACTATACATTTCTCCTCGTACAGTGACAACTTTTTTCAGTTTAAGTCACCAAACAACGATGCCGAACAACTGCACAAGGCAGAACCACACAAAAAATGTATTGAACGATATGTTCCAAAATGTTCTTGGTGTCTCTAACATTTTCATATTCTTATATATTTTGTTATTGCTCTCTTCCTTTTGAAGATGCTCACTCAAACATCAATTTTGCAACTCGTGATTCAAGGTCGCCAATATAGATGTAATACTTGCTTGCGAATTGTTTGTCACAGCCCAGCTGGGAGTCAACAGCATGGAGCAACTGATAGAATCCTTCGGAATCAACAACGCCTATCGTGGGAGTCGTATGCGTACAACCGACCGTCGCATTGAATATCAGATTGCTGTAGCCTTGCTCTCTGACATGGAGGTAGTTCGTTGTCCCAATATCAGCCGACAATTGCTTGTCTCCGTCGTGAGAACCGACATAGCTGCATACTACGTCCAATCCCTGCGAGCCGTATTTCTCGTAGAGGCGGTTGACAATTGCGGCTATTTCTTTGGTATCTCCACCTCCGCTGTAATCATAATGTGAACTATATCGGAATATAATAGTAAACTTGTTCTTTTTGTAGATTTCTCCCAAATTGACATCTTGACCGCTATTTACATCTTTATAGATATCCTTGCATGCAGGCATTTTAAAGTCCGAAAGATCGAAGCCATAACCCTCCTGTTGCGCATCGAGGAAATTGGGCGCAAAAAGGTAGAAGTTAGGATGATTCAGAATCTCGTCGGGAATTTTTCCGGCGAATCGGTTACCGCCTATTTTAAACATGCCCACATCATTGTTGGTACAACAGTGGTTGCGGTCATTAAGCATGAAGCTGAGCGAACCGGGGAAACTGATGAAATTGGCTTTGAGAAGAAGCGAGTGTAACTTTTTGCAATTGCCGAGGCTTTCCGGAATAGCACCTGTAAAACCGCCCTTCAGCCATAAATGTGTTAAGTTCTCGAGTTCGCCCAAAGATGTAGGGATTTCACCTGTCATATTGGGAGCATTCACATCAAGGGAATGAAGTTTTACCATTTTGGATATGGAAGATGGCAATGAACCTGTGAGGAAACCGCTTGAAATATACATATTTTCCATCGACGACAAATCGCCAAGACCGACCGGCAGCTCACCGGAGATTCCCATACGCAGGTCAAGATATTTAAGTTTCTTCATCCCACAGATAGCCGCCGGCATAGGGTCTAAGGCAATTTCCTCGGCAAACTTCTCCCCGGAGAGTCCCTCGCTTGTTATATTTACCAGCCAAAGGGTTTCCAAATCAGCTAAATTACCGAAAGATGACGGTATGCCGCTTGTGATATTCCAAAGGACACAGAGTTCACTAAGGTTGATAAGGTTGCCAAGTGATTCAGGCAAGTCTGTCGAGGAAAATACTTTCTGCGGAAGCCCCCCAATCTCATCGGTATATTCATTGCGCAGTGTCAGCGATTTCAGATTTTTCAGATTCCCAATCTCAGGAGGAATCCCTCCCGGTATATTGCAAGCATATATAGACAGTTCTTCAAGCAGGGAAAGATTGCCTATCTCTGCCGGTATAGGTTCTGTCATACCGAGGTTTTTGTCGCTTACTCTCAGTTTGCGCAGATAAGTAAGGTCGCCGATTGACTTAGGTATATATCCTGTATGATAAACCCGGGCTGCCAAGTTGCTTTTATATTCGGGTACTTGGATTTCTACCACATGACCGTTCTCCCATTTTACGCCAATCCAGTTAGTCACGGGATTATCGTCAGTCCAGGGGCGTTGCGAGTATGCCCATCCTGTCATTTCGAAGTCTTTACCGTTTATTGTCAGAGCGTCTCTCAACTCTTTCAAAATAGCGGTTTCCCGCTGCAATACATCTTCGCTCCCTTCTTGCAGTATATCCACATTCTGAGAGAGTGTTCCCGAAGTAAACGTTATCGTTGCCTTTCGCGATGCAGCCCCGTTGTTCTTCTCCACATCAAAGATGAAGTCATGGGGTTCTATGGCTCTTGTTGCGTTCCGCTCACGCAGTTTTATCCATGTCGCCTCCTGCGGAATACTTACAGACGGTTTGACAGCCGCTTGTGTCTCTATGCACAATATACCGGCTTCAAGCGGCAACCAGTATTCGGTCTTGGCTATGACGAGAGCATCCATTGGCACTTGAATGACTTTGACTGACTCTTCCAGGGCATTCTCCTTGTTTGTAAAAGTAAGTACGGTCTCTCGATAGTCATAAGTATCATTCTTGTCAACCACAAAATTAAACGTATTGGTAGAATAACTTCGCGAGACATTTTCCCTTATCCATGTGGCGGAAATAGGTCCCAATTCAACGTTGACATTTGAGGCTATCTCTACGGTCAGGTTTCCACCGTCGGAAGATACCGTCTCCTCAGTTCTCGAAATGACCATCTTTGGAAGGGAGCCTTGCTGATAGACACTCACTTTCTCCCTAATATCTCCAAAGATGAAATATATCGCTCCCTCCCTACCTTCAAGATCATTGTTTGTATCTATCGCGAATGTCTCTGAATGGTCAGACAGTCCTCGGGAAGCTGCCGAACGATGAATCCATGACTCGCATACAGGGTCAATGTCGCAAGAGTAGCCGACATTGGCCTTAAAGTCAATCTTCAAAGTGCCGCCCGAAGCATCCACTTCCATCTTTGATGCTGTCAGGATAATCGCGTCCTTCTTTTTCTGTGTCACTACTATTTCCTTGCGGTAGTCGCCGGCCATGATAGTTATTGTTGCCGAACGGTCATCATACGAGTCATTGACCTCGGCAGCTATCGTAATCACAACATTGCCGGCATCCCCTGACGTGGGATAAACGCTTAACCAAGAGTCAGATCTTGAGTTTATCAAGGATATACTCCACGGTTTCGTTGCTATAAATTCCAATTGCGTGCTTCCTCCTTTTTCGGTTATAGAAGGAGCCGGAGTAGAACCTTCCGAAAATTTGATGGCCGTCTCTTTGTCAATATTGGAGTCTGTTGCCGGGTCATTGTCGGAACAACCTACCATCATTACAACAACAAGAGCGGTTAGAACCCGACAATATTGTCGCATACAAAATCTTCTTATTGACTTAATCAAATCTTTGTGGTGGCAATTTGTTGTTTTCATCTGAGTAGTTTAATATGTGAATAATCAGTCTTGGATAGGATACCTCAATATCCTTTCTCTGTAAGAAACGGATGTTTTGTGTAATACGATGAAAATCAACAGTATACCAATTCCTAAATATATTTTTGCTTAACAAAAAATATTTTTAGAGTACGATTTGTGAAAAACTTATATTCCAATGAATTACAATTCAGTATTTTTTTTATCTTTGTTTCGAACATCCGTTTCTTACAGAGAGACGGATGTTTTTGTGTAACAGTATTTCTTTATAAATCACTAATTATCAACTCATTTACCCGATCAATAACAGATGCGTCAATCGAAGCCAGATATATCTGTGTGGTGGCAATGGAATCATGGCCAAGTGCATCCGAAATGACATTGACATTCTTTGATTTTGCAATGGTCGCCCAAGCGTGCCTGCTGACATATGTTGTAAGCGGTATGGGTAGTTTTATCATATCAGCAATGAGTTTCAAGGAATTGTTTGTACGGCGTAACACTGTTTCGTATTGTTTGCGTTCTTCACAATTTGGACGGGTCACAATAGGAAGCAGATAAGATGAATCATTGCTTGAATAACGGTCAATCAGTTCTTTGATTGGCTTTATGATTTTTATGTGAAGCACTTGCCCGGTTTTATGTCGCCGGTAGGTCAGTATGCCGTTTTGAATATCCGTCTTCTTCAGGAATGCCGCGTCGATGAATGACATCCCCCTGCAAAAGAAAAGAAAGAGGAATAGGTCGCGGGCAAATTCAAGTCCGGGTTTTAACGAGAGGTCAAGGTCTCTGATTCGCTTGATGTCACCGATTGAGATTGCCCGCTTGAGCGTCTTCTCTGTCCCGGTGAACACCGTGCGGAAAGGATTCCGGTCTTTGGTCAGTTCCTGTTCAACAGCCCGGTTGTAAACCGCTCGGAGAATACGCATATAAAAGGATATGGAATTGGGCACAACTCCCATCGAAGCCAAGTATGCCTGATAGTCCTCCATGAGTATGTGGTCTATTACTCCCATCGAAATGTCTTCGTCATTCCGAAACCGCTTAAGGCTGCCGAGTGCGGCACTGTAATTCTTGGCTGTACCGGAGTGGTTTAATTGCCGTAACCGTTCGATGACATTTTCCATGAATATGAAAAGGGTGTTCCCTTTTCCGGTACGCCGGAACTCTTCCACCACATCATCCGATGAATAATTGTGACATTGGTTCTCGAACCGTTCTATGATTGCCGACAACCGTTCCATATCCGAACGTAACTTTCGGGTTATCGACTGCACGATGGCTGTTCGCTCGTTATTGTCTGCCGGTACCGGCTTGGAATGTTTCCCGTCCCATTCATGGGTGAACACTTTATAACCGGTCGTAATCTGTCTGACGATGCGGTGGTGAGTAACGATGATGACTATACTTCCCGGACGGTCTGCGACTGTCGAAGGGCGGAATTTTACTTTTACTGTTGCCATTGTATGATTGATTTAATGTTTCCGCTTGTGGAAGACAAAGGAGACCGTGGCGAGTGTGACGGCAATCAGTCCGGCATGTATGACTGTTATCCCGGTCAATATCCCTGAGTGGAGCAGTCTCACGTTGGCGAAAATGACAAGGGCGAAGAACGCGGCGAGTATCAGCAGCAACGCGGTCATGCACCAGAATGTCGTCTGCGTCATGGAAATGCGGCTGTCGTTGCGCTGAATCTCCCCGGCCGCTTTCTCGCGTTCTTTGCGGATATGCGATATAGCGCTGTCGGCAATGGCATTGATTCCGTCCAGCAACGCCTGCCTGTCGTTCTCCGTAAACCTTACCGGGAACGAGGTCTTGAGCAGGTCATGGAGATTCCGCATGGTATCCGCGTATGCGCCGATTCCTTCAATGAGGCCGTTCAGCTTCCTGTGCGCATCCGCAATCTCCGGCTTGAGCTTGCGGAACTCGTTGGCAAGCGCGTCGTTCCGCTGCTCAAGTCTCTGCCGCCGTGCTTCTTCCGCTGTCACCTCCGGTGTCTTTCCGGTCTCTGCGGGTCGGGGCGCTTCATCGCTGTAATCGTATTTCCTGTTTGCCATAGGCATGTCCCTTATCTTTTGCGTCCTGATTTGGTTCTCTTCCCATGATGCGCCGCCGCTGCCCGGGCGCACCTGCGGGCGCGCTCAATCTCGTTCTCGTCTTTTTTGTCACGCCAGTCGTCATCATTGTTTGAGCCTCCGCCGCCTCCGCCGGTTGGAACGGCGTCAGGTGCGGCAAGTCCCACGAACAAGGCCACCGCCATGTCGGTAAGTTCCTTATGATTCACCGTTTCACGGTAGTCGAACTCGTCGTTGAACACCTGCATGACATCATCGGGAATGTAGAAGCGGTAATCGTTGCGCCACTGTGTGAGTTCGTACCTTGATGTCCCCTCACGCCATGCGGAATAATCCGCAACGGGCTTGTCGGAAAGTGTCACCGACCGTGTCACCGGCTGTGCGACGACAGGTACAACAGGTGCAACCGTCCTTGCTCCGGTTTTCTCGACAGGCTGCACCGGCTTTGTTTCCGCCTTTGCATGAAGTCTCTGCCAGGTCTGTTCAATCTTTGATGCCATGAGCCTGCGCCCCCTGCCAAGTTCGGAAGCCTTAAATCTGGCTCTGCCTTTTCCGACCACATAACCCTTTATGCCTCCTTTGTCGTCAGGCCGTGTCACGAGCGTGTAGCCTCTTGCCAGCACCCTCGCGACATAGTCGTCCCATGACCATGACGGCATTGCAAGCAGGACGTCCGTAAGCTCTTCGGCAACCCTGTCGGCGTTCGCCTTGTGGATTTCCTTGGCGGTCATCCAGCCACGCTTGACGGCCACCGCCTGCGCCGCGTCATGCGCGCGGATGTGTATCTTGTGGTCGTTGTTCGTCCTGTGCGAACACACCTTGCCGTCCTTATCCGTCATCTCTATGTCGTCGAACTCCCTGACAAAGTCATCCCATAACCGCTGCCAGTCCCGCATGGTGAAATCCTTTGTGTGTTCCTTCGCGGGACTGATCTCGATGCGGATCACGTTGTTGCCCGTCGGCGCGTGGGCCTTCATCATGTCATACACGCCTTGCGCGTCAAGCCCGCACGGGAGCAGGTTGTCCTTCACATGGTATATCAGCTCCGGGTGCTTCTTGTTTCTCGACTCGCCGGAGATATACTTGATGTCATTTATGCCGTGGCTTATGGATTTTGCCTTGCCTATCATGCCGGTTCCTCCTTCTCATCTGTTTCCTGTACTTCCACCATTTTCACCGCCGGTGTGCGGTTGGGGGCGAAATGCTTTCTGATGAGCCTCGTGATCATGTCCGCGGTCTTGCCGAGAAGCCTGAGCGCGTCTATCATCCACGGCTGGTCGCGGAACATCGCCCGTCGTTCGTCCTGTGGCATGGCGTTCAGCATCGAGGTGTATTTCGCGTAGTCGCTGCGTGCGATGACAAGCTGCCCGCGGACCGCCTCCTGCTCCGGTGTCAGCCGTGCTTTCGGCTCGTATCCGTATGCGCGGGAAAGCACATAGTCGCTGAGCCTCATGCCGCACTCCCCGGCAAGGCCTGTGATCTTCTCCCGTTGCGACCTGCTGACGCGGAACGAGATTGTCGAATCACGTTTCTCCTTGACCTTCTTCTTCTTGTTTTCCGTGTCCTCCGCGTTCACGGCGACATCGGTCATTACATCTCCGGTCTTGACGGGTTCTGTCCCGCCGGATGGTTTCTGTTCGGTTTTCATAAGCGGTGATTGATGGTTTTAAAAATGGTAGCGGTGCGAGCCTGCGAGCGGCGTCCCCCGTTGGACTGTGTACAACGGCAAGGGGGCCGTGCGTGGAATGACCGCCAGGGAATGTAATGCAGCGGCATATCTTGAAACACTGCTAATGTGCCTTCCCTGCTTTCGATTCCCTTTTCTTCCCTGCCTTTGGCCTTCCCTGCCAGTCACCTTTGGTGATTTAGCCTATATTATAAGAGGTATGACAGTCGCCGACAGGCCGCACTGTAATTGGATTTACTTGCTTTCGGGAAGATTCCCGAAGGCTTTCTTCACCGCCTCTGAATCGGTGGTGATGCGCATCAGCGCGACGGTGGCCTTCAGAATCTGTGCCGGGTTGCAGAACGGCGTGACGGAGTTGAGCAGTATTTCCGACCGTTCGACACGGAACTTCATCACGGCATCGGCGGACGGGGTATTGTCCTTGTTCATGCCGTGGTTCAGGAACCGGTTCACTGCCAGCCTGTCTGCCGGAGCGATGTCTTCAAACTTGCCGTTGCCCGTGGCGTGGCTTACCATGACACGCACGGCATCCGCCTGGTAGAGTGTGCACGAGTTAAGGAATGCGAGTACATGGGCGAACTCCGCCTTGATGTCGCCTCTTGCCCGCGGCTGCTTGCCGTTGCTTTTTTTGCCGTTGTCTTTTTGCGCGGGAACATTGACGTTCTCCTGCGCAGCATTGTTTTCATTGTTCATGCCGGAATGTTTTTAATGTTGTTGGAAAATTGTTTGAATGTCATTTCAATGTCGTTACTTGTCCGCACGGCGGTTTGCAAGATACCGCGCGGCATCACTGTCTATCTCCGCCTGTGACCTGACACGGATGTTTGTCAGCCAGGTGTTAAGGTCCGCCTTCGAGAAGAAGCACAGTTTGCCGTTGGGCTTGTAATAGGGGATTGCACGGCGCATCATCAGTTTGTAGAGATAGCTCGGCTTGAGTCCGAGGTACTTTGCCGCCTCGGTGGTGGTGAGTAAGTTCCTTTCCGTTTCCATATCGCTTTCAATTTGTTTTTATACTTGTTTCCGTTTGGCATGACACCTTGCGTTCCTGCCGTTTTATGCCTTATGTTTCGCTTGCAAAGTTACTTTGGACCTGAAGTGGCGCAATGTGGGACAAATGGGGGAAGTGCATAAAACGGCGGTGCGCCATACCGCTGGTATTCAGCGGTATGGCGCACTGCCTTGGTCTTCGTATGTTATGTCAGATGGGGGACAGCCGGGCTGCTACGGGGTGCGGTTCAGCCTGCGGGCGTTGTCGATGGCGTTGTCGATGGATTTGCGGTACTCGCGGTTCCTCTCCGTCGCCGCCTTGTCGCACACGTCGTTGCGGTGCTTGTCGTAGTATGACTTCGGGATGCCGCAGCTTTTGAGGAACTCTTCCGCCCACTGCCTGCCACGCTCGCGCGGCCTGATGGTCAGCGACACGGACATCACCATGTAGCAGACGCGCAGGTTCTCTTTCGGACGCACGGTGACGGGCCGCACCGTAGGCTTCAGGTTCATGAAGTTCACGAAGTCGCTGCCCGAAAGATGATCGAACTGGTTGTCGTTGCAGACATCGTAAATGAACAGGCACAGGGCGAGGTCAACCGTGTCGAGCCACGCGGATGTCTCATGGAACATGCCCCTGTCATTCATGCGCGCCCTCCTTCATCCGTCTTATGTCACCGGCGATGCTTTCCGAAATGCCTTTCAGCCTTTCGACCAGCACGGAGAGGAACACCGGCTTGAAGCAATACACGCAGAAGGTGCGGTCACGCTCCTGCCTCCACTCGTTATATAATAGGTTCGCACGCGCGTGGGCATCGTCGTACCTCTCCTTAGCCGTATCGCACTCAATGTTGAGGGCCTTGTATTCCTCTGAATCAATCGGCAGGAAGTCAAGCCGGTTGCCCATTGCCGAATACTCGCGCCACAGTCCCGTGGCAACGTCTTTCGCTTCCCGGTAGCGCAGTTCGAACGGTTTGAGGTTTGCTTCAAAGAGGTTTTCAAAATCCACGGACTGCAACCCTGAAATATCCAAAGACAGGAATTTTTCTGCCTCCGAAAGAAGGGAAAGGGAAATTTCATCCAACTGTTCCGCGTCGTCCCGGAACATTGCAGCCGCCTCTTTCACAATCCGGTTCGTGTCATTGAAATCCTTATAGAACAGGGAGAGCGGCAGAGCCTGTTCAAAGGTGATGCTGTCTTGTCGGCAGGTGGCAAGCAGGTTGTTCACCTCCTGCAGCCGTTGTGAAATAGTTGATATGATCATAGGAACATTGTCATATATGCCGGAAGATACAGTACGTCTTCCTCTTTACGCAGGTCTTTTGTATAGACCAGATATTTGTTTCTTATCCGGGATGAAAACTTTTTGCAGAAGGCATCCAGCGAGGCGTGTGCCTTGTAACCGGAAGATTTCACCTCGACAGGACTGACCTTGTCACCGTCGGCAATCAGGAAGTCTACTTCATAGTTGTGCTTTCCGCTTTCGGTGGGAAACGTATAATAGTACAGTTCGTGCCCGGCGGCTTTCAGCATTTGCGCGACAACATTTTCATACACATAACCGAGGTCCGCACTCAATTTGTCACTGAGCAGCTTTTCATAGATTATATTGTCTGTAAACTGTTTGTCCCAGAAGGCAAGGGTGACAAACAGTCCCGTATCGCCCACAAACATTTTATATCTGTCCGTATCACGGTGCAATGCCATACCCGCGCTTGGGTCGTTTGCATGGTATGCAAGGTTCACAACCATAGAATCCTGCATGTCAGAAATTGTTTCCAACATGCGTTGTGGGCGCCCACCGTCCGTAGCGGATCTTACAATGTACCGTGATGCGTTCCGTGTAAGTTCGCCGGGAATGCCATGAAAGAGTTTGGAGGCATTGCCTGTAGGGTCAATCTTGTTGAAATCCTTTTCGTACAAAGATATGATGGAACGTTTTACCACATCCACTTTGCTCAGGCTTTTTGTTTCTATGTATGATTTGACTGCCTGCGGCATCCCTCCCACAAGCATATACAGGCGGAAATCGCGCATAAGGCTTCTGTTACCGTCATCGCCCATAGGCTTTCTGCTGTCATATAGTTTTTTCAGAAGCGGAATGGAAACATTGTCATCCAACGCCCATTTGAACTCCTCGTAGTCCAACGGAAACAGGCACAGCTCATGTTCCTCGCTCGGAATTAAAATGTCTTTCACATTCTGTTTGATGGATAAAAGAGAGCCGGTTTCAATATAATCATACCGGCCGTCTTCGACCAGGTATTTTATTGCCTGTCGCGCATTGGGACACTTTTGTACCTCGTCGAATATGATGACAGACTTCCGGCGGACAAGGTCTGTCTTGAACAATATCTGTAGCCGCATGAAAATGTAATCGAGGTCGGAAATGTCATCAAAAAGATTCCTGACCTCTTTCTTGCAGCGGGCAAAGTCTATTGCGATGTGACTGTCATATTCGTTCTGCGCAAACTGTTGCGCAAGCGTGGATTTACCGACACGACGTGCCCCCTTGATAAGCAGCGCGGACTCTCCGTTGCTGTCATGCTTCCATTGAAGCATCCTCTCATATAGTTTTCGTTTGAATATCATATTTGGATACTACATTTTGTTATTCAGGGACAAAGGTAGTATGTTTGGTTAATATCTCAAAATGTTTTTCGCATATAATGGCTACTTTCTCACAATTTAGATTGCAGGTATCGGCTAAAATCTCAATTTCTATATTAAAATTTGTACCGC
>CAVDQB010000050.1:0-10043 GCA_963611255.1 Faecalibacterium prausnitzii
TTATACACATTATTTTATTATCTTTGCAGCGCAAGTAGATGTCATGCGTATACTTATTGTGAACACCAGCGAGGGCATTGGCGGCGCGGCGGTTGCCGCAAACCGTCTTGTGGCTGCGCTCAACAACAACGGCGAGAAGGCCATGATGCTCGTGCGCGACAAGACGGAAGGGCGCATCACGACGTGCGAACTGCCGCACCGCTGGCTTATGCGCCTGCGCTTCGTGTGGGAACGTCTTGTCATCTACTGCCACCTTTCGTTCCGAAAAAAACACCTTTGGGAGATTGACATCGCCAATTCCGGTGCGGACATCACCTCGCTCCGGGAGTTCCGTGAGGCGGATGTCGTGCATCTGGCGTGGGTGAACCAGGGGATGCTTTCACTCGACAGCATAGGGAAAATAATAAGAAGCGGCAAGCCTGTGGTGTGGACCATGCACGACCTTTGGCCCGCCACGGCAGTCTGCCACTATGCAGGCGAATGCACGGAGTTTGCCGTAGGCTGCACTGATTGTCCGCTTCTGCCCCCGGCAAAGTGCGGCCGCAACCTTGCGAAGTCCGTGTGGAGACGGAAGAAACGTCTCTACCGACAGTCGAATATTGTCTTTGTGGCGTGCAGCCGCTGGCTGAGAAACCAGGCGAGGCGCAGCGCATTGCTCGACGGACTGGAACTCACGGACATCCCCAACCCGATTGACACCAACGTGTTCTGTCCCTCTGACAGGGCGGAAGCGAAGAAACGGCTCGGGATAACGGAGGAAAAGAAAGTCATACTCTTCGTCGCACAGAAACTGACCGACCGCCGCAAGGGTGCGCAGTACCTCGTGGGTGCGCTGCGGAAACTTGTGTCCGGCGGCGGCATTGATGCCGACTCGTGTGTTGTGGCACTGCTCGGCGGCAATGCGGAGGAACTCTCTCCGCTGATACCCATGCCCGTCGTGCCGCTCGGTTTCATACAGGGTGACAGCCGTTTGGCGCAGGTCTACAACGCCGCTGACGTGTTTGTGCTGCCCTCATTGCAGGACAACCTGCCCAATACGCTCATGGAAGCCCTCGCCTGCGGAGTGCCTTGTGTGGGCTTCAACGTCGGTGGCATACCCGAGATGATAGACCATCGCGTCAACGGATATGTCGCCAGGACTGCCGACATCGACGATCTCGCCGACGGACTGCGCTGGGTTCTCGCCGAAGCGGATGCCGGGCAGTTGCGCCAGTCGGCGGTGGCGAAAGCCGTGAAATGCTACTCTCAGACCAGCGTCTCCATGCGTTACGTCAACGTTTACAGCGAGGCTATGGCACAGAAAAGATACATCAGATGATAAAGATAACAGTAGTCACCTGCACTTACAACTGCGCCGACACGCTGGACACTACTCTCCAGTCGGTGCTGTGTCAGGACTATGCCGCTGTGGAGCACCTGGTCATTGACGGCGCATCCAAGGACGCGACCCTCGCAAAGGCAGAAAAATACAAGCGCAAGTCGGACGCTATGGCTATGGGACACAGTGTCGTTGTCGTCTCAGAGCCTGACGGCGGTCTTTATTTCGCCATGAACAAGGCTCTCGCAATGGCGTCGGGCGACTATCTCGTCTACCTTAACGCCGGTGATGCGCTGCCCGACAGCCATACGCTTGCCGATGTCGCTGCCGTCGCAGAGGGTGGTGGACCGCTCCCGGGGGTGCTCTATGGCGACACCGACCTTGTGGATGCGGATGGACGTTTCGTCCGTCACCGCCGCCTGTCGCCTCCTGACCGTCTGTCGTGGAGAAGTTTCGCCGACGGCATGCTGGTCTGTCATCAGGCTTTCTACGCCCTCGTTTCCATTGCCAGACGCACACCTTACGATACCGATTACCGCTTCTCCGCCGATGTGGACTGGTGCATACGCGTCATGAAGGCGGCGGAAAAGGAGGGCAGAAGTCTCCGCCGTGTCCGCCGTGTTGTGGTCAACTATCTCGCCGAGGGCATGACCACGGCCAACCACAAGGCGTCACTCCGTGAGCGTTTCCGCGTCATGCGCTCGCACTACGGACTGCTTCCCACGTTGTGGAAGCACCTCTGGTTCGTGCTCCGCGCCGTTCTCCGCCGCTGATGAATGGTAGTAGACGCATCCCCGCGTCTACTCTCAATCGAGATGCCAACTGTCCTGTCGGTTGCGGCGCTGACGCCGCAACCACTGCATGATTACGCCGCAACCGCTGCGAAACCACCGTTTCGGTAGTCTGTAAACGGCGTTTCCGCAGGTTGTTCACGACCGTGAACCGGTCAGCCCACGGTCGAGATTCGGTCAGCCCACGGTCGTTATTCGATCGCCCCACGACCGTGAACAACCCACAAGAAGACCTCTCTCGCCTCGCCAGAAGGCAGAAAACGGAACAAAAAATGCGGCATCAGAATTACTTCCGATGCCGCTTAGGTTTACTATAGTTATTGATTGTTTCTGAAATAAAGGATTTGTTTATGAGAAGCGTAGTATCATTCCTACGCGTAATTTCGATTTTTTCGTGATGTGGTTGAGTTTGCACAGTTCGTCAACAGTCACGCCTCTCTTCTGTGCGATGGAGTAGAGTGTCTCGCCTTTCGCTACCTGATGGTAAGCGAGGTTCTCGTTCGAAGCAGGTGCTTTGCCTGATTTGCTGTTGTCGCTCTTCGCCGCTGCACCGCCGCGAACATCCTCCGGGGAATAGCTGCCGTTGCCAATCATGCCGCGCAAGCGTGTCGCTTCAGCACCCTCTGCCTCGTATGTGTCTTTGTGGAATATGTAATAGTCGCCTGTGACATCCTGGGCGCGGAAGTCAAACATCAGTGCCGGGTTGAGCGCAACGCCGCAAAGGCGCGTCTCAAAGTGCAGATGCGAGCCGGTACTTCTCCCGGTGTTGCCGCCGAGACCGATGACATCGCCAGCCCTGACCTCCTGGTTTTCCTCGACAAGTTGTCTCGACAGGTGTCCGTAGATGGTCTCCAGGCCGTTGCCGTGGCGTATGACTATGTACTTGCCGTAGCCTCCACGGTTGTAGCGCACTACTCTCACCTTGCCGCTGAACGCCGCTCTGATGGTGTCGCCAACATACACTTTGATGTCAAGACCCTTGTGCGCCTTTCCCCAACGGTGGCCGAAATTGCTCGTTATAGCCCTGCTCTTGGTGGGCATGCAGAAATGACGGAGGTCTATCTTGTATGTCTCGGGCAGGACGCCGGCACGGTGTGCGTAGGTGTTGTCCCACTCCTCGTAGAGTTCATAACTCGGGTTTTCTTCCAGTTCCCTTTCCATTATGCGCTGCAGGGCGAGTGTATCCACCGTGCGTGCCTTGCGGTCTATCGGCGCCTGTCGGGCGAGCAGGTCTTGCGCCTGCACCTTTGCGGCTGCCGTGAAAAGCATCAGGAAAAAGAACAATATATATGTGTTTTTTTGAAAAACCATGCTTCTAAAATTACAGGGTGCAACAATGATTTGCACCAACGTCACTTGCAAAGATAGAAAATATATTTCGTTTTTGTTGCTTAAAGTCAAGAAAATCTTTATTTTTTAACGTTTTTCACTAATCGCAACGCCTTGTTTTGGATTAATGCGTAAAAGTTTTCACATGACTTGCAGGACGGTTTGATGTGGTTGTTGCTGTGTTTGAAATGGTCGTGAGAATTTTGTTATTACGCTGTTTTGGCTTAACTTTGCGGTCAGAATATGTCTTCTTCAGATATACTAAACCAGGACATAAAGTTCCTCAGCGGCGTCGGACCGCGCCGAACGGAGATATTGAACCGCGAACTCGGTATCTTCACATGGCGTGACCTGTTGGAATACTACCCCTATAAATATGTGGACCGCAGCCGGATTTATGCCATCAGGGAACTCGACGGCACGATGCCTTTCGTGCAGATACGCGGCAGAATACTTTCCTTTGAGGAGTTTCCGATGGGCGCACACCGTAAACGTGTGGTGGCTCACTTCGGCGACGGTACGGGAGTAGTGGATCTCGTGTGGTGGCAGGGGGCGCAGTATGTGTACAAGACATACAAGGTCGGCATCGACTATGTGGTGTTCGGCAAGCCCGGAGTCTATGGCGGACGCTACCAGTTTGTGCATCCCGACATAGATAAAGCGGAGGACATGGAACTTTCGTCAATGGGTATGCAGCCCTATTACGTCACCACGGAGAAGATGAAGAAGTCGGGGCTGCAGTCGCGGCAGATAGAAAAACTGACACAGACGCTCGTGGAAAAGGTCGCCCAGACGGGACTTCCCGAGACGTTGCCGCCGTTCATAACCGTTCCGTTGCACCTCATCTCGCGTACTGAAGCCTACGCAAAGATACACTATCCCAAGAACGTATACGATGTGCAGGCGGCGCAGCAGCGTCTAAAGTTCGAGGAACTATTCTATGTGCAACTCAACATCCTGCGCTATATGTCGGATCACCGGCGGCGCTACAACGGTTATGTGCTGCCTCATGTGGGTGACGTTTTCAACACGTTTTACCGCAATAACCTCCGTTTCGAACTCACTGATGCGCAGAAAAGGGTCATGCACGAGATAAGGGCGGATTTGCGTTCGGGCAGCCAGATGAACCGTCTGCTTCAGGGCGACGTGGGTTCGGGCAAGACGCTTGTGGCTCTCATGACTATGCTCATCGCCATAGACAACGGTTTCCAGGCGTGCATGATGGCTCCCACGGAGATACTCGCCGAGCAGCATCTCGCCACTGTCAAGGAGTTTCTGCAGGGTATGGACATCCGTGTGGAACTGCTCACTGGCGCAGTGAAGGGCAAACGCAGGGAACAGGTGATAAGCGGACTGCGGACGGGGGAGGTCGACATACTCGTCGGCACACACGCCATCATAGAGGACACGGTGGAGTTCCGCCGTCTGGGAGTGGCTGTCATAGACGAGCAACACCGTTTCGGTGTGCAGCAGAGGGCGCGTCTCTGGGCTAAGGGAGAGCGTCCTCCGCACATCCTTGTCATGACTGCCACTCCCATACCGCGCACCCTTGCCATGACCATTTACGGCGACTTGGACGTCAGTGTCATCGATGAACTGCCGCCGGGACGCAAGCCCGTGCGCACCATACACCAGTATGACGACAACATGGCTGCCCTATATGCCGGCATGAGGAGGCAGATTCGCGAGGGCAGACAGGTGTATGTGGTCTATCCGTTGATAACGGAGAGCGAGAAAAGTGACCTCAAGAACCTTGAGGAAGGCTATGAACGGCTGTGCCAGGTGTTCCCCGAAATGAACATCAGCAGGGTGCACGGAAAAATGAAACCCAAGGAAAAGGACGAGGAGATGCGTCGCTTTGCCGCCGGGGAAACGCAGATACTGGTAGCCACTACGGTGATAGAGGTGGGTGTGAACGTGCCCAATGCCTCGGTGATGGTGATACTCGACGCCCAGCGTTTCGGCCTGTCGCAACTGCACCAGTTGCGCGGCAGGGTGGGCAGAGGGGCAGACCAGAGTTTCTGCATTCTCGTTACCGGGCACGAACTGACCAAGGAAACCGGCAAGAGAATAGACATAATGTGCGAGACGAACGACGGTTTCCGCATCGCAGAAGCCGACCTGAAACTGCGCGGTCCTGGCGATCTCGAGGGCACGCAGCAGAGCGGTCTCGCCTTTGACCTGAAGATTGCCGACATCGCGCGTGACGGTCAACTTGTGCAACTGGCGCGCGACGAGGCGCAGAAGATAGTCGATGCCGACCCCGAATGCAAGTCACCGCAATACGAAATGCTCTGGAGCAGGCTCCGCGAACTGCGCAAGACCAACATCAACTGGTCTGCGATAAGTTGATGTGACGGCTGCGCCGCCGCCATCGGGGGCATAGTCTAAAGCCGTCTGAAAGATGTTGAAAAACGGTGAAAAGGCTTGCCGTGTCGGCTTTTATTTCGTAATTTAGTGCCACTAATAAACAATCTACAGACAACAATGGACAAAACAGACAATCTGTATTGTGTCATCCTTGCGGGCGGAAAAGGCCGCCGGCTGTGGCCGGAGAGCACGCCCGGACTGCCGAAGCAGTTCATCGACTTTTTCGGAACTGGACGCACGCAGATACAGGACACATACGACCGCTTCCGCAGTTTCCTTCCTGCCGACCACATACTGGTGAGCACCCATACGGATTATGCGGACATGGTGCGCAGGCAGTTGCCCGACGTGCCGGAGAAGAACATCCTTGCGGAACCGATATGGCGCAACACGGCACCCAGTGTGGCGTGGGGCGCTTACCGTGTGTCGCAGTTTGACCCTGACGCTTCGGTCATCGTGGCTCCGGCAGACCACCTTGTGGTGAACAGGGAAAAATTTGCCGAAGCGGCAGTAAAGGCTTCGGCTTTTGTGTCAACACACGACACGCTGCTTGTGATGGGCATAGAACCGACACGCACAGAGCCGGGCTACGGCTACATACAGAAGGACGAGCCTGTCGGAGACGGCATCTTCCGTGTGCGTTCGTTCACGGAAAAACCCGAGAGAGAGTTTGCACAGATGTTCATAAAGAGCGGAGAGTTCTACTGGAACAGCGGCATCTTCGTGGCGAACGTTCACCACTTGATAGGTTGTTTCTCCACTCTGTTGCCGCAAGTGCTGCGCTGTGTCGATGCCGAAAACCTCACGATAGAGGAGGAAAACCGCTATATGGCGGAGCATTTTCCGGTCTATCCCAACGTGTCAATGGAGCAGGGAGTGTTGGAGAAAGCCTCTGACGTCACCGTGATGCACTGCGACTTCGGTTGGGCTGACCTCGGCACATGGCACGGCATCTATGAAGTGGAGCACGCAGTGGACGGCGACAACGTGGTGCTTGACTCTGACGTGATACTCGACGAGGCGCACGGCAACATCATAAAAGTGCCGAAAGGACACCTTGCAGTAATCAACGGACTGGAGGGATTCATCGTTGTGGAGAATGGCGACACGCTCCTCATCTGTCCGAGAGAGGACTCTTCGGCTCTGATAAGGAAATATTCCGCCGAGGTGGAGATGAGGCGCAGCGGCACGGAAGGACACATATAATATTATGTACGCACGCGGAACAGACACCGGGATGCTCGTTCTTGCCACTGGAGTCTTTTATGAATGCGGTCGTGACGAGGCGGAATGTTACCGCACGCTCGACCGTCTGGATCGGGAAAAGCCCGACGTGGTGCTTGTGGAAGACGAGAGCGGAGATTTCGGAACGGTGGTGAGCGTGAGGGAGAACACGGAAAAGATGGCTTCAGTCAGCCGCCTCGACATTGACACCGTGCGTGCGGCGATGAGGCGCAACGGTAGCAAGTCGCTAATGGCAAGGGTGGTGTCGGTGGACTTTTCCGAACGGACAGTCACGCTGGAAGTGCCCTCTTGTACCGCCGATGACGCATCGTCATGTTTTGCAGAACCTGCTTCGTGGCAGTGGGACGGTCCTCTGATGGAACTGCCTGCCTCGATGCGTGACACACGGACAGCGATAAATGTGCTCGACATGGCTCTCGACGACGGCAGCGGAATGGACGAAGCGCAGCAGAAAAAGTACCTTGAGATGCTCGCCGACAGTTGCCGTTGCGACGTGTCATACGAGACTACGGTGCAGATGGGCGCACTCCTGCGCAAACTGGACGACAGCGGCAGTCAGGACATAAGGGCGTTCCGGCAGGATCTGCTCCATGTGATGCTCACGCTCGGGGCGGAAGAACGGATGGCGGAATTTGCACTCTGGTGGGACAGGCTGAAAGAAAGCGACGAGGCGTTCCTCATGACCAAGGCGTGGATGGATGCCAGTCCGTTTGCCAGCAGTAACCGTCAGATGGCAGAACGCATAGACACCGAACTGGTGAGAATAGACCTCAGTCTGCGCAAACTGCCACGTCGTCTCTACCGAAACATCAACAACATGGGGGCGTTTATGCACCAGATGATATACCCGATGTTCTCGCGCGATGCCGTACAGCGGCTTTTTTCCGAATTGATATTGAGGGAGATGTTGCTCGAAAGACGTGAAGAGTTCCGGCTCGTACCCTCCGAAAGCACCGGGGCATCGCCCGACATGAACCACCCGGTGTGGCAGGCGGCGATAGAGCACGGATGGATCGACAGCAACCTCCAACCGCTTCTGTCGCGCACACAGGCCGCTCTCGTGGCTTACTATATGGCGGAGAAACTGCACATAAGGACGAAATGGCGGTTCTTTGAAAAACTGTGGGGACGGCGAAACATGAAGAATGACTACTACGACGCACTCGACCAACGGCAGACCAGTGCCATGCTCGACAGAATAAAGAAGGTCATGGATTCGGTCGAAGACAGGTAACGGCAGCACTTGCAGAGTCCTCGCCGCAATCTTCAAAGACGGAACTTCTGACGACTGACACCCCCTACGGTAGGAAATACGGTAGGGGGTGTTTGCCGGAAGATACAGTTAACTTTGCGGTGTTAACCAAAAAACAATCGCAATGAAACTGTTTGTAGAAAGAAAGTACCTGAAAGACGATTACGTCATAGGGCGTATGTACATCAACGGAACGTATGTCTGCGACACTCTGGAACCGCCGGAGAAGAAGGTGGGAGGGTGTATTCCCGCCGGCACTTACCGTGTCAGTATGCAGTACAGCATGAAATTCGGCAAGGCAATGCCGCGGATAGAGAACGTGCGGTATAGGTCGGGGATACTCATACACGCCGGAAACACCGTGGAAGACACCAAAGGCTGCATCCTTGTGGGGCACAACACGCAGGTGGGGAAGGTGCTGCTGTCGCAGCGTACGCTAAACCCCATAATAAGAAGAATTATGAAAGCGGAGATGGAAAACGACCCGGTGGTAATCACAATCAGGTGATTGCTGCCGGCGGTCACACGGCAAAAAATGAAAAAAACACCGTTATATTTTGGCATTTCGCACAAAACCACTAACTTTGCCCACAGATACGACAAAATGAAGTCTGGGCATGTCCGACTGTGAAACTGGAATTCCGATGTAAGAATCGGGGTTCTTATTTTTTTAGTGCGGGCGTGTTCACTTGGTTGCGTTGTATGTGATAGACAACAAATTATTAACTAAAACAACAACCAGATATGGGATACATGTCACAGGAAGGCTACGATAAACTGGTGGCCGAACTCCACAGGTTGGAGGCAATAGAGCGTCCCAAGGCATCGGCTGCCATTGCCGAGGCGCGGGATAAGGGAGATTTGAGTGAAAATTCAGAATATGACGCAGCGAAAGAGGCTCAGGCTCACCTCGAGTCAAAGATCAACCAACTGAAACTCGACATCGCTTCGGCGAAGGTGGTGGACACGTCACGCCTTAGCAACGACGCTGTGCAGATACTGTCAAAGGTGGAAATGACCAACCTCGACACCAACGCCAAGATGGCATATACTATCGTGAGCGAGAGCGAGGCGAACCTGCGCGAGGGCAAGATATCCATCAAAACTCCGATAGCACAGGGGCTTCTCAACAAGAAAGTCGGTGAAGAGGTCGACATTCAACTGCCCAACGGCAGCGTGCTCAGACTCAAAATCGACCGCATAAGCGTGGAATAGACAAAGGAAGAACGGTTACACATTATCGTATATGTCAATATTCAGCAAAATAGCAGCAGGCGAGATACCGAGTTACAAGTGTGCGGAGGACGACAGGTTCTATGCCTTTCTCGACATAAATCCGCTGGTAAAGGGGCACACGCTCGTGATTCCGAGACGCGAGATAGACTATATCTTCGACATGGAAGACGAGGAGATAGCCGCATATCAGAAGTTCGCGAAGAAGGTGGCGATAGCAATCAAGAATGCAATACCCTGCGTAAAGGTGGGACAAGCGGTCATCGGACTGGAGGTGAGGCACGCTCACATACACCTCATACCTATGCAGAGCGAGAAGGATATGCTCTTTTCCAATCCGAAACTGTCGCTCCCGGAGAGCGAAATGGCGGCAATCGCTGACAAAATACTGGCGGAGTTCAACAAACTTTAGGACGGATGCCGATGCCTGAACGGCACTGTCGTTTCAGGTATACATATATAAGGTAAGGACGGACAGATTGTTCAATGCAACAATCTGTCCGTC
>CAVDQB010000051.1:0-7719 GCA_963611255.1 Faecalibacterium prausnitzii
ACCAACACGACTTTTATGCGATTTATATCTTTCATCGTTTATCTTTATTATTGCGTTCAGCTCAAAGATAATGGAATATTTTTGAAATCAGGTTATTTTTGTTGCACTTTTATTATTATTTAGCATATCAGTCGGAGGAAAATAAAAATTAAATTGTATCTTTGCATCGAGAAATAAAGAGTTGTTTGACAAGCATACTTATACACAATGCAGAATTTAAAACTATTGCCAAATCATTACCTTTATTGAGGTGAGAAACTCATAATTCGCTCATTTTAAGCTATTCTGTATAAATTAGCGAATTTTCTAAAAAAAACGGGCTATTAAATGGCGATTTTTACAACCACAATCTTATGGAAGTTGTTTCATTGTTTTTAGTAATGATATATGTTCATACTATGATGACTCAATAATTTACCAGACATACGTTTCTGAAATTTGTCCTTATAGGAATGAAAAACTCACATATATTGTGCTAATTAATATATAATTAAATGAAAATAAAAAGACAGGATACGAGTATTCCTGTCTTCTCATATGTAATGGATATTTTTTTATTTTCTCATCCGCTCCAACTCCTCATCACGCAACATTCTCTCGTTCAGTTTTTCCTGCATCCTGTCAATGAAATAGGTGCGGCTTTCGTTCTTCCGGCGTTTGATATCAGTGTAGAAGCGGTAGCAGTCTTTAGAATCAACCCCGAATATCTTATAGAGAAGTGGGGCGAGCTGTTTGAGCGGCATATTGCCGTTGTTGATGCAGCCCATCACGTCTATGCCGTAGATAAGTTCCACGAGGTCGATGGCATTGCCCGTCCATTGAAGAAGGCTGGCGGTGGTTTCTGTTGCGTTGTTGGCGGATATTAGTGGTGGCACTTGGGGCGTGGCAAGGAATTTCTGCATCTTTCTTACGAAAGACAGAGCCTTGCTGACGTAGGCGGCAATCTCTCTTTTTTCTTCTGACAGATTACGTACGGGATGGTGCTGCAACTCGATTTCGATGTAGGCAAGCGCGATGACGGTAAGGTTCATGTCCATGCCGCCGTTGCACAGTTCGATCACTTGGGTGGCGAAAGCCGTGTATGCCGTTTCCATATTGCAGTCGCCGGCTTCGTTTATCAGGCGGAAAAAGTCGGTTTCCGCCAGCAAGAAATAATTCATGGTTCTGTCAATTTTGAAAATTACACTTTGTTTTCTGCGTGCGCACATGAATATAATTGGCAAAAAACGCGGCAGAAAATAAAAAATCCAACACTCAATTTTACAAAGTGCTGGATTTCAGAGGTATAAAATTCAGTATTTTTTCACAAGGACAAATTATCTCCGACTTAAATTGTTTGTAATCGGAACATTTATTCTATTCCTGAAAATAGAAATGTATGCTTGCCGCACATTTTGGCTATCTTGCTTTTTTATCAAGGATATAGATAATGCGACATACACCGTTGGGATAGCTTTTCAAAGAGGAAAGCGTCCAGTGTTGCTCTGGCAGAGCCGACTTAAAAAAATGTCGTCCGCTTCCGGATATGAAAGGAACGGTGTATAGTATGATTTCATCCACAGCGTGCATCCGCAGCAGTCCGTTTATATAGTCTGCCGTGTCCGGTGTGGCTTCCGCGAGGTAACGGATGTTTGTGCAGTCTTTTCTCCATTCGTGCAGCATTGAAATGGAATAGTCCGGTGTCACACGGTAAAAGGCTTTCTTCCTGATTTCATCAAGACCGCAACGGTCAAGGCACAAATCCTGATGTGCTTTATCATATAACTCTGAAGAAAGACATCCGTCCATCGTCAGTACGGCGAGAATCTGAACTTTACCCATAATCGTTTCCTTTCGTTAGGCAAGGGTAAAAAAGTAGCGTGCAATTCACACTACCTTCAAGCGATGGCTCTGGTAAAGCCTTTACGGAGAGTACGTGAATGCACGCTATGCGTAAGCATAGCATAAGCATCACGCAATCGTCTCCGTAGTTCCAATTTACCAGATTTTCGCTTGAAACGCCTTGCGGTCTTATCCTATATGTTGGCGGCGAAAAGCTCCTGCCAATCGCCGTTTTTCTCAAATGTTATGCAAAGATAGCCAAATTCAGTGAATTACGGGCTATGATTGCTTGAATTTATATTTAAGTCCATACTCTTCAAGTTTGCTGTATAGTGTTGTCCTGCCTATGCCGAGCAGTTCTGCGGCGACACTCCGGTTGCCGTTTGCCTGTTTCAACGCACGCAATATCCGCTCCTTATCCTCCGCGTCATTGCGCAAGGCGAAGCTGACAGTAGAGGTCGGTTTCGTCACGGCAAGTTCCAGATGCTCTTTCATGACAACACCTTCCTGCGCCTGCAATACAGCACCCATAACTTTCTGCCGAAGTTCCCGCACGTTGCCCGGCCATGCGTGTGTCAGCAACGCTTTACGTGCTTCGGAACTGAACCCGCTCACGCTACACTCCAGCTCTCTGTTTGCCATATCACGGAAGAACTCTGCCAGCGGCATAATGTCTTCTTGACAGTCACGCAACGGAGGAACGGTTATCCCGAAGTCGTGCAGGCGGTACAGAAGATCCTGCCGAAAACGCTTTTCATTCACCGATACCTCCAAATCTTCATTGGTAGCAGCGATGATGCGGACATTGAAATTCCGGTCTGCCTTGTCTCCGACCGGGCGATACCGCCTCTCCTGTATGGCACGGAGCAACATCTGTTGGGTTTCCAACGCGAGGTTTCCTACCTCGTCCAGAAACAACGTGCCGCCTTCCGCCTCATGGAAATATCCTTTCTTGGCATTGTCCGCACCTGTAAATGCACCTTTGACGTGTCCGAAGAAAGCCGACGGTGCAAGCTCTTTGGAGAGTGAACCGCAGTCCACCGCCACAAATGGCTTGCCTGCACGTTTGCTCTTGTCATGCAACAGGTGGGCAATATGCTCCTTGCCCGTGCCGTTCTCACCAAATATCATCACGCTCATATCGGTGGCGGCTACCAGCCTTATGCGGTGCATGATTTTCTGAAAGGCGGAACCTTCACGGGCGAATATAGGCATACGGCGTTGTCCTGCCTGACGTTCTTTCAGTATGGAACGGATCAGGGGGACAAGTTTATCCTCCACAAGCTGTTTGGGAATATAGTCTATCGAGCCGAGTTTCATGCTTTCCACGGCGGTATTAACTTCGGCGTAGTCGGTCATAATGATGAAGGGCTGCATCTTTCCCTCCTTTCGCATCCAGCACAAAAGGTCTATGCCACTGCCGTCAGGCAGACGCAGGTCGGCAACCACGATATCATTATCTGTTGCCTGTTGCAGATGTTTCTTCGCGGTTGAGAGGTGGTAAGCCTTCATATTGCGGTAGCCCTCCCGTGACAGCATATTGCAGACATATTCGCAATACACGATGTTGTCTTCCACCACAATTATTTTTGTCTTATTCATCTTCGTATTTTCTCCTTTCCTCTTCTGCCAACCGTATTATTTCCACTCCCTTATCCAGCACGGCAGTCACGGCATGGCTTAACGCTTCACCATCCGGGAGAGCATCGCCACGAAGCAATCCGTAAAGTACATTCAGCGGTTGGTCGGCACGGAGCACCTCCCACGAACTGCGCAGGTGGTGGATCAGGGAATCCAGCTTTTGCAGGTCTTTTTCTTTTGCTGCATCCCGTACCGCCTGCATTTCCTTTTCTGTTTCAGTTATCAACTTTTCCAGCATGACGGCTTCATTGCCATAGGACAATAAGGCGGAAAAGTCCGGTTTCCCGTCCGGTGTCGCTTTTATGGCACACCTGTCGGAAACCTCCATCAGTTCCGATATGGAGAACGGTTTGAACAGGCATCCGGCAAAGCCTTTTGCCAATAGTTCCCCTTTGTTACAACTGCCCGAAGCGGTTGCCACAACCACCGGGATTGTTGGTGAATTGCCCACGTTGGACGAACGCAACAGTTCCAGCAATTCGAAACCGTTTATATCGGGCATATTCAAGTCTGTCAGCAACAGGCTGTATTCTTTCTGGCGTATCATTTCCATCAGTGCCGCAGCATCGGTGCAAGTGTCGCAGTGTATTCCTTCTTGGGAATACATCTCTTTCAGCATCAGAAGTAATACCTCATCATTGTCAATGGCGACAACATCATGGAATTTATTGTTATGATAAACAGGTGTATTGCTTGTATATCCAAGCTGTTCTTCAGCTTCCTGCATAGAAATTTCAACTGTGAAACGACTGCCTTTCCCTTTCGCTCCAGTAAACGGATTGTTCCGCCAAGCATCGACACAATATTACGCATTATGGCAAGCCCAAGCCCGAAACCCTCCTTTGCGGCGGCATTTGATAGACGTTCAAACGCACCGAACGCTTGTTTCTGTTCCTCTTCTGTCATGCCTGTACCTGTATCTTCAACGACCAGTGTCAGAACTCCATTATCATATTCAGTAATCAAAGAAACACCGCCTTCTTCTGTGAACTTGACAGCGTTTGACAGCAGGTTATTCCCGATTTGTATTATTCGCTCTTTGTCGGTCAATACAATGGCATCGTGTCCAGTCTTCACGGACAAGGACAGCCCTTTGTTCACGGCAACAGGCATGAACTCCGTTTCAAGTGTGTGCGTGATTGCTGAAATCCGGCAGGGTGACAGACGGGGCTGTTCCTTGCCGTTGTCCAGGCGGAAGAAGTCAAGCAAAGTGTTAAGCATATCCCGCATACGGTCGGAGGATTGCAGTATGTTTTGGATATACTGCCCGGACTTATCCTCACACTGTTCTTTCCGTATCAGTCCGGCATAGCCTGTTATTGCTGTCAGCGGTGTGCGCAGTTCATGGGTGATAGTATGTACCGCCTTCTTCCTTGACGTTATCAGTGCCTCGTTCCGTTGTACGGATTGTTCCAGTTGCCTTATCAAATCAGTTGTCTTGTGCTTGTATTGTTTAATGCTTTTTGCATCACGATGTATGATGATGTAGGAAATTAACAACAATAGAAGAACGAATCCCATTAAACCGCCTACTTGCATAAATGACTTTTCACGCATGGCAACTATTTCGTTTTCCCGGCTTTGCAGTTCGGTTTGTACCTTTTCTTCTATTTGGCAAATCAATTCTTGCAGTTGTCTGTTAAGTTCTGCATTACGAGCTGCAAGGCTGTCGGCTTGTTCCGACAATTGGCGATCCTGCACTTTCTGTTCGCTGATTACGTTTCTATTGACCGAATGAAGGATAGTGGTTGATACTGCTGGAGTTACTTCCTTTTTTTTGCCGAATATGCCTAAGAAACCTTTTCGTTTTGGCTTTTTGGACTGTTCCTGCACACTTTTCTGTACAATAACCGGAATTTGATTGGCTATCTTCTTGTTAATAGATTGTTGTTCATCCATTAACCGGACTATCTGGAACATCTGTCGTTCCTTATCCTCTAAAAGACTGCGCACACTATCGATGCGCTCTGCTGGATAGGTGGCCTTGAAACGGCAGAGCATACTGTCCATTGCCATACGCCGTGCATGGTAATGCTCGATATCTTTATCGTTCCATTCCAGTATTGTTTCACCCAATAGAGAAAATTTTATCATTTGAATATTGATATTGTTTATTTCTTTTCGGAGCTCGTCTATTTTTTTATTGCCAAGTTCTAATGCTTCTATCTCCTGCCATTCATAGAGGCTATTATATGCCATACATCCGATAAGAATGGAGATAAGTATATATCCCAACCGTATTGCCTTATAGAAATTTCCTGACCGCTCCATTATTTTAATGACATTGATTTTTGGAACATGAATAAAAGTTTATCTTTTTCGTTCATGCGGATATTATCAGAATAACCGTCTTTTGTTATTTGATACCCACATGGCTTAACCATAAAAATGCCTAAGCCCTTAGTGTACGAACTTACTTCTGAGGCATAGTCTTTACTTGTATTTAATGGAACTTTCCCTTTAATATGACACCACTCATTATTACAACTGATGTCTTCAATCTCAGACATCAGTTTTTGCAAATCTGTAATAGCTTTGGAACTCGCTACTTGGGGTATCTGCAACTCAAAACAGAGCATCGGTTCGAGAATGTCCACACCTGACTGTTGCAAAGCCAGCCTGAAGACATAAGGGGTCAGCTGTCTGAAATCAGCAGGTGTACTTACCGGGCTATAATACTCGGCTTGAGTAAAAGTTACTTTCAGATCTGTCACTTCCCATCCATGTAAACCAGATTGGCAAGACATACGAATCCCTTCAAAAACGGCATTTTGAAAAGAATGGTTCAGATAACCATAGGAGATGTCACTTTCGATTTGCAACCCTGCCCCTAACGGTAAGGGTTCAAGAGTCAGCCCTATTGTGGCCCAGTAAGGGTTGGGTGGTACTTCGATCTGAATAATCTTATTGACCTTTTTTATAGGTCGTTCTTTGTAGATAGTCTTGATCTCATCAAAATGGACCTTTACGGAAAATCGTTCTTCCAGCAATGTCTGTATGATTTCCTTTTGGGTCAAACCATATAACGAGATTTCCAATTCATCACTATATGAGTTTATGGAAAAGGACAAAGACGGGTCTTCAATCCACAATGTATTCAGAGCGGATATCACCTTGCTTCTCTCTTCGGGCTTATTTGGCCGGACGGAGGATTTGAGAGCGGGATGCTGATGAGATAATCCTTGAATCAAACAAGGTTTAGCACCTAAATAATCTCCGATTCGAAAATCTTCTATATCTTCTACAATCGCGATATCATTGGCACCCACTTCATCAACATTTATCTCTCTGCCCTGATAAATAGTCTTTAGATTTTTAATCTTGATGAATTTTTCCGAATCGTTGATTCTTACAACGTCTCGAAGTCTCAGACTTCCGTCAATTATTTTAAGAAAACTTCTTTTATGCCCTTTGGGGTCATGCTCTATCTTATAGAGATAAGCTGAAAGTCTGTTTGAGACTGATGCCGGAGGAAGTATAAAAGAAGAAATGGCGTCCAACAACTCATTGATACCGATATTGAACATTGCTGATCCATGTAGCACCGGATAGACTTTGGCTTTTGCCACAAGAGCGATTATCGTATTCCAATAATCAGCCGGTGAAATTTCGCTATCCGCCAAATATCGTTCTAATATATCGTCGTCATGGTTGCATACAAATTCTTTGTATTCTTCCTTTATATATGTTTGGGAGCAAACCGGATAAACCGATCCATCGACAACAGTTTGCATAAACAGGACATCTTGCGACAGATTTGTTTTTATATCCATATACAAACGCTCCAAATTCACACCGGCACGGTCAATCTTATTGATAAATATAATTGTCGGGATTTGCAGCTTTTGTAAAGTACTGAACAGCAACTTTGTCTGCGCTTGTATGCCTTCCTTTGCGGATAAGATGAGGACTGCTCCATCAAGCATTTTGAATGTCCGCTCCACTTCCGCAATAAAATCCATGTGTCCCGGAGTGTCAATGATATTGCATTTCACTCCATTCCAGATAATAGATGTCGTAGAAGCCCGGACAGTAATTCCTCTACGTTTCTCTATATCCATAGAGTCCGTTATGGTGTCACCATTATCCACACGGCCGCACTTTTCCGTTGCTCCACTGGCAAACAGCAGATTCTCGGTTACGGAAGTTTTTCCTGCATCAATGTGAGCAAGAATTCCTAAATTTATAATATTCATTTGGATTAAGTAATGATTAAAAAATAACTTGGTACATTTTTGTGTCCTCTCTCTAAAGTAA
>CAVDQB010000052.1:0-7615 GCA_963611255.1 Faecalibacterium prausnitzii
GAATTCAGACGCAGCCCATGTTGTGTTTACAGTGCTCAAGACACGAACTTCCTGCATCGGCAAGATGCCATGTCAGTCACGCTGCATATCTATCAACTTGTAGAACTCCTCCCTTTTTGTGGTGTCGGTTTGAGCGAAAACGCCGGTGAAATGCGACACGGTCATCTTGCCGTTGTTGCGCACTCCGCGCATGGTCTTGCAGAGGTGCTGCCCCTTGAGCACTATTGCAAATCCCAAAGCCTTGCCTTCCAGTGCCTCCGACAGCATCTTCACGATATCGACAGCCAGTTTTTCCTGCAACTGCAACCGCGCCGCACAGTAGCCCACAACCCTCGCCACCTTGGATATGCCGAGTATTCTTCCTTCGGGAGAGGGCACATAAGCGAAGTAATATTTGCCGAAAAAGGGCAATATATGGTGCTCGCACATGGAGTAATAGTCGCCACTGTCGAACACGATATCTGAAAAGTGCTCTTCATTGGAGAATGTCGTTATGTGCGGCTTCTTGTTCTCTTCGTATCCGCAAAAAATCTCTTCCCACATACGGAGAATGCGGTCGGGAGTGTCAACCAGTCCTTCACGGTCGGGATTTTCCCCTATATACGACAGCAAAGTCCTTATTGCCTTCACAGCATCGTCCCTCGTAATGTCTTTGTTCATAGTCATCTTATATTTAGCAGTTTGTGCGTCTGCAGCGACAGACGCCACTTCGGATGAGCGAGAATATAGTCTACGCACTTCCGTGTTATCTCCTTGTTCCGTGCCTCATCGCCCGTATCACAAGGCTGCAGACTGTAGCATCGGGCATCAATGGCGAGGTACCGTTCCGCATCCACACTTCCGTCGAACACCACTTTCACCTCGTCAATATGCGCTAACCTCACCTCCGCATTCTTGCAATAGGCATCCTTGGGACTACAGGTAACCCAATCTATGCACCCGGAGGGCAGTTCATGCGTGCCGTTTGTCTCCACCTGAATGTCATACCCCGCAACCTTGAACTGGCGGCAAATATCCTCCGTCAGTTGCAGGGACGGCTCTCCGCCGGTAAAGACAATGTGGCGCGCAGGACAATCCTTTATCTTCCCCAAAATCTCCAGTATGTCCATCTCCTCGTAAGGCTCATGCTGCGTGTCGCAGAAAGGGCACTTCAGGTTGCATCCAGCAAAGCGAACGAATATGGACGGCACTCCCGTGAAGAAGCCCTCGCCCTGCAGGGAATAGAAGATTTCGTTGATTCTCATTGCCTATTCCTCGTCCTCGACGTATATGGCGACATTGTTTTCCGACTCCTCTACCCTTGCCTTGTAGCACTCGGGAATCTGTTCCGTACACCAGCGGGCTATGTTCTCCGCCGTAGGATTAAACGGCAGGAGTTCATTGAAGTTACCGTGGTCAAGGTAACCGTGTATCTTCTCCTTCGCATGTTGGAAGTCAAAGACCATTCCGTCCTTGTTAAGTGTCTTGGACTTGCAGTATATGGTTATTATCCAGTTGTGCCCGTGGAGATTCTTGCACTTGCTTTCGTATGAAAGGTTGAGCATGTGGCATCCTGCAACCTCCATCCTCTTTTCAGCATAATACATACCTGTGTCGTGTTGTGAGCGTTATTCTTCGTATTCCGTCGGGTCTTCTATACCGGCATCACGCAGTGCTTCCTTGCGCTCTACGCAAGTGCCGCATTTGCCGCAATGCTTCTCGCCGCCCTTGTAGCAGGAGTAAGTCTTGGCATAGTCGATGCCAAGTTCCTTGCCCCGTCGCGCTATGTCGGTCTTTGAAACGGAAGTATAGGGAGCCTCAACGGTTATTCCCTCGTAAGTGCCGAACCTCATCGCCTCTGACATGGCATTGACAAAGGCGCTCCTGCAGTCAGGATATATGGCGTGATCGCCCGAGTGGTTGGCAATGAGCACTTTCTTCAAGCCGCGGCTTTCCGCCATTCCGCACCCTATGGAGAGCATGATGCCGTTGCGGAAAGGCACCACCGTGGACTTCATGTTCTCGTCTTCGTAGTGACCTTCCGGTATTGCGTCCGCCCCCTCAAGGAGCGATGACTTGAAATAATCGTGCATGAACGCCAGCGGAATGGTAATGTGTTCTATGCCCAACGCCTCGCAATGATATTTCGCAAATGCCTCTTCCCTCTTATTGTGATTGCTTCCGTAGTCAAACGTTACCGCCAAAGCAATGTCGTCTTTCTTGTCATAGAGCAGGGTGACACTGTCCATGCCACCGCTCAGTATTATCAGTGAGTCTTTCATCCTGTCAAATTTTACGGGTGCAAAGTTAGTAAAAAACAATAGTATAAATGGTTTTAATTTGGCGATTACAGGCTTTTGGCGTAATTTTGCACACAAATAACATTACGTTTTACCCAAACTTCAAAATGAAAAGATTTATTGGTTTATGTCTGATGCTGTTGCTTGTGGCAGTGGCAGACGCACAGTTGGTTGAGCCTGTCAAGTTCAGTTCGCAACTGAAAACTGACGGTACTGCCGAGGGAGAGATCATCTTCAGCGGCAAGATTGACAAGGGTTGGCACGTCTATTCCACCAATCTCGGCAACAGCGGGCCCGTCCAAGCCGAACTGACAGTGGAGAAATCTGACGGTATAGAACTTGTCGGAACACTCAAGCCTGTGGGCAATGAGATTTCCAAATTCGACAATTTGTTCGGCATGAAACTGCGCTATTTCGAAGGTTCGGTGCAGTTTGTGCAAAAGATAAAGTTCACAAAACAGAAGTACAGCATCAGTTGTTACCTCACTTATGGAGCGTGCAACGACCAGAACTGCCTCCCTCCCACTGACGTGAACCTCGTAAAGAGCGGCGACAGTCCTGCCGTGGCGAAGGCTGACTCTAAGGAGACCAAGGTCAAAGAGGAGGAAAAAGCCAAGGCGGAAACGTCTGCCGCAGAGGTCAACGACACCGTTGCCGTGGCTGACACAGCCTCTGTGGCAGAAACCGACAGCGTGAGTGCGGTTGCCGTTTCTGACCTCTGGACACCTGTCATCGACACTTTGGGGGCGCAAAACGGCACAAACGACACCGCCAATTCTCCCCTGCTCTACATTTTCCTGATGGGTATCGTGGGCGGATTTGTGGCTCTTCTCACTCCCTGCGTATGGCCTATCATCCCCATGACGGTAAGTTTCTTCCTGAAAAGGGCTAAGGATGACCGCAAGAAAGGCATCCGTGACGCTGTCACCTACGGCATTTCCATTGTCGTCATCTATGTGACACTCGGTCTCGTCATCACCGTTCTGTTCGGCGCAAGTTCCCTCAACGCACTGTCAACGAGTGCCGTCTTCAATCTGCTTTTCTTTGCTTTGCTCGTCATATTCGCCGTAAGTTTCTTCGGATGGTTCGAAATAAAACTCCCCGAAAAGTGGGGTAATGCGGTCGACAGCAAGGCAAGTTCCACCAGCGGACTGATTTCTATCTTCCTCATGGCATTCACCCTGAGCCTCGTGAGTTTCTCTTGCACAGGTCCGATCATCGGTTTCCTGCTCGTGCAAGTAAGCACTTCGGGCAGCATACTCGGTCCTGCCGTAGGCATGACAGGCTTCGCCATAGCCCTCGCACTGCCGTTCACACTGTTCGCTCTCTTCCCCTCTTGGCTGAAGAGCACACCGCGTTCGGGTTCGTGGATGACCACTATCAAGGTGGTGTTGGGCTTCATCGAACTGGCGTTTGCACTGAAATTCCTCTCCGTAGCCGACCTCGCCTACGGCTGGCACATCATGGACAGGGAAGTGTTCTTGTCCCTTTGGATTGTCATATTCGGTATGTTGGGTCTTTATCTTATCGGCATCCTGAAGTTCCAGGAGGACACTATCGGCGGCGAACAGGGCAAGCCCATGCCGGTGTTATGCATCATGATGGGTATGGTCTCACTCGCTTTCTCCGTCTATATGCTGCCCGGTCTGTGGGGAGCACCGTGCAAGGCGGTGAGCGCATTCGCCCCTCCGATGAACACCCAGGATTTCAACCTCAACACCAAAGAGGTGCATCCGGCATACACCGACTATGAGGAAGGCATGAAAGCGGCGGCTTCACAGGGCAAACCTGCATTCATTGACTTCACAGGATTCGGTTGTGTCAACTGCCGCAAAATGGAGGCTGCCGTGTGGACAGACCCCTCTGTGGCAGACATTCTCAAGGATAAGTATGTGCTCATCTCGCTCTTCGTCGATGACAAGACACCACTCCCACAGCCCATTACTGTAAAGGAAAACGGCAAGGAGGTGCGTCTCCGCACCGTGGGCGACAAATGGAGTTACCTTCAGAGATACAAGTTCGGTGCCAACGCACAGCCTTTCTACGTCACGCTCGACAACGAAGGCAAGCCGTTGAGCGGTTCTTTCGCCTACAAAGAAGACATCCAGGAGTTTTTGAAATTCCTCAACGAGGGTCTCGAAAACTACGCGAAATGACAATCACACAACAGGTAACGGCATACTGGACTACAGTATGCCGTTACTCTTTATAAACGTTACGGTCGACATAACCTCGCCTTCCACACCGCTGTCAGTCACCACCGACACGACACCCTCGCCTTGCACGCATTTCCCTGTCAGCGGATTGATGATGTGGGCGTGGTTTTCCGGCGTGTTACCCGATGTGGTCAAGCACTGATCCTTCAGCCGGTACTCCCTGCCGTCGGTACGCTTCACCGTCCAGCCATCGCTGCCGAAAGTCTGGTTGCCGAGGGCAAGCACCGAACTGTTGCCGAGGTTTACCAAGGCGGAAGTGATGCCGTGGTTTTCCAGAATGGGGCGGACGGCATCGAGGGCATAGCCCTTCAGACAGCCCGAAAGGTTGATTTTGCCCGAACAAGCCACGTCAAAAAGTCCGCCGGTGCGGTGTTTCCATTCTTCACAGAGGTTTAGTATGCGCCTCAATTCCGGCGACAATGCAGACTGCTCCAGTCCGCCATTGTTGAACCTGCTCAGTTCACTCTGCGGATTGAAGCAGTTGCCTATCGCTTCTATTCCGGCTATCCTGTCCGCCACCTCCGTGGCTACGGCGCAACTGGAGTCCTCACTTTCCGTTCCCGGCAGCAGGATGTCCACACGCGTGTGCATGGCAGAAAACCAGCAATAGAACAGATTCTCCGTTACACCTATTTTATATATATGCGCCGGAGACACCTCTTAGAGTTCCTTTATCTTGATGTTCTTGAACCACACCTCGTCGCCGTGGTCCTGCAAGAGGATGTTTCCGTCTATGCGGTTGCCGAAGTCCGGCCAGTTCTTATACTTGCTGTAGTCCACGAAAGCGTCCCACATCTGCGTGCCACGCTCGTACTCCAACATCTTAACTCCATTGAGCCAGTGCTCCACATGCTTGTCTTTCACTATGACGACAGCGGTGTTCCATGCATTGATGTCAAAGGGTTTCTCCGAAGGAGCAGGTATCAGGTCGTAGAGTGAACCGAGTTTTCTGTTACCGTTGACACCGAGTTTGGCATCGGGATGACGCTCGTCGTCGAGTATCTGGAACTCGCATCCGATGGCAGAGCCCTCCCCTTTGTTCATGTCAGGGTCTACGAAATACTTGATGCCGGAGTTCGCTCCGGGAGTTATCTTGAAGTCTACCTTGAGGATAAAGTTGCGGTATGTGCGTGTCGTCACGATGTCTCCGCCGTTGGCGCTCTCCTTTCCGTCAGCGCCGTTGACCTTGAGCACACCTTTCTCTATGCGCCAGCCTTTCGTCGGGAATGTGGCTATCTTCGCACCTCGCCACCCGTTTGTGGTCTTGCCGTCCCACAACAGTTTCCATCCCTCTCGTTGTTCCTGCTCGGTCAGCGTATTGTCCTGTGCCGACACCCCCGCACTTGCAAAAAGCGCAAGTGCCAGTAACATCATTGTCTTTCTCATGTTCCGTTCTGTTTGTTGTTTGTTCTTGTTTCGGGGAAACGCCCCCATTGTCTGTCAGATTTTGTAGAAGTCCTCCCAACCCCGGCGCGGCGGCATGCCTGCGAGCAGCGAGTTGGCGAAATCATTGTTGGTAAACTGCTTCGTACGCGGGTCGAAGAAGAGTTGCGTGTTCAGTCTCTGCGCTATCACGCCGAGGCAGAACACCTGCGACAGAACACCGTTGATTTCAAACGGCGACCGGGTCTTCTCCTCGCCCTTGCAAGCCCTCAGGAAGTTCACATAGTGGTTGCTCGGGCTTTCGGGCACTACAGGCATCTTGCCCTTCCACTCCTCTGCCTTTGCCGATGGCAACATCTGGAGGGTACTGCCATGTGAACCGCCTTTGAACACAAGGTCTTTCGAGTAGATGATCTTGCCAGGATTGAGTTTCGCCACCGGCGTGTCACCCTGATTGGTCGACGGTATGTCGGGGTTGTACTCGCTCTGTCCGTAGTTGGAAGGCACTTTCGGCAGGTTGTCCGTACCGTCATACCATGTCACGTCACACGGCGGCATACCTTTCCTTGCCCCGAATCTGAAGAGGATGGTCGACGAGAACGGGAAGAAATAATCGTTGTGTCCGTTGGCATACTGCATTGTTATCTCGTAGGGCAGCCCCAGTTCAAGGAACTCGTGGGCGGTGTCGAGGATGTGCGCGCCCCAGTCTCCGAGCGCACCCATACCGAACTCATACCAGCAGCGCCAGTTACCGTAATGGTACTTGTCGGAATAGTCACGCCATCCGCAAGCACCGAGCCATGTGTCCCAGTCTATGTCTTTGTTGGGCAGGGGCTCTCCTTGCGGCATATGCTTCATGTTTGCGTCGAAACCGTGCCAACGGCGCGAGTTGTTCATGTGCGCCGTTATCGCCGTCACGTCCTTTATTATTCCCGCTTCCTGCCAAGCCTTCCACTGGAAGTAGTTGGCTTCGGAGTGTCCTTGGTTACCCACCTGCGTCACCACCTCCGGATGCTTCTTGGCGGCTGCCATCATCAGTTCCGCCTCGTGGAAAGTGCGGCACATCGGTTTTTCCAGATATATGTGCTTGCCATAGTTGAGTGCCATCATCGCCACAGGAAAGTGCATGTGGTCGGGCACTGCGGCGCACACGGCATCGAAATGCGACGAGTAAGTCTCGAACATCTCGCGGAAATTGCGGAAACGACGGGCGTTGGGATACATCCCGAGCACTTTCTGCGTATGCTTTGCGCCCATGTCTATGTCGCAAAGAGCCACAACGTCGACCATTCCCGTCTTGCTGAACTCCTCGATATCCTGCTCCCCGCGGAACCCGATGCCGATGTATGCTATCTTCACTTTCTCCTCTTTCTTGGCTGTTGCCGTGGACTTCACCGCGGCATGAGCCGCCAGATTGGGCACTCCGGCAACCGCCGCCCCGGCGGCAGCCATACCCATTTGCTTCAGAAAATCCCTTCGTGTTGACATGATTTCTTGTAGTTTTGTTTGTTTATACTGTTGTTTTCCGTTTGTCTTTCATATCTTCACACCACAGGTCTGTAGTGCGGAACGAGCACTTTCATCACGCTCCAGCCGATGATGTACGCCACCGAACAGAAGCAGAAGATGATGAAATAGCCTGCCTCCTTGCCCTCGAAGCCCATGAAACTGAACCCTTCGGGATGACGGCTTATGTATGTAAGGAAAAAGCCGGTGCCGATGTTGATAAGGAAAGAA
>CAVDQB010000053.1:0-7448 GCA_963611255.1 Faecalibacterium prausnitzii
CTCCGGCCATCGTCCTGCCGTTGCCGCTCAGCACCACACCGTCATTGCTCACCACGGGCACGCTCTGCAGTGCCCGCTGGTCATAATGCCCGGCAATGCGCTCCGTGTGCTCCTGTGCATCACGGTCACGCTCATAGTCGCGGTCGTTCACACTGTTGTCATTGGCATCCATCGGGAAACCTTCGGTCTTCTGCCAGTTCTGCGGGTTGTGGCTCGGCGACGACGCTCCGCTCTCGTGCAGCACATAGTGGCCTTTCAGCGGCGTGCCGTCGGGTAGCATTATTTCGTCTTTGTGGCCGTCCGCCTTCTTTGCACTGTTCCACTTGTCGGTAATGGCCGGCATCGGGTTCCCGTTGCCCACGGCCTTGCGCTCCGCCTCGGCCCGCTTGCGAGCCTCATAGTCGGCCTGCGCCTGCGCCACGGCATCCTCATGACGTGCAGCATCCTCGGCGGCTCTTCGCTCGTCCTCCTCACGCTGTATGCCGTTCTGTATGTCTCGCACACTTTTCCAGTAGTCCAGCGCTTTCTGCGCCTCGTCTATCTTCTCTTGGCGCTTGGCCTTCGCCTGGTTGTACTTCTGTATGCTCGTGCCCACCTGTGGCATCGGTGCCGCCTTCGCCTTGTTCAGTGCTTTCTCCGCAGCATCCACGTTGGCCGCAACAAACTGGTTGCCCTCACTGCGTGAAAGCCCGGTCTCGTTGTATATGTACTGGTGTGCACGGTCGGGATTGGTGGCCTGCCAGTCCTCCTCGCCATTGTCAAGCATCGGCATGGGCTGCACTGTCGGTTGTCCCTCCCCAACGGTGGCTTCCGTCTCCTCTGCAGGCACTGCACCTTCTGCCGGTGCACCTTCCCGCCCCGGTTCTTCCTCGGTGACGGGAGAGCCTACGGCATAGTGTACCTTGGCGTTTGGGTTCATTTTTGCAACATGGGCTGCTTCCTCCAAGAGGGTTTCATCCGTCTGCCTGTTCACCCACTCGGGGAAATAACCCATCTGAAACAGATACTCCTTGGCACCCAACTGCCCATGAAGGAACATTTCCGTAGGGTTCGTATCCTCTTCCGCTGTTTCCTGTACGCTCCCGGTGGTTTCCGGCACGCTTTCGCCCGTTTCCGCAACAGGTACGCTTTCACCCGTTTCCGGTACACCTTCACCACCTTCGGTTTCGGTCTGCCCTTCCACCACATGGCTCACCACCTTGTCGCGCAGTTTGTCCTCATGGTCATGCTTCGCCTCGCCGTCCATGTAGTATTCGATGATGCCGCCGTTCTCGTCAGGCACAAAACTGCCGTTCTCATAGCGCACACGCCCCATCACTATGGCTGGTTTCTCCGTGCCGTCCTCGTCGCGCACGGTCAATTCCATGTCGGGCGCAAACTCCGCAGGTGCACCACTCATGGCGCCGCCTTGCGGCCCGCCTTCCTGCGATGGGGTAGGAGTTTCCTGTGATGGGGTAGGGGCTTCCTCCAGTCCTTCGCCTTGCGCCTGGCTGATGCCATGTCGCTGGTTGTAATCGGCAAGTGCCTTCTCGTCACTGATGCGCTGAAGTTCCGACAACTGCACATTCGTCTGCTTCCCGTCACCAAGCCCCACGGTGACATTGCCGTCACCGTCAATGGCCATGACAACAGCATCCTCGCCCGTCGGCAACACAATCTGCATGCCCGGAGCCAGGCGCACCTTTCCCAGCGCCTCGTCCATCCGCTCCTGCACATACTTCTCGCGGTTGCTCTCGATCATTGCGTCATAGTCTGCCGCGCTTGTCGTCGCTCCAAGCGAATGGATACCGGTATCTGCAGTCGGGTCTATCATCTGTCGCTTGCCCGTGGACGGGTCATACACAACGACATGCTTGTCGCTCCTTCCCTTGTCCACCATGCTCCCGTCGTCCGTCATCGTCACCTCGCCGTCCACAAGATACATCACCTTGTTGTGGCCTTCCTCGTCCTGCTCCTTCATTACCACAGGACGTATCGTGCCGTCGGCATGCTGCATATTCTTCGCCACCTCGCGCTTCTGTTCGGCCATGCCGTCCGCATCGTCGTTGATGCGCTGCACCATGCCGTCATAGGCCGATTTCGCATTGGCATAGTCTACAACGGCTTGCAGACCTTCGGTGTTGCCGGCCTCCCTCTGCTCGCCAATATATTGTAACGGGTCGCCTATAACGGCATCTACATCGTCCACATTCTCCATGCCGAGTGCCTGCGCCGCCTGTGCGCGTGCCATGTCAAGACGCATCTTGGCATCGTTCCTCGCTTGCGGGTCGGTGGCATCATAACCATTGTCATAACTCTCGTCGTAAGCCTGTGCAATAGGGTCCTGTTCACCGTTCTTCACCTTGCTTTCCTGTGCCCGGGCGATACCTTCATATTTCTGTGCCGCCTTCGCGAAGTTCAGCACACCCATACGCACGTTCATGGGCAACTCCGTGTTGTCCATCACCTCGCGCAGTGTCGCCTTCTTCTCCTCGTCAGTGCCCACAAGCAGACGGTTGCGCCACTCTCCCCACTTTTCGCGCAGGTTGTAGCTGCCCGACAGGGCCTCGTCCATCACCTTGCCCGCACGGTTCATCTCGCTCAGCGCCTCACGCTTCGGGCCACGGTACGATACCGTCTTCACAGCAGAGAAGAAGCCGCCCATCAGAGCCACACCAAGGAATGTGTCAATGTTCTGGTCGAGATTGAACACACCGGTATTCTCTGACGTGTCAAGGGTGTTGTCGCCTACAAGCAGGGCGTTCTCTATGTTTCCGACAACCTCTTCTGCATACTCGCCGAACGTACCGTTCCACTTCGTCCGCTTCTCGAAGTCGCTGATCATCCTTGCGGCATTGGTCGCCCCTATGTCGTCAATCAGTCTGTTCACTCTGCCCAAACCAATCTTTTCCATTCCCTTACGCGACAGAGATGCCGCCCTTCCGAGGAATGGAGCAAAGTATTCGCCCACCATTTCCGAATGGTTCTCGATAGTCTGGGCGCCGAATGCCTTCAGGTAGGCTTTCAGTGCACTGTTCTCTGCACCTTCGCGACCGTCGTATACGATATTCCCGTTGTCGTCGACATTGAACTTCACATCACCGGTCAAGCGGTTCAGCATATCAGCGGTGACGTGTCCTTGTCCGGTAGTTCCGGCCATCATGGCTGCGCCCGCGGCGTCACCGACAATCCGTGTTCCAATCTTGGCGGCGAGGTATTTCCTCGTGGCTTTCTTTACGGCCTCCTTGCCGTAACGTCTTACGGCCTCGCGCATGAGTTTGTTCGCAGCGGTAGTGCCTAAATTGGAGTACGGGCTGAGCAACATTTCGATCATGAACGGCAAACTCTCGCCAGTCGTGACTCCGGCGTTGTACCCATGGCCGATATACTGGTTGTTCTCCGCCTGGATGGCATTCTTGTATGCCGTGAGGTTGAGCAGGTCACGGTCTTCTGCCGAAAGATTTTCCAATCCTTTCTTGTCGGCTTCAACAGCGGCATTGTAGAGTGCGCCACCGGTCAACATGTCCGATGTACCTCCGTCCCATGTGCTGATCTTGCCCACCGCATGGGCCAGTCCGCGCCATGCACCGGCGCCGAAACCGAGCAGTTGCTTGCCTTTCTTTGCCGCCCAGTTGGATGAGTCGTCAATCCATTGGTCGCTTGCCCGACCCTTCTTGGCTTCCTCAAGCGTGGCGAGACTTTCATTCACCGCATCCAGTTGCGCCATGAGCGCCTTGTACTTGCTGTCGGCAAAGCGTCCGTTACCGGAAGAGGAGTTGTAGGTATTGATCGCTATGCCTCCACGCGGCATGTCGCGCCAGGAAAATCCGGAAGCCTCCTCATCAAGTTCACTGCCTCGTTGGCCTATCTCCTGCTCAATGCGTTGTTTCTGCTGAAGGAGATATGCTTCTTGTTGCTCGTTCTTAAAACGGATCTCGTCGATGGTGTTCTGTTCCAGGTCAGCCTCGCCGCGCTCCTCGTACTCGTTGCCGCTCTCTGTTACAAATACCTTTCCCGGTTTGCCGGTCTCTGTGTTCCAGCCGGTATTTTTCGTTGTCACCTTCGTGTTCTGCCCCAACGTCGCACCGCTTCCTCTCACGCCAACTCGCGTCTTTGGAACAGTCAGACCCGTGTTCGCATGTGCATAGTCCATCCTGTTCTTCGCCTGCCGTAGCGATGCACGGCTATGCGATACGATGGCATCAGCACTGCCCAGCATGCTTTCTCGCTCGGCGTCAGTCATGGCCGTTCCGGTCGTAGCGGCAGGCTTCGCCTTTCGTTCTTGCCCACCGCCATAACTGCCCTTTGCCCGTGATGTCGTTCTGTTCACGGGTTCAAACAGCGTGCTGTAGAAGCTCTCGTATTTCTCCGGCACGTCATAGTTGTCCTTCTTCAGCGTCTCATAAAGCGCGTGGCGGCTGTCAGCGCCGCCCTTGCCCGCCTCAGTCAGCGTGCGTTCAAAACTCTCAATTGTCAGGCACCGCGTAGTTGTTCGCCTGCAGACCTTTGTACAGGTCGTATAGTGGTTTCTTGTCTGCCATTGTCTTCTTTGTTTATGAATGGTTCTACTTCCATTTTACGCCGGTCTGCTTCTTGCTCTTGCCGGACGGCTTGGGGGATGCTGGTTTTGCCGGTCTCATAGGGACATAGCCTGCACTTTCTTGGTGTGTATCGGTCTTTTTCATCACCGGTTTACCGTCGGCACCAATCACCGGTTGTCCAAACTGCGTTTCCGGGGTTTCCGTCGTCGTATGCGTCCGGCCGCCCGTATTGGTCTCCATTATAGGGCCGCCGGCCTGCGTCTGACGGTAGATTGCTTCGTCCTTGGTTTTCGCAAGGTGCATGACACCACGTTCATCCCACCACGGGAAGCCTTGGCCGGCATCCAGGTTATGTTTGTTGGCGGCGGCGTTGTGTTCATTGGCGGCGGCGTTTGACGCTCTTCCTTTCGCCTTTTCTGTCTCCACCCTCGCGGCATACAGTGCAGCCGCGTTGTTGGCCTCCTCCGTAGCGGTTTTGGCCTTTTCCTCGGCAGTGGTGGCCTTGCCCGCCTGCTCGCGGAGTTTGTCGGGTTGCAGGTCGGCAAGCCATTTGTGTTCCTCCTGTTCGCGCAGACCTTTCTCTCGCGCCAGCCTTTGTGCCTCCTGTTGCGCTTCAATCTCGCGCAACACCTTCGCTTTCTCGTTGCCAAGGTCACCAATCTTGAGGGCGTAGTTCATCCGTTGGTCCCGGTTCTTCTCACGTGCAGCCTTCGCCTTCTCATACAGTTCTGTCGCGCGCTTAGACATTTGCGGCATATCCATGGGCTTTTCGCCGCGTGCATAGGCAAACGTCGTGTGAAACGAACCGAGACCGTCTGCAAGCCGGGCAAGGAAACCCTGCTGCTTTTCGCGGCGCTCCCGCTTTTCCCGATTCTCTTTCGTCTCATCAGGCGGCAACTCATTCATTCTCTCGCGGATGACCCGCTCCATATCCTCGTAACTCTTCACTGCGAGTTGCGCATACGGATTGACCTGTGCCGGAGTAGTGACGGCAGTTCCGCCTGTTGTGCCGCCGTTGGTTCCATTGGGCGTTGTTGTTCCATCTGTCGGTGTTCCACCATTTGCCGGAGTGCCGTTGCCGCCATCTCCTGTTGCGTTGTCATTGGGCTTCTCGCCTGCTGGCTGCGGCGCACTCGGGGACGTCGGCCCGCCGTTACCGTCAAGCGACGAAAAGTCGTAGAAAGACGTAGCATTGCGTAATGGGTTGGAAGCCTGGTTGCTTATTATATCTGCCATAACGTGTATCGTTTAAGTGATTATCCCAGTCCGCTACCCTTGGCAAAACCGTTGACGGCACCGCCGATGGCATCACTGGTTATAGACAGAGCGTCCTTCTTCTGCGACTGCAAGTTCTGCAATTGCTGGTTGAGCTCGTTATTGCGTTCTCTGTACTGGTTCTCAATCTGGTCTTTGCGCTGTTCACCGGCCACCACGATCTTGCTCGTCGCATCTGCCATTGCCTGTGCGTTGGCCGCTTTGGTGGAGGCTACGCTCTCTTCGGTGCCACCCATGACGGCAGCACTCCCTGCCGAAGCCTGGTTGCGTTGCTTGATGGCTTCCGCCGTCTGTGTCAGCATGGCCTGTGCGTCGGCCCGTTGCGTAGAGTCCTCGTTGTATCTGCGGTCATACCAGTCCTGGTTCTCCTTCTTCTGCTCGTTGACCATCTTCATCTGTTGCTTCAGCGCCTTGTTCCTGCTGATGCCGCCGAGCACGCCGCCAAGGGCGCCGCCTGCCGCTCCTATTATTCCGCCTAACATATTGCTTGTCGTTTAGTGTAACAAAACTTATCTATCGCTTGCGAAATTACAGCCTTATCTTTGCACCGACATTTTAAGTTTTGTTTTACCATGCCAAGAAAAAAAGGAGACGGGCGCGGACGGTTAGGCGGACGCACGGCTGGAACGCCCAATAAAGACAAACCGCTGAAGACATTCCTCCGCCAACACTCGATAGATTACTTCACCCCCACAATCGAAGAAGATGATGACAACGGAGAGAAGACAGGCCGCACGCTATCGCAGTTCGACATCGACTGCATGGCGCTCGACCCGGCCACCCGCGTCGATGCCGAAATCAAGCTCCTCAACTACCACACGCCCAAGATGCAGTCCACCAGCGTCGACGTGACCGTGGCCGAACTGAACCTCACGCTTACCCAACGCCTCGCACAGCTCGCCAGCGGCCTCGAGATTTCAGCCGACACCGACGAGTAGTTTTTACTATTGTTTACTGTATTTAGTAACCGTACTGATGTCCAAGTGATGTCTAAGCAATGTCCAAATGATGCTTGCAGCATTATACATTATCATATAGAGATTGATGCCTACGCATTAGTTAAGCAATGCCTACGCATTAGTTAGGCAATGCCTACGCATTAGTTAGGCAATGCCTACGCATTAGTTAGGCAATGCCTACGCATTAGTTAGGCAATGCCTACGCATTAGTTAGGCAATGCCTACGCATTAGTTAGGCAATGCCTACGCATAAACAAAAAGAAAAGAAAAAAGAAAGAAAAAGCATCTCCCCCCACACCCCCTATAGAAAAAGAAAATATAAAAAGAAAAAGAAAAATTCCGCGCGTCGTCGTCACCGCGCGCATACACACGCACGCGTACACGCGAGGGAGATTTTCCGGGCTTCGCCCGCGAATTGGATGAAGCCCTCGTGTATTACCAAGGGGGGATACGTCTCACTCCCGGTCCTGGGACCGCGATGATGTCAAATTTCCGGGATGTTCCCCACCGCCTTGCGTTTCATCTCGTCAGCCACTTTTGCATATACCTGCGTCGTCTTGATGGACGTATGACCAAGGATTTTTGAAACCGTGTAAAGGTCTGTCCCATAGTAGAGCAACAGCGTGGCGCAGGTGTGGCGGCTCATGTGGAATGTCACGTGCTTCTCCACCCCTGCCGCTTTTGCCCACTTGCT
>CAVDQB010000054.1:0-5798 GCA_963611255.1 Faecalibacterium prausnitzii
AGATGACACGATGACGCAGGTTGTAAGAAAACTTCTGAGGTTCATATATCAAGGTCTTTAGAGATTGATTTTCTGCGGACTTTCTGCCCACACGGCACAAAGGTAAACCTTTTCTCCGACAAAAAGCCACATCGGAGAAAAAAAAACAGACAAGTATTTCGGGATGCAGGCTACTCCTCCATGCCTGCGGAGTTGTAGTTCTGCTGCATACCATCCTCGCCTCCCTCCTGACGGCGGTTCTTGGACTTCATGTTGCCGAAGTTCCATGTGAGCGTGGCGGAGAAGCCGCGCGAGTGGCGGCGGTTGATCTGGTGACGGCTGTAGGTGTCGCTCCCCGTATTGGTCTCCCACTTGCGCGAGTCGAGCAGGTCGCGGCAGTTGACGGACAGGGTGAACAGTTTGTTGAAAAAATTCTTGCGGATGCCGAAGTCCATGAGATATGTTGCCGGACGGTAGCCTTGGGTTATAGCCTGACGTGAACGGTAGCGTCCGCTAACCTGGATGTTGATGTCGTAGGGCAGGGCAAGGCTCGCCTGCACACGGGCATTCCATGTGAAGCGTTTCTGTTCGGCACCTGTCACAGTCTGGTTGTTGATGACATAGGAGAAGCCATCGAGTTTATAGTAGTATGCGTTGACATTAGTGGTGAGGTCGAGAATGCGGAACAGGCGGTTCTTCACCGTCAGTTCTGCTCCCGAAGATGTGCTCTTGGCGAGGTTCATGCTGGTGGAATACATTATGTCCTCGGTGAGGTCACGGTATGTAATGCGCTGCATGACGTCCGTGGTGGGACGATAGTAGAGCGAAAGGAGCATGGAATGTTCCGTCCAAGTGCGGAGATAGTTGAACGAGAACGAATTGGAGAACTCGGGAGTGAGTTCGGGATTGCCGAATGAAACCATTGTCGCGTCGCGCGTGTCACGGAACGAGTTGAGTTGTCCTCCCCACGGACGGCGGAGACGACGGGTGTAGTTGAGTTGCAGTTGGTCGTTCTCCGTTATCTGATAAGAGGCGAACAGGCTGGGGAAAAGTTGGAAATAGTCCTTGTTGAACGGTGCATCCTTTGCTGCGCCGGCATATTCCTGGTCCCAGTCATAACTCTCGGTATGCACCTTCCAATACTCTCCGCGCAGGCCGCCCATAAGTCCGAACTTGCCGAATTTGAGGTTTGCGGTGAGATAGAGGGCGTGGATGTTCATGTCATAGATGAACCTGTTGAAGTAGACATGGTCTTCATAGGCAGAATAATCCCTGTCCGGGTCTACCGAGTCAAACACGTCCGGCTTCTGCCCAGTGTTGTCTGACGCCTCGAAACTCTGCTGTGGTGTGTTCTCGTGTGAAGCATTCCAGTTATAGCCTGTCTCTATCTTGAAGTTGTCCGTTATCTGATTCTCGTAGTCAAGCCGTGCTTCAAACGAGTGGTTGCGGATGTCCTGTGGGCGGTATTGCCATGTATAGGCATTGGGCAGGGAGGCTGTGGTGAGCGTACTGTAGTCGGTGAAGTCACGGTAGAAGTTGTTGTTGTTGCTCGACCATTTGTCGGCGGAGAAATTGAAGTCGAGTTTGTGGGTGGCGGACCACTCGTGTGTGTAGTCAAACTCGCCGTGCATCATGTGCATCCTGTCCGACCCTGTGGTGCGGCGTGTCATGGTGTAAGGGTCGAAAGCATTGCCGTCGGCATCATATTGGCCGTAGTTGTAAGGAGTGGTTGTGCGGCTTTCGTGCCCTCCGTTCATGAACATCCCGGTCAAGGATATGTCATCCTGCTTGGTGGCATGGAATGTCAGACCAGCCCGGGTGAACAGCATATTGCCCCATTGCTTCTCGTCTGCACTGTAGTTTTGGAAACTCTTGTACTGTCGGCTGCCGTCTTCTGCCGTGGTGAAATTGTCCTGTTGGCTCTCGGTATAGCCCACATTGGCGTGGTGACGGTAGCCAACACTGGCGAAAGCGTCAAGAAGACTGGAGTTGTAATTGATGTTGAACGACGTGTTGGCACCTCCGTGGGTGTCGCCGCCTGCCTGTAGCGAACCGTAGTAACCGGCCTGACGGTTCTTCTTCAGCACAATGTTGATGATGCCGGCAGAACCCTCGGCGGAGAATTTAGCGGAGGGATTGTCGATGACCTCAATCCTTTCTATGTCCTCGGCTGGCAGTTGCTGCAGAATCGTTGCACGGTTGTCGGTGGTCAGTCCCGACGCCTTGCCGTTGATCCACACCTCCACCGACGAGTTGCCACGCAGGGATATATTGCCGTCATTGTCGACTTCCACCGACGGAATGTTCTCAAGCACGTCGCTCGCCGCCTGACCCGAACTGGTTATCATCTGGCTTACGTCAAACGATTTCCGGTCCACCTCGAGTTTCATTGCCGAGCGTTGCCCTGTCACCTGCACCTCTTTCAACTGCCGGGAGTCTTCTGCCATATAAATGGCATTGAAGTTATGGCTGGCGTGGGCATCGGTAATCTCAAACGTGCGCTCCACTTCCTTGTAGCCGACATACGACAAACGGAGCGTATATTTTCCGTTCTTGAGACCCTCAACATAAAATTTGCCGTCGGCATCTGTCATTGTGCCGCCGGCAAGATCGGACGTTCCCAAAGATGTCACCTGCACAGTGACGAAACTTAGAGGTTCTACGAGTTGCTTGTCAAATACTGTACCCTTAACCGAGCCTTGGGCAGAGGCAACAATTGAACTCAGTGCAAAGAGCACTGAAAGAACGGTTCTGTTCATTTATCCGAAAGAATAGATTTATTCGCACTTATGCGCGTACCTTTATAGTAAAAGGCACTAACACCAACTAGCCTTAGTTTGTACCCCCACCGAGAATCGAACTCGGATCAAAGGTTTAGGAAACTTTCAATCCAAGTCTGATTTTTAGCGAGATACACGTTTTTATCTCTATTTTGTAGAATTATTGTGGAATTTCTTCAAAAAACCACACTTCTACTGTTAATTTTTCGTGAGCAAAGGTAATGTATTTTTTCGGTAAATGAAAGAAAAGTGCCGACTTCTCAGCCGACACTTCCCCAACTTAACAAAAACAATCATCAACATATGAAATAACTTACTTCAATTCAATGTATTCAGTGTGGGTGATTACCGTGTGGGGATTTGTACTTGTGATTTCCTGCCGTATGGCTTTTGTCCCCCAACGGAAAAACAGAAACTTCTTAGGTATACGATGGACTATCTGTATGAGAGTATCACGAGATACCACATTCAGCGAAAGCCTATCATCCCTAAGTTCACCAAGTATATTCACCCACGCATCGCCCCACTTAACCGCCTTGATAGAATCCGTAACTCCATCATGATACACTACACTGTCATGTACTTGTGTGATTATCTTGACTTCTGTTTCGGTTGTCGTGGTCGTTGCGGTTTGCAATCGCTTCACCTTTACCCCTAATTCATCGGCTGTCTGACACACTTGTTTATAGTTATCCTCCAGTTCGGAATACGAAAGCTCCAACTTTTGGATACTTGCCGCTGACTTTCCAGCTTCTGTTTCATAATAGGTAGCTTTCTCAAACAATGTTGTTTGGTTCGCTGTCAACCTGTCGTTCTCTGCTCGCAAAGTTTTATTATGGCAATATAGAATCAGACACAGGTAAGCAAACGCCATCACCACCACAGCAATAGTTACTAACTTCTTCATTTTGTTAATGTGTTAATGTAATCAATGATACCCTCAACATGAAGTGTGGTTATTGCAGTCTTGCCCTCTTCCGTAAGCAAGAAGTCCACATCATCCTTGTTGTCTTGGAAAAGGTTTTCCGTCAACACTGCTGGACAAAGCGTATCACGGCAAATGGCAAGGTTCTGTGTGATATACTTTTCGTTAGGAACGGCACGGTTGCCTTTCAAGCCAAGCTCAATTGCCTTGTCCCACAGACAGGATGCAAGGCGTTTGCTATTGACGGAGGCATTCAACCCTACGTAAGCGGAAAATCCGCTTGCGGCATACCACTTGCCATCACTTCCCACGGCATTGTTGTGTATGCTTACCACAAGCACATTCTTAGAGCCTACCTTGCGACATATTTCATTTACCCTTTGGCAACGAACGGAAAGCGAGATGTCATTATCTTCTGGCACTATTCGCTCCACATCATACCCTTTACACTTGAGGCATTTCTCCACACGCTTTGCAAGCTCCCTTGCATAAGCGTATTCATGGAGTCTTCCATCGGGCGATTGTTTGCCTTTGGTGTCAGCTCCATGTCCATTGTCTATAAGTATCTTCATGCGTTCAATCTTTGATAAAAGTCTGTTTTGATATTATCGTAAGCAAGTTTCACATTCGTATAGGCACGATTGTTGTTCACGCCATCTTCGTTGTAAATCTCGCTTTCTACCACCTTTGCCACATCTTCGACCCACTCAACACTACAATATTCGGATATACGTTTTCCCCTATATGTGAATGGGTCAAAACGACTATTGCGGTCTTTATGGATTACTACAAGCAGCTTGCGTATCTTTACGGCTGTTGCCTTATGGTCTATGATGTGGTTTTCTTCCCTTACTCGCTTGATTAGCCTACATACCTGCTCCACTGATAAGTCAAAGGCGAATCCTGTGAGGTTGCGGATACGTAACTGTGTTTCTGTGCGCAACCCCTCGGATATGTCCTGTAGCATATCATTCTGTGCGTTTGTCGCTTTGGCAAGCTCTTGCAGACTCTCTCTATTGTCTTGCATCATCTGGTTAATGATAGTCTTGAACCATTTGAATATCGCCACCATCATAGCGGCAGACAATAGCAGGAAAAAGGCGGCAGTTACTGCCATCATTCCAAAATCACTTATACCGTGCGCAACGGCAGTCACACCTGTTGTACTCATCGGCTTCTTCGGTTTTTGGCATGTTTGTAAAACTCAAAGTTCTCCCTATCCTCTTTGGTTATTTCGCTGTGTGGCGAGAATACACGAAAACCAAACATATTACCATAGCTCACTACCTTTATGATAGCTCGAAATGGATAATGCCGTTTGGGATTGCAAAACACCTCTTTCAATTTCTTGCTATCAGTGAAGAATGCAGACCTATTATATCCCTCGCCATAAGCCACAAGCGTACGGTCGCCATTTTCGGTTGCTCTATTCTGCCAACCTGTGAATACCATTGTCTGGTTGACAACGGCATCCACAGATGTAAATTCGCAATCGAATAGGTCGCCATTCTCGTTTGGGTCTTCAACGAAATCTTCTATCTCGTTCATAAGTCCATAGGAACGTTAAGGGTTTCACAATCGCTGTCTATCATCGTGCGGATTGAAAGACGGTCTTTCAAGAAATCCTCATAGGGTTTCTTTGCGGATTCATCCATCAAGCCAAGTGCGGCACTCTGATACTCGTTCACCAGCTTGCTTTCTGTCTTAGCCGGGTACTTTGCAGTGATTAACGTGCTGAAAATGTTATCGGCAGTCTTGGGATATTCCACACGGAGGCTGTCGTACTGCCACATAGTACCAGTTGGCGTTTCACCGTCATTAGCTATATGTACGCATCCCATTTCGTCTGCCACAATCTCCACTTCTTTGATGTTGTGGTTGTAGAGGAATGTACCCTGTCCGTTGTTGTACGGGTCTATCACTGGCGGACGCTGTTCCGCCAAAAGACCCACTGATAAAATACTTGTGTCCATAGTTCGTAATTTTATTAAAGACATTCTTTTTATGCGCCTCACTACATCTGCTTATCCAACCATATTCAGACGAAAAGAGGTGCTTTATATCACTCTCATCTTTAATAGGACATTTCTTTGCGATAATGGATGCCTTGCGGT
>CAVDQB010000055.1:0-5075 GCA_963611255.1 Faecalibacterium prausnitzii
ATCTTGGCGATGTCCCTTATCCTCGCACACACCGTTCGCCAGCAGTGCGCCCTCTCCATGACTGGTTGCCGGAGTTTTTACCGTTTCACACAACAGTTCTCACTGTGAGGAGGAAACGTTTACGGATGCTCCGATGTCACGTTTTTCAATTGTGTAAGGAAGCGATAGATGGTACAATTATTAAAGGGGTGCGGCATTTTACAGTTGAATTTATTACCTTTGCACAAAAGTATACATTAACAGAAAAAGGCATCCGATTATAAGTGAAAGAGACTATCACGCACACAGCAAGAACAGTTCGAACTGAACAGAGAACACACACAGCACACCACATGACGACGAAAAAACTTGTCGCACTATGGTTTCTCTTCTCCGTACTCAGCACTTTGAACATCTACGCTCAGCGCGCATTGCAAATGAGAGAACATAAAGTTGTGGATATGAGGGCAGACTCGATGATTGTTAGCCAGTTGGAGCAGAAAGACATAACCTTCACTTCAGACAACAAGGTGGTGCTGCTCAAGACCGGAAAGGAGAAATTCCAGGACTTGCTCGCCGCAGTCGACCAGGCCGAGGAGAGCATCCATATGGAGTATTTCAACTTCAGAAACGACTCCATAGTACACCTGTTAATACACCATTTAGAGGAGCGTGTGAAGCAAGGTGTAGAGGTACGGTTGCTGTATGATGCATTCGGAAACTCTTCCAACAACCGTCCGCTCAAGGCAAAGGATTTGGAATTCATCCGCGAAAAGGGCATCCAGATATATGAGTTCGATCCAATAAAGTTCCCTTGGATAAACCATGTATTTTCAAGAGATCACCGCAAAATAGTTGTAATCGACGGAAAGATAGCATACACTGGCGGAATGAACATCGCCGACTACTATATCACGGGCACTAAACAGGTGGGCGAATGGCACGATATGCACTGTCGTCTGGAAGGCAGCAGCGTGAATACGCTTCAGGAAATATTCCTTGAAACGTGGTACAACGTGACAGGTGAGCTCATCACAGACAAGAAATACTACAAGGGAGGGGCTACCAGTGACAGCGGGTTCTACGGTCTGAAGGAGGACGAATGCCAGTCTGGAGGCAACAAGACTGTTGGCATCATCAACCGTGTGCCACGCCAGACTAACGACATAATACGCTTCTTCTATGAGAATGCCATAGACGACGCAAAGGAAAACATAAAGATTATCAACCCCTACTTCACCCTTTCACACAAATTGAAGAAGGCTCTCAAAAGGGCTGTGAAGCGTGGCGTGAAAGTGGAAATTATGCTTAGCGTGAAGAATGACGTGCCGCTCACGCCAGACTGTGGCTTCTACAATGCGCACAAACTGATGAAGAAAGGCTGTGATGTGTGGCTCTACAAACCGGGATTTCACCACACCAAGGTTATGATGGTGGACGGTCAGTTCTGCACTGTCGGCTCTGCCAACCTGAACGCCCGCTCGTTGAGGTGGGATTACGAGGACAATGCTGTGATCATAGACGAGTGTACGACAAAGGAACTGGACAATCTGTTCGATGCGGAAAAGAAAGATTCGTTTTATCTGACACCAGAAACATGGAACGAATTTAGGACACCTTGGCAGAAGTTCCGTGGTTGGTTTGCCCATTTGCTATCCCCGTTTCTGTAATCAGAAACGCTCATCATGTCGGTGAAACGGCTGCTCTTTGTCCAGCACTGCGGCTATATTGCGCTTGAGCCCCTCATATTTCGCACGTTTTACGGCGGAGTTCTTGAACAACCGCCGGTATTGTTCCACCGTGAGATTGCGCCAGTCATCGCGTGTCATCTGGAGCAAATCGTCATTCGGCAAAAACTCTTTCACGCCGGTAGGCACGGCAAAGCGATTCCACGGACATGCTGTTATGCACCTGTCGCAGCCGTAGAATGTGTCACCAATCTTGTCTTTCGCCAGTTCGGAAAGTTCTCCCCTGTTCTCTATAGTCTGGTAACTTAAACATTTCTCTGCGTCGAACCTGTCCTGCCCGAGGCATCCTGTAGGACAAGCGTCAATGCATTTGTGACATATGCCACAACGGTTTTTGCACGGTGAGTCATATACGTCGACATCGTCCATTACAAACAGTTCGCCAAGAAAAAACATACTTCCTGCATGAGGAATGACCAATTGGTCGTTGCGCCCTATCCAGCCGATGCCCGAATGTTCTGCCCAATAGCGTTCGAGAATGGGGGCGCTGTCACAAAAGACACGGTATTCTGTCACTCCGATGGCTGCCGCCAACTGGTACAACAGAGCTTTCACGACAAAATGGTAGTCCTGCCCAAGACTGTAGGATGCCAGTTTTAACTCATCGTCCGGGATGTTCTTCACCGGCTTGTAATTCAGTGCCACACTGACAATGCTCTTCACTCCGGGGACAAGGAGACGGGGGTCAAACCGTTTTTCGGTGTTGCGGTTGAGGTAGTCCATGGTCGCATTGCCGCCGGAACGCAACCATTCGGTGTACTCGAGTTCCTTTTCAGGGCTTACTCTTTCCGCTTTTGATATTCCACATTTGAAAAAACCGAGACGGAGAGCCTCGGTTTTGATTACAGAAGATATCAGCATTCTGTCCTACATTTCCTTATGATTGATGCACACGCCCTGTAGATACCATTCGTACAACCGGTGTATGCCTTCGTCAATTTCTATCGTATGATGCCACCCAAGGCTGTGCAGTTTGCCCACATCGCACAGTTTCAACAGCGTGCCGTCGGGTTTTGTGCTGTCCCAACGGAGTTCTCCCCTAAAACCTATTTCATCCATTATCTTCTCTGCACATTCCTTGATGGAGAGTTGTTTACCGGTTCCGACGTTGATGTGGCAGTTGCGCACCTCTTTGATACCGTCGCGGTTCGTACGGAAACTACTTTTTTCGAGAATGTCGCTGAAGTTCACATTCAGCAGGCAATGTACCGAAGCGTCGGCCATCTCCTCGCTCCAGAGAAATTCACGCATGGGTTTTCCTGTGCCCCAAAGGGTCACTGCATCGGGCGTAATGCCATAATGGGCAAGTACGGACAGTATGTCTTCTTCAGAAGAAGAACCGTCCACGCGCCTGTCAGTATTCTTGATTGTGACAGGACGGAGGTCTATATCTTTGCGGACAGCACCGAAGTCGTTTTCGTTGAGGCACTTTGCAAGATGTATCTTGCGTATCATTGCCGGAAGGACATGGGAGTTTTCGAGGTGAAAATTGTCGTTCGGACCATATAGGTTTGTAGGCATCACCGCTATGTAATTGGTGCCGTACTGGAGATTGAACGACTCGCACATCTTGATGCCGGCTATTTTTGCTATGGCATAAGGCTCGTTCGTGTACTCCAAAGAACTTGTCAGAAGACAGTCTTCGGGCATGGGTTGCGGCGCTTCACCTGGATATATGCAGGTGGAACCGAGAAACAACAGTTTCTTTACACCGTGTTTCCACGACTCGCCGATGACGTTCTGCTGAATCTGGAGATTTTGGTATATGAAGTCCGCCCTGTACTGGAGGTTTGCCATTATGCCCCCCACATGGGCGGCAGCAAGTACTACCGCATCAGGAGTTTCGTCGTCAAAGAACTTCTTTACCGCCAAAGAATCGAGCAAATCGAGTTCTTTGTGGCTTCTTCCTATCAGGTTGTTATAACCGCGTGCCTTGAGATTATTCCAAATGGCAGACCCGACAAGCCCATGATGTCCGGCTACATAAATCTTGGACTCTTTGTTCAGTGTCATTTCACTACTCCTTTCTCCAAATATTCAGCAAGGTTCGTGCGTACCATGCTGGCGACATGATCGGCCGCAACTTTGCGCATATCATGCTGAACCATTATCTGTACGAGTTGCTCAAACGTAGTTTTCTGCGGATTCCAACCGAGTTCAGTTTTTGCTTTGGTAGGGTCTCCCAACAGGTTAACGACATCTGTCGGGCGGTAGAAATCCTTGCTCACTTCAATTAGAGACTTTCCTATTAGTTGCTCCGGACCGGACACACAGATTCCTTTTTCGTTGATTCCTTCGCCTTCAAACTTAAGTTCTATGCCTGCTGCCTTAAATGCTTCGTAGGCAAACTCACGTACCGAGTGCTGTACACCGGTGGCTATGACAAAGTCTTCAGGCTTTTCGTGCTGCAGGATTAGCCACATACATTCTACATAATCCTTGGCGTAGCCCCAGTCGCGCATAGAAGAAAGGTTACCGAGATATAACTTTTCCTGTTTGCCCTGGGCGATGCGTGCAGCAGCAAGAGTTATCTTTCGCGTCACGAAAGTTTCGCCTCGACGTTCCGATTCGTGGTTGAAAAGGATACCGGAACAGCAGAACATATTATAAGCCTCACGGTATTCCTTTATTATCCAGAAACCATACAACTTCGCAACGGCGTACGGAGAGTATGGATGGAATGGAGTTTCTTCGTTCTGTGGCACAGCTTCCACTTTGCCGTACAGTTCCGATGTCGATGCCTGATATATCCTGCAAGTCGCCTCAAGTCCACAAGCCCGCACAGCTTCAAGCACTCTGAGTACACCGGTTGCGTCTACATCGGCAGTAAATTCAGGAGAATCAAAACTAACCTGAACGTGACTCTGCGCGGCAAGATTATAAATCTCGGTAGGTTTTACCGCCCCTACCACCTTTACAAGAGACATGGAATCAGAGAGATCACCATAGTGCAGATGGAAATTCTGTTTTCCCTCAAGATGAGAAATACGCTCCCTATAATCGACAGAAGAGCGACGTATGATACCGTGAACCTCATACCCTTTTGCCAGCAAGAACTCTGACAAATACGAGCCATCCTGTCCTGTAACGCCCGTAATCAATGCGACCTTTCGTGTTTTCATTTTTTCCTTTATGTTAGTTTCAATCAACAAACGTCAAAAAACTATTTTTATTATAATGGAATCGCTTTTCCTTATAACGAGAAACTTTCTTTTATATCCTCCTTGGCATTATAGGCTTCAAGCCAGCTCTCCACCTTTTTTACAGCCATGTGAAGAATGAATAGATAGCTCTGTGGGGTCGGTGGAGGGGTCATTCTTCCTTTCTATCCGTTTGCGTCGGGATATT
>CAVDQB010000056.1:0-4419 GCA_963611255.1 Faecalibacterium prausnitzii
CCGACAGTGTGCTGCGCCTTGGCATCACCCTTATGCCAAGATGGGCGAGCTTGCGTGCCTCAGGAAACATGGAGTCAGTTATTTCCCTAAGAGAGTCGAATCTCTTGATTACAGCGTAGAGCATGACCGTAAGGTGCTGGTAGGCATCAAAACTCTTCACATAGCGTTCTCCATCGTTTTTCCGGCTTAATTTAAGAATTTCATTCTTGTCAAGCAAATCAAGTAGTTGTCCATATAGCGGCTGTCCGTTAAAATGTGTACCTTTGTTCATGGTTATCATTTTTTATTTGCACAAACAAAGGTAACCAAATGGGCTGAATTCCAAGCGAGGAATCCAGCCCTATCTTTTTTATGCTCAAAAAGGTTTAGCGGACAGCAATATTTGTTTATACTGTCATTTCACTACAACTTTCTTGCCGTTGATGATGTTTACGCCCTTGACAGGTGCGGAAATCTTCTGTCCCTGTAGGTTGTAGATGTCGGCATTTCCGCCGTTCTCTGTGTCAACAACGGTGATTGCGGTTGTCTCGGAGTCGTCTCCATTGATGAGAGGATAGAATCCTTTCGCTTCGGAACTTACGGTCAGATAAGCTTTTCTCGCAGCAAGTGTAGTGCCGGAAATGGTTTTGTAGAAGCCCACAGGACTTCCTGTCGGAACGGAGAGGACATAGATAGAACCGTCAGACACAATCGGACTGTCTGAGTAAAGGAGTTCGTTGCCGGTAAGAGCGGAAGGCTCTGTCTCAGTCAAGTTCACGTCGTAAGTGCCGGCTGCTTCTGCATAGAGCACCACAGGCTCGTCTTTCTTGACAGTTGTTGCCGGTTCAAGCTTTACGAATCCCTCTTTCATCTGTGCAGAGTAGGCTGTTACTCCACTTTCGGTGAAGTCGAGGTCATAGGGAGCAACGTAGGTTGCGTACTTGGCATCGGTGATTTCAACTTGTGTGTAAGTCGGTCCGTAATAGGTCAGTCGGAAGTTGTCTACCACTACCCAATCGTTGTTGGACCCAGAGTCGAATTTTTCAACACCGATAGTGAGTTTGCCGTCAGCCTCAACAACAACGTCTACATAGTTCTTGTAGAGTCCAGCTTCGAAGTAACGTGCCACCTCTTCGCCTCTGCTGTCAGGGAACAGACCCACGATACTGTTGTATCCGTAGCCCGGCATCTGGTTCAATTCCGATGTGATAGGCACCAGATAGTTGTCGAAAGTCTTGTCTTCACCGTTGGTGGCGTAGAGTACTGCACCGTCGGTTTTCTCTGTTCCTGCCTTGTAGGCTTTCGCTTGATCCTCGCGGTTGATGTGGCGATAGTAGCCCTGCACGCCGAGTTTGTACTTCCCTTGCGGCAGTCCGCTGAGCGTCTGGTACAGTTTGACGTCGACACCATTCCAACTTTCGTAGTTGAAGTCAGGCTCCCAGCCGCCGATATTGTTGTTGCCTCGGGTCTCGCTTTGTTCTATTTGCCATGTCTGGGTGGGGAATTCCAGAGTGCAAGAATACAGTCTGTTGTCGAATCCTGCGGCGTGTATATAGTATGTGGCGTCTACAGGATTGTCTTTTGTCGCACCTTTGAGCAGTGCGTCACGCTCCTCTTTGGTCACCAGTTTCCACTGGTTGTTGGGGTCATCTGCACCAGTGCAGTCTGTGTCAACCTGCAGATAGTTGCCGCGACGGGTCGGTCCGGAGTAGCCGAGGAGGCTGTTGCTGGTAGAGCCGGAGGTCTGAGAGATGGTGTAAACGTTGGCTTTTCCGTCTACAGGAGCGAAGAACCAAGTGTCGGAAGCGTTGGTGTCAACATAACCGCCGTGGTTTAGCACATCCATGTCTTGGCGCAGGTTGGTGTTGATGAGATACTCACCGTCACCTTTCTTGGTGAGTTTCGCAAGTTGTGCGGCGAAGTTTACTGAAACGTGAGTGCCGTAGTCGAGGCCTCCGGTGAGGTAACGCTTCGCACCTACATTATACAAATAAACCTTTACTTCATCGCTTGTGACTGCGGAAAGGTCTGTTCCGGCGAATATGTCTTCCTGTTTGTCAGCAGCATAGAGGTATCTGTTCATTCGCAGATTGTTCAGTGAGTTGCTGATAGCCTCGGATGTTGTTGCCGTTTCGAGTACACTCTTTGCGTCGGATATCGCTTTTGCGAATGTTGCGTCGGCTGTCGTGTTCTGCGCTTCGCACAGAGGTATGGTCTGTGAGAGCAGCGTGTAGTTGTTGGCTGCGGCACTGATTGCCTCCAATGCGGTGTTTATCGCTGTTGTGGCAGCCGATATCTCGGTCGGGTCGGTGGATGTTGTCTTGGTCTTGCCGACTGCTACCGCTTCGTCGAGTGCGGCTTTCATTGCGGTGGTTGTGGCTGTCGTGCAAGTCTCGCCGGCTGCTATCGCCTTGTTGAGTTCCACCAGATAGGCATCAGTACCAGTCAGTGCACCGAGATATTTCACCCTGAAGTTGTCAAAGATGATCCATGATGACGAACCGCCTTCTACCTTTACACCCACTTTGAGAGTGCCGTCAGTGACATTGAAGGTCATCTTGTCAGTGGCGCATTTGCCCTCAAAGATGTTTGTGGAGAACTCGTTAGTTCCGTTGAAGGCGTATTTGCCGTTGCCAAGGTCCTTGGTGTTGTGGTCGGCAACGCTTGCGTCTGTGACAAACTCATAGGCATTTCTCATCAGCACACTGTTGTCGTTGGCATAGACATAGCCGAGAGTTTTCTCCGTTCCTGCTATGTATGCGTTGTAGTGTGCGGCACTCATCTGATCACCGGCGGAGGAAACATACACTGCATCTGCGTCTACCTGATACCTGCCGTTGGGCACACTGATGACTTGGTAGACATTTCTGTCGGTGATATCCCACATCTCCCACACTTTGTTACAGTGGTAGTAGCCGTCGCCACCTATGGAGTTGGATCCCCTGTCGCCTTGCCAAGTGCCGTCGGAGCGGTGGTCGTCAACATGAGGGAATGTTCCTCCGAGCACCATCCACGACATGTCGGAAGGTGATGTCTCCGTTGCCACAGCTACGTCATGGTGCTTGCGCTCGCTTGCACTTACTAACTGCCATACTTCACCTTTGACATCAGCCGCTACACTTGTGGAATTGCCGGCACTGTTGCTGCCCATTTTGTTGCTGCCAGAGGTGATGGTGTAGGCGTTGGGCAGTCCGTCGACCTTTGCGAAAGTCCACACTGTCACGGCGTCGTTGGTGTCCATATAGAGGTTGCTGGCGTTTATGGAGTGGTTGCCGCCCATTTTCGGATTGAGCTGCCAACCGCTTCCGTTGGCTATAAACTCGATTTCGCGTCCGCGAACTCCGAGTTCTGCGTGTGTAGTCCAGTCTCCATTGGTGTTGGTGGTGTTGTCTCCCAACCACTTGCCGGTAGCGATGTTGTATAGATAAAAATCGCCTGCGGCTGGCTCGGAACCTGCAAACGGAGTGTCGTAAGCGGTGAGTTTCCAGAATGAACGGTGGTTTGTTCCGGCCACGGCGGCAAAAGTCTGCACAGTGTCGTCGTCTTTCCAGTTCCAGCCTACCCCGTCCTCGGAGAAGTCAAGCACCGATTGGTTGGTGGAAGTGAGCCCGAAACAGTCGTCGCCCTCGGCTGTGGAGCAGTCTTTGATGACATAAGCCACAGGGATGTCGCCCATCTGTATGTTCACTTCAGTGGCGGTGCTGCACTCCTGGGCATAGCGCCCGGTAGCAACGTTTTGCACATAATACTGTCCATCAGTGCCTGTCGGTATGAACCGCCAGTAACTACTGTTGTCGAGTGTACCCATTTGCAGGATGTCGACACCGGTGTCCTTGATGTAGGCGGAGTTGTCATTTCTGTTGGACAAAGTGTAAACCTTGCCCTCGGAGATGTCGACAGCAAAGCCCATCGTGGCAGCAAACGCTGTCATCAACAATAGGATTGTTCTTTTCATTTCCTTAGAGTTTTAGTTAGTAAATTTGTTTTTAGTATTGCTAAAGGTAAGTCAACGCTGCTCACTTGCAGCATTATTAATGACAAAGGTAGAAATTAGGGATGGATGAAATTGGTATTTTTGTTCACAAAACAGGTAATCTTGTATATGTATAATGACAGAAAGAAAAGGCCGACACAATGGAACGAAACCGCTGCGTCGACCTTTTTGCCTTGTCGTGGCAATGGTCTTGTGTGGAAGAGCCGTTGTCGGTCTACCCCCAAACCTTCTTGGCGATACGCTGCACAAGGTCAACCTTCGCCCACTGTTCTTCCTCTGTGAGTTTGTTGCCGATTTCGCATGAGGCGAAACCGCACTGCGGACTGAGGCTGAGACGGTCTTCAACGGTGCGCAAGTCGTCAGCCGATATCTTGCCTTCCGCGAATTTGGCTCTCGCTTCCTTGAGTTCTGCCGGACGGAGAAAACTTCCCACAACGTCGGCTCTG
>CAVDQB010000057.1:0-4147 GCA_963611255.1 Faecalibacterium prausnitzii
GTCTCAAACACCAGTGGAGCAATCCGTGCCGGTTCGACCCCGGCTCTGGGTACAAATGGCAAATACTGGAAGTCGCTGGAACTTTGTTAAACAAGGTTTCAGCGGTTTTATTTTCCTATCTTTCGCTTATTTTTCCGTGTGTTTTTCTTCGGTTGGAAATAATGTTGTATCTTTGCCGAAAGGGAGAAATTGGTATGGGAAACAAGGATATTAGGAACAAGGTGGAATACACTGTAGCGGCAATAAGTGAGTTTGGAAAGAGGCACAGTCTGTCTCCTTCTGAGGCTTTTCGCTATTTGAAGATGTTCGGAGGGTTGGAAATGCTTGACCGGTTCTATGATGTCATGCATACACTAAGTTTCAAAGACACCACAGACGATCTCACTTCCTATTGCCATCGCCGGGGAGGGGCTTTGCTATGAGGTTGTATCACGGTTCCACAGTTGATATAGGGACAATAAACCTCGCCATGTCAAAGCCAAACAAAGATTTTGGCAGGGGGTTCTATCTGAGTGCAGACGAGCGGCAGGCGCAGCGTCTTGCCGAATACAAATCGTTTCAGTTGGGCGGTACTCCCTTTGTCAATGCCTATGAATTCGACGAGAAACGTTTGACGGATGGCACGCTGAAGGTGCTTGAATACAAAGATTACTCAAAGGAATGGGCGGAGTTTGTCCTTGCTAACCGCAGTTCTGCCAACGGTGAAAGTGTACATGGGTATGATGTTGTCATAGGCCCGATAGCGAATGATGTGGTCGGAATACAGATAAGAAAGTATTTCGATGGACGGATAACAATAGAAACGTTTCTTGAAAACCTGAGGTATATGAAAGGTATTACATTCCAGTACTTCTTTGGCACAGAGAAAGCAATACGATGTCTCAACAAACTATGACAGATTTAGAGTATATGATAGAGGGCGTGACACGCGACTTGATCGTCATGCTAATGGTGCGCAGGGATATGGATATGACCGTTGCTCTCGATACGTTGTACAGTTCCGAGACATACCAGAAACTGTCTGACCCACGTTCGGGACTTTATTTTCAGTCGCCGGGCTATGTCTATGACTTTCTGGAAAAAGAGATAATATACGGCAAAATGCGGTGAATACTGACGTCTGGCAGTGTATTCGGATGATTCGAGAGGCAGCGAACACCAAGCGGTTCACCTCATTCCTGTTTTGAGGCGGACGCAGTATCTTTCTTGAATCCCACTTTGTCCCTGTCGGTAATCTCCCTCAACACACGGCAGGGATTGCCCACTGCCACCACGCCCCGGGGAATGTCATGCGTCACGACGCTCCCTGCACCGATGACAGTGTCGTCTCCAATGGTGACGTCAGGGAGTATTATGGTGCCTCCGCCAATCCACACGCGGTTGCCAATGGTGATGTTTCCGGGGACAAGAGCGCCGTCCATGCGTTCCGCAGCGTCGAGTGCGTGGTTAGCGTCATACAGTCCCACGTTGGGACCTATGAGCACTTGGTCGCCGATTGTGACCTTTCCGCAATCGAGAATGACGCATCCGAAGTTGATGTACACGTCGTTTCCGATGACGATATTCTTGCCGAACTCGCAGCGGAAGTCGGGTTCTATCCACACGTTTTCGCCCACCGCACGGAACAGCCGGCGCATTATGTCCTGGCGCTTTTCCGTCTCGCTGTCGTCAGTACGGTTGTATTCACGGAACAGTTTCTTCGCCTCCACACGGCGGTTGAACAGGTCACGGTCGAAGTCGTCATACACTTCGCCGTCCTGCATCTTTTCCCAATCTGTCTTTCTCATTTCTTCACTTTTACGCTATGTCCTGTCCTGACGGTCGACTGGTATGCAGTCTTGCCGTCTTTTGTTATCTTTACCTGCAGGCGGTCGCCCTTCACGCGCTTCACCTCGATGTCCATGGGCGTGTCGGTGCAGGCGTACACGTTGCGGAACGAGTAGCAGTCCCAGCCGCGGGGCATCTGTGGGGTGAGTTCAAAGGAGCGGAAACCTGTTGCGCGGAAGCCCAGCAGGCCCTCCGTGAAGATGCGGCAGTAGAGAGCGTTCTCGGTGCTGAGGTGTCTCTGACCGCCCTCCGGCCACGCCTCGACCATATAAGGCACATGTTCGCCCAACAGTCTTGTGGCACTGAAACGGCGCAGGTACTCCAGTCCCTTGTCAGTGTATCCGGCGGCGAAAGTGCCCCGCAGTCCGTAGAGGGTGGTGCGGTCCCAGAATATCTTGTCGCCGCTCACGCTGAGCATTCCGTTCTCCGTCCACAGTTGAGGGCTGAACATCGCTTTTACAGTGCCCTCCGCACGGTCGTAGATGCCCATTGTCAGCGGTATGGCTATCCATGAACGCAACTTGTCGTTGCCCTCATAGTAGCGGTAGGTGTCGTATCCCTCTACCTCGCAATGGAAGAAACGGTCTATGTTGCGCCGCAGTTGCGCCGCCTGTTTCCTGTATTCCGCCCCTACCTTTGAGGGTTTCCCCATGGCGTCGGCGAGGTAGGCGGCACTCTGCAAGGCGTCGTAATAGAGGCTGCTCGTGCAGAGGTTGGCGTCGCCCGAGGGCAGTCTGTGCTCCAGTTCGTCGGCTTCGCTGGCAACCACACCGTGGCTGTTGATGCGCCGTTTGCAGTATTCCAGACACCATTCTATCAGCGGCCACACCTCTGAAGCGGTGTTTCTGTCGCCCCGTTCGAGACAGTAGCGGCTCGCTCCGTAGGCCAGCATCGCCTGGTCTCCGCGGTCAAACGGTCCGAAAGTGTCGCTTCCGCCGCAGATGATGCTCCATGGCATGAAGTGATAGTCGGGGTTTGTCAGCCGTAGATAGCACCTCCAAGTGGTCATTGCGCTCTCGTTGCCCAGGCCGTAGCCGAGGAACGGGAAGAAAGGATTGATGTATTCGGCCTGGTCGTTGCACCACATGGCGGCGTAATAGGATTCTCCTCCGGGACTTTGCATCGGTCCAGCGGGAGTGTCGAAGATGCTCTCCGCACACCTTATCTTCGCCATTGCGAAGAGTGTTGACAGTGTGTCGTCGGGGCAGGAAAAGTCCAGTTGGCCGGTGAGAGTGTCCACCAAACGCTCCCTTTCGGTCGCTTCGCTTACGAAATCAAGTGCCGCCTCGCTCTCCGTTGAGGCGTTGTAGCCCTGCAGCGAGGCGTGGAAGCACACGCTGTCGCCGGGTTTCAGGTCGACACACAGTTCCTCCGTGAAGTCCGTCCGGGCTACAAGCCGGAACGGTCCTCCCTTGTATTCCTTGCCGTTGGTGGTGCGCTCGGTGCGCACGGCAGGCACACGCAGCGTCTTGGTTTCGCGCCCCGTGTTCGTCACAGTGTAGCGTTCGCACACCGCCTGCCGCGTTGTGCTCGGCCAGAGGGTGCGCTCTATGGTGAAGGAACAACCGTCGCCGTCGGCTGTGGACACCACTGTCATGCGTCCGTCGAGCGTCATGCGTGTCACACGCTCGCCTGTCAGGCTGCGTCTGTTCACCGTCATCCCTTTCAGAAAGTCCACGTCGGAGTGCGGCATCCAACTGGCATGGGTGTTGTCGGGCAGAGTGCGCAGGGTGGGGAACACGAGGTGACGGTCAACGCCAAAGTGCCCCTCGCTGTCCACATTCCAGTAGTACACCACCGACACGCGGCGTCCGCTCATCTCTATGTGGTCCGAGTGGGGCAGTCCGCCCTCGTTTCCGTTCCACTCCACGGCGTGGTGTCCGGCTATGTGCCACCGCTGTCCGCCCCTTGTGATGCCCGCTTGCATCAGGGCGATGCACAGCAGCAGGATTGCCTTTCGCTTCATAATAGTTTCTCTTTTCGGTTTTTTGCTCGGTAAAGACAGTGTCTTTTGTCTTTTGCAAAGTTAGTGCAAAAACCTCTGAAACCGCCACTTTTCCTCGCAAAATAATGAGGTATTTACAGTGTCAATGCGTCCTTGCGTCGACCTATGGGCGAGAGTTTCTCGGGTGGGAGTGGTGCGGTGGGGACGCTGCAACTCTGTTCCGTCTTTCAATTCCCAATATTACAATTGTGCTTCGTTTTGTCTCTTTTCTCGCAAAACGCTTGCAATTCTCCTTGAAATGCGCTAATTTTGCACCTTAATATATATATATATATATATAATTCCAAACCCGTTCAAAGACAATGTATACCGAGA
>CAVDQB010000058.1:0-3749 GCA_963611255.1 Faecalibacterium prausnitzii
TTTCTTCTCTTTCTTCATATTCCTTTATTTTGGGAAACAAGTGCTTTTGCATCCAGGGTACAAAGTTACGCATTTTCCTTTACCCCCCCCTACGAATTTTGAAGAAACTTCATGAAATTGCTTCAGAAAGCGAAAGAAATCGCGAAAACAGTGCTTTCGCGAGGCGGAAACGGTGCTTTCGCACTGCAAAACCACCCCAAAGGAAGGTTGTTCACGGTCGTGAGCCGGCCGGATAACGGTCGTGGTCCGATCGGATACCGACCGTGGTTCGGTCGAACCACGGTCGTGAACAACCCGCAAAAGCGCCGTTCTTACAAGACAAACAGGCTGCCCTCCCACAAAGGGAAAGCAGCCCGCGTATGACCGAAGAGCCGGAACGGCGGCGTCAAGCCTCTTTCTTGGGAATGACGACTGACGCCACGATGCTCACGACAAACACCATTACGATGAACAGAAGCGAGACTACGGGGTCAATCTCGCAGAACTCGCTGATGAGGAGTTTCACGCCTATGAAGAGCAGAAGCACCGTAACGCCGGTGTTAAGATAGCGGAACTTGTCGGCGATGACTGCCAGAAGGAAGAACATGGCACGCAGTCCGAGAATGGCGAAGATGTTGGAAAAGAGCACGACATAGGGGTCGAGGGACACCGAGAAAATGGCAGGTATGCTGTCAAAGGCGAATATTATGTCGGAAAACTCTATTACCAGCACCGTCACGAAGAGCGGTGTGATGCACAGCACGCTCTTGCCGACACCGTCGGACAGCACATATCCTCCATCCGTATGCTTCGCACGCACGAAGAACTTGCCGCCCTCGAACCTGGGATAGACGGGGAAATGCCTTGACAGGAACTTCACCAGCGGATGACGCTCCACGTCAATCTCCTCTTTCTTATTGCGGTCACGGTACATCTTGTAGGCACTGTAGACGAGGAAAACTCCGAACAACATGAGCACGAACTTGAACCTGCTGATGACCGCAGTGCCCACAAAGATGAAGACAATGCGCAGCACTATCGCGCCGAGAATGCCCCAGTTGAGCACATGCTGGTACTCTTTCTTGCTCACGTTGAACGACGTGAAGATCATCATCATGACGAACAGGTTGTCGACAGACAGTGTCTTCTCGATGACATAACCCGACAGATAGGAGATGGTCATGTAGTGACGGTACTTCTGGAGGCTGCCTTCAAAATCGTCGGGGTTGAGTTCTATGTGAGCGGCATAGCGGTTGGCTACCGCCTGAAGGTCTCCGAAAGTCCGGATTCCGTGCACCATGTCGCCGTGAAACCAGAGGAACACGGAGAACAGCAACGCCAGCGTGATCCATACAATAGTCCATACCGAAGCCTCGCGGACAGACACTTCATGTGACTTGCGGTCTATCAACAGCATGTCAACCAACAAGATTGCGGTTATGAAAACAATGAAACCGCCCAAGAATAACAACTCCACAATAATATGTTTTAAGCAGTGCCCTGCCCCGACAACAGTGCCGGGACAGGGACTGTGCGTTTAGTATACTTTGCCGACAGCCTCAGCCTCAGCGCCTTCAAACACAATCACGTCGGACACGGACTTGAAACCGAAGTCCACGAAACGGAACAACTGCATGGCGAGGAACGCCCCGTCATCGGTCTTGAGCACCTCAAGGCGTGCGTTGCCCATGTGTTGCGGCGTCATCTTTGCGGTTGTCAGTTTCTCTATAACCTGCTCTTTCGGCTGGCGCAGCGTCCTCTCAAGCGTCTCGCCGTCGGCGAGGCTGTATTCGTAGACAGCCGCTGTCACACTGCCCCCGGTAGGCACATAAGTAGCCTTTGCGCCGAAACCGAGAAATCCTTTACTTACTTTGAACAATTCACTGAGTGCCGGAGACTTCATCATCTCCAGTTTGTTTATACTTGCCATAAATGTCTGGTCTTTTTAAGGTTTTACTTTTAATGAAATAAATGCGGTGAAAAGACCAGTCTCTAACGCAGTATGTGCCTCAGCGCAATCACATAATAGCGCACCGAGAGGCATATCCGCGGCAGGGCTGACAGCCGTGACTGCCACACCTTTGCCCTGTATTCTACAGCAAGAGTATTGTTTGCGGCGATGTGCGCCGCCGTGTTTCTCGGAGAAAAGCCCGCGGTGGGGAGAAGCCTGCGCCCACGTTCGTTGCAGGCATGAAACGTGTCTGCCCTGCCGCTGAGTGTCGCCTCATGCCTTTGGGGCACAGGAGCGACATCGAAAAGTCTGTCCTTAGTGTCTGCGTCTTGTGCACTATGAAGCGTCATCATCTCCTCATTGCCAGCAAGAGTCACCGATTTATGGCTGCCATAGCCTATCCACGCCACGAGGACAAGCAACAAAGAGAATATGTAGAGCTTACGTTTCATCCGTGCAAATTTAAGCATTTAATGTCATAAATGCAAAACTTTATTTCAACGCATGTATGTACATTTTGCGCACATTACAACGAACAATTCACTTTGCTTATTCGTATTCCATTGGATTCTCCTCAAAATGTATTACCTTTGTAGAAGACAGGCTACAGTCTGCAACCACAGATTTGTGATAACTAAAAACTGAGGATTATGGCTAAGATAAAAGTTGAGAATACTGAAATATCTGTTGTTAGTGTGCAAAACGAGGACTATATCTCTTTGACAGATATGGCACATAGCCAAATGCAGGAGCACATTATTTTCAGATGGATGAGCCTCAAAAGTACTATAGAATATCTCGGTGAATGGGAAATGCTGTATAACCCGAATTTTAATTGTACCGAATTCGATACAATTAGAAATACAGCAGGAAGCAACAACTTCGTGCTTTCTGTCAAGGCATGGATTCAAAGAACAGGTGCCATAGGCATTATGGCTAAAGCAGGTCGATATGGTGGAACTTATGCTCATCGCGACATAGCTTACCACTTCGGTATGTGGATTAGTCCTCGTTTTCAACTTTTGTTGGTAAAAGAGTATCAACGTCTTAAAGCCGACGAGCAGAAACAATTGGCATGGTCTGCAAAACGAGAACTGTCTAAGATAAACTATCACATTCATACGGATGCAATCAAAGCCAATCTTATTCCGTCGGAAGTGACGCGTGAGCAAGCAGCCATGAAGTATGCCGATGAAGCTGACGTTCTAAATATAGCGATGTTTGGCATGACGGCGAAGCAATGGCGTGAGCAGAATCCGGCAAAGAAAGGCAACATCCGCGACTATGCCTGTATTAACGAACTGATTTGTCTCTCGAACATGGAGAATCTGAATGCCGTATTTATCAACGATGGGATGCCTCAATCGGAACGACTTGTCAAGCTCAACCAAATAGCCATCCAGCAAATGAGAATACTTGAAGATACGGATGGCAGGAATCTTTTGAAATAAAGATGTTACGGAACAAAAGGAATATACCCAAACACAACACAATACCATTAAGAAGTAACACAGCTTATCCTTTTCTGATAGAATTTGATGCCAGATTTTAGGCTTGTTTCTTAAGGTCAGGCATTCTATAATTCATAAATGAATACGAATTATAGGAACGCCACAAGAATGCTTTCTTGAAAAGATTTCATAATTTTGCACTTGCTTATTGAATTCCCGTTAGCAAAGAATTAAAGCTATAACGGAAAACAACTAAGTCAAAATTGTCTACAAATTGTAGACAAATCTCAAGATATCTACGCTTAACATAACACGTTACAGACATGACAAAAGACACTACAAAGGCTATCTTCTTTGATTTTGACGGG
>CAVDQB010000059.1:0-3458 GCA_963611255.1 Faecalibacterium prausnitzii
AGCAGATGCTGCAGACCGGCAGTTTCCCGTTCTCGGATGAACTGCTGCAAAGCATCCAGTCACAGAAAGAGCAGGTGAGCCAAGGGCAGATGCCGCAAGGCGTGTCGCCACAACTGATGCAAGAGGCAGCATCGCAAGGCAATCCCGAGGCGCAGGGAAAAGTGCAGCGGATGCTGCGGCAGTAGCGTATATAGTATAATAAGGTGTAGGAGAGACCTCGCTCACTGCGTAAAGAAAGCAAAGAAAAGTTAAAGGAACGGCAGGCGTATTACTTTATAAAGTGATTTTGCGTACCTTTGCATCAGGATATGCAACAGGGAAATGCGAGACATGAACCTTGAAAAGAAAGACATAGAGAGGTTTTCAGCACTTAACGCCGACCAAATATTGTGCCATATCAAGGTCGCAAAGTCCGGTTCGTACGATTGGATTAGGGGAGTAACGCTCACGGGAGATGCCCCGAAGGAGTTTGTACGTTTGTACAAATACGTCAAAGGTACAGGAATACACAAGAGAAACAAATGTACATGGTCTTCGTACATAGCCAAAACCGGGCACAAGTGGTATCCTAACGAAAGCATCACGGAATATCTTTTCAATGCCCTCGGTTCTGCGTTCGGTTTGAATATGGCAGAGTCGGACATTGTCATCATAAACGGACAACTCCGCTTCCTGAGTAAATATTTCCTCGACAGAGAGAAAGAAATGTTGGTGCATGGTGCGGAAATCTTTGCCGGATATCTTGAAGACGAGCAGTTCGTTGAGGATGTTGAGGAGAAAGGTTTTGCACGGGACTTCTTTACCCTGCAATTTGTTGAAACGGCAACGACCAAGATGTTTCCGCAGCAATACGAGGATGTCCTTCATGAACTTGTAAGACTGCTGTTGTTTGACGCTTTTACAGGTAATAATGACAGGCATTATTACAATTGGGGTGTCATAAGAGACCTCCGTACAAACGAGATAAGGTTCTCTCCTGTTTATGACACGGCGAGAGGCTTGTTCTGGAACGACAGTGACGAGAGACTGATAGATCATATCAAAAACGGCAAAGATGCCTATATCCGCAAATACTGCAAGGCTTCAAGACCAAAACTTGGTTGGGAAGGCGTCAAAAGCCCAAATCACTTTGATATGGCAAGCCTTATATGCGAGAACAATTTCCATATAACAAAAGAAGAAGCGGAGCGTCTGTTCTCCGACGATATGTTAGGCAAGTGCTTGGATATAGTGGAAAACCAGTTTGCGGATTTGTTCATACCGGAAAGGAGAACATTGATCAAAGACTGCCTGACTTACAGATACAGAAAGATAAAGGAGGTAATAAAATGAGCAAGATAGCGGAAACGATATCACGGATGAAGATGTTGTGGCATGACAGCGAAGAGACCAACATCAAGGCAATTGCAGGAAAAAGCGGCAAGTTTGACTTGCTTTTGGGAGGACGGCTTGTCGGGACATTGTGCTATACAGATAACATTTGGACTTTTTCATATTCGGAAGAGTTCAAGGCGCAAGACGACATTGCTCCGCTTGTAAATTTCCCGGACAAAGAGAAGGTTTACAAAAGCGGGCAACTATGGCCTTTCTTTGCAAGCCGTCTACCCGGAAACGCGAAACTGAAGGAAGATGCAGAGGATGCGGACATCCTGACCTTGTTGCAAAAATACGGCAAACATGTGATAACAAATCCATACGTCTTGGTATAATTGGTACAATCGGATTCATGATGGTTGGAAAAACGTATTTTACTGACGCTCTGAAAGATGCCCCGGAAGATATCTGCAAGCGTGTTGACTGGTCCATGTCAATTTCCGACCGGATTGCCGCTGCCATTGCCAGTCAGGGCAAGACCCAAAAGGACTTTGCAAGAGAAATGGGGAAAACCGAAGCGGAGGTGTCGCGCTGGCTTGCAGGGAGGCATAACTTCACGCTGTCTACCATTGCGAAAATATCCGTAAGTCTTGGGCAAGACCTGATTAAGGTAATATAGACAGGCGTGACTGCTTGTATACGGAGCGGCATTCTGATACGGAGTGCCGCTCCGACCATATCGGAGTATATGGACTCCGTCAGACGACGGGCGGCAGTGGCGTATATATGATAATGTATAGGAAAGGCTTGTCTCCGGAAATGGAGCAAGCCTTTTTAGGGTTAATGAGACATACTGTCTATTTCAGGTACTCATACACGAATATAGGGAAAGAGTTCAGGACTGACACACTCTCCGAAGGTGTCACGAACTGTTCCCTCTGTGCACGGAATATCCTGTCCTGCGCTATATCTTCCTTGGCGGCAGGCATCTCGCCATGCACGCTGTTGCACAGCAAATTGGCCTTGCGCACATGCTGCAATTTCAGTAGTTCCCAGTTGTGTGCCACTTCCTCGTCCGGCACTCCGTTCGTGTTGCCCACAAGCAGGAATGAAGTGTCGGGATAGTAGGAAAACCGTGATGCCAGTTCCTTGAAGCGGCGGCAGTCGTCACGTTTCACAATATAGTCGTCAAATTGCGTGTCAGGCAACTGTTTCGTGTATATTACCGACTCTACCATAGGATAGTTGACATAGAGTTTTCCGTTCTCCGTCTCCTCGTTGAAATACCGCAGCATCTCTTCCAGTCTGCGGTTCTGTTCTTCCAGACTGACACGGCTGTTCTGGAAGTCATAGTCGAAGAACAGGTATATCTGTCCGAAGTCCGATGCCTTATACCCATTGAGAGACTCGTCACCGCGCCGCTGCAACCGTTCCCTCAGCACATAGAACAAATCCCAGTCATTGGCGATCAGGGATTTGTATAGAGAATGGAAATCCGTCCGGTAGGTACACACCACCACGGAATCCCCACGTCTGAAGTATATCCTGCGTAGAGATTCGAAAATGGCGGGCTCTTTCTTCTCCCCTTCAAAGACGAACAGTATCATGCCTCAAAAGTTCCTCCACGATAGAGTTTCTCGATATTGTTGGCCTGCCGCAGTTCCTTGTCTGTCAGGTCGCACAGCGGAGTTATCCTGTTGTCCTTGATGTAGAAGTTGCAGTCAGGACGCAACAGGTCATTGGTCATCAGGTAAGTGTTGTGTGTCGTCACGAAAGACTGGCACGGCATCCCGAACAGGTGGCGGCACACTCCGTATGACAGTTCAAAATGATAGAAAGCGTCAAATTCGTCAATGAACACGAGACTTGCCTTGTCTGCCGTCTTCTTCATCCAGAGATAGAACAGTTCGAGCGAACGCGTTCCTGTAGAGGCTATCGTCTGGAACATCACCTGTTCCTTGCCTATCCTGCAATACAACACATCGGGTGACGGCGAGGGGCTAACGAAATGAAAATCCTGACCGCTGACCGCATTTACGAAAGAGGCGAAATCATCAATCAGTCCCCTCTTTATTATGTATTGCTCTATCTGCGTAATGCCGGTCTCGAACCCTATGAACTCCCTCTCTTCGAGACACCTGAAC
>CAVDQB010000060.1:0-3390 GCA_963611255.1 Faecalibacterium prausnitzii
CCTTCGGATTCATCTCCACAAGCGGTTCGTCAGGCGGCGGTGAGTCGGGAGGCGGATCATCGGGCGGTGATAGCGGCAATGTGCCCAGCCGCACGTTCCAATACTCCTATGTACACACCCCGAGCAAGTATGCCGACTACAAGGAGGATGCACACGCCACCTTCATTCCCTACGCCACTACTGCCGACATGCAGGCGGACGCCAACTACGACAAGCCGTGGCTTGAGCCTACCAAGGCCATGACCATGAACCTCAACGGCACTTGGAAATTCCAATATCTCGCAAGAGGCGGTTCTTCCGCTCCGTCTTCTTCCTACTACGGCAACAGTGTCTCCACCTCATCGTGGGACGATATAAAGGTGCCTCTCTCTTGGGAAATGGCTGGCTATGACACGCCGGTCTACACCAACCAAGGCTATCCCTTCACAAGCGATAAGACTTCTTGGACTACCAACGCCGCTTCAAACAGCAACTGCGACTACAACCCGCTGGGTTACTACCGTCGCACGTTCACCCTGCCCGACGGCTGGAGCGACAAACGCATCATGGTGCATTTCGACGGTGCATACAGTGGCATTGCCGTTTATCTCAACGGTGCATACGTGGGCTACTCCGAAGGTGCGAACACCGATGCCGAGTTCGACATCACCGACTTCATCACCGACCCCACGGCAGAGAACAACATCACCGTGGCTTGCTACCGCTGGACTTCCGGCTCCTATCTTGAAGGACAGGACATGTGGCACCTCGGCGGCATCCACCGCGACGTGTATCTCGTGGCTACACCGAAGGTATATGTCAGCGACCATATCATCTGGGCATCCAGTCAGAACAGCACCGCCACCAGCGGCACACTCAACGTGAAGGTGAGCGTGGACAACCGCTCAAGCATCAGCACATCGAAGACCATCGAGGTGAAACTCCTCGACAAGAACGGCGCGCAGGTAGGTTCTACTGCCACATACTCTTATAGTGGCAGCAGCTCCGTCACCGACCAGGCACTGACCATCAGCGGTCTTTCCAACCTCACCGCATGGAGCAGCGAGAACCCATACCTCTACACCGTGACAATCAGTCAGAAGGATGCCAGCGGCAACGAAGAGATGGCTTTCTCCACTAAGTTCGGCTTCCGCGTCATCACCAAGAGCGGCAACCTTGTGTATGTCAACGGTCAGCGTGCCTACTTCAAGGGTGTGAACACACAGGATACTCATCCGCTCTATGGTCGTGCTATCGACATGGAGACCATGCTCAAGGACGTGACATTGATGAAGCGTGCCAACGTCAACATCATCCGCACCTCCCACTATCCCCGTCAGCCGAAGATGTATGCCATGATGGATGCCTACGGTCTCTATTGCATGGACGAGGCAGACGTGGAGTGCCATCCGGAGCAGAGCGTGGCAAGCAACTCGTCGTTCTCCGCCAACATGCTCGACCGCGTGACCCGTATGTTCAAGCGTGACCGCAACCACCCGTCAGTCGTTTTCTGGTCGTTGGGCAACGAGAGCGGCACGGCTTCCAACCTGTCATCCTGCAAGTCGTATATCAACAACAACGACACCCGACTCGTTCACTATGAGGGCAACAGCAGTTACTCCGACCTCGGCTCAAATATGTATCCTTCGGTTTCAAGCGTAAATAGCAACCGAAGCGGTCTTAACAGTATGCCTTACTTCATCTGCGAGTATGCCCACGCCATGGGTAACGCCATGGGCCGACTGAATGACTATTGGAACGTTATTGAGGGTAGCACCGGCATCATCGGCGGCTGCATCTGGGACTGGGTAGACCAGGCCATCTACAAGCCATCCTTGGCAAAAAATGTCATCAACGGTTCTGCTGATACCAACACGCTCGTCAGCGACAACGGCTTCAACTACTGGACATCTGGTTTCGACTACCAAACACCGAGTGGCGACAACGAAGCCTCCTACATGGGTGCCTTTGAGGACAACGGTATCGTGACCCCCGACCGCAAGTGGACGGCAAAGCTCATCGAGGTGAAGAAGGTGTACCAGAACGTTGATTTCACCGGCTTCTCCAACAAGAGGCTCACCGTGAAGAACAAGAACCTCTTCACCAACCTCAGTGCCTACAAACTCATCTACCGCGTTCTCGTAGACGGTTATCTCGCAGAGGAAGGCATCGTGGATATGCCTTCTATCGCAGCCGGAAACACGGGTACGGTCAGCGTACCTTATACCACCACTGCCGAGAGCGGCAAGGAAGTGATGCTCAACGTGGGGCTCGCCCTCAACGAGGAGACGCTTTGGGCAGAGAAGGGATATCAGGTGGCTGATGCAGAGTTCACCTTGCAAGAGCGCAGTTCATCGCTCGCCACACACACCGCCGATGGCGGCTCGCTCAACGTGAGCGGCTCTACCGTGAGCGGCACGACCAAAGACGGCAAGACCTTCTCGCTCACCTTCAGCGGCGGGAATCTCACCAACTGGACGTTCAATGGACAGACCGTCATGGCTTCCACACCGGGTTTCAGCCAATTCTTCAGCATCGACAACTCGCGCAACAACTGTCCTTACAGCACCACGGGCAAGAACACGAGCCACAGCGTGAGCAGCAAGCTCACCAAGAGCGACGGCAACGCAACCATCACCGTATCAGGCAACAGCGGACGCTCCTACACCATCGCCTACACCATCTATCCCGACGGTGTGGTTGACATGGCAGTGAACTTCAACTCATCCAGCAGCAACTGCTACCGTGTTGGTCTCGCTATGGAGTTCGGCTCGGGCTTCGAAGGTGTGGAATATTACGGACGCGGTCCGTGGGCAAATTACCCCGACCGTATGACCGGTTCTTACCTTGGCCGCTTCACCACCACGGTGGATGACCTCTTCGAGGAGTACACCCATCCGCAGACCAACGGCGACCACCAGAACCTGCGCGACCTGACACTCTCATCCGACAAGTGCGACCTCAAGATTGAGACCCAAGGCACCGTATCGTTCTCAATGGCACACTATTCTGAATCTTGGAACTACAAGACATGGCGCACACAGGGCCACTACTACAGCCTCACACGCTCGGGCAACATCTACGCCCACTTCGATGCAGCCATCAGCGGTGTGGGCAACGGCTCGTGCGGTGAGAGCACTCCGTCGGACTACTTGCCTACAAGTAAAGCATACAACTACACCCTGCGCTTCACGCCCACGGCGAAGTAAAGAAGGAAACAGAACATACACAATGTAAATCCAAATGGAGCGTGCCCCCCAAAAAGGCCCGCTCCATTTTTTTGTCTCGGAGAAAATACTTACCTTTGCACAATATGAACATGAAACTGTCTTCAAACAATCGCTCTTTCACCTTGGGCAAGAGCAATATCCTTCATTGGGCGATGCTCTTCCTCTTCTCCTTCGTGTTATT
>CAVDQB010000061.1:0-3159 GCA_963611255.1 Faecalibacterium prausnitzii
GCCAAGGAGCGTTGCGACAAGGGCTACGGCGTGAACAACACCGGTTTGGCCGTATTCCTCGACTTCTCTGAGTCTATACAGCGCCTCGGCATCGACGAGATACGCCAGCGTTACGGCAACCTGTTCGACATGTACGAGGAGATAACAGACGTCAATCCGGGCGAGTTTGTCAAGAGCCAGGACGGCGTAGACTACTACAAGCCGATGATGATCTTCCCGGCTATCCACTACACAATGGGCGGTATCTGGGTTGACTACGAACTTCAGACCACTGTTCCGGGCCTGTTTGCAATTGGTGAGTGCAACTTCTCCGACCACGGTGCCAACCGTCTGGGTGCTTCCGCTCTTATGCAGGGCTTGGCAGACGGATACTTCGTGTTGCCTTACACCATACAGAACTACTTGGCAGACCAGGCTATCTGGCCTCGCCTTTCAGTAGACTTGCCTGAGTTTGAGGAGGCAGAGAAGAAGGTTGACGCAGAACTTGACCGTCTGCTCAACATCAAGGGTAAGCGTTCTGTGGACTCTATCCACAAGGAACTCGGCCATATCATGTGGGAGCACGTCGGTATGGGACGCACCAAAGAAAGTCTTGAGGAAGGTCTTAAACTGCTCAAGGGCATCCGCAAGGAGTTCAACGAGAACCTCTTCGTACCCGGAACACGCGACGGACTCAACGTGGAACTCGACAAGGCTATCCACCTCCGCGACTTCATAGTTATGGGTGAACTTATCGCTTACGACGCACTCCACCGTGAGGAGTCCTGCGGCGGTCACTTCCGTGAGGAACACCAGACGGAAGAAGGCGAGGCAAAGCGTGACGACGAGAACTTCTTCTATGTAGGTTGCTGGGAGTACCAGAACAACGACGAGACCGCTCCTGCGCTCAGCAAAGAGCCTCTCGAGTATGAGATCATCAAGGTTCAGACCCGTAACTACAAGAACTAACCCTTAAAATTAAGACAAACATGGCTAAGAATATTAGTTTTACGATAAGGTATTGGAAGCAGAACGGTCCTAAGGACAAGGGTCACTTCGATACTCACGAGATGAAAAACATCCCTGACGACACGTCTTTCCTCGAGATGCTTGACATCCTCAACGAAGAGTTGATCAACGAAGGCAGCGAGCCGTTCGTGTTCGACCACGACTGCCGTGAGGGCATCTGCGGCATGTGTTCGCTCTATATCAACGGAACTCCGCACGGCAAGACCGAGCGCGGAGCCACCACTTGCCAGCTCTATATGCGCAAGTTCAACGACGGAGATGTCATCACTGTGGAGCCGTGGCGCTCTGCCGGATTCCCCGTAATCAAGGACTGCATGGTCGACAGACGTGCCTTTGACAAGATTATGCAGGCTGGTGGCTACAACACGATCCGTACAGGTCAGGCGCAGGATGCCAATGCTATCCTCATCCCGAAGGAGGTTGCCGACGAGGCAATGGACTGTGCTACATGTATCGGTTGCGGTGCGTGCGTAGCAGCATGCAAGAACGGCTCTGCAATGCTCTTCGTTTCGTCGAAAGTGTCTCAGCTTGCTCTGCTGCCGCAGGGACGTCCAGAGGCCGCTAAACGCGCTAAAAACATGATTGCGAAGATGGATGAGCTTGGCTTTGGCAACTGTACCAACACCCGCGCTTGCGAGGCTGTGTGCCCCAAGAACGAGTCCATCGCCAACATCGCGCGCCTCAACCGCGAGTTCATCAAGGCGAAACTGGCTGACTAATAGCAGGCATCTTTTAGACAGACATTAGTGATTTTTTGCTGTCACTTAATAATAAAGTCCCGGTTGTTCTCAATTTGAACAGCCGGGACTTTTTTAATATGAAAATATGAAAGTATTAATAATAGTATTTGCTCACATATCCAACGAAACTACGCGTTTTCTTGCATAACAAGTTTTTTCTCACTACTTTTGTCCTCGCAGGTAGTTCATATATATGTACTCCTCCATGAAAACATTAACTAACTAAAAACTCAATGAAATGAAAAAGACCTTTGTGGCAGTCTTTGCAGCATTAATGTTGCTTCCTGCGGTGATGAAAGCCGAGCAGAAGGTGGTGCTGGTGACCGTCGACGGTTACCGTTGGCAGGAATTGTTTGGCGGTGCTGACCCTATGCTCATCCATATGGGCAAATTCGGCAACGTAGACCTGATGAAACAAGACTACTGGAAAGATACTCCAGAAGAGCGCAGAAAGGCGCTTATGCCGTTCACATGGGACTTTATAGTCAATAATGGCGTGATTATAGGCGACCGCAATCAGGGTTGCACCATGGACGTGACCAACAAGATGTGGTTTTCCTATCCCGGATACAACGAAGACCTCTGCGGTCATGCCGATGATGAACATGTCACGAGCAACGATGCCTTTCCTAATCCTAATGTGACAGTATTCGAGGCTGCCAACAATACCAAGGCATACAAGAATTCGGTGCTCTGCTTCGGCAGTTGGGAGCGTTTCATAGAGATATTCAATGAGAAGCGTAGCGGTCTTGAGGTGAATGCCAAATATCGTCACGCCATGTCCAAGAACCCTACTGAAAGGGAGAAATACATCGACAAGCTGCAGGAGGCTTGCCCGAAGTTCTGGGACGGTGAGCGCTTCGATTTCCTTACCCACGAGTATGCTCTCGAAGCCATGCGTTCGCGTCATCCGAAGGTAGTGTATATCGGTTATGGCGACACCGACGAGTGGGGACATGAGGGCAACTACCGCCTGTATCTTGATGCCGCTCACAGCACCGATGCATACCTCAAGGAGTTGTGGGATCTCATCCAGAGCGACCCCTTCTATAAGGACCAGACCACTGTCATCGTGAGCTGTGACCATGGGCGTGGCGACACCGATGTCGATGCATGGCGCGACCACGGGCAGGACACGCCCCACTCCGGACAGACATGGCTCATGGCCTTCGGCAAGGGCATTCCCGCTAAAGGAGTGCTCACCTCCGGCCAGTACTACAACTCGCAGATAGCCCCCACCATAGCCAAGTTCCTCGGCATAAAGTTTGAGCCAAAGGGAGTAGGGGCTCCAATAGTATTCTGATCGTTTCAATAATCCGGATGCTATGACATCACATTTGAAATCAGTCATAGCATCCGGATTATTTTCTTTTATTATCATAGACTTTGCCTAAAAGTCGTCCTTAAAAGT
>CAVDQB010000062.1:0-2679 GCA_963611255.1 Faecalibacterium prausnitzii
ATGAAGAAGCGTACAAAACTTAGCATACAATGGTTCTACAATTTGCTTGAACGAGTGGGCGGAAGGAAATACGGCGAGTGGCAAGTACTGTTGCCGTAAGCGTAAGCTTGCCAGTGCTCCAAACCAATCTTAAAAACGCATAAACATGAAAGAAACAAGCATACATAAAGAAATTACGCCAATTGTCAATGATGTCTGCCGCATCATAGAACACGGCAGGAAACAAGCCTACGCAGAGGTAGCCCAGGCCACCCTTACAACATATTGGAATATAGGAAGACGGCTGGTTGAGGAAGAACAGCACGGCGAAGAACGTGCAGCCTATGGAACGCACCTCGTCGAAGGCGTTGCAGAAAAACTTGTCCCTATCTACGGCAACAGTTACAACAAGCGAAACCTTGATTATTACAAGCGTTTCTACCTCCTTTTCCCAGAGATACAGATTGTGAACACGCGTGTTCACAATCTCAACTGGTCACATATCAGGCGCTTGCTCGCCGTCACCGATCCGCAAGCCCGACTGTGGTATCTTGAAACGGCAGACCATGACATGTGGAGCGTACGGACTCTCGACCGCAATATTTCTACGCAGTATTACAACCGACGGCTCACCGTTCAGAAAGGCGCAGCCGCAGCCTTGCCGGAGATAGTTGACCAAGCAGACCCTATGGAATATATCAAAAATCCTATGGTAGCAGAGTTTATGGGATTCAGACGGGACTCCAAGTATAACGAGACCGACCTTGAGCAGGCTCTTATTGACAATCTGGAGAAGTTCATTCTGGAACTTGGCAGGGGATTCGCTTTTGTGGAACGTCAGCAACATATAGTCACCGATACAGAAGACTTTTATATTGACCTCGTATTCTACAACTATCGCATGAAGCGGTTTGTTATATTTGAACTAAAGACCCATAAGTTGACTCATCAAGACATCGGGCAACTGGATATGTATGTGCGCATGTATGATGACTTGATAAAACAAAATGATGACGGACCAACGGTTGGCGTACTGCTTTGTACAGATACAGACAACACGATAGCCCGTTACTCTGTGTTGCACGACAACAACAACCTCTTTGCAGCTAAGTACATGACTTACATGCCAACGGAAGAGGAATTGCGCAATGAAATAGAACTACAAAAGCGCTTCTTTATGGAGCAACAAGAAAAACTATGATAACGAAACTCCATACTGACTGAAACAAACAGGAGTACTGAGAGGAGGGGAGATAGCAAAGAGAAAACCATCAACAAGAGAAAGAACTGATAGAACAAATCATCATGGCACAATTCAAGATAGGCGACCCTGTGGTCAAGACAGACAGCGACGCACATGGCACTGTGATTAAAGTGACACCGGTGCGTGGCAGAGTTCTTTACAGCGTAATGTTTGAGTCGGGCATGGCCAACGTGCTCGAAGCAGACTTGCGTGCAGACTTCAATATCAGTGACCCCTTTGAGCGTTGCAAAAGCGGCATCTTCGGCAGTTACTCCGACTACTCAAAGAAGAACACCACGTTCAAAATCAAGAACTCCAACAACTCCACCATCTCGTCGCTCAAAGCATCGAGAACCCTATTCCGTGCCTATCAGTTCACCACTGGCTGGACAGACGAGCCGTTCAGTTTGCAGCAATGTAATATCCCGGTCGATTAGGTCTTGTACCGTCAACAAACAGATAATAGAGACCGCCCCGGTTCTCTACGACCGTGACTTCCGTATAAGTGAAGTCCGGATAGGTGGTGTGTAGTGCGTCAAGCACACGGTCAGGGACAGTCTCACCTTCGGGTAAGGCGTAGCTCGTTTCTTTCCATCTTGCATCGTTGTAGTTGGAATCGAACAACACGGTTTTCAACACACCGTTGTGCCTGATGAGATATTCATCATCGCCCCTGTCGTTGACATAGGCGAGCACCACGGCGCCGCTGTAATGTTCAGCAATCCAGTCGATGTCCGCAGGAAACGGGCGCACGTATGCGTTATTGTTCAGTTGGTAGCCGTACGACTTGACTGCCGTGCCTTCGCTGTCTATGACCAGCGTGTGGAGATGGTTCCTGCCGTCAGACGCATCATGGACGATATAGCACAAGATATAATATGTTCCATTTATACAAGACTGGGACACCGCTGCTATCTCCAAAAACTCCACTTGGTCAGCCTCCGAGGTTTCCTTATGCCATCGTTGCTGTACGTTGTTCGGCAGTTCGTCTATGCTGGACAGCGTTTCTATGGTTCGATTCCAGGCGTTGTCAACGTATGCAACAATCCAGACATTCCCGGATTTGTCAACAGCGTATACATAGGTTTCCTGCTGGTTCGTATGACGATAGAAACCTGTTCCCGTATAAACGTGTTCGATGGCAACATCTCCACAGCGGTTGTGGAAGTCCTCGGCTATAACCTCCGGTAAGTCGTTCAGCTTATCCTGAGGTTCGTCTTCGGAGTGGCATGAACTCAAGCCAGAGACTGCGACTGCAAGCAGTCCGCACAAAACAAATCTTAATCGTGTCATAAATCTTCTCATATAAACCTTTTCTCGCTGCAAAGATACAGCTTCCCTTCGTTATGTGCAAACGAAAATCGTGCGAATTGGAATATTTCGCCATTGAACCACCTTTTCGGTCCACTGAACGGAGAAAAGCTTGATTTATTTGCATACATGGCAGAAAAAGCGTA
>CAVDQB010000063.1:0-2549 GCA_963611255.1 Faecalibacterium prausnitzii
ATTGGTAAAAGACTATTCTTCGTCGTAATCCCATTCGGTCGGCGGAGCCAACAGGGGCTTGTCAGGGTCGCCCGTGCTGCCGGACACCTCTATGGTGCTGTCTGACAACAAGGCCGGACAGACCATTTCCACGCTCTCCGAACAGGGCTTTGTGTATTTTTTCCGTTTCATCTTATTCATTGTTAACGTATGTATTGATTATCTTCACGGCGTCAGCGGTGTCGATGGTGCCGTCTCCTGTCACGTCGGCAACCGACGTGCTGAGTTTTTCGGTAGTCCCCTCCACATAGTGACTGATGATAAGCACGGCGTCGGCGGTGTCAGCCACGCCGTCCTCATTGACGTCTCCCTTGGGACTTTTCGATATGTTTCCCGACTGGCTGCCGTCGCTTTCCGGCTCGTCGGGGTTGTCCGGGTCATACACCAACTGCACTTCAAACGAGATGTCCGACGCCGGCATCAGGTAGTTGAAGGTGAGAGCGTCGCTCTGTTTCACTCCGTCCAGATACCAGCCGCGGAACTTGTAGCCCTGACTGGGGTTGACTGTCAGCGTGACGTATGTGCCTGCCTTCGCCCTGGCGCCGCTTGTGCGGTTGAAAGAACAACTGTTTGCCTCGTCACAACTCAGGTACACATGGTATGTGTCGGGCGTTTTCGGTTCACTGGGGTTCACCGGCGTGTAGTCATAGACGGCGTTGAAGTTCACGTTGCGGTCTGTCACCGTGTAGGCAAAGGTCTGCTCTTCCGTGTATTTCTCGCCGTTCATGGTCCAGTAGGCAAACGTATAGTTCTCGCTGTAGGCGGAGGTGCTGATTGCCACTTCCGTACCGCTGAGATATGTTCCGCTGCCCGATGCGTATCCGTTTGTGGCGGTCACGCTCACCTTGAGCCGCAGGTTCGGTTCGGGAGGGTTGTCCGGACTGTAGCCGTCTTGCGCCGACACCGTTAGCATGGTGCCGCCCGCAAGGAGCAGCAACCATGCCGTCAGTATTCGTTGTAGCGTCTTCATACTATGCCGAAGAGGTTATCTTACCATGAACTTTGCCTTCATTCCGTCCACCTCTACCAGGTAGACACCCTTCGACAGGTTGAGGAATCCGTCCGCATTGCGTGTGGCGAAGAGTGCGCCGTCGGTGTTGTAGACACGCAGCACCTTGCCTTGCAGGTTGCTGATGTTGATGCCGCAGTCCGTCGGCTTCACGTTTACGCCGGTCGTCTCCACGATGTCGCCTATGCCTGTCGTGCTGTTGTCCGGCATCAGCATGAAGCGGCTGTCGTGCCGCCCTGCCTCTGAAGTGAAGCGGTAGTCGCCCTGGGTGAGGTCCACGGTGGTCTTCATCACGTTGTCGTAGAGCAGTACCGGGCGGTCCATGCGCTGTGCCGCTATGGTGTATTCGCCTGCCTTGGCGGCGCGGTAGCCCAACTGCACGCTTCCCTCGGGTCTTTCGTTTATTGCCAAGCGGCCTGCCTGCGCCTCCACTGTGTAGAGTTCGGCGCTCGCGCCGCCCTCAAACTTCGCCGCGTCGCAGTCTTTCTCGTAGGCGTTCTGCTTCTTCGGGTTGAACACCACGCGTGTCTTGTCCGTCACGGTGCCGTCGCTGAGCGTGAGGTTTATTGTCTGCCGGCTGACGTCAAACGTGCCGTGGGCTCTCGCTCTCTGCTGTTTCACCGTCTCCTTCTTGTCTTTTCCGGTCTGCGTCAGGCGGTTGTCGCCGCCGAAGTTCATGCCGTCGCTGTCGTTGGGACGCTGCACGAAGAACGCCTCAAAGGGGTGCAGGAATGCGGTGTCGTCGCCCGGGCGCACCGCTTCGTAGGTGTTGGTGTCGCTGTTCCAGCGTGTTATCGGACAGTCATAGCCCATGTCGTCGATGTCATACCATGCCGTGAACGGGTTGCCCACAAAGTTCCAACTGGCGTTCTGCTCGTTGTCCGAGGCGTGGAAGTCCAGTTTGGTGTCTACGTCAACGTTGGGCAGTTTGCCGAACTCGCTCTTTTCTATCTTCACGCTCAGCGTGCAGTCGAGCGAAGCCTGGAAGATGTAGCCCTTGAAAGGCTGCAGATATTCCTCGCTGTCGTCTATGTCCACCCAGCCGCCGCTGCCTTTCTCGGCGCGTATTCCGCCGTCATAACTGCGGAAGATGAACTTCGCCTCGCCGCCGCACGAGATGTCAGAGCGCTTCACTTTGAACGGAAAACTCAAAAAATACCACTTGTTCGCCTGCACGGTGATGTCCACATACAGCCCTTTTGCGTTGAGGTTGGCGTTGGCGATGATTGATGCCCAGTTCATGCCGTCGCCTTTTATGTGGATGTCGTCGGCGTCCTGGTCGCCTTTTTCCGTGTCTTCGGGCACTATGAATCCTCCTCCCGGGTTGACGTCTATGTCGGGTTCGCCTGTGAAACGGTCGTCCAGGGTGAACTCTTTGTTGAGGTAGAAGTAGGTGTAGGGCTCATCAAACTCCTCCAAAGTGGTGAACTGGCTCCACTCCGTGTTCCAGTAATAGTTGCTGCTGCTCTGTTTCGGTATGTAAAGAGTGGCGGTCGTGTAG